>NZ_SCML01000059.1 GCF_005503365.1 Hydrogenophaga sp. 2FB
CGGGAGGGGGAAGAGGTCGTGTCGTTCATGGCTGAATTGTCGGTGAGTTCAAACGTGGCGGGCTCAGCCCCCCAGGCCGGCAAACACGTTCTGCACGTCTTCGTTGGCGTCCAGCGCGGCCAGGAAGGCTTCCACTTCTTCGAGTTCCTCGGCGCTGAGGCTGCTCGGGTCGATCGGGTTCTTCGGCTTGTAGCCCAGTTTGGAGGACAGCACCGTGAAACCCTGCGCCGGCAGCGCGCGGCCCACGAGGTCGAGGTCGGTCGGGTCGGTCAGGAAGACGGTCACGCCTTCGTCGTGGCCGGGGTGAAAGTCCTGCGCGCCGGCTTCGATGGCGGCGAGTTCGGGGTCGGCGCCCTTGGTGGCCGGCTCGGCTTCGATCATGCCGACGTGGTCAAAGTCCCACCCCACCGAGCCTGATGTGCCCAACTGACCTTTGCGAAACAACACGCGCATTTCCGACGCGGCGCGGTTCACGTTGTCGGTCAGGCACTCCACCATCACCGGCACGCGGTGCGGTGCAAAACCTTCGTAGACCACGTGCTCGAAATGCACGGCCTCACCGGTGAGGCCTGCGCCTTTCTTGATGGCGCGGTCCAGCGTGTCCTTGGGCATGGACACCTTGCGCGCCTGCTCCACCACCAGGCGCAGCCGTGAGTTGGAGGCCGGGTCGGCGCCATGCCGGGCCGCGATCATGATGTCCTTGGCCAGTTTGCCGAACAGCCTGCCCCTGGCGTTCGCGGCGAGGTCCTTGTGTTTTGCTTTCCATTGCGCGCCCATGGTGGTGCTCCTGAGTGTTGAGACGGGTTGCCGAGTTTACGAACCCGCCGGTGCGGCCGTGCGTTCGAAGCGGTAGAACAGATTGGGTTCGGACAGCACGTAGATCGCGCCATCCGGGCCGACGGCCAGGCCTTCGGGTTGGGGCACCTTCTGTCGCAGGCCATGAAACCCGCGCCACAAGGGCAGCATGCTGATCGGCTTGCCGTTGGGTGCGTAGGCCACGATCAGCGCGGATTCGTCGCTGAGCAACAGCAATTGTCCGGTGGGTTCGTGCAGCGTGAGCGAGGACAGGTCGCTCATGAACAGCGACGCCGCGCTGGACGACTGCCACTCGTGGATGTTGATGTTGAAGCCGGTGGACTCGTTGAACACGTCCAGTCCGCTGATGACCAGCACGCGAAGGGGCATTTTCTCCTTCACCACGAACAGGCGGTGCTGCGCGCTGTCCCAGGACACGCCCTCGAAGCTGGCGTTGTGCACGGTGTCGATGCTCAGGCCCAGGCTGGACTTGCCCGCCACGGAAACGCGCTGGGTGTCGGGTCCGATCTGCGCCCAGTACATGCTGTGGCTGTCCTCGTCCGAGATGACGTAGGTGTCGCGCTCCACGTAGGTGATGCCCTCGGGGTCTTTCACGCCGTCGATTTCGATCACGCGCAGCAGGCGCCCGTCGGTGGTGAGTTCGGCGACCTGCGGCGGGCGGTTGATCACGGTGAACAGGGTGCCGGTTTTCTCGTTGAAGGTGAGGCCCGAGGTGTTGCGCGTCAAGCCCTCGATCGGCAGGCCTTCCACGGCCACGCGGTAGCTCGGCAACCACAGTGCCGAGCGCTCCCACTGCGCCGCGTTGACGCTGGTGGTGAGCCAGTAGTAGCCCAGCGCCAGAACCTTGAAATACCAGATGAACAGAAAGCCAATGCCCAGCAACGCGGTCCAGAGACAGGGTTTGCAGATTTTTACGCGTGCCATCGCACGGAGTTTAGTGGGTGCTCCCGCTAGGATGTCCCGTTCGATCCGTTCCAACAACAGGAGCTCACCATGGAAACGCATGAACTGCACCGCGGCCGCCTGATCGATCACATCCAGCTGGTCGTGAAGGACCTCCCGGCCAGCAAGGTTTTCTACACCGCCGTGTTCAATGTGCTGGACATCCCGATGAGTGGCAGCGGCGACGACTACTTCTGGGCCGACGAGCTCTTCGTTTCCACCCCCGACAGCGAAGCCGCGAACGGGGAGCTGACGGGCCGCCACCACCTGGCCTTCCAGGCGCAGGACAAGGCCATGGTCGATGCATTCCACAAGGCCGCGCTGGCCGCGGGCGGCAAGGACAACGGTGCCCCCGGCATTCGCAAGTACCACCCGGGCTACTACGGGGCCTTCGTCCTCGACCCCGATGGCAACAACATCGAAGCGGTGTTCCATGGCGAGGCCAAGCGCAGCGCGGCGTCGGTGGTGGTGAGTTTTTAGGTTCAGGCATCCACGGACCGGCACACCGTTTGCCGGTACGGCGCATGATGTCCCGAGCACACCAGATCATGGCGCTGAGCCTGACCGCCCTCGGTCTCGCCCCCGGCGCATCCCACCTCATGCAGTTGCCCGTGAAGATGGGCTATTCCGCCGAGCTGTACACCGCTGTCACCAGTTCGCTGTACTCGTGGTACGGCCTGGTGGGTGGCACGGTCCAGGTGGCTGCGCTGGTCTCGGTGGCCATGCTGGCGGTTCGGGCACGGCGCTTGCCCGGTGGCGGTCTTGCGGCAGCATCTGCGGGCGCTTTGTTGGCGTCGTTGCTGCTCTGGGGATTTGTCGTGGGCCCGGTCAACGCCACCTGGGCGGGCGCGGCCGACCTCAGTCCGGCGCAATTCGCCGTGGCTTATGACGCCATGCGTGCGCGGTGGGAATACGGCCATGTGGCGGCCTTCATCGCCTGGTTCACAGGCTGGTGCGGGCTTGTCGCCGCCATCACACGCCAGACCGGGCCGGCTGCGCGCCCCAGCCCGGCGTGATGCGGCTCAGTCCTCCAGCACGCGCACCTTCACGCTCTTGCCCTTGATGCGTCCCGCGTTGAGCCGGCTCGCGGCTTGCTGGGCGATGTCGCGGTCCACCGCGACGTAGGTGGACCATTCGTTCACGTTGATCTTGCCCACCTGCTCGCGGGTGTAGCCGAGGTCGGCCGTGAGCGCGCCCAGCACGTCGCCCGGGCGGATCTTTTCCTTGCGGCCGCCCTGGATGTGCAGCGTGACCATGGGCGGCACCAGCGGCTCGTGGCTCGCGGGCTTGAGTTCGCTCAGCGGGTGCCACGTGGATTCGCGGCCTTGCAGCTGTTCGATCTTGCCCACGCTGCCCATTTCGTCCAGGCTCGCGAGGTTGAGCGCCAGGCCGCTTTCGCCCGCGCGCCCGGTGCGGCCGATGCGGTGGATGTGCACCTCGGGGTCGGGCGTCACGTCCACGTTGATCACGGCGGCCAGGCTGGCGATGTCCAGGCCGCGCGCGGCCACGTCGGTGGCCACGAGCACGGAACAGCTGCGGTTGGCGAAGCGCACCAGCACCTGGTCGCGCTCGCGTTGCTCCAGCTCGCCAAACAAGGCGAGCGCGCTGATGCCTTGCGCCTGCAGCACCGCCACGAGGTCGCGGCACTGTGCCTTGGTGTTGCAGAACGCGAGCGTGCTGGCCGGGCGGAAGTGGGCCAGCAGCTTGCTCACGGTGTCGAGCCGTTCGTTCTCGTTCACCTCGTACCAGCGCTGTTCGATCTGCGCGCCCGCGTGCTGCGCTTCCACCTTCACGGTGATGGGCTCGCGCATGAACTGCGCGCTCAGCTTCGCGATGCCTTCCGGGTAGGTGGCGGAGAACAGCAGGGTCTGGCGCGTCTTGGGGCATTGTTTGGCGACGGTGACGATGTCGTCGAAGAAGCCCATGTCGAGCATGCGGTCGGCTTCGTCGAGCACCAGCGTGTTGAGCGCATCGAGTTGCAGGCTGCCGCGCTCCAGATGGTCCATGAGGCGGCCCGGCGTGCCGACCACGATGTGCGCGCCGTGTTCCAGCGTGGCGAGCTGCCCGCGCAGCGGCACGCCGCCGCACAGCGTGACGACCTTGATGTTGTCTTCGGCGCGCGCGAGGCGGCGGATTTCGGTGGTGACCTGGTCGGCCAGCTCGCGCGTGGGGCACAGCACCAGCGTCTGCACGGCAAAGCGGCGCGGGTTCAGGTTGGCCAGCAGGGCGAGGGCGAAGGCGGCGGTCTTGCCGCTGCCGGTCTTGGCCTGGGCAATGATGTCCTTGCCCAGCAAAGCCGGCGGCAGGGCCGCGGCCTGGATCGGCGTCATGGCCGTGTAGCCCAGCTGCTCCAGATTGGCCAGCGTGGCGGGGGATAGGGGGAGTGTGCTGAAGGCGGTCGAGGGTGCGGAAGTCATCCCCGATTATCCGGGATGGTCCTCCGTAGAATCCGCGGCACCCCACCAGCCGCCGCAGCGCGGGTCAAAAGAGGACGTATGTTCATTGAACAGCCAGGCACTGTGAACGCCAACGCCACGGCGATACCGGGCACGCCACCGCGCGTTCTGGTGCTGGGCGCCACGGGCTTCATTGGCCGCCATGTGGTGCGGGCTTTGATCGCTGGAGGGATGGACGTGACGAGGATGCGCCGTGCGCCGCCTGCTGCGCAAGCCAATGCCGTCGAGCGGGAGCCCATCACCTGGAAACACCTGCAGCTGCACACCATTCACCAACCCGACGCCTGGCGCGAGCACCTGCACGGCATGGACGTGGTGATCAACTGCGTGGGCATCCTGCGCCAGCGCGTCGGCGAGCGTTATGACGATGTGCACCACCGCATGCCAAAGGCGCTGGCGGCGGCGTGCGCGGCAACGGGCGTGCGCCTGATCCACACCTCCGCGCTGGGCTTGCACGAAGGCGCGAAGAGCCGCTTTCTGTCCAGCAAGCTGAAAGGCGAGCAGGCCATCCAGGCGAGCGGCGCGGACCATTGCATCGTGCGCCCCTCGCTGATCGACGGCATGGGCGGCTTTGGCGCCAGCTGGTTGCGCATGCTGGCGAGCTGGCCGGTGCATTTCGTGCCACGGGGCGCCACGGGCCGCATCGCCGCGCTGCAGGCGACCGACCTGGGCGAGGCCTATGCCGCGCTGGCGCGCATGCCCACGCTGGCCCGCCAGCGCGAAGCCAACCTGGGCGGTGAACGCCTGTTTGCCTACCGCCACTACCTGCAGGTGTTGCGCGGCGTGGAGCACGCGGAACAACCGGTGGCACCCGCTGTGCAAGTGTTGCTGCCCAACTGGATGAGCCGCGTGGGCGCGCACCTGTGCGATGTGTTCCGCTTCAGCCCGTTCAGCTATGGCCACTGGATCCTGCTGCAGCGCGACAACATGCCGGTGCCCAATGCGTTGCCGCAGTTGCTGGGCCGCGCGCCCGTGCCTGTGACCTACCGGCGCACGGCGGTGCGCGAAGACTTCAGGTTCTCATGAACGCGATGACGCGGCCTGCAGCAGATCGTCCAGCTCGGGCTGGCTGAACCCGGCCGCGAGCCGCGCCGCGTCGTTGAAGGGCGGCCGCAGGCGCGGCGCCGAATGCTCGCGCGCCAGGCGGCGGTAGTGGCCCAAGGGCTCGATGCCCTGCTGCGCGCACAACCAGCCGTACCAGCGGTTGCCGACCGCCACGTGGCCGATCTCGTCGCGCAGGATCACGTCGAGGATCTCCACCGCGCGCAGCGCCGCCGGTGTGCCGACCTTGCGCAGGCGTGCCTGCATCGGCGGCGTGGCGTCCAGCCCGCGCGCTTCCATCGTGCGGGGCACGAGCGCCATGCGCGCGGTCACGTCGGTTTGCGTGCGCAGGCACATCTCCCACAGGCTGTTGTGCGCCATGAAGTCACCGTAGTCGTGTCCCAGGCTCTGCAGGTGCGTGCGCAGCAGCTCGAAGTGCGTGGCTTCTTCGTGCGCCACGCGCAGCCAGTCGGTGTAGTACTCGGCGGGCATGTCGGGGAAGCGCCAGACCGCGTCCAGCGCCAGGTCGATGGCGTTGAATTCGATGTGCGCCACCGCGTGCAGCAGCATCACCAGCCCCTCGGGCGTGAAGGGCGAGCGCTGCGGCACGTCCACCGGCGCGATCAGCACGGGTTGCGCGGGCCGCCCGGGCAAGGGTGTGGCCGCGTCGGGCTGCAGGTGTTCGGCCGGGTCGAGCCGCGTGTGGCCGGCCTGCTGCGCGTGGAAGAGGGCGTGGGTGGCGGCCGCTTTCTGGCCAGGGTCGCTGGTGCACAGCACCCGCAAAGCTTGCGCGCGCAGGGAGGCCAAGGGCGGGGGTGACAGGTGAGCGGGCGCTTGCATCCCTACAATTCTAGGTTTCGCGACCAGAGACCCGACAGACCCCACAGGAGACCCGCAAGATGGCAATTTACGAACTCGATGGCACGTCCCCCCGCCTGGCCGACTCCGCCTGGGTGGCCGACAGCGCCCAGGTGATGGGCAATGTGGTGCTGGGCGAGGGCAGCAGCGTGTGGTTTGGCGCAGTGCTGCGCGGCGACAACGACCCCATCACCATCGGGCGTGGCTCCAACATCCAGGACGGCAGTGTGCTGCACGCCGACATCGGCTTTCCCACGACCCTGGGCGACAACGTGACGGTGGGCCACCAGGTGATGTTGCACGGCTGCACCATTGGCGATGAATCGCTGATCGGCATCGGCGCTACCGTGCTCAACGGCGCAAGGATTGGCAAGAACTGCCTCGTGGGCGCGGGATCCTTGGTCACCGAAGGCAAGGAGTTTCCCGATGGCAGCATGATCCTCGGCAGCCCGGCGAGGGTGGTGAAATCGCTGTCGCCGGAGCAGATCGAGGGCCTGCGCCGCAGTGCGCGCAGCTACATCGCCAATGCCGAACGCTTCCGCAAAGGCTTGAAAAAGATCGGTTGATCCCGATCTGCTTCTCTTCGATTTTTTTGAACGACCCTGAAAGTTTTGCGTGTCCGAACTCCACAAATTCGTCTTTGAAGGCCTGCCGGTGCGGGGCATGCTCGTGCGCCTGACCGACGCCTGGCAAGAGATCCTGCAGCGCCACCGCGATGCCGGTGGCTACCCGGAGGCGGTGACGGAGCTGTTGGGCGAAATGACGGCCGCGGCCACGCTGATGCAGGCCAACATCAAGTTCAACGGCGCGCTGATCATGCAGATCATGGGCGACGGCCCGGTGAAACTGGCCGTGGCCGAGGTGCAGCCCGACCTGAGCCTGCGCGCCACCGCCACGGTGGTGGGCGAGGTGGCGTCCGACGCGCCGCTGTCGCACATGGTCAACGTGACCAACCAGGGCCGTTGCGCCATCACGCTGGACCCCAAGGACCGACTGCCGGGCCAGCAGCCTTACCAGGGCGTGGTGCCGCTGTTTGGCGACAAGCGCGAAAAGCTGGAAAAGCTCAGCGAGGTGATCGAGCACTACATGCTGCAGAGCGAGCAGCTCGACACGCGGCTGGTGCTCGCGGCGGACGACAAGATGGCCGCGGGCCTGTTGATCCAGCGCCTGCCGCTGCAGGGCGTGGACAACCTCGCCGGCCAGTCGGGCGCGCGCGATGAAGACCAGATCGGCGTGAACGAGGACTACAACCGCATCGCGATCCTGGCGTCCAGCCTGAAGCGCGAGGAGCTGCTGGGCCTGGACGCCGACACCATCCTGCACCGCCTGTTCTGGGAAGAGGATGTGCGCCGCTTCGAGCCGCTTACCGGCGAGCACGGCCCACGCTTTGCCTGCACCTGCTCGCGCGAGCGCGTGGGCAGCATGCTGCGCAGCCTGGGGCGCGACGAGGTGGAATCGATCCTGACCGAACAAGGCCAGGTGGAAGTGGGTTGCGAGTTCTGCGGTCAGCAGTACCGGTTCGACCCGGTGGACGCGGCGCAGGTGTTCCTGCAGCCGGCGCAGCAGGCACCGGCGAGCGACCAGAAGCACTGATACGGCTTTGCCTTCAAACGTATAACTTCGTTGGGTTGCCTTGCCGTGCCGTGCTACAGCACTGTCTGCGGCAACCCGCTTGCTCTACGCTTGAATGAAAAACCGTATGAACCTCAGGGGCGCGTCAGCAGCCCGGTGAACAACCGGTGCTCGCACTCGGGGTCGCTGCAGTTCTCGCAGGACCAGGGGCGCAGGCCGTTGGCCAGCGCGGGGTCTTCGGATACCAGAGGCCTGCCCAGCGCGCTGCCGACCGCGCGCAGCGCTTGTTGCACACGCGCCTCACCTTGCCCATACACCGTCTGAAAACCGATGCCTGCACCTTGCAAGGCGCGGCGCAGCAGGGCGTCGGTGGCGTCGCGCACGGTGGGGCTGTCGCGGAACAGGCCGTCGGGCGTCCACGGCAGGTCCAGGCCCATGAGCAGGTTGAGATCGAAGGTCGTCCGTTGCTCGACCAGCGCCGGTGCGAGCAGGTTGTGATCCTGAAAGTACAACGCGCTGTAGGCGGCCACCATCAACGCCGTGGTGTCGGCGATCACCACGTCCACGCCGGGCGTCTGCCGCGCGGCCTGGATGAGCCGGGTCTGCTCGGTGGCGATGGCGGCTTGTTCGTGGGCGTGCGGTGCGCGGCCGTGGGCTTCGCACCATGTGCGCAAGTGTTCGGGCGCAACGGTGGCACGCAGGCCGTGAATGTCTTGAAGCTGTGTGTGCAGGGCCGTTGCCAGCGAAGACTTGCCACTGGATTCGCCGCCCAGCAGCGCGACGCACAGGGTCAATTCTTGCCCTTGGCGATCTGCACGAAGATTTCGTTGGGCTTGACCATGCCCAGTTCCTGGCGGGCCAGCTCTTCGACCATGCCCAGGCCTTCCTGCAGGTCGCTCACCTCGCTCACCAACTGGTCGTTGCGCAGCTGCGCATCGCGGTTGGCGAGCTCTTGTGTGGCGAGTTGCTGCTTCAGGCTCGCCACGCGGGGCACGCTGCCCCGACCGAACCAGATTTGCGCGTGCACGATGACGAGCAGCGCGATCAGCAGAACGGGAATGAAGCGGCGGGCCATGAAGCCGAAGATTAACGCAGGTTGTAGAACGCGTCGCGGCCCGGGTACACCGCCACGTCACCCAGGTCTTCCTCGATGCGCAGCAGCTGGTTGTACTTGGCCATGCGGTCCGAGCGCGAGAGCGAGCCGGTCTTGATCTGGCCGGCATTGGTGCCCACGGCGATGTCGGCAATGGTGCTGTCTTCGGTTTCGCCCGAGCGGTGCGAGATGACGGCGGTGTAGCCCGCGCGCTTGGCCATTTCGATCGCGGCGAAGGTTTCGGTCAGCGTGCCGATCTGGTTGATCTTGATCAGGATCGAGTTGGCGATGTCCTTGTCGATGCCTTCTTTCAGGATCTTGGTGTTGGTGACGAACAGGTCGTCGCCCACCAGTTGCACCTTCTTGCCCAGGCGCTCGGTGAGCACCTTCCAGCCGTCCCAGTCGCCTTCGGCCATGCCGTCTTCGATGCTGATGATCGGGTACTTGTCGACCCAGGTGGCCAGCATGTTGGTCCAGTCTTCGGCGCTGAGCACCAGGCCTTCGGCTTCCAGGTGGTACTTGCCATCCTTGTAGAACTCGCTTGCGGCGCAGTCCAGGCCCAGGGCGATCTGCTCACCCGCGGTGTAGCCGGCGTTGCCAATGGCTTCCAGAATCATCTGGATCGCGGCTTCGTGGTTGGCCACGTTGGGGGCAAAGCCACCTTCGTCGCCCACGGCAATGCTCATGCCCTTGTCGTGGATGATTTTCTTGAGCGCGTGGAACACCTCGGCGCCCCAGCGCACGGCCTCGCGGAAGCTCGGCGCGCCCACGGGAATGATCATCAGCTCCTGCAGGTCGAGGTTGTTGTTGGCGTGCGCACCACCGTTGACCACGTTCATCATGGGCACGGGCATCTGCACCGCGCTCATGCCGCCGAAGTAGCGGTACAGCGGCAGGCCGGCTTCTTCGGCGGCGGCGCGGGCCACAGCCATGGAAACGGCGAGCATCGCGTTGGCGCCCAGGCGGCCCTTGTTGTCGGTGCCGTCGAGGTCGATCAGGGTCTTGTCCAGGAAGGCCTGTTCGGAAGCGTCCAGGCCGAGCACGGCTTCGGAGATTTCGGTGTTGATGTTTTCCACCGCCTTGAGCACGCCCTTGCCGAGGTAACGGCTCTTGTCACCGTCGCGCAGCTCGATGGCTTCGCGGCTGCCGGTGGACGCGCCAGACGGCACGGCCGCGCGGCCCATCACGCCGCTTTCCAGCAGCACGTCGCATTCGACGGTGGGGTTGCCGCGGCTGTCGAGGATTTCGCGGCCGACGATGTCAACGATTGCACTCATGGGTCTCAGGTCCTTAGGTTCAATAAAAAATCAAGGGGTCTTCAGGTAGCGCTGGACGAGCAGGCCGGCGAACGAAAGCAGGCCGTCGAGCTCATGGCGAATCACGTTTTCGGCAATGCCCAGATCCAGCTCGTCGTATTCGTGCACGGCGACATTGCGAAAGCCAATCATGTTTTGCAGAGCGCCCACCTGTTCGGCAGAGAGCAGGCCCTCGCGGTGAAGGATGGCAAACATTTCACGCGCGCTTTGCGGCAGTCCCCAGCCTTCGTGGCCGATCACCATATTGGCCATGTCGATCGACAGCTCGCAGGCGCGCTGCACGTTGAGGATGGCGGCGTCCTGCCGCGTGAAATCGGCGCGAAAGTTCGAGGCGGCGGCGAGCTCCTCGCGTGCGCGAAGCACGCAGCGCTCCAGCCGGGCGGACTTCTGGGCGAGCGCGTCGACGAGCGTGACGGCATCCGTCATGGCCGTCCTCCGCTGGTCGCCAGCCGATCGGCCAGTGCCCGCACCATCGGTTGGCGCCAACGTTGGATGTTCTGGTATTCGGTGCGAAGGAAGCCCTCGTATTGCAACAGCGCAACGGGGTCGCGGGCTATCAGCAGACGGCCCGTTTCGAGGATCTGTACCTGCATCACCGTGTCCAGCCGCTGAAACTCGAGCAGGTCCACGTCGACGTTCAGTCGCGCGCCCAAGGCCATGGCCACATCGAAGCGTTCCGAGGGCGACCAACGGCCCGGCAATTGCACGGCGATGTCCAGATCGCTGCCCGCGCGCCAGCGGCCGTTGACCGCACTGCCGAACAGCCACACGGCTTTCGCGGACGGCACCACGGCCACCACGGCGGCCGCAATGGCGTCGTCGGAAGGCAGCGCGTGCGTGCTCATGCGTTGAAGTGGTCTTCAAGAAAACCGTTCTTCTTCGTCACGGTGTCCAGCGCCAGCAGGGTTTCCAGCAGCGCTTTCATGTGCTTGAGGGGCACGGCATTGGGGCCGTCGCTCATGGCCTTGGCCGGGTCGGGGTGGGTTTCCATGAAGAGACCCGCCACGCCCACGGCGACCGCCGCGCGCGCCAGCACCGGCACCATCTCGCGCTGGCCGCCGCTGCTGGTGCCTTGTCCGCCGGGCAGTTGCACGCTGTGCGTGGCGTCGAACACCACCGGTGCGCCGGTCTCGCGCATGATGGCCAGGCCACGCATGTCGGAGACGAGGTTGTTGTAGCCAAAGCTCGCACCGCGTTCGCAGGCCATGAAGCTGTCTTCGTCCAGGCCGACTTCCTTCGCGGCCGCGCGCGCCTTGTCGATCACGTTCTTCATGTCGTGCGGCGCGAGGAACTGGCCCTTCTTGATGTTCACCGGCTTGCCGCTTTGCGCGACGGCTCGGATGAAGTCGGTCTGGCGGCACAGGAAGGCGGGCGTCTGCAGCACGTCACAGACCTTCGCCGCGTCGGCGATGTCGTCTTCGCTGTGCACGTCGGTGAGCACCGGCACGCCCAGCTCGCGCTTGACCTTGGCCAGAATCTCCAGGCCCTTGTCACGGCCCGGGCCGCGGTAGCTGGTGCCACTGCTGCGGTTGGCCTTGTCGAAGCTGCTCTTGAAGATGAAGGGCACACCGAGGCTACCGGTGATTTCCTTCAACTGGCCCGCCACGTCCATCTGCAACTGCTCGGACTCGATCACGCAGGGTCCGGCGATCAGGAAGAAGGGCCGGTCCAGGCCGATGTCGAAGTTGCAGAGTTTCATGGGGCGGGCTCCGGGAGATGGCTCAGGCTGCCACCGGGGTTTTGCCGGTCGCCTCGGCCTGGTGGGCCAATGCGGCCGTCACATAGGCGTTGAACAGCGGGTGGCCGTCCCACGGGGTGGACTTGAACTCGGGGTGGAATTGCACGCCCACGTACCAGGGGTGCACGTCCTGCGGCAGCTCGACGATCTCGGTGAGCTGCTCGCGCTGCGTCAGCGCCGAGATCACCAGACCGGCCTTGCGCAGCTGCTCGAGGTAGTTCACGTTGGCTTCGTAGCGGTGGCGGTGGCGCTCGGTGACCACCGGGCCATAGATCTGGTGTGCCAGCGTGCCGGGCGTGATGTCGGAGCTTTGCGCGCCCAGGCGCATGGTGCCGCCGAGGTCGGAACTGGCGCTGCGCTGCTGGATGCTGCCGTCTGCGTCTTTCCACTCGGTGATGAGCGCGATCACCGGGTGCGGCGCGTTGGCTTCGAACTCGGTGCTGTTGGCGTCTTTCAGACCGGCCACGTGGCGCGCGTATTCGATGGTGGCCACTTGCATGCCCAGGCAGATGCCCAGGTAGGGCACCTTGTTCTCGCGGGCGTAGCGCGCCGCGCAGATCTTGCCTTCCACGCCGCGCTTGCCGAAGCCGCCGGGCACGAGGATGGCGTCGAACTTGCCGAGGATCTTCGCGACGTTGCCGGGCTCGATGGTTTCCGAATCGATGTACTCGATCTGCGCCTTGGCATGGTTCTTCATGCCGGCGTGGCGCAGCGCCTCGTTGAGCGATTTGTAGCTGTCCGACAGGTCGACATACTTGCCGACCATGGCGATCTTCACCGTGTGCTTCGGGTGCTCGACCTCGTAGACCAGGTCGTCCCAGCGCTTGAGGTTGGCCGGTGGCGTGTTCAGGCGCAGCTTGTCGCAGATCAGGCCGTCCAGGCCTTGTTCGTGCAGCATGCGGGGCACCTTGTAGATGGTGTCCACGTCCCACATGGAGATCACGCCCCATTCGGGCACGTTGGAGAACAGCGAGATCTTGGCGCGCTCGTCCTCGGGCACGCGGCGGTCGGCGCGGCAGAGCAGTGCGTCGGCCTGGATGCCGATGGCGCGCAGTTCCTTGGCGGTGTGCTGCGTGGGCTTGGTCTTGAGTTCGCCGGCAGCGGCGATCCAGGGCAGGTAGCTCAGGTGCAGGAAAGCCGAACTGTTGGGCCCCAGGCGCAGGCTCATCTGGCGCACGGCTTCCAGGAAGGGCAGGGACTCGATGTCGCCCACGGTGCCACCGATTTCCACGATGGCCACATCGACCGCGTCGGGCGTGCCGATGCCCGCGCCGCGCTGGATGAATTCCTGGATTTCGTTGGTGACGTGCGGGATCACCTGCACCGTCTTGCCCAGGTAGTCGCCGCGGCGTTCCTTCTCCAGCACCGACTGGTAAATCTTGCCGGTGGTGAAGTTGTTGGCCTGTTTCATGCGCGTTTCGATGAAACGCTCATAGTGGCCCAGGTCCAGGTCGGTCTCCGCGCCGTCGTCGGTGACGAAGACCTCGCCGTGCTGGAAGGGGGACATGGTGCCCGGGTCCACGTTGATGTACGGGTCGAGCTTGATGAGGGTGACTTTGAGGCCGCGAGACTCAAGGAGAGCGGCGAGAGATGCGGAGGCTATGCCCTTGCCCAGAGAGGACACCACACCGCCGGTAACGAACACAAATTTGGTCATTTCTCGGGCGAGCCGGTCGCTCGCAGGAGGTGGAAATGGCGATTATAAAGGCGGCCCTTTCCACCCCGGCGCCGACGCGGTCGGTACTGGCTGATACATTGCGCCCATGAACGACCTTGCCGGAAAACACATTGTCCTGGGCCTCTCCGGAGGCATCGCCTGTTACAAGGCCGCCGAACTCTGTCGGGCGCTGGTGAAAGACGGCGCGACGGTGCAGGTGGTGATGACGGAGTCGGCCGAGCAGTTCATGACCGCCGTCACGATGCAGGCGCTCTCCGGCCGCCCGGTGTTCACCTCGCAGTGGGACGCGCGCGCCTCGGGTGGCATGGACAACAACATGGCCCACATCAACCTCAGCCGCGAGGCCGACGCGATCGTGGTCGCGCCGGCCAGCGCGGACTTCATGGCCAAGCTGGTGCACGGCCGGGCCGACGACCTGCTCAGCCTGATGTGTCTGGCACGGCCCCTGCAATCCGTGCCATTGATCCTGGCGCCGGCCATGAACCGCGAGATGTGGGCGCATCCAGCCACCCAGCGCAACGTGAAGCAATTGCGCGCCGATGGCGCGACCGTGCTCGACGTGGGCGCGGGCGAGCAGGCCTGCGGTGAAATCGGCGATGGTCGCATGCTCGAGCCGGAAGAGCTGCTCTACGACATCGCGCGCTTCTTCCAGCCCAAACCGCTCGCGGGCCAGCATGTGCTGGTGAGCGCCGGCCCGACCTTCGAGGCGATCGACCCCGTGCGCGGCCTCACCAACCTCTCCAGCGGCAAGATGGGTTTTGCCATCGCGCGCGCCGCGCACGAGGCCGGGGCGCAGGTGACGCTGGTGGCCGGCCCGGTGGGCCTGCCCACGCCGCGCGGCGTGGGTCGGGTGAACGTGAAATCGGCGCTGAACATGCAGAAAAGCCTGGAATTGCTGGTGCCGAGCGCGACGGTGTTCGTCTCCGCCGCCGCGGTGGCGGATTGGCGGCCGGCCACGTCGGCAGAGCAAAAAATCAAGAAGGATGGTTCCGGCCAGGTGCCCACGCTGTCGTTCGTGGAGAACCCCGACATCCTGGCCGGCATCGCGGCCTCCGCGCGTGCGAGGAACGGCGAACTCTTCTGCGTGGGCTTCGCGGCCGAGAGCCACGACCTGGAAGAGCACGCCCAGGCCAAACGCGTGCGCAAGGGCGTGCCGCTGCTGGTGGGCAACATCGGTCCGGCCACCTTCGGCCAGGACGACAACGCCCTGCTGCTGGTCGACGAGCGCGGCATGACCGAATTGCACCGCGCGTCCAAGCTGGTGTTGGCACGCCAGCTGGTGGGCGAGATCGCGCGGCGGCTGCCGAGCTGACCATGTCTGCCTCGGCCGATCTCCTGGCGGGCATGTTGACGCGCTACTCGGTCGGCCCCAAACACCTTGCCGATCCGGCGCCCTCGCTGGACGAACTGCGCCGCATGACCGAAGCGGCGTTGCGCGCGCCCGATCACGCTGGCCTGGTGCCGTTCCGTTTCGCGGCCATCCGTGGCGAAGCACGGGGCCGGCTGGCCGACCTGTACGAACAGGCGGCGGTGCTGGCGGGCAAGAGCCCGGCCGACGCCGAGCGCGACCGTGGCCGCGCGCTGGACGCGCCCCTGCTGGTGGCGGTGATCGCGCGCATCGACCCGGGGCACCCCGTGGCGACGGTGCACGAGCAGTGGATGACCGTGGGGGGCGCGCTCACCAACTTCATGAACGCCGCGCACGCGCTGGGCTACGCGGGCAAGATGCTCTCGGGCGCCAAGGTGCGCGCCGCGCCCGTGGTGGCCGCGTTCTGCGGGCCGGGTGAAACGCTGGTGGGGTGGGTGGTGATGGGCACCGCGCAAAAGCCGGGCTCGCCCAAGTTTCAGAAACCCCTGCCGGACGAGGTGCTGCGCGACTGGGCGCCGCCGGGCTGAGAAAAACGGAACCGGCTCAGCGCGTTCTTGTACTCCTGCATCCGCTGGATGAGCAGGTTGTATTCGGCCTCGGTCTTCGTCAGGTCGGTGGCGCTCTTGACGATCACCTCCATCTCCCGCCAGATCAGGCGGCTGGCCTGATCGTCCGCGCTGAGTCCGTCGAAGCCCTCGTCCAGACCCGCCAACGCCTTCCACGCGCCGGGCCGCCCGCCCTGCGGTTGCAGCAGCACCTGGAGGATGTGCTTCTTGCCGAGTTCGCGCACCACGCCATCGCGCTGGGTCGGGGGCAGCTTCAGCATGCGTTCCATGATGAGCGAGGAGTCCTGCACCAGCGTGTCTTGCAGCCCGTTCAGTTTCTGAACATACCGATTGCAGATGGCGCTTCTGTAAGCGCTGTCGAGCATCAGATAGGGATTGCCTTGCGCCGGCGTCGTGTTTTTGTCGGTTGCAGCGTCCCGTTTTGCCGCGCGCGCCTCTGCGTGCGGTCGATCTTCGCCGCGTGGCGAGGAGAAGGGAGGTCGCTTCATTTCGGCTCCGGCGGTCTTGGGTCTCCTTGAGTGGCACACCGAAGTTTCTGGTTCCATCCTTTCCCCCTCCGAAAGAGCGCTTGCAAAGAGGGTCAAAGTGCCAGCCGATGGGCCTGGTCAAGGTCCAGCAGACCCGCTGTCATGAAGCCGGTCCGAACGTGGGCATCCTTGAACACCTCGCACCGCGCCAGCACCTGCAGCGTGTTGGCGCACATCTGGCGCGTGCGCCCGATCTGGCTGCTACCACTGACCACCTTGCTCAACACCTGCTCGCATTCGCTGGCTTGAAGCCCCACCTGGCCCAGCAGGTGCCGGTAGAAGCCCACATCCCAGGTGTGGAACGCCAGCATGATCCTGGGCAACAACCGACCGAAGAATGCCTTGTCGGCAGAGGGCAGTTGCGGCCAGACGCGCGTGAACAGCTGGGAAAAATACTTCGCGTGCACCCATTCGTCTTCCAGGTGGGCGAGCAACAGGGCGTCGATGGCCGAGTGGGCGTTGCCGCGCATGGCATCCACGATGGCCTTGGTGATCATGGTCTCGCCGACAAAGCCGACCATGAACCAGGCCATGTCGCGTTGCTGCGGCGGGACTTCGGCCACCAGGGCTTCGAGCGCCGCGATCTTCACGTTCGGCCCGTCGTGCGTTTCGAGCGAGAACACGTCCCGTATCGACCGGCTCGCCTGCGCGGTGAAGTAGGCGTGGTAGCCCTCGTCGGTGTACAGCTTCAAGGCGTCGATCGCCCATTGTTCGGGCAGGAAGGCGCGCAAGCGGTTTTCCGCGATGACCTGGGCCGCGACATTGACGATGCGGTGTTCGGTGAGCACCATGTCGTCCAGGAAATGCAGCAGCCGCGCGGCGTACAGCCCGTTTCGCTCGGCGATCGTGAGGCGGCCGAGCAGAGGGTGGGAGAGCAATTCGTCTGCCGTGCCGCGCGCAAACCAGCGCACGTTGCGGATCTCGTCCGCGTTGCCCGACAGCTTGAAGTCGGTCAGCGACGGTTTGGTGCGCACGGCCGCCGTGTCGATCCAGTCCCGCAGGGGCGATGCGGCAACATCCTTGGGCTTTCCGATACGCATGGGATCGCAGTGTGCACGAAACAGGGATGGCCTTTTGGCCTATGCTCATGCAGCGCGCCTCCACTTGGACCCAGGCGGGCCTTTTCAACCCAACCAGGAGAAAAACACCATGGGATTTTTCAGCAACATTCTCGAGAAGCTCGGCATGTCGTCGGCCGCCGCGGCGCCCGTGATCACACCGCCGCCCGCTGCACCCAGTGACTCGGCGTCCGCTGCCGCTCCCGCACAGGCGGCCGCACCCGCCGTGGCCTCGATCACCATGGTCGACGTGATGGCCTTGATGGAGCAAAAGGCCAAGGCCAATCCGCAGAAACTCAACTGGAAAACCTCCATCGTCGACCTGCTCAAGCTGCTCGACCTGGACAGCAGCCTGGACGCGCGCAAGCAACTGGCCAAGGAACTCTATTGCCCCGATGAGCTGATGGGCGATTCGGCCAAGATGAACATGTGGCTGCACAAGAACGTGCTGGCGCACATCGCGGCCAACGGTGGCAACGTGCCGAAGGAATTGTTCAGCTGACGTTGCGCCCGAGCTTGACGACGACAACGCACCGGTTTGCGGGCGTCGTCGTCGGTCAGCCCGCCAGATTGCGCAACACGTAGCGCGCCAGCGCGGCCAGAAAGTCCGCGCCGTCGTGCTGTTGCCACAGGGCCGCCATGTCCACAAAGCCCTTGTGGAACACCATCGACAGCATGCCGACCATGCCCACGATGCCGACCACCTGCAAGGCGGTCTTGAAGCGGGCGTCGGGTTCTCGGGACTCGCTCAAGGCTTGAGCTGGGCGCGGATCTCGCCGCCCTTGTGTGCGTCGGAGTGCACGTTCACGTACAGCGAGCCCGACTTGTAGGCGGCGAGTTGCGCTGGCGTGAGCTTCGCACCCGATGGCACGTTCCACTCGTTGTCGCCCGATTTGGTGAGAGGCACGATCACCGGGCCGTTCTGCCCGGCCGGGCCCATGTGGATATGGGCCATGGTCGCCACGATGCCGCTGGTCTTGACGTTGCCGGCCACGCTGCCATCGCCCGCGATGGCGATGTAGGAGGTCCCCGTGGCCGAGGTGGTGACCGGTGGCACTTCCTGTGCGCCCGACAGTGCCAGGCCCCCCGTGACCTTGCTGGCCATGCTGCCCATCTGGGCGCAGCCCGCCAGGGCGGCGAGGGCGGTGCCGACGAGCAGGGCACCGATGGCGCGGCGTTGAAAGAAGGTGTTGTTCATGTTGGGCCTTTCGTTGGTGACAGGGCCCATTACATTGATCCTTGTGACCGCCGCGGTCAAGGGTGTTTGTTCCCGATGTTCAGCGCACCAGCGCCACGCCTTTGATCTGCGCCACCACCGCCACACCTGGCGCGATGCCGAGCCGGCGCGCCGAGAGCTGGCTGATGCGCGAGAGCAGGCGTGCGCGCTGCGTTCCATTGCCCAGTTGCAAGCCCACCAGCACCTGGCCCGGTGTGTCCTCCACGATGTCGACCACGGTGGCCGGCAGGACATTGAGCACGCTGGTGTGCTCGGGCATCTGCAAGGACAGGCTCACGTCGCGCGCCTGGATGCGGATGCGCGCCGGCGTTTGCGCTGGCAGTCCGCTGCCCTGGGGCAACAGCAGGCGGCCGCCATCGAACTCGAACACGCCCAGGTGATCGAGCGCGGAGAAGCCGACCGCGCGGGCGTCGATGAGCGCGGCGGCGGTGTCGCCATGCGCCAGCGGCAGGTCGAGCCGGGTCATGAGTTCGAGCACCGGGCCTTGCGCGCGCACGCGGCCCGTTTCGAGCAGCACCAGGTGGTCGCCGAGGCGCGCCAGTTCGTCGGGCGAGTGCGTGACGTAGACCACCGGGATGTCGAGCCGCTCGTGCAACTGTTCGAGCCAGGGCAGGATTTCGGCCTTGCGTGCCGCGTCCAGCGAGGCCAGCGGCTCGTCCATCAGCAGCACGCGCGGGCTGGTGGCCAGCGCGCGCGCGATGGCCACGCGCTGGCGCTCGCCGCCCGAGAGTTCGTGCGGCATGCGCTGCAGCAGGTGCGCGATGCCCAGCAGCTCCAGGCCGTGGTCCCAGGGGTGGCGGCGTTCGGCGGCCGGTGTGCGCTTGAAGCCGAACATCAGGTTGCCCTGCACGCTCAGGTGGTCGAACAGGCTGGCTTCCTGGAACACATAGCCCAGCGAGCGCCGGTGCACCGGGCGCATGAGACCTTGCGCGCTGTCCTGCCACAGCTCGTCGCCCACGCGGACCACGCCGGTGGCTTGCGGCTCCAGGCCCGCGAGCACGCGCAGGCAGGTGGTTTTGCCCGAGCCCGAGGGGCCGAACAGCACGCTCACGCCGCGCGCGGGCAGCTGCAGGTCCACGTCGAGCAGGAAACCCGCGCGCTGCAGCCGCGCGGTGAGTTGCAGGCCGGGGTCGCTCATACGGCGTGGCGGACGCGTTGGCGCCGGTTGTAGAACTGCAGCGTGAGCAGCACGATGAACGAGAAGCCGAGCATGATCGCGGCGAGGCGGTGCGCGTCGCTGTATTCCAGCGCCTCGACGTGGTCAAAGATCTGCACCGAGATCACGCGCGTCACGCCGGGAATGTTGCCGCCCACCATGAGCACCACGCCGAACTCGCCCACGGTGTGCGCGAAGCTCATGATGATGCCGGTGACCAGCCCGGGTTTGCACAGCGGCAGCACGACGTTCAGGAAGGTGTCAAGCGGCGAGGCGCGCAGGCTGGCCGCGGCTTCGAGTGGACGGTTGCCGAGCGACTGCATGGCGTTCTGCACCGGTTGCACCATGAAGGGCAGCGAGTAGAACACCGAGGCGATCACCAGGCCAGGAAAACTGAAGGTGAGCACACCCAGGCCCAGCGCCTGGGTCCATTGCCCCACCGGTCCGTGAGGGCCCATGAGCACCAGCAGATAGAAGCCCAACACCGAGGGCGGCAGCACCAAAGGCATCGACACGAGCGCGCCGATAGGCCGGCTCCACGCCGACGTGCTGCGCGCGAGCCACCACGCCAGCGGCACGCCCACCACCAGCAGGATCAGCGTGGTGAGGGAGGCAACTTGGAGCGTGAGGCCGATGGCCTGCAGGTCGGACGGAGTGAGCAGCACGACAGCGTTGTATCAGAGGCGGCTGGCCGCGTCAGATGTCGTAGCCATAGGAGCGGATCAAGGTTTTGATGTTGGCGCTTTGCAGCAGCTTCATCAGCGCCACGGCGGCTTCGTTGTTCCCCGCGCGCTTGAGCAGCACCGCGTCCTGCTGGATCGGGGCGTACAGGTTCTGCGGCACCACCCACATCGAGCCGCTCTTGAGACGGCCACCGTCGAGCACCTGCGACATCGCGACGAAGGCGATCTCGGCGTTGCCGGTGTGCGCGAAGTTGTAGGTCTGGCCGATGCTCTCGCCCTGCACGAGCTTGGGCGTGAGCGCCGCGGTGAGGCCGAGCTTGTTCATCACCTCCACGGCCGCCGCGCCGTAGGGCGCCGTCTTGGGGTTGGCGATGGCGAGCTTGCGGAAACCATCGCCCTTGAGCACAGCGCCTTGCGCGTCCACTTTCGCGGCGTCGGCCGACCACAGCACCAGCTTGCCGGTGGCATAGGTGAAGCGGCTGTGGGGTTGCGCCAGGCCATCGGTCTCCAGCTGCGCGGGCGTCCTGGTGTCGGCGGCGAGCATCACGTCGAACGGCGCGCCGTTCCGGATCTGCGCGTACAAGCCGCCAGTGGCGCCCACGGTGATCTTCAGCGTGTGGCCGGTGGATTTTTCCAACACGGCGGCCACGGCCTTGATGGGTTCGGCGAAGTTGGCGGCCACGGCCACCTGGGCTTCGGCGGCGTGCAGCGAACCGGTGATGGCGGCCAACACCAGCAGGGGCCAGCGCAGAAGAGAACGTGCGAACATCGGGTGCTCCTTGGGATGAAATTTCGCTATTCCAATTTGGAACAGCGGTGAAGTATAGGCGCTCGACGAACTCACATGGCTTCCCGAAAACCCGCTGCCCGGCATGGGCCCAACGATCTGCCACAGGCCCTGGTCGACAGCAGCGCCGACAAGCGCCTGGACGTGCTGCGCCAGGTCGCCGCGGGCTGCTCCATTTCGCAGGCCGCGCGCGAGGTCGGCATCAGCTACAAGGCCGCGTGGCAGGCGATCGACACGCTCTCCAGCCTGAGCGGCCAGCCGCTGGTGGACCGCACGGTCGGTGGCGCGGGCGGCGGTGGCGCGCAGATCACGCCACAGGGTTTGCAACTGCTGTCGCTGGCCGACGAACTGGCCCGCGCACGGCAGCAGGTGTTGGCGCGTTTCACCGGCGGCGCCACGCTGGCCGCCGGCCTGGGCTTGCGCACCAGCATGCGCAACCAGTTGCCCTGCACGGTGTTGCGCTGCGAGGCCGTGGCCGACAACGACCCCACCGTGTGGGTGCACGCCGAGACGGCGGGCGGCGCCGCGCTGAGGGCGAGCGTCACGCGCGAGAGCGCCGATTTGCTGGCGCTTGCGCCGGGGCGTTCGGTGCTGCTGCTGTGCAAGGCCACGGCGGTGGCCGTGGCGAAGGGCGCTGCGCCCGATGGCGAACCCGACCCCGCGACCTGCAGGTTGAGCGGGAAGGTCGAGCGCATCACACCGGGCGGTGCGCGCGACGAGGTGGTGCTGGCATTGAAGGGCGGCGGGCACTGGGTGGGCTTCGCACCACACCCGTTCACCGCGAAGGTGGGCGTGGTGGCCACGGCCACGATGGGCGCGGCCTCGCTGGTGGTGGCGTTGCCGGACTAGGGCCTGTTCACACTATTTTTCCAAGTGCGAATGGGTTGCGGCCAAAAAGGCCATGCGCCGCGTTGCGAAGCCTCGCCGGGCCACAGGCCCGTCTGCGTTTCGCGCCTTGCGCATGGCCTTTTTGATCCGCAACGCATCTTGGAAAAATAGTGTGAACAGGCCCTAGCCGCTTCCGCCCGATCCCCGATTCAACTGGCGCAACACCTCCGCCTGAAAGTCCGTGCCTTGGGCCTGCGCCATGAAGGTGTCGATGGGGCCTTCAAAACGCACCGCGCCCTGGTGCAACAGCATCAACCGATCGGCATCACGCACCTCTTCGATCAGGTGCGTGGCCCACAGCACACCCATGCCGCGCGTGCGGCACAGGCCACGCACGGTGTCGAGCAGTTGTCGGCGCGAGGCCGGGTCCAGGCCCACGGTGGCTTCGTCCATCAGCAGCACGCGCGGTGCGTGCAGCAGCGCGCGCACCAGTTCCACCTTGCGCCGCGTGCCACCCGAGAGGCTGCGCACCGTGGCGCGCGCCTGTGTGCCCAGGCCCAGGGTGTCCAACTGCTCGGCGATGCGTTCGCGTGCCACGGCGCGGGGCATGCCGTGCAGGTCGGTGTGGAACAGCAGGTTGGCCATCACACTCAGGTCCAGGTCGAGCGCGCTTTGCTGGAACACCACGCCCAGCCCGGCCAGCGCGCGGCTGGGGTGGCGGCGCATGTCGTGGCCCAGCACCTCGATGCGGCCCTGGTCGGGCGTGAACAGGCCGGTGAGCAACTGCAGCAGCGTGGACTTGCCTGCGCCGTTGGGGCCGAGCAGGGCGAGCATCTCGCCGGCGCGCAAGCACATGTCCAAGCCTTTGAGCGCGGGTTTGCCGGCGTAGGCCTTGTGCAGGCCGCTGGCCTGCAGCAAGGTGTCGGGTGCGGTCGTTTTCATCCTGGACCTCCGACGGGTTTCGCGAGCAGGTGCATGCGCTGCAACAGGCGCTTCTCGCGCTGCACGGTGTCGAGAACGGCCTGGCGGTAGTCGCGCGTGTTCAGGTAGTCCAGCGTCTGGTCGTAGCGGGCCAGTTCGCGCAGGTGGCGTTCGCTGTGCATGGCGCGCGCGAACGCGTCGTGCAGCTTGCGCAGCACCGGCTCGGGCGTGCCGCGCGGCGCGGCGATGCCCCACGGCGAGGTGTAGACCGATTGCGGGTAACCCAGCTCGCGCAGCGTGGGCGCGTCGGGCCAGCGTGGGCTGCGCTGCGCGCTGAAGATGGCGAGCACGCGCATCTTGCCCTGGTCCACCCAGGGCGCGAAGCCGGTGGAGTTCACGCCCGCCATGAGTTGCCCACTGGCCACCGCGAGCATCTGGTCGGCCGTGCCGCGGTAGGGCACGTGCACATAGCGGATGCCGTGCTGCAGCAGCACCTCTTCCATCGCGAGGTGCGCGGTGGTGCCCATGCCGGTGGAGCCCAGGATGAGTTCGCCCGGGTGGGTGCGCGCCCAGTCGAGCATGTCGCCGAACTGCTGCCAGGGGCTGGCACTCGGCACCAGCACGCCGAAGGTGGTGCCCGAAACCTGCACGATGGGGCTGAGGTCGGCCACCGGGTCCCAGGGCACGGCGTTCATGAGTGCGTGGCGGTACACGGTGATGGGCACCTGCCCGATGGTGTGGCCATCGGGCTCGGCGGCCTTGAGCAGTGGCGCCACTTGCGTGCCGGCCGCGCCGGGCTTGTTGAGGACCACGATGGGTTGGCCCAGCAAGGGCTCGGCCTCTTCGCACAGGATGCGCAGCGTAAGGTCGGTCGCGCCGCCCGCGGGCCAGGGCACGATGAGTTGCAAGGGCTTGCTGGGCCACGCGGTGGCGGCGCTGTTCTGCGAAGCCCGTGCCGAGGCCGGCGCGCTCGCCAGTGCCATGCCCCAGGCGATCGCGCGGCGGCGTGTCACAGCGCAGTGTTCCTTGTTGGAACAGTCTGTGTGGCCGTGGGGCAGTGGGGTCATGCGGTAGGTGCCTCTGAAGCGGTGGTGTCTCAGGGTTTGTCCGTAGCGATCGGGCCGCCAGCGGGGTGTTTGGGACATGGAAAGGCAAGTTCCATTCCCAAGCTGGACTGGCACCGAATTTGCAGAAGGGGTGTGACAAGACCCACCCAGGAGACAACGACATGACGCGCCGGCATCGCCCTTCCTTCGTTCAACGCACACTGAAAATGCTGACCCTTGGCACCCTGCTTGGCAGCGCCACGCTGGCCATGGCCCAGGGCAAGGTGTACGTGTCCAGCGAGAAGGACAACAAGCTCTATGTGTTCAGCGCGCAGGGCGAACGCCTCTCGGCCATCGACGTGTGCAAGCGCCCGCGCCACATGATGTTCAGCGCCCACCGCAGCCAGCTCTATGTGGTGTGCGGCGACAGCAACCAGTTGGCCGTGGTGGACACCGCCAGCGGAAAAATGATCGGCACGGTTCCCTTGGGGGACAGCCCCGAGATCTTCGACCTCAGCCCCGATGGCAAAACCGTGTACGTGTCGATCGAAGACGAGAACGTGATGGCCGCCTACGACCTGGCCACGAAGAAGGCGCTGTTCGAAGTGAAGACCGGTGGCGAACCCGAGGGCGTGCTGGTCACGCCCGATGGCAGGTTCGCCTACGTCACGTCCGAGGTGGCCAACGTCGTGCACGTCATCGACCTGGGCCAGAGGAAGGTGGTCAAGAACATCAAGGTGGGCAAGCGACCGCGCCGCTTCGTGCTCGCGGCGAACGGCGCCGAGCTGTGGGTGACGAACGAGCTCGACGCCACCGTGAGCGTGGTGGACACGAAGGACCACAGCGTCAAGGGCACGGTGAAGTTCGCCGTGAAGGGCATGCGCGAAGCCGACATCACCCCGGTGGGCATGACGCTGAGCCCCGATGGCAAGACGATGTGGGTGGGCCTGGGCCGGGCCAACCATGTGGCCGAGGTGGACGTGGCCACGCGCGCCGTGGGACGCCAGGTGCTGGTGGGCAAGCGTGCCTGGGGTCTCACCATGCACCCCGATGGCAAGACGCTGTACGTGACCAACGGCCTGTCGGACGACATGACGCTGGTGGACACGGCCAGCGCCAAGGCGGTGAAAACCGTGGCCGTGGGCCGCGTGCCGCACAGCGTGCTCGTGGCGCCTTGATGTCCAAGGCCCTGCTGCTGGCGCTGGTCGTTTTGCTCGGCGGCCCCGTGGCGCACGCGGCCGCGCCCGCCAGGCTCACGGTGGCTGTGGTCTCGCTGGCCGACGATCCGCGCTACGCGCCGCGCCGTATGGAGCGTGGCTATCCGGGTCACCCGCAGGGCCGCGCGGTGCAGGGCGTGCAACTGGCGCTGGACGACGCGGCGTTTGAACTCGACACCGCCGGCCTGCAGCTCGTGCTGCGCGACGTGGTGCTGCCCGACGCGGCGGCGCTGCCCAAGGCGCTCGCCGACCTCAAGGCCGCGAAGGTGCAGCACGTGGTGGCCGACCTGCCACTGGTCGAATTGCGCCAACTGGTGCAGAGCGCGCCGGCCGCGCTCGGTGGCGCGATGGTGTTCAACACCGGCCTGGACGACGACAGCCTGCGCGCGCAGGGTTGCGCCGCGCACCTGTTGCACACGCTTCCGAGCCGTCACATGGCCAGCGACGCGTTGGCGCAGTACCTGGCCGCGCGCAACTGGCGCAAGGTGTTGTTGCTGCAGGGGCCGGAGCCGGGTGATGCGCTCATGGGCGAATCCTTTCAGCGCGCGGCCAAACGTTATGGCTTGAAGACCACACAGAGCAAGCCCTTCAAGCTCAGCGGCGACCCGCGCGAGCGCGATCTGGCCAGCACCCGGTTGCTCACCGGCGAACGCGAACACGAGGTGGTGGCCGTGATGGACGCGAACGGCGAGTTCGCGCGTACGTTGCCCTACGCCACGCAATGGCCGCGGCCGGTGGTGGGCGCCAGCGGCCTGGTGGCCAGTGCCTGGCACGCGCAGTGGGAGCGCAACGGCGGGCCGCAGCTCTCGCGCCGTTTCCAGAAACTCGCGCACCGCCCCATGCAGGCCCACGACTGGGCGGCCTGGGCGGCGGGCAGGGCGGTCGCGGCGGTGCTGGTGGACGACCCCAAGGCCGGTGTGTTGCAGCAGTTGAAGAAGCTGCGCGGCGGTGCGGTCGCCATCGACGGTTTCAAAGGGCCGCGCCTGTCGTTCCGCGCGTGGGACGGGCAGTTGCGCCAGCCCGTGTTCCTGAGCCACATCGACGGCGTGGTGGGCGTGGCGCCGCTGGAAGGTGTGCTGCATCCGAAAGAAGTGCTGGACACGCTCGGCGTGGACGAAGCGGAGAGCGCATGCCAGCAACACCCTTGATGCCGGCCGCGCCGCCATTGCCGCTGCACCTGGCGCGCGCGCTGCGCGCCGTGGTTGGTCGCGAGATCGGCCGCTTCCTGCGCCAGCCCACGCGCCTGGGGTCGGCGCTGGTGCGCCCGTTGTTGTGGTTCGTGGTGTTCTCGGCCGGCTTTCACAACGTCTTCGGCGTGGCCATCATTCCGCCGTACGAGACCTACATCGAATACAAGGTCTACATGGTGCCCGGCCTGCTGGGCATGGTCGCTCTGTTCAACGGCATGCAGAGTTCGCTCTCGATGGTGGTCGACCGCGAGATGGGCGTGATGCGCCTGCTGCTCACCGCGCCGCTGCCGCGCGGCTGGTTGCTCGGTTTCAAGCTGCTGG
Organism: Hydrogenophaga sp. 2FB; assembly: GCF_005503365.1. Lineage (GTDB taxonomy): Bacteria > Pseudomonadota > Gammaproteobacteria > Burkholderiales > Burkholderiaceae_C > Hydrogenophaga. The sequence goes on from NZ_SCML01000059.1 coordinate 26,417, forward strand.
GCGGCACCGTGCTGTCGGTGCTGCAGATGGCGGTGTTCCTGTTGATCGCCTGGGCTTTCGGTGTCGAGGTCGCGTTGAAAGACCTGCCCGGCCTGCTGGTGGCCATGGCCTGCGCCGCCACGCTGCTGGCCGCGCTGGGTCTCATGCTCTCGGTGTACGTGAAGCAACTGGAGAACTTCGCCGGCACGATGAACTTCGTGATCTTCCCGATGTTCTTCATCAGCCCCGCGCTGTACCCGCTGTGGACGCTGGAGGAGTCGGGGGCGTACGGGCTGCTCAAGCTCGCCGGGTTCAACCCTTTCACCCATGCGGTGGAGGCGATGCGTTTCGCGATGGTTGGACAGTTCAATGCCAGCGCGTGGGCGGTGGTGCTGGGCTGCACGGCGGTGTTCTTCCTGCTCGCGCTTTGGGGCTACGACCCGCAGCGCGGCTTCATCCGACAGAAAGGCGGTTGAACACCATGCAACGCCGTGCGTTGTTGTTTGGGGGTGTGCTGGGTGTGCCTTCGCTGTGGGCCGCCCAGGACCACACCGGTGGCGACCCGCTGGGCTCCATGCAGTGGCCCACGCTGCGCCGGCAGGTCCTGGCCGATGCGCCCATGCGTTTCACCGACGCGGTGGTGGTGCGCGGCCCCGCCTTCGCGGACGATGCGATGAACGTGCCGCTGATGGTGGACGCGCGCGCACTCGCGAACACGGGCGGCGGCGTGGCGCGCATCTTCGTGGTGGTGGACCGCAACCCCGTGCGCGAGGTGCTGGACTTCGAGCCGCTGCGCGCGCTGCCCATGCTGGCGTTTCGCATCCGCATGGAGCAGGCCTCACCCGTGCGCGCGCTGGTGCAGACGCGCGATGGCCGCTGGCACGTGGGCGGCACCTGGGTGCAGGCGGCCGGCGGTGGTTGCACGGTGCCCGGCGCCACGCGCGCCGATGGGTCCTGGAGCCGCACGCTCAACCAGGTGCAGGCGCGCTTCTTTCCCAACGTGATCGAGGGCAGCCGCCGTTTGCGCGTGCGCGTGATGCACCCGATGGACACCGGTCTGGTCGCGGGCATTCCGGCGTTCTACATCGAGCAACTGCAACTGGTGGACAGCGCGGGCCAACCCTGGTGGCGCCTGGCCCTGCACGAGCCGGTGTCGGAGAACCCGCTCATCACCTTCGAACTGCCGCCGCAGAACCTCGGCGGCTTTCGCCTGACCGGGCGCGACAACAACGGCAACCGCATCGACGCCGAGGTGCCCGCGTGAGGATATGGGCGCTGGCGTGGCTGGCGGCCATGTTCGCCAGCGCGGCACAGGCTCAGCCCGACATGGCGCGGCTCGACCACGACCTGCGCCCGCGCCAGATCGCCGAGCGCACCTGGGTGATCGAAGGCGCGGTGGCCGACTTCTCGCGCGCCAACGGTTGCAACATCATCAACACCGCCTTCATCGCCACCGGTGATGGCGTGGTGGTCATCAACACCGGCCCCTCGCGCGGCTACGGCGAGCAGCAGCGCCGCGCCATCGAGCGCCTCACGCGCGAGCCCGTGCGCCACGTCTTCAACCTCAACCTGCACCCCGACTATTTCTTCGGCAACCAGGCCTGGGCCGACCGCCCCCTACAAGCCTTGCGCGGCAGCATCGCGGGTATGCAGGCCGAAGGCGCGGCCTACGCCGACAACCTCTACCGCCTGTGCGGCGACTGGATGACCGGCACCGAACCCATCCCGGCGCGCGAAGCGATCGAACCGATGACCCTGCGCATCGGTGCGCACACGCTGGAGCTGAAACGCCTGAGCGGCCACACCGACGATGACCTGGTGCTGATCGACACGACCACCGGCGTGCTGTTCGCCGGTGGCCTGGTGTTTGCCGAGCGTGTTCCCACCACCCCGCATGCCGACCCCGCCGCATGGCTCGCCAGCCTGGACACGCTGGCGCAATGGCATGCCGCGGGTGTGGTCCGGCAGGTGGTGCCCAGCCATGGGCCCGTGCACACCGGCGAGCGGGGCTTGCAGCAGACACGCGACTGGTTGCGCTGGCTCACCACGCTCATGCACGAGAGCGCCGAACGCGGCCTGGACCTGAGCGAGTTGTTGCGCACACCCGTGCCGCCGCGCTTTGCCGGCTGGGCCGCGCAGCCCGCCGAGCTGCACCGCAGCCTCACGCAGTGGTACCCGCTCGCCGAGCAGCGGGCGCTGGAACAACGTGCGCGCTAAGCCTCCCAGGCCCTGTTGCAGCGGTTGATTCGTTTCTGAACAGTGTCACAGCCGCACCCGGTTGCGGGGGCCGCGCATGGCGCATTTCAGACCGGAAAACGCCGCAAAAACGCTGGCATGGATGTTGCCATTTGGTGGGTGTGCAACCCCGGGGCCTGAGGGTCGGGGAGTTCACGGGCGGCCGGGCATGGTGCTCGGTCGCAGCCATCACACATCCACGAACGAGCAGGAGACATACTGTGAAACGCACCCTACTGAGCCTGATGATTCTGGCCGCCACCGCGCACGTGAGTGCCCAGGGCGTGACCGACGCGATGATCACCGACGACGCGAAGACGCCCGACAACGTGCTGAGCTGGGGCCTGGGCACACAGGGCCAGCGCCACTCCACGTTGACCGGCATCAACGCGAAGTCCATCCACAAACTGGTGCCCGTGTGGTCCATGTCGTTTGGCGGCGAGAAGCAGCGCGGCCAGCAGTCGCAGCCGCTGGTGCACAACGGCAAGATGTTCGTGACCGCGTCCTACTCGCGCATCTACGCGGTGAACACCAAGACCGGCGAGAAGCTCTGGAAGTACGAGCACCGCCTGCCCGAAGGCATCATGCCGTGCTGCGACGTGATCAACCGCGGCGCCGCGCTCTACGACAACCTGGTGATCTTCGGCACGCTCGATGCACAACTCGTCGCGCTCGACCAGAACACCGGCAAGGTGGTGTGGCGCGAGAAGATCGACGACTATGCCGCCGGCTACAGCTACACCGCCGCGCCGCTGATTGCCGAAGGCCTGCTGCTGACCGGCGTGTCCGGCGGCGAGTTCGGCGTGGTCGGCCGCGTGGAAGCGCGCGACCCCAAGACCGGCAAGATGGTGTGGACGCGTCCCGTGGTCGAAGGCCACATGGGCTACAAGGACGGCAAGGAAAACGGCATCTCCGGCACCACCAACGCCACCTGGCCGGGCGAGACCTGGAAGACCGGTGGCGCGGCCACCTGGCTCGGTGGCACCTACGACGCCAAGACCGGCCTGGCCTACTTCGGCACCGGCAACCCCGGCCCGTGGAACAGCCACGTGCGCAAGGGCGACAACCTGTACTCGGCCTCCACCGTGGCGATCGACGTGAAGACCGGCAAGATCGTCTGGCACTACCAGAGCACGCCCAACGACGGCTGGGACTACGACGGCGTGAACGAGTTCGTCACCTTCGACATGGACGGCAAGCGCATGGGCGCCAAGGCCGACCGCAACGGCTTCTTCTACGTGAACGACGCGGCCACCGGCAAGCTGGTCAACGCGTTTCCGTTCGTGAAGAAAGTGACCTGGGCCACCGGCATCGACCTCAAGACCGGCCGCCCCAACTTCGACGACACCAACCGACCGGGCGACCCGACCGCCGCCGGTGGCGACGGCGCCAAGGGCAAGTCGGTGTTCTCCGCGCCGGGTTTCCTCGGCGGCAAGAACCAGATGCCCATGGCCTACAGCCCCAAGACCGGCCTGTTCTACGTGCCCACCAACGAATGGGGCATGGAGATCTGGAACGAGCCCATCACCTACAAGAAGGGTGCGGCCTACCTGGGCGCGGGCTTCACCATCAAGCCGCTGTTCGACGACCACATCGGCTCGCTGCGCGCGATCGATCCCAAGACCGGCAAGGTGGCGTGGGAAGTGAAGAACAGCGCGCCGCTCTGGGGCGGTGTGCTCACCGCGGGCGACCTCGTGTTCTGGGGCACGCCCGAGGGCTACCTGAAAGCCGCCGACGCCAAGACCGGCAAGGTGGTGTGGCAGTTCCAGACCGGCTCGGGCGTGGTCGCGCCGCCCATCACCTGGACCGAAGGTGGCGATCAGTACGTCAGCGTGGTCTCGGGTTGGGGCGGTGCCGTGCCGCTGTGGGGCGGTGAAGTGGCCAAGAAGGTCAACTTCCTCGAACAGGGCGGCTCCGTCTGGACCTTCAAGCTCATGAAGTGATGTGGTGGTTGGGGTGGCGTGGCCTCGGCCATGCCACCCCTTTTTCTTTTCAACGGTTCTTTCTTTTTGTGGTGTCCGCCATGCGTTACCTCCCGATCCTCTCTGCCGTGCTGGCCGCCCTGGCCCAGCACGCCACCGCCGCCGACGTGGCCGCCGTGGAGCTGGCCAAGGCCAGCGGCTGCTACAGCTGCCACGCCAACGCCGACAAGGTGGTCGGCCCGGCCTTCAGCGCCATCGCCGAAAAATACGCGGGCGACAAGGACGCCGCTGCCGCGCTCGCGCAATCGATCCAGAACGGCTCCAAGGGCAAGTGGGGCCGCATCCCCATGCCCGGCCACCCGAGCCTGAACGCGGGCGATCTCAAGATCCTGTCGACCTGGGTGCTCACGGTCAAACCCTGAGATGGTGTGAACGGGCACGCCCAGGCAAGGAGCTTCGCACCATGAACACGGAGATCCCCATGACCCATCCCCGCACGCTGCTGGGCGCCGCGCTCGCGCTGCTGTCCAGCGTGGGCGAAGCGCGGGACAACGGCCGCGGCGACGGGCTGCGCGACCCCGCCGCGGGCCACTACCGGGCGCACGCCGAATTCAAGATGGGGCGCTATGCCCAGGCGCGCGAGGTGTGGGAAGCCCTGGCCCGAGCGGGCGATGGTGAAGCGCTGTTCAACCTGGGCACCCTGGCCGAACAAGGCCTGGGCGAGCCGCGCAACCCGGCCAAGGCCGAGGCGCTCTACAGCCGCGCCGCGCGGGCCCGCTGACCGCCGCTGTCGGCGTCCATCCCGCGCCATTCCCCTAGGGATATCCCGAGGGCGCAAGCCCGCCACAACCGGTTGACGCCGCTTGTTTCGCCACCTATAGTCTATGAAGCTATTCATAGACACAATAGAAAAAACAGGCGCGATGGGCATGACCGCAACCAACACAACGACCCACACCCCCGGCGAACGAGGCCCGTTGACCGGGGTTCGGGTGGTGGACATCACCACCGTTTTCATGGGTCCGTCGGCCACGCAGATGCTGGGCGATCTGGGGGCTGATGTGGTCAAGATCGAAGCGCCCGGTGGTGACGTCGTGCGGGGCATCGGCCCCCAGGGCCATGAGCGCATGGGCCCGCTCTTCCTCGGCATGAACCGCAACAAACGCAGCGTGGCGCTGGACCTCAAGACTGCGCAAGGCCGTGAGGTGTTGCTCGAACTCGCCAAGGATGCCGATGTGCTGACCTACAACGTGCGGCCCCAGGCCATGGCACGGCTGGGCCTGGGCTACGAAGCTTTGGCCGCCATCAACCCACGGCTTCTGTATGTCGGCATGTTCGGGTTCTCGCAGCGCGGGCGTTATGCGGCCAGCGCGGCGTTTGACGACCTGATCCAGGCGGCCTGCGCGCTGCCGCAAGCCGTGGCCATGGGCAGCGGCGACATTCCGCGCTACATGCCGATCACCATCGCCGACCGCTCGGTGGGGCTGTACGCGTTTGGCGTCATCAGCGCGGCGCTGTACGGGCGCGAGCGCACCGGCAAAGGCCAGCGCATCGACGTGCCCATGTTTGAAACCATGGTGCCCTATGTGCTGGGCGATCACCTGTACGGCCAGACCTTTGTGCCCGCGCAGGGTGACTTCGGTTATCCGCGCCTGCTGTCGCCCGAGCGCCGGCCGTACAAGACGCGCGACGGCCATGTGTGCTGCCTGATCTACACCGACGTGCAGTGGCGGGCGTTTCTCAAGGCCATTGGCCAGCCGGCGCTGTACGACACGGACCCGCGTTTCGCCAACATTGCCGAGCGCACCCAACACATCGATGCGCTCTACGGCATGGTGTCCGATGAAATCGCTTCGCGCAGCACGGCGGAGATGCAGGCGCTGCTGGAGGGCACGGACATCCCGGTGTTTCCCATGCACACGTTCGAGTCCTTGCTGCAAGACCCGCATCTGGACGACATCGGCTTCTTCAGTGAAATGGAACATCCGCACGTGGGCACCATCCGCCAGATGGCGGTCCCCAGCGAATGGTCCGGCACGCCGCCGGGCGAAGCCACGCCCGCGCCCCGAATCGGGCAGCACAGCCGCGAGGTCTTGCGCGAAGCGGGTTACGACGAGACACGCATCGATGCCCTGGTCGCGTCCGGCGCAGTGTGTGAATAAACCGGCCCGCGAAGACATCGCCATGCACCCAGGACCTTCGCCCAGCACGAGCGGCTTGCGTTTCGTGGACTGTTCGGTCGCTTCGCATGTGGCGACCATCTGCCTGAACCGCCCACAACGGCGCAACGCGATGGACATCGACATGCGCCGGGAACTGGCCGAGGCGGTGCGCAGCGCCGTGGCCGACCCCGAGGTCCGGGCCATTGTCCTGACCGGCAGCGGCGGTCACTTCTGTGCCGGTGGCGACATCAAGGACATGCAGGCTGGTGAACGGCTGCAGGCCGGCGCCGGGCGCCTGCGCATGAAGGCGGCGCATCCGGGCATCCAGGCGCTTTTCGAGACCGACAAGCCCGTGATCGCCGCGGTGGATGGTTATGCCTATGGCGGTGGTTTTGGCCTCGCCCTGATCGCGGACCTGGTGCTGGCCACGCCGAGGGCGCGCTTCTGCATGTCGTTCATGAAGGTCGGGCTGGTGCCCGATTGCGGCGCGCTGTACACGCTGGCGCGCAGCGTCGGCCTGCACCGGGCCAAGGCCGCCATGCTGTCGGCGCGCGAACTCGATGCGCAGACCGGCATGGACTGGGGCTTCGTCCACGAACTGGTGCCACCTGCCCATCTGCTGCCGCATGCCCAGGCGATGGCGCAGGCGTTGGCCGGCGGTTCGTCGTCGGCGATCGCCCTGACCAAACAGGCGCTGAACCAGTCTCAGCTGACGGACTTCTCGGCCATGCTGGAGATGGAAGCCACCGCCCAGGGCATCGCTTTTTCCAGTGACTTTCACCGTGACGCCATCGGCGATTTTGTGGCCGGGCGTCCCAGCCGTTTCGTGTGGCCGGGCCTGCCACCGGCCGCAGATGCTTCCACTTCATGACGGCACCTGCCGCCCCATTTTTCAACCCCATCCAGAGCACCAGGAGACACCGTGACGACAGACACCCAGAACGAACTGCTTGAGGAGATGCGCGGCCCCGTCATGTGGCTGACCATCAACCGGGAAGACAAACGCAATTCCATCAGCGCGGCCGTGCTGGACGGCTTGAGCGACGCGCTGGCACGCGCCAACAAGCGCCGCGAGGTGCGCGCCATCGTGATCACCGGCGTGGGCACACGGGCCTTCTGCGCGGGCGCGGACCTGCAAAGCGGAAAGTCCTTCAAGTTCGACTACTCGGAGCCCTACGTGGGATTCGCCAACCTGTTCCGGCAGGCGAAGCAGTCCACCGTGCCGCTGATCGCGCGTGTCAACGGCGCCTGCATGGCGGGCGGCATGGGCATCATGGGCATGTGCGACATGGTGGTGTCCAGCGACAAGGCCATCTTCGGTTTGCCCGAGGTCAAGGTCGGCGTGTTCCCGGCGCAGGTGCTGAGCGTGCTGGGCCACCTGATTCCCCGCCGCGTGCTGGCCGAGATGTGCCTGACGGGCGAACCCCTGAGCGCCGCCCAGGCACTCGAATACGCACTGGTCAACTACGTCAGCGACGACCTGGACGGCAAGCTGCAATGGCTGCTCGACCGCATGCTGGACAAGTCGCCCGCCGCGATCCGCCGCGGCCTCTACACCATGAAGAAGATCGAAGCCATGTCCTTCGAGGAGAGCATGGCCTTCACCGAAAGCCAGATCGGCCTGTTCGCCCTGACCGAAGACGCCGCCGAAGGGCAACTGGCCTTCCGCGAGAAGCGCAAGCCGGTGTGGACGGGCAGCTGAGAAGACCCACTTGAATCGAATCAAAGGACAGGAATGCTCATGAGTGCAAAAAACACATCGAATGACGACAAAGCGGGTGACAAAGTGGTGCGCATCGGCGGCGCCTCCGGCTTCTGGGGTGACAGCAGTGTCGGCGCGCCGCAGCTGGTGAACAGCGGCCAGATCGATTACCTGGTGTTCGACTACCTGGCCGAGTTGACCATGTCGATTCTGGCCGGCGCCCGCCTGAAAAAGCCCGAGCTCGGCTATGCCACCGACTTCGTCAGCGTGGCCATGAAGACCGTGCTGCGCGACGTGGTCGCCCAGGGCATTCGCGTGGTGAGCAACGCCGGTGGCGTGAACCCGCAAGCTTGCGCGGCCGCATTGGCCGCGCTGGCCCAGGAGCAGGGCGTCGAACTGAAGATCGCCGTGGTCACGGGCGACGATGTGATGCCGCTGCTGCCCGGGCTGCGCGAGTCGGGCCAGGTGAAAGAGTTGCAAAGCGGCGCGCCGTTGCCCGACAAGGTGCTCACCGCCAACGCCTACCTGGGGGCCTTGCCCATCAAGGCGGCGCTGGACGCCGGCGCCCAGGTGGTCATCACCGGCCGCTGCGTGGACTCGGCCGTCACGCTCGGTGTGCTGATGCACGAGTTCGGCTGGACCAGCAACGACCACGACCTGCTCGCCGGCGGCAGCCTGGCGGGCCACATCCTCGAATGCGGTTGCCAGGCCACGGGTGGCCTGCACACGGACTGGGACACGGTGCCCGGCTGGGACACCATGGGTTACCCGATCGCCGAGTGCCGCGCCGACGGGAGCTTCGTGCTGACCAAACCCGAGGGCACCGGCGGCAAGATCACACCGGCGGTGATCGGCGAGCAGATGCTGTATGAGATCGCCGACCCCGCCACCTACATCCTGCCCGACGTGATCTGCGACTTCACCCAGGTCACGCTGCAGCAGGCCGGCAGCCAGCGCGTGGACGTGCGCGGCGCGCGCGGTCGGGCACCGACGGCCAGCTACAAGGTCTGCGCGACGTATGTGGAGGGTTTCAAGATCTCCGCCCAGTTGACCATCGTTGGTTTCGACGCCGTCGCCAAGGCACGCCGCACCGGCGCGGCCATTCTGGACCGCACCTCGGCGATGCTCGAAAAAGCCGGGCTGGGCGCCTACACGGCCAACAACCTGGAAGTGCTGGGCGCGGAATCCTGCTACGGGCCGCACGCCCAGTCCACCACGGCGCGCGAGGTCGTCTTGCGGCTGACCGTCACCCACGCGCGCAAGGAAGCGCTGGACCTGTTTGCCCGCGAGGTGGCGCCGGCGGGTACGTCCTGGGCGCCCGGTACCACGGGTTCGGGCGGCCGGTCCTCGGCTTCGCCATCGATCCGCCAATACGCGTTTCTGCTCGACAAGGAACGCTTGAGCCCGACCGTGCTGGTGGATGGCGACAGCACGGCCATCGCCCAGCCTGCCGGCCAGACCGGTCCTGCGGCAGCGGCGACGCGAGTGGCCGACCGCAGGGCAACTGCGGACAGCGTGGACGCGGGCGCAAGCAGCAACACGATCGAGGTGCCCTTGATACGCCTGGCGTATGCGCGCAGCGGCGACAAGGGCGACATCTCCAACATCGGCGTCATCGCGCGCCGGCCGGACCTGCTGCCACTGTTGCGCGCGCAACTGACGGAGGCCAGCGTGGCGGCCTATCTGGCGCACCTCGTCAAAGGCCCGGTCACACGCTACGACGTGCCCGGCATCCATGCCTTCAACTTCGTGTGCGAGCAGGCGCTGGGCGGCGGCGGCATGGCTTCGCTGCGCAACGATGCGCTGGGCAAGGGCATGGCGCAAATCCTCTTGTCCATGCCGGTGCGGGTGCCGGTGGCGCAGCTGGCCGACTGAACAAAAAAACCATCTTGGTGGATCACGGAAGGAGACAAACATGAAGCTCAATCGCAGACACACCGCCACCGCCGCCGTTCTCGCGGGCCTGTTGGCCTCGGGCGGTTTTTCCACGCAGGCGCTGGCGCAGGCCTACCCCGAGAAACCGATCCGCCTGGTGGTGGCTTTCAGCACCGGCAGCGGCAACGACACCATCGCGCGCGAACTGGGGCGCCACATGGGCGACATCCTCGGGCAGCCCGTCGTGGTGGAAAACCGTGCCGGCGGCGGTGGCTCCATCGGAACGGACGTGGTCGCCAAGGCGGCGCCGGACGGCTACACCATCGGCCTGGGAACCAGCTCGCAACTGGTGATGAACGTCGGGCTCTACCCCAAGCTGCCGTTTGATGTGGAAAAGGACTTGCGCTCCATCGGGCTGGTCTCGCGCACGCCGCTGGTGCTGGTCGCCAGCACCTCCACGCCCAAGACCTTGAAGGAACTCATCGCCCATGCCAAGAGCCATCCCGGCAAGATCAGCTACGGCTCCGGCGGCAAGGGCTCCATCAGCCACGTGGTGGGCGAAAACTTTGCCAAGGCCGCCGATATTTCGCTGCTGCACGTGCCCTACAAAGGCAACGGTGCCGCGCTGATCGACCTGTCCGGCGGGCACGTCAACCTGTTGTTCGACGGCCTGATCTCGGCGTCTCCCCTTGAGAAGCAGGGCCTGGCGCGTCTGCTGGCGGTGTCTGGCAACCAACGCAGTGCGGTCGAGCCCAACGTGCCGACCTTCGCCGAACTGGGCATGCCGACGTTCGACGCCTACACCTGGAACAACCTGATGGCGCCGGCCAAAACGCCGCAGGCCGTGATCGACAAGCTGAACGCGGCGCTGAACAAGGCGCTGGCGATGCCTGACATGAAAGCGCGCCTGGCACAGGGTGCGTCCGAAAGCCTGGGCCCGACCACGCCGGCACAGGCCGATGCCTTTGGCCAGGCCGAGCGGGCAAAATGGGTGCCTTTCATTCTGGCGTTGCGCATCGACTTGAACTAGGGCGCAGGCACTTTCAGGCAGGACCCTTGCGACCATGGTTTTATCCGTCAAGCCGCCACCCGTGACCGTGCGGCCGGCACAGCACTCGGGCGCGGGCGTCACGCAGTACCTGCAGTTGGCGAGCATCCTGCGGCACCAGATCGCCCATGGCGAGCTGGTCAGCGGGCAACGCCTGCCGACGGTGCTGCAACTGGCCGAGCAGTACCAGGTGGCCGGCATCACGGTCCGCCAGGCCTATGGTCTGCTCAAGACCGAGGGGCTGATCACCAGCGACCGCGGGCGCGGCACCTATGTGGCCGAGGCCAGCGCCGCCATGCCGGCGCGCCTGCATGCCGCCATCAACGACCCGCGTGCCACGGATGTCCGCTTTGACGTGCTGGAGCAGCGCAACGGCGTCGCGCTGCCGGCTTCGCTGGCGCGCGGCGATGCGGTGTACGACAGCTATGCCTGCGTGCGCAAGGTCCATGTGCAGGATGGCGAACCCTTCTGCCTGGCCGAAATCTATGTGGCCAGCGAGATCTACAAGCGCTTTCCGAAAGGTTCGGAGAAGCGGCACAAGATGGCCTACCTGCTCGATGGACATGCCAAGAACAAGATGCGGAAGATGCAGCAGACGCTGACCGTGGCCCCGGCGGACATGGTGCTGGCGCAGGCACTGGGCTGCTCGTTCGCCACGCCCATGGCGCATATGGTCCGGCGCATTTCCGACGCGTCAGGCCGCATCGCATATGCGGGCCTGTTCTGGTACCGCGGCGACCGTTTCGTGCTCGAGAGCGAATACCCCTTCGAACTCTGGCTCAGCTATCCGGGTGTGGCGGTGCCGCAGACGCTGGACTGACGGGCAGGTTGGCGTGAACGCCCGGGTGCGCCGATGAACAACTGGTAACCAACACACGCACGTGCGCGGTGCCTGCGGGCCTAGGATGAAAGCCTGTTCAAAAACGGGAGATCTGCCATGACCCACACCCCCCGCGCTCTGTTCAAGACTACCCTTTCGCTCGCGCTGCTGGGCGCCGTGGCGGCCGGCGCACAGACGATCTCCCTCTCGCCTTCCGCGACCCAACAGAACTTTGCTGGCGAGATTGCCAAGGCCGACCTGGCGCAGGACGGCATCACCCGGCCCACCCGCGATCAGCTTGGGCTGGCCACCCGCGACGTGCAGGCCATGCGCGACACCGGCATGGGCTGGGGCGAGATCGCCAATTCCCTGGGCCTGCGCCTGGGTGACGTCGTGAGTGACGCCAACCGCGCCAAACACGCCGACGACGCGCGCACGGACCGGACCGACAAGTCACCGCAGAAGTCGACGAAGACCGCTGCGGCTGTGGCCGTCGACGCTCCCGGCCTGTCCATCGGTACCGGGC
>NZ_SCML01000005.1 GCF_005503365.1 Hydrogenophaga sp. 2FB
GGAGGTGGGCATGGCAGGGGGTGAAAAGCAGGGTGGCATGATACCGGGATGACCCTGAAAGAGCGCCTTCGGACCCTTGAAACCCTGGCACGCGAATTGTGGCGCGATGCCTTGAAATTTCCGTGGCGCAACACCGCGCTCACGCTGCGCGAGCGTTTCCGCGAAGACCGCCTGGGCATCACCGCCAGCAGCCTGACCTTCACCACCACGATTTCGCTGGTGCCGTTGTTCACGGTGGCGCTGGCGATCTTCAGCGCCTTTCCGATGTTCGACCGTCTGCAGATCACGCTGCAGCGCTGGCTGGTGCAAAGCCTGGTGCCGCCGGACATCGCCAAGCAGGTGTTCAGTTACCTCAACCAGTTCGCCAACAAGGCCGGGCAGATGGGCTGGCTCGGTGCGCTGTTTCTGCTGGTGACGGCGCTGGCGCTGATTCTCACCATTGACCGCAAGCTCAACGACATCTGGCGCGTGCGCCAGGCGCGTCCACTCACCCAGCGCGTGCTGGTGTACTGGGCCGTGCTTACCCTGGGGCCGCTGCTGCTGGCGGGCAGCCTCACCGTCACGTCCTACCTTGTGACGGCGTCGCGCGGGGTCGTGTCCGCCCTGCCGGGCGGCGTGCGCTTCCTGCTGGAAGCGGTGCAGTTCTCGCTGCTCACCGGCGGGATTGCCGCGCTGTACCGCTATGTGCCCAACACGCGGGTGCGCTGGAGCCATGCGCTGATCGGCGCGCTGTTCGTGGGCGCCGGACTGGAGCTGGCGAAGAAGGTGCTGGCCTGGTACCTCGCGCAGGTGCCGACCTACTCGGTGGTCTACGGCACCTTCGCCACCGTGCCCATTCTGCTGGTGTGGTTCTACGTGGCCTGGGTGATCCTGCTGCTGGGCGCGGTGGTGGCGGCCTACCTGCCCAGTTTGATGTCGGGCGTGGCGCGGCGGGGCGACACACCGGGCTGGAGCTTTCAGCTCGCGCTGGAGTTGCTCTACCAGTTGCAGGCCGCGCGCGACAGTGCACCCAAGGGACTGAGCCTGGAAGCGCTGGCCCAGATACTGCGGGTCGATGCGCTGCAACTCGAGGAGCCGGTGGCCGTGATGGTCAAGCTGGATTGGCTGGGGCGGCTGGACGAAGACGGTGAGCGCTACGTGCTGCTGATCGATCTGGAGAAGACGCCGGTGGCGCCGCTGGTCGAGCGCTTGCTGCTCGCGCACCAGCCGCACACCGCGCGCTTCTGGGCCGAGAGCCGCTGGATGGACGTGTCGGTGGCACAGGCCGTGGCGAGCACGCCGGCCGCGCAGCCGACGGGGGCGCAAGACCCCTTGATCGCCGCGGGCTGAACGCCTGCGATGCCGATCACGCCACGCTGAAGGGCGCGCGCAGGAAGCCGCGGAAGCGGGCGCGGCCGCCGCGCATGGGTGCTTCGGTGAGCTGGTAGTTGGGAAAGCGTCTCAGGAAGCGCCCGATGGCGATGCGCCCTTCCAGCCGCGCCAGGCTCAGGCCCGCGCACTGGTGAATGCCGAAGCCGAACGCCAGGTGCTTGTTGCCCTCGCGCGCGAGGTTCAGGTGTTCGGGGTCGGTGAACTGCGCCGGGTCGCGGTTGGCCGCGCCAATGCACAGCGTGACCAGCGTGCCGGCCGGCAGATCGACGCCGCCCACCTGCGTGTCTTGAACGGTGCGCCGGTTGCCCAACTGGTTCGACGACTCGAAGCGCAGGAACTCGTCGACCGCGCGGCTGAGCACCGCTTCTTCTTCCGCGGCATCGGTTGTTTGCAGCGCGCGCAGCAATTGCGCGCGGGCATCGGGAAATTCCTGCAGCAGGATCAGCCCGTTGCCGATCAGGTTGGTGGTGGTTTCGTGGCCGGCATTGAGCAGGAAGATGCAGTTCTGCAGCAGCTCCACTTCGCTCAGTTGTTCGCCATTCGCCTCGCCCTGGATCAGGCGCGTGAGCACGTCGTGCTCGGGGTCGCCGGGGCGCTGCCGGCGCGCGGCCACCAGGGTGCGCAGGTAGGCGGTCATCTCGCTCACGGCCTGGTTGCCGTTGGCCTGCTGCTGTGGCGTGAGCGTGGGTTCCAGCGCGCCCAGGATGGCGAGCGACCAGGCGCGCAGCGGGCCGCGGTCGGCGTGCGGAACGTCAAGCAGGTTGCCGATGATTTCCACCGGAATGGCCGAGGCGAAGTCTTCGATGAGGTCACCGCCGCCGCGCGCGTCCATCTCGTCGAGCAGGCCGTCGACCAGCGCGATGAGGCCCGGCTCCATCCCGGCGATGGCGCGGCGCGTGAGCGCGCCCATGATGAGCCGGCGCACGCGCGTGTGCAGCGGCGGGTCGTTGAACACCAGGCTGGTGGTGTGGTGCTCGAACAGCGCCGAGCCCGCGCCGTACTTGGGCGCGAACTCCACGTGCTTGTCCGAGCTGAAGGCGTGCGCGTCGCGGTACACCGCCACCAGGTCGGCGCAACGCGTGAGAAACACCGAGCCATCGGGCATGCGCCGCACCGGCTGGGCTTCGCGCAGCGCGGCGTACACCGGGTAGGGGTTGGTCAGGAAGTCGGCGGGCAGGGCGCGCAGGTCGAAGTGGTGGGCGATGGCCTGCGCGCGCTCGGCGCTCATGGGTGGGGTGATCGCGTCGCGCATGGTGGCGGGGACCTCAGCCGGCCAGGAAGTCGCGGATCGCGAACAGCGTGGCGTCGGGGGTTTCGGTCATCTGGTGGTGCCCCACCAGCAGCGTGACCGTGCTCACCGCCTTGCCGTTGGCCTGTGCTACCTTGATGAGGGGCTGCGCGGCCTTGGTCTGCGTCATCTGGTCCAGGCCGCCGAGCAGGAACAGCACCGGGCAGGTGATGGCCGCAATCGCCGCTTCACCACCCGCATAGCTGTCGCAAGCCACGAAGCCGCGGTGGAACACGTTGACCTTCGCATTGCTGCGCAACACGCGCCGGCCCAGCGCCAGGCTGCTGCCGAACACCCAGGTGCCCGGCCCGAGCGCCGAGGGTGGCGCGGCCAGCGTGCTGCGCGAGAACACGTTGATCATCTGCAGGCCTTTTTCGGGGTCGTTGAGCGCGGCCTCGATCAGCGCCGGCGAGACTTTCATGGGGTAGGCCGTGCCCACCAGCACCAGGTGGCTCACCCGATCCTTGAGGCGTGCCGCCGCTTCGAGCGCGATCAGCGAACCCCAGCTGTGGCCGACCAGCGCGGCCTTCTGCACGCCCATGGCATCGAGCAGCGCCGCGACGAAATCGGCCGCGGCTTCCACCGAGGCGGGCGCCTCGCCTTCGCTCTTGCAATGGCCGGGCAGGTCGACCGCGAGCACGTTCCAGCCGTGGTGGGCGAGGTAGCGGCTTTGCAGAATCCACACGCTGTGGTCGTGGAGCACGCCGTGGACGAAGACCACGGTGGGCTTGGCGGCGTCGAAGGGTTTGCCGCCGGTGTAGCAGTAGGTGTTGGCGCCGTTGACTTGCAGGTACATGGTCAGGCCCCCGCCTTTTCTGCGGCCTTCAGAGCGCGCTTGAGATCGTCGATCAGGTCGTCCGGGTCTTCCAGCCCGATCGAGAGGCGGATCGTGCCCGGGCCGATGCCGCCGGCGGCCAGCGCCTCGTCGCTCATGCGGAAGTGCGTGGTGCTCGCGGGGTGGATCACCAGCGAGCGGCAGTCGCCCACGTTGGCCAGGTGGCTGAAGATCTTGAGCGCTTCGATGAAGGCCTTGCCCTGCGCGCGGCTGCCCTTGATGTCGAAGCTGAACACCGAGCCCGCGCCCTTGGCGCCAAAGCGCAGCAGCTTCTCGGCCAGGGCGTGGCTGGGGTGCGTGTCCAGCATCGGGTGGCCGACGCGGCCCACGAGCGGGTGGCTGGCCAGGAACTGCACCACCTTCTCGGTGTTGCCCATGTGGCGGTCCATGCGCAGCGACAGCGTTTCGATGCCTTGCAGGATCAGCCAGGCGCTGTGCGGGCTCATGCAGGCGCCGAAGTCGCGCAGGCCTTCGCGGCGCGCGCGCAGCAGGAAGGCGCCCACGGTGCTCTCCTCGCTGAACACCATGTTGTGAAAACCTTCGTAGGCCTCGGTGAGCTCGGGGAATTTGCCGGATTTTTCCCAGTCGAAACTGCCCGCGTCCACCACCACCCCGCCGATCACGGTGCCGTGGCCGCTCAGGAACTTGGTGGCCGAGTGGTAGACGATGTCCGCGCCGAGCTCAAACGGCTTGATGAGGTAGGGCGTGGTCAGCGTGGAGTCGACCAGCAGGGGCGCGCCCGCCTCGTGCGCGATCTGCGAGACGGTGGGGATGTCGAGCACGTCCAGCCCCGGGTTGCCCACGGTCTCGCCGAAGAACAGCTTGGTGTTGGGCCGCACGGCGGCGCGCCAGCCGTCGATGTCGCCCGGCTTCACGAAGGTGGTTTCGATGCCGAAGCGGCGCATCGTGTAGTGCAGCAGGTTCTGGCTGCCGCCGTAGAGCGCGGTGCTGGCGACGATGTGCGAGCCCGCGCCCATGAGCGTGGCCACGGCCAGGTGCAGCGCGGCCTGGCCGCTGGCCGTGGCGATGGCGCCAATGCCGCCTTCGAGCGCGGCCATGCGCTGCTCGAACACCGCGTTGGTCGGGTTGCTGATGCGGCTGTAGACGTGGCCCGCGCGCTCCAGGTTGAACAGCGCCGCTGCGTGGTCGCTGGATTCGAAGACGAACGAGGTGGTCAGGTGGATCGGCACCGCGCGCGCGCCGGTGGTGGGGTCGGGCGCGGCGCCCGCGTGCAGGGCCAGGGTGTCGAAGCCGGGGTCGGAATAGCCGGGCATGGGGGGTGTCTCCAGTCGAATTGGCGCTGCGGGAAGGCAGCCCTCATGGGGATGTGACAAGCTGCCACAGCGCGGGATTTTTCCGTGATTGTGGGCTATATTGCACGAACACCAGCCCACGCTGGAGACACACAGACCCCGAGGAGAACGGCCATGAAAGTCAGCGACATCATGCGTGTGAAGGGCGGCACCCTTTACACCATCCAACCGCAGGAATCCCTGGAGCGCGCGATCGAAACCATGTCGCAGTTCGACATCGGCTCGCTGGCCGTGATGGACCACGGCGAACTGGTCGGCATGCTCACCTTCCGCGAAGTCATCCACACCCTGGCGCAGAACGGCGGCTCGCTCGGCGGCAAAAGCGTGCGCAGCGTGATGGACGACCACCCCATGACCTGCACCCCCGAGACCGAGCTGGAGCAGGTGCGCCCCATGATGCTGGAGCGCCACACGCGCTACATGCCGGTGATGGACAACAAGATGCTCATGGGCGTGATCAGCTTCTACGACGTGGCCAAGGCCGTGGTCGACAGCCAGAACTTCGAGAACAAGATGCTCAAGGCCTACATCCGCGACTGGCCGGAAGAGGAAACCGGCAAGAGCGAGCCGAATTTCCCCTGAGTGCTCAGTCCTCCAAACAAAACGCCCCGCGAACCACTTGTACCCTAAACATACATAGTGTTTGAGTGCGCGGCCGTAGATGGCTGTCGGTATTGAACTTTTCGCGCCGACGCATTGCGATGTGAGTACATCGTAGTGCATCGTAATTTTCAAGCGCCGACGGCAACGTCGGCGCTTTTTTCATGTGAGATTGGGTGCCACGTGTAGCCAACTGCGCAAAGCGCTCGACACGGCCACTGGTTGTTCTACAGGGGAGAGATGGCCGCAGTCTTCGATGATCTGAAGCTGCGCTGCAGGAACAAGTTTGGCCATTTCCTCATGCATCCACACAGGGTTCGCTAAATCCTGGCGGCCACACATAACAAGGGTCGGGCACGAGATGGTCGCAAGCGAAGCACGAGAATCGATGCGTCCTAGCAAGGCTTGGAGCTGTCGGTGACGCCCCTCGAGGCCAGTCTCCATAGCCATGTCGATGACGAGCTGGCGAAGATGCGGAATTGCGGCGTGGGCGGGCAGCATCCAACGGCCCGGCAGCAGGTCAACCAGCGCCGAGAACCCTTCGTTCTTCACCATGACGTCGTCATCGACACGCGTTTTCAACCGCTCCGGTGAGTCCACATCTGCACGGGTGTCAATCAGCGCTAGGCGCTCGACCCGATCGGGCGCTTGACGCATGATCTCCATTGCCACGTGCCCCCCCATAGAAAGCGCCGCCAGCGAAAACCGCTCAGGCGCCCGCCTGAGCACCGACTGCGCCAACTCCGCCATTGAAACCCCGTCGGTCAACGAGAGGGGCATGCAGTCGACGACATCGGTGAGCGCCGCGCACTGCATCGCCCAAAGGGTTGGTGTGCATAGGTGCCCACCAAGCATCACGAGGTAAGGGCGTGGCATTATTTAGTCGACCTTTGCACCAGAGTCGCGGACGACCTTGCCCCACACCGCGGTGTCGCGCTGAAGCAATTCTGTTGACTCCACGGGGGTCCGGAAGACCGCTTCGGCTCCGGCCTCCTCCAATGACTTGCGCATCTCGTCGGAAGTGGCGGCCTTTCGCAGGGCGGTGGAAATCCGGTCTACGACCGGCTTGGGCGTTTTTGCAGGGGCGTACAGGCCCATCCAGTAGACCACCTCGTAGCCCTTTACCGTGGCCCCGATAGGAGGGACGCTTGGCAAAACGGGCACGGGAACTGCGGTTGTTACACCGAGCGCCTTGACTCGGCCGGCCTTAATCATTGGCATCGCCTCCAAGTTCGACGCCCAGAACAAATGGATTCGCCCACCAACAAGGTCCGTGATCGCAGCCTGGCTACCCTTGTATGGCACATGCTGAATATTGGTCCCGGCCATGGATGTAAAAAGAACACCTGCGAGGTGATTCACGGCGCCGTTTCCTGAGGAGCCGAACGACAAGGTATCAGGCTTCGCTTTCGCCAGAGCCACCAGCTGCGCGACATTGTCCGCAGGCAAACTTGGATTGGCGAGCAATGTGTAGCCCGTTGTCGCGAATGCGCCTAGCGGCACAAGGTCGCGCTCCGGGTCATAGGAAAGCTTGGGATAGAGGGTGCGGTTGATGGCCAAACTAGATGTGCCCATGAGCAGGGTGTAGCCATCGGCAGGACTCTGGACTACGGCCTCGGTTCCGATGTTCGTGCCCGCACCAGGCTTGTTTTCCACCACTATGGGCTGCCCCAAGTCGGAAGCCAGCCGCGCTGCTAGACGGCGGGTTACCACATCGGTAAATCCACCCGGTGGAAACGGCGCAATGATTCGGAGGGGCTTTGTGGGCCAAGAAGGTGCCTGCGCGTAGCTAACGCTCGAAACGACTCCGCATACGATGCCAGCCGTCATAACAGCCCATCGACGTGAGTTGCTGATCTTCTGCATGATTGTCTCCTTCATTTTTGGGGGTTGAAATCAGTTCTTTCGAAGCCTCCTGGCTCCGTCGCAGGTGCGACGGACGCGCCTTCGATACCGTGGCGCGTGAGAGCTTCAGCCACGAAGCCAGAGGCTTTCATCTCTTCCACAAAGACCGCGAGATACGTCGCCGCATCGGTGCTGCGGCCCTTGGGACAGCCCATGGCCTGCTGGATCAGCATGAAGCGGCCAGGCAGGATCCGGTGGCCTGGGAAACGGTTCAGGTCCGCTTCCAGTTGCTGTTTCACGCCTGCCGCCACATCGGCCTGCGTTTCCACGAACACATCCACTACTTGGGGCGAGGTTCGTGCACGCTCGATGGTGGCGGCCTTGAGTTCGCGCGTGAGGTACAGGTCGTAGGCGCTGCCTTTACCAACCACCACGCGGGTGCCCGCGCGGTCCACGCCCTCCTTCTCCAGCAGCGGCGAATCGTTGCGCACCAAGTAGCTGCCTTCGATCAGCACATAAGGTGCGGTGAATGCGATGCCTTTGCCGCGCACCGGGTCCACCGCGAAGAAACCGAAGTCAGCCTGCTCGGCCGTCACCACATCGACCGAATCGCCAGCCGTGTCAAACACCACCAAGTCCAGCGGCATGCCCAAGCGCTGCGCCAGTGCGCGCGCCAGATCCACCGAGACGCCGCCCACTTCGCCGGTGGCCGCGTTGCGGTTCGCGAGGATGGGATTGCCCAGGTTGATGGAGGCGCGCATGCGCCCCTGCGGTGCAAGCTCGGCACCGATCGAGGAAGGGGTTTGGATGTAAGACCCCATCTTCAATCGTCCTCCGAGAGTCGCACACCCCGACGGTGGAGCAGGTGCGGGATCATCAATACCAGCGCGGTAACCGCCAGGATGACCGCACAGATGGGCTGCTGGAAGAAAACCAACCAGTTGCCCTCACTGATCGAGAGCGCGTTGCGCAACTGTCTCTCGGCCATGGGGCCGAGCAGCATACCGATGATGACGGGAGCAATCGGGAAATCGAGTCGCCGCATCGCCACACCGCCCCACCCGATGCCCAGCATCAACACCAAGTCGAAGGCAGATTGACGCATGCCGTACACCCCGATCGTGGCGAAGACAAGAATGCCTGCGCTCAAGTACGGCTTCGGGATGGACAATAGCTTCACCCAGACGCCCACCAGCGGCAGGTTCAACACCAGCAGGATCACGTTACCCAGGTAAAGGGAGGCCACCAAAGCCCACACCAGATCGCCTGATGTCTGGAACAGCAGAGGACCGGGCTGCAGGTTGTAGTTCTGGAACGCAGCAAGCAGGACAGCGGCCGTGGCCGAGGTCGGTATGCCCAGCGTGAGCAGCGGCACCAACGAGCCGGTCGCACTAGCGTTGTTGGCAGCCTCAGGGCCGGCCACGCCCTCAATGGCGCCACGTCCCTTGTTTGCCGCGAACTCCTGCGGGAACTTCGTCAATCGTTTCTCGGTTGAGTAGGATAGAAACGTGGGGATCTCAGCACCACCAGCTGGAATCGAACCGAATGGAAAACCGATCGCCGTTCCACGAAGCCACGCAGGCACTGATCGCTTCCAATCCGAGCGGGTCATCCATAACGAAGTGAGGCGATGGCGCTCGCCGTCTTCCGCTTGCGGATAGAGAACACTGTAGAGAGCTTCACTGACGGCAAACAGTGCCACTGCGACCAGGACCACCTCGATGCCATCGAGCAATTCGGGAACTTCGCCGGTGAAGCGCGCCACACCGGAGATTGAGTCAAGTCCAATGAGTCCAATTCCCAAGCCCAAGCCCAGGGAGGTCAGACCTCGCACCATAGACGCCCCAAGGACAGCCGAGACTGTCGTGAATGCGAACACCATGATGGTGAAGTACTCAGCTGGACCGAACTTCAGAGCGAGATTGGCAATGATGGGGGCAAAGAAAGTCAGCAGCACCGTGGCGATCGTCCCCGCCACGAAGGAGCCGACTGCCGCCGTGGACAGAGCGGCTCCCGCCCGACCATTGCGAGCCATCAGATTGCCTTCCAGAGCAGTGACCATGGAAGACGATTCGCCCGGCGTATTGAGCAGGATCGAGGTCGTGGAGCCACCGAACTGAGCGCCGTAGTAAATACCGGCAAACATGATCAACGCGCCTGTGGGCTCTACCTTGGCCGTGATGGGTAGCAACACCGCCACAGTCAAGGCAGGACCGATCCCCGGCAACACGCCAATCGCCGTGCCCAGCAGGCAGCCAACGAAACCCCACATCAAGTTGGTAGGGACGAGGGCTGTACCAAAACCAGCCATTAGGCTGGAAAATATTTCAGACATGACGGCGCTCCGCGTTCAGATCCATGCGTTGACAAGAGACGGTAGGGTCACGCCCAGACCGGAGGTGAACACCCAGTACACAGGCAGTGCGAGTGCCGCACCGATACCGAGATCGCGCACAGGATGTCGACTGCCGAAGCCGCGTGCCGCCATCCCGAACAGCAGCGCGGCGGACAAGACGAAGCCCACAAATGTGATGAGTACGGACATGGCCATCAGTCCCGCCGAAACCCATGCCGCGCCCATCCGTCCTGAATGAGTTGTCGGATTCCCCGCTGCAAGACGGTGAAATCCCCCGGTCATGGCCTGGTAGCCGAGTACCGCGCCAACCAGGATCAGGAACACCGCTACGGCATAGGGAATCACTTGGGGACCCAAGATCGAATAGCCCCTCTCGACAGGAAAACGCGAGGCACCCCAAGCCAGGACACAACCAATCGCGATAACAAAGACCGCGGTGGCAATGTGGGACGGTCTCAGCCGACGAGCCGCCCCTTGTGAAGAGGGACTGGTAGTGGCGTTCATATCAGAGCAAACCGACTTTGACCAACATCGCACGCAAGCGGGCGTGCTCGTCGTCTACGAATTTGGTGAACTCGTCACCCACCATGAGGCTGGGGGTCCAGGCGTTTGCCTTCATCTGCTCTTGCCAGTACGGCGTTTTGGTGGCGGCCGCGACTGCATCCGTCAACTCCTTGCGCTGCTGCGGCGTGATGCTGGCAGCGCCATATACACCGCGCCAGTTGCCAATCAACATGTCCAGGCCCTGTTCCTTCAGTGTTGGCGCGTTCATGCCTGTCAGGCGTGTGGGCGAACCGACAGCGAGCACGCGAAATTGACCAGCCTCGATGTACTTGGACAACTCTGCATAGCCGCCTGTAGTCGCCGTGATGTGGCCTCCCAGGGTCGCGGCGACCACCTCGCCTCCACCACCGAAAGCGATGTAGTTCACCTTGTCAACGGGCACACCGACCTTGCTGGCAATCTCGGCGATGCCGATGTGATCCACCGAACCTTTGGAGCCACCACCCCACTTCACTGAGGACGGGTTGGCCTTGAAGTCGTTGATCAGCTCCTGCAAGTTCTTGTGCGGTGAATCCTTGCGCACCGCGATCACGTTGTACTCAGTGAACAGGCGAGCAATCGGGGTGACATTGGCCAAGGTGATCTGGGGCTTGTTCTGCACCACGCCACCGACCATGACGGCGCCCATGACCATCAGCGCGTTGACCTCACCTTTGCTTGCGTTGGCAAACTGCGCAAGGCCCAGTGTGCCGCCTGCGCCGTTCTTGTTCTCATAACTTGCACCACTGGCGAGCTTGCCCTCGATGAGCGCTTTGCCCAGGGTTCGAGCGGTCTGGTCATAGCCGCCGCCCGTTGATCCAGGCACCATGAACTTGACGTTGTCGAGTGCAAAGGCAGGTGCGGCGAAGGCGGTGATCGCCAGCACGAGAGCTGCGCGTCGAGTGGTCTTGCTGATAAATGAAAGCATGAGATGTCTCCGTGGTGCGTGAGGGTGTGCGAAACGGTGAAATGATTTATGTGATCACAAAAGTCAATAGTGGTCGCGGCAAAAGCAGAGCGGACGTCGGCCGATCAATTACATGGGGTTAGAGAACGCCTTTGCCATGAACCTTGGCGCGACGGGCGCCGTCCAGATGGCTGCGCAACAGGTAGGCGGCTTGTGCGTGGTCCAGCTTGGCGATGGCGTTGAGGATTTCCAGGTGCTCCTGAGCCTGGGTCTGACGGGGCGCTCGCTTGGACGCTTGCTGGTATTCGATCAGGCGCCGCAATTGGTTGACACGCTTCACGGACTGCACGATGAATCGGTTGCCAGACCAGCCGGCCAGGGTTTCATGAAAGCGGCTGTTGGCCTCAAACAGTTCGATAGGGGTCATGGACCGAAACCCCCCCTCCACAATGTGCTGCTGCTCGCGCTGCAACTGTTCGAGTTCGGAGCGAATCACATTGAATGAGGGGCTGAGAATCCCGCTCGGCTCGAGCGCCTGACGGAAAAAGTAGCTTTCCTCGTAGGCCTCGGGAGACTCCATCATGTTCTGGAATGCCCAGCCATGTCCCACACATTGCTCTATCCAGCCTTCTTCGCTGATGCGGGAGAGCACCTTGCGCAGGGTGCTGCGCGCGACATTGAAGCGGCGCATCAACTCGGCCTCGCTGACTTCGTCGGGAAGACGGCCAGCTTGACGTTCCTCTGCAATAGCCAGATACAACGGATCGTCGGGCTGCGAGGAGAAGTTTGCGGCGACGGGCGCCCAGTCTTTCGCGTCCTTCACGATGAAGAATCCGCGGTTCACATCCTGTTGCACAAGACCTAACCGGGACAGATGGCGCAAGGCCGCCTGAACGGGTGAGCGGGAGGTACCGATCTGGTCCGCCAGCTGAACTTCTGGCAGATGCTCACCGGCTCGTCGGCCCTCACGGCGGACCAGAGCGACGATCTCGCGCGCCACGCGGCTCTGCAGGGAGGTGAGTTCGGAAGCCGAAGAAGCGATTGACATCAGCATAGTGTAGGGACCGAGCTTGGTGGCCTCAATCTGCCTTGATGTTGAATTGCTTGATCAATTTTTCCCAGCGCGCGTTTTCCTGGCTCATCAACTGCGAGAAGGCTTGAGGCGTAGAGCCGATGGGCTGCGTCATTCCACCCAGCAGGCGCTCTGACACTTGAGGCGTTTTCAGCGCGGCCAGCGCGGCTGAGTTGATGCGATTGACGATGTCGGCTGAAGTGCCCTTGGGAACGACGAAGCCGAACCAGGAAGAGAACTCGTAGCCGGGAACGCCACTTTCAGCAACCGTCGGCACGTCTGGGAGAGCCATTGCGCGCCTGGCACCAGTGACCGCCAACGCGCGCAGCTTGCCGGACTGGATCAGAGGCATTGCAGCCAATGGGAAGGCCACCACAGACTGGATGTCTCCTGCCATTGCGCCCACGAGGGCAGGACCCCCTCCCCGGTAGGGGATATGAGCAATATCGATTTTCGCCATCGCGGCCAGCAGTTCACCAGCGAGGTGATTGGCGCTGCCATTGCCGGCGGTTCCGTAGTTGAACTTGCCGGGATTCTTGCGTGCCAGCTCCAAGAACTCTTTGAGGTTCTTGGCAGGCACGCTCGGGTTGCAGCAGATCACCAGGTCGATGGAGGCCAGATGTGACACGGGCTCGAACTGCTCAAGCGAATAGCCCGTGGACGGATACAGGTGCGGATTGAAGGCCATGGTGCCCTGGTTGACAAAGGTCACGGTATAGCCGTCCGACGCTGCCTTAGCTCCGATGGCTGTACCGATATTGCCCGCTGCTCCGCTGCGGTTGTCGATCACCAGTGGCTGACCCAAGACTTCCTGCATCTTGGGCTGCAGGGTGCGGCAAAAGGCATCGGCATCGCCACCGGCTGGCTGCGGAACGATCAGGGTGATCGGGCGACTGGGGTATTTGTCCTGCGAGAAGGCCAGGCCCGGCAGAAAGGTCGTGGTGGCCAGGCCAATGGCCTGGAGAGCAGAGCGACGAGAGAAGTCGGACATGGTTTGAGCGTCGGCTGGATGTTGACGAATTGTCTAACGTGATCATAAAATACATTCCAGTTCATCGACAAGTCCGTTTATCCATCTGATTTCTAGGTAGTTACCCGAATGCTTGCAACCCCATCCTGGCTGGCTTACGTCGGCTGCAGAACCACCCGAGAGCGCCATGCGCAGGGACGCGGACTGGGTGTCTATCGGGTAGACAGCACTGGGACCTGGAGATTGATTCAACAGGTAGAAGACTTGCGAAACCCATCCTTCCTGTGTCTGCATCCCCACCAGCCAAGGCTGTACGCGATTCATGGCGATTTCAGCGAGGTCAGCTCTTTCGCCATTGCTGCGAATGGCCACCTGGAGATGCTCGGCGAGCAGACCACCCACGGGTCCAACCCGACTCATCTGGCATTGACCGCTTCAGCGCGGTGGCTGTTGATCGCCAACTACGCTTCGGGCAATGTCGCTTCAATCGCCGTCTCAGCCCTCGGTGATCTCGGTGCCGGCGCCCATGTGCTGGCGCTACCCGGTTCAAGCGGGCCCCATGCGCAGCAGGACGGATCGCACCCGCATCAGATCTGCTTTACCCCGGACGGTCGGTATGCGATGGTCCCTGACAAGGGACTGGACAAAGTCTTCGCACTGGCCTCGGACGACGTAGGTGGCCGCCTGGACATCGCGAATTCACTAACGATGACGCCTGGCAGCGGACCACGCCACATGGTGTTTCATCCAACACTTTCCCTCGCGTACATCGTTGGTGAACTTGACCGCACCGTGACCACGGTCCAGTACGACAAAACCAACGGTCATCTGCACACAACTGCAGTGCGATCAACGGTGCCAACGGGCCATGCGCATGGCTCAGCCGCTGGCATCGTGCTTTCACCTGATGGCCATCGTCTATTCGTCTCCAACCGAGGCCACGACAGCGTTGCGATGTTTGACGTCGGAACCGACGGTGTCTTGGGTAGCACTGTGTGGCTACCTGCGGGGAAGACACCCCGTTTCATCACTGTGACCCCCCAAGACGGCCACTTGCTGGTCGCGCGGGAGGATGGTCACTCCATCGCGGCGCACCAAAGCGCCGACACCTTCAATGAACTCGTTCAAACCGGCAGCCCAGTCTGCATCGTCTTCCAGAAAGAGAAACCATGATCCAGAAACAAATCAGCATCCGAGCCACCCATATGCGTGGGGGCACCAGTAAAGGCGTCTTCCTCGAACCGAACGACTTGCCCGCTGAAGCCCGCGAGAACCCAACGCTGCGCGATGCCGTTCTGCTGCGCGTGGTGGGTAGCCCGGACCCCTATGGCAAGCACATCGACGGCATGGGCGGCGCCACCTCCAGCACCAGCAAGGTGGTCCTGATCAGCCGCAGCACCCGAAAGGATTGCGACGTGGACTACCTGTTTGGCGCTGTGGCGATAGAAAGCCCGGTGGTTGACTGGAGTGGCAACTGCGGCAACCTCACTTCGGCCGTGGGGCCCTTTGCCATCCAGCGCGGCCTTGTCCAAGCTCCCCGCGACGGCGTCGCAACCGTCCGCATCTGGCAAGCAAACATTGGCAAAAAGATCGTTGCTCACGTTCCCATGATTGACGGGGAGGTGCAGGAGTGTGGTGACTTCGAACTCGATGGCGTGACGTTCCCGTCCGCAGAGATCAAGCTGGAGTTCATGGATCCCGGCGCCGACGAGGACAGCGAGGGCGGCGCCATGTTCCCCACCGGCCGAATGATCGACACACTGGACATTCCCGGCATCGGAAAGGTCGAAGCAACCCTGATCAACGCAGGCAATCCCACCGTCTTCGTGGATGCTGCGACCTTGGGATTCAATGGTGCCGAACTGCAACCCGAGATCAATGGAGATCTCGCGGCGTTGGCCCGCTGCGAGACGATTCGAGCCCATGCCACCGTCGCGATGGGCCTGGCCGCTACTCCGCAGGAGGCCACTGAAAAGCGCCCTCACACGCCAAAGTTGGCGTTCGTCTCCTCGCCAGCCGATTACATCTCGTCCAGTGGAAAGGCCGTAGCAGCGGCGGATATCGACCTGAACGCCCGCATCTTCTCGATGGGAATGCTGCACCACGCCATGACGGGCACCGGCGCCGTGGCAATTGCTGTGGCCGCCGCCATACGAGGAACAGTGGTGTCGCGTGTGTTGGCCGAAGGTAGCTTGGAAGAAGTTCGCTTCGGGCACCCCTCGGGCAAGCTCACCGTGGGCGCAGCCGCATCCGAAAACCAAGGTGTATGGACTGTTGGAAAAGCCACCATGAGCCGAAGCGCTCGCCGCCTGATGGATGGCCAAGTGTTTGTTCCTGCCGACTACGCCCGCTGATTGCAAACCTTTCGTCAAACATCATCCGAGACGCTCCATGAAATACGTTCCTCAGATCGCACAACTGGCTTTGCCAAATCGAACAGTGCACTACGTCTCGATCGCCAACGTGCCCGGTGTCGAGCAATTGCCGTTTTCGCTTCGAATCATGCTGGAGAACCTGCTGCGCCAGGCCAGTCGAGGGTCCGACACCACTCCCGAAATCGACGTGCTCATGGAGCGCCAGATTGGTCGCGGCCTGAGCTTTTATCCGGTGCGGGTGTATGGCCAGGACATTCTCGCGCAGGTGATGCTGGTCGATATGGCCAGCATCCGTGACGCCGTGGCCGACGCGGGTGGCGACCCCTCCAAGGTTAGTCCGAAAGTGCCGGTGGATGTCATCATTGATCACTCGCTACAAGTGGATCGGTGGGCCAGCCCGGATGCAAGCCGTGTGAACCTGGAACGCGAATATCAACGCAACGGCGAGCGATTTTCTTTCCTGCGCTGGTGCAGCAGCAGTTTCGACGGTGTGCGCGTCGTGCCACCAGGCAAAGGCATCATGCACCAGATCCACTTGGAGTACATCGGCAAGGTGGTATGGACCGAGGAACGCAATGGTGTTGAGTTCGCCATCCCCGACACCTGTGTAGGAACCGACAGCCACACCCCCATGATCAACGGTCTGGGTGTGCTGGGTTGGGGTGTGGGCGGTATCGAAGCAGAGGCGGTGATGGTGGGCAAGCCGGTGGCAATGGCCCTGCCGGAAGTGGTTGGGTTTGAGGTCAAGGGTCGGTTGCGTGAGGGCGTTCTGCCCACCGATCTGGTTCTGGCCATTACCGCTCAGATGCGCAAGCTGGGCGTGGTCGGCAAGTTCATCGAATTCTTTGGCCCGGGCCTGGAGGCGCTATCACTGGGCGACCGCGGCATGATCGCCAACATGGCGCCCGAATACGGCGCTACGGCGGTGTATTTCCCAATCGACCAGACCACGATCGAATACCTGAAGCTGACCGGACGAGAAGACGAGCAGGTGCAACTGGTTGAAGCCTACGCGCGCGCCCAGAAACTCTGGCGCGATGCATCCACCTCGGCGCCCCAGTTTGACGCTGTGGTGACTTTAGACTTGGACACCATTCGCCCTTGCTTGGCCGGCCCACGCAATCCCGAAGACCACCTGGACCTTGAGACCGTAGCTACGGCCTTTCTGCAGCACCACCAGGACATCGCCGGGCGTCCCGTAGACCCTCAGCGTCGCGTACCGGTCAAAGGAGAAGCGTTCACGTTGCACGACGGTGCAGTCACCATTGCCGCCATCACCAGTTGCACGAATACCGCCAACCCCGTGAACATGATGGCTGCGGGCCTGGTCGCCAAGAAGGCTGTGGCGTTGGGCCTGAAGACCCAGCCATGGGTGAAAACTTCGTTGGTACCGGGCAGCCACGTGACCGCCGCTGCGCTGGAACAGGCAGGTCTGCAGGCTGCACTGGACGCTCTGGGTTTCCATATCGCTGGCTTCGGCTGCTCCACCTGCAATGGCGGCTCGGGCCCACTGCCAGAGAACATCGTCGACGCCATCGAGAGCGAGAAGCTCGTGGTCACCGCAGTGCTGTCGGGCAACCGCAACTTCGAAGGTCGCATCCACCCGAACGTTCGCGCGGCTTACCTGGGTTCGCCAGCGCTGGTTGTGGCCTATGCACTGGCAGGATCACTAACCATCGACGTGACCCGCGAACCTCTCGGCACCGGCAGCAACGGCCAGCCTGTTTACCTGCGCGATGTCTGGCCAACCTCACATGAGGTCGCCGCCGCCGTCTCGGGGGCCTATGAGCCGGAAATCTTCCGAGCCAAATACGCCGATCTTTTCGATGGCGGCAAACCATGGGACGACCTGGCCGGCGAGAGCAGCCAGCGCTTCCAGTGGCAATCGTCAAGCACCTACATTCGCCGCCCTCCGTATTTCGAGGGCTTGTCGCTCACGCCTCCCCCAATACAAGACATCCAGGGTATGCGCCCCCTGGTGATCCTGGGTGACTCGGTTACCACCGACCACATCTCGCCGTCGGGTGCGATCAGCCTAGGCACACCCGCAGCGGATTTCCTGTTGTCCAAGGGCGTACAAAAGCCCGACTTCAACAACTACACGACTCGCCGCGGCAACCATGATGTAGCGATCCGTGCCACGTTCGCCAACATACGCTTGCGCAATCGCATGACCCCTGGCGTTGAGGGTGGCGTAACCAAACTCTTGCCCGAAGGCACGCAAATGCGCGTGTTCGAGGCGGCGGAAGAATACCTGCGCCGCGGCGTTCCATTGGCGGTGATCGCCGGCAGCAACTATGGCAGTGGCTCCTCGCGCGATTGGGCCGCCAAGGGTGTAGCGCTGTTGGGTGTAAAGGTGGTGATCGCCGAGAGTTTTGAGCGCATCCACCGTACCAATCTGGTGGGGATGGGCGTGCTGCCACTGCAGTTCCTGCCGGGACAGAATGCAAAGACCCTGCGTCTGGATGGCACGGAAGTCATCGACATTCACGCGCTGGAGCAGAGCGTTGGCGTGGGCTCACAGGTTTATGCGCAGATCCGTCGCGAACAGGGTGAGATCCTGACGGTACCTTTGACTGTGCGCCTGGATACTCAAGAGGATGTCGAGTACTGGCGTCACGGTGGCATCATGCCCCGCGTTTGGCGCGACTACGTAAAGGGTGAGGCCCTCATTGCCTGAACACCGAACCTGGCTGGTGCAGTAGTGGGCACTGTTTGAGTAGAAAAGCAATTTCCTGCTGCTTGATGCTTTTAAGGCTTTGAGGTCTAAAGCCCGAGATCGGCTGAAGAACATGGCGCGGCCTCGCTCGACGCTAGAGGCTCTCTCTGCACCGATCAATCGCATGGACTCTGCGCACCCCTTTTCACCAATCCTCTTGCTTCGTCGGGGGCGTTTTTCATGGGATAGGGTCAGCCTTCGCTGGCGTGGATCATGTCGCGCACGCGCGGGTAGATCTGCTGGTTCCAGCGTCGACCGCTGAACACGCCGTAGTGGCCCACGCCGGTCTGCACGTGGTGCGTCTTCATGTACGGGCGCACGCTGGCGCACAGGTCCTGCGCGGCGACGGTCTGGCCGACGGAGCAGATGTCGTCGCGCTCGCCTTCCACCGTCATGAGCGCGGTGCGGCGGATCGCGGCGGGGTTCACGGTGCGGCCGTTCCAGGTGAGCACGCCGCGTGGCAGGTCGTAGGTCTGGAACACCTTTTCCACGGTCTCCAGGTAAAACTCGGCGGGCAGGTCGTTGACCGCGAGGTACTCCTCGTAAAACGCCTGGATCACGCCGGCCTCTTCGGTGCGGCCGGCCTCGAGGTGGTCGTAGATGTTGCGGAACGATTGCTTGTGGCGGTCCGGGTTCATGCTCATGAAGGCGGTGAGCTGCACGAAGCCGGGATAGACGCGGCGCATCATGCCCGCGTGTGGAAACGGCACGTGGCTGATCAGGTTCTTCTCGAACCACTCGATCGGTTGGCTGGTGGCGAGCTTGTTGACTTCGGTGGGGTTGACGCGGCAGTCGACCGGGCCCGCCATCAGCGTGAGGCTGCGCGGCTGGGCGGGGTGGTCGTCCTCGGCCATGAGGGCCGTGGCGGCCAGCGCGGCCACGCAGGGCTGGCACACCGCGATCATGTGCACACCGGGGCCGATCGTCTCGGTGAAGCGGATCATGTAGCGGATGTAGTCGTCAAGCGAAAAACCGCCGTGGCGCAGCGACACGTCGCGCGCGTTGTGCCAGTCGGTGATGTAGACGTCGTGGTCCTGCAGCAGGGTGCGCGCGGTTTCGCGCAGCAGCGTGGCGAAGTGGCCCGAGAGCGGCGCCACCAGCAGCACCTTGGGCTGCGGCTCCGCGCCTTCCTTGCGGAAATGCAGCAGGGTGCCGAAGGGCAGGGTGAGGGTGGCTTCTTCGACCACCGGATACTCCCGCTCGCCCACCGTGACCGCGTGGATCTGGTAGGGCGGGCGCGAGTGGGTGAGGCGCAAGCGCGCGACCACGTCGCAAGCCGCGGCCAGCTTGCGCATCAGGCTGCCTTCGGTGTCGCGCAGCCACAGGGACGCGCTCAGGTGCTGGGCCGCGAGGCGCAGCGGCGAGATCAGGTCGGACTGGAGTTGGTAGGCCTGATACAGCATGGTTTTTCTTCCTGAGACAACGTGTCGCACTGCAGGCAAGTTGTGGGCCAGCGGCGAATTGCACCGGGCCGGTGCGGGCAGCATGCACAGCGATGGCACAGCCCTTGCTCTGAACGTGTGCCCACAAGGAGCACGTTCACCATGGCCAAAGCCCAAGCGGTACTCACGATCAGCAGCAAGAACTACGGCGCCTGGGCCTTGCGCGGGTGGTTGATGGCGCGCCTGGCGAAGCTGGACTTCACCGAGCATGTGATCTCGCCCGACGATCCAGCGATGAAGGCCGAGATGCTGCTGCTCTCGGCTTCCATGCGCGTGCCGGCGCTGGAGCACGACGGCATTCATGTGTGGGACACGCTGGCGATTGGCGAGTACCTTCACGAGATCCAGCCCAAGGCCGGTCTGTTGCCGGCCGACCGCGCGGCGCGCGCGCACTGCCGCGCGATCTGCGGGGAGATGCATTCGGGGTTTTCGGCGCTGCGCTCGTCGCTGCCGATGAACATCAAGGCCTCGTTTCCGAACTTCAAGCTCTGGTCGCGCGCGCAGACGGACATCGACCGGATCGAGGCGATCTGGAACGAGTGTCTGGAGACCTATGGTGGGCCTTATCTTTTTGGTGTGAAGCCTTGCATGGCGGACGCGATGTTCGCGCCGGTGGTCACGCGGTTCATCACGTACGAGGTGTTGATTGGCGAGGCTTGTGTGGCGTATTGCGACACGATCATGGCCTTGCCGGCGATGAAGGAATGGGTGGCGGCTGCGGAGGCGGAGCCGGATGACATCGATGAGCTGGATGCGGAGTTTTAGGCTCTCGTCGCTTTTATCGCTTGCACCGCGCGGGGGTGGGACACCCGGGCGCTCTGCTCCGCGGGTGTCCCCCGACGCCGAGGCTCCGCAAACCCACAGGCCGGAAAAAAACTCAAACCCAAGGAGTAGGCTTGGGAATCTCACAAACCGGTTCCACATCGATCGACTTGAAGTCCGCCGGCGACACGATCTCCAGGTACTCCATGTCCGGCGAGTAGTCGAACAGAAAATGCGAAATTCCCGGGCGCTGGTGCACGCAGTCGCCGGCTTCCACCAGCGTCTCCTGGTCCTCGTACATGAACCGGGCCCAGCCCTTGAGCATGATCACGATCTGGAAATCGGCCTCGTGCCGGTGCCAGCCCGTGCCTTCCTCTGGCGGCATGTTCGCCTTCACCAGGTGCGCGATCACCTTGCCGTGCGTGGCCGCGGCAATGCCCAGATCGCGGTAAAGGAAAAAATCGCGCAGGCCACCGCTCACGTAGTCGCCTTGATCGCCTTTGACGTGCGAGAACAGGGTGGAGGTTCTCTCAAGCATGGGTCGCTCCTTTCTGGGGCTTCGCAGCAAACCATCTGCTGCGCCGCATGACCAAGCACAAAATGTTCCTGTACCCCGACGTGCCCGATGGGATGCGTTCGTGCACCAGCCTGGCCCACCCATGCACCGCAAGGGATGCTCTGCGGGGTGACGGGGGGCTCCCAGGGCCTCAGGGATAATCGGTCCCCATGAGCGGAAACACCTTCGGAACCCTGTTTTGCGTCACCAACTTTGGTGAATCCCACGGCCCGGCCATTGGCTGCGTGATCGACGGCTGTCCCCCGGGCATGGAACTGAGCGAGGCCGACATCCAGACGGACCTGGACCGCCGCCGCCCCGGCACCAGCAAATTCGTCACCCAGCGCAACGAGCCCGACACGGTGGAAATCCTGAGTGGCGTGTACGAAGGCAAGACCACCGGCACCCCCATCGCCCTGCTGATCCGAAACACCAACCAGCGCAGCAAGGACTACGGCGACATCCTGCAGACCTTCCGCCCCGGCCACGCCGACTACACCTACTGGCAGAAATTCGGCATCCGCGACCCGCGCGGCGGCGGGCGCAGCTCGGCCCGCCTGACCGCCCCCACCGTGGCCGCTGGCGCGGTGGCCAGGAAATGGCTCAAGGAACGTTATGGCGTCACTTTCCGTGGCCACATGACGCAGGTGGGCGAACTCGCCATTCCCTTCGAGAGCTGGGAACACGTGCCCAACAACCCGTTCTTCGCGCCCGTGGCCGACGTGTCCGCCATCGAGGCCTACATGAACGAGCTGCGCAAGAGCGGCGACTCGTGCGGCGCGCGCCTTCGCGTCACCGCCCAGGGCATGCCCGTGGGCCTGGGCCAACCGCTGTACGACCGGCTCGACGCCGACATCGCCTACGCCATGATGGGCCTCAACGCGGTCAAGGGCGTGGAGATCGGCGCGGGCTTCGCCAGCGTGGCGCACAAAGGCAGCACGCACGGCGACAGCCTTTCGCCCGAAGGCTTCAAGGGCAACAACGCCGGCGGCGTGCTCGGCGGCATCAGCACCGGGCAAGACCTGGAAGTGCAGATCGCCATCAAGCCCACGAGCTCGATCCTGATCCCGCGCGAAACCATCGACAAGGCGGGTCAGTCCACCGAAATCATCACCAAGGGTCGCCACGACCCCTGCGTGGGCATCCGCGCCACGCCGATCGCCGAGGCGCTGTTGGCCCTGGTGGTGATGGACCACGCGCTGCTGCAGCGCGCGCAGTGCGGCGACGTGCAGTTGCCCACGCCGGACATCGCCGCGAAGTCCCGGGCCTGAGTCCGCTCAAGCGCTGCGCAGGCGCACACCCAGCCAGCCACACAGCGCAATGAGGGCGATGCCGGCGACGGTCCAGGCATCGGGCGCGTAGCCGAACACCGCCCAGCCGGCCAGCGTGGCAAAGGCGATCTGCGCGTACAGGTAGGGCGTGAGCCGCGAGGCCGGCGCATGGTGGTAGGCCTGGATCAGCAGGTAGTGCCCGACCGAGCCGAACACCCCCAGCAGGCCTGCCAGCGCCCACAACGTCCCGTCGGCCATGGGCGCCCAGCCCCAGGGCAGCAGCAGCGAGCAGCACAACAGCCCGAGCAGTCCGCTGTAGAAGTGGATGGTGCCCGGGTCTTCCGTGCGCACCATGCGGCTGGTGAGGATCTGGTACATGGCGTTGACCACCACGAGCAACAGCGGCAGCAGCATGGCGCCATGGAAATCGCTGCCCTTGGGGCGGATCACGATCAGCGCGCCCGCCAGTCCGCCGACCACCAGCACCCAGGTGAGGGCGGACACGCGCTCGCGCAACATCAGCGCGGCCAGCAGGGTGACCGCCAGCGGCACCAGCATCATGATGGCGGTGAACTCGCCCACCGGCACGTGGCGCAGGGCGATGTAGGCGACCACACTGGAGCCCAGCATCAACACCCCGCGCGCCAGATGCCAGCCCGGCGCGCGCGTGCGCAGCAGCGCGCGCCCGCGTTGGGGCCACAGCAGCGCCGTGGTCATGAGGGTCTGGGTGAGGTAACGCAGCCAGACCGCCATCAACACCGGCACGGCAGGGCCCACGTACTGCGAGGTGGTGTCGAGCAGGGCGAAGCACAGCGTCGCGCACACCAGCAGCGCGATCCCCAGCGCGGTGTGTCGGGCGGAAGCGGGGGGCGCCACGCGGGGCTCAGTAGCGCAACCGGGCCACGGAGCGCAACACCTCGGCGGTGGTGGTCGGAAAACCGAAGAACTCCAGGTAGGCGGGTATCTGTTCGAAGAGCATGTCCGAGCCTACCTGAACGCGGCAGCCCCGTGCTTGCGCGGCCAGCAGGAAGGCGGTCATCTCGGTCCGCATCACCACCTCGCCCACGAAGGTGTTCGGGTCCAGGCGGGAGACGTCCATCGGCAACGCATCGCCTTCGTTCATGCCCATGGGCGTGGCGTTGACCACCAGGTCGAAGCCGGCCGGGTCGTTGCTGCCGGTGCTCACCGCGATCTCGGGGTAGCTGGTCTGGATGCGCTGGCCCAGGGCCTCGGCCGAGGCGGTGTTCACGTCGTACAGCCCGATCGCGCCAATGTCCGCGCCCGCGAGCGACGCGGCAATGGCGCTGCCCACACCACCGCTGCCCACCACCAGCACGCGCGCGCCTTGCAGGTTCAGGCCCTTGCGCTGCACGCCGCGCACGAAGCCCGCGCCGTCGAACATGTCGCCCACCAGGCGGCCTTCGGCCGTGCGCTTGACGGCGTTGCAGGCGCCGGCCACGCGCACCGTGGGGGTCACTTCGTCGAGCAGGCCCACGGTGACGACCTTGTGCGGCATCGTGATGAGCGCGCCGCGGATGTTGGTGAGCCTGAAGACCGACTTGAGGAAGTTCGGGTAGTCCGACGGCTGGCAGCCCATGGGCACCACCACCGCGTTCACACCCACGTGCTCGAAGTACGGGTTGTAGATCATCGGCGACTTGAAGGTGTGTGTCGGGTAGCCGATGTGGGCAATGAGTTCGGTGGTGCCGTTGATCATGGTGTGTGGGCCAGGGTCAGGTTTTTCGGGCGCGCGCGTGGTTCACCGCGGTGCGCAGGGCCAGCAGGTAGCTGTCGACGCCGAAGCCCGCGACCTGGCCCTGCACGATCTCGGCGAACACCGAGACGTGGCGAAACGCCTCGCGCGCATGGATGTTGGACATGTGCAGCTCAACGATCGGGCAGGTCAGGATGGCCAGCGCATCGCGGATGCCGTAGCTGTAGTGCGTCCACGCGCCGGCGTTGATCAATACCGCGTCCACGTTGTCGACGTAGGCCTGGTGGATGCGCTCGCACATGGCGCCTTCGAAGTTGGTCTGGAAGTTCTGCACTTCCACGCCCAGCTCTTTGCCCAGCGTGCTCAACTGCTCGTTGATCTGGTCGAGCGTGATGGTGCCGTACTGCTTCGGGTCGCGCTTGCCGAACATGTTGTGGTTGATGCCATGCAGCATGAGAACTTTCATCGGGGCTCCTGTGGAAATGAAAAGGGGTTCAGGCCAGTTCGACCAGGCGGCCGGTCCTGGCGGCCTCGGCAATGCCTTCGGTGACCCGCAGGTTCTGCAGGCCGTCGCGGGCGGTCACCAGCGGCGCTGCTTCGCCGCGCACGACGGCGCCAAAGTGTTCGATCTGGTGTTTCAGCGGGTCGTCGCGCACCATGCCCACGGTGCTCACTTCAAACGGCTTCCACCACGAGCGGTCTTCGGGGCGCGGGTAGGTTTTGAGGCGCATGGTCGGCACCGAAAGGCTGCCGTTGGTGCCGGCGAGGACGTAGCAGTCTTCGTCGTCGTAACTCGGGTAGGCCTTGTTTTCCTGCGAGGTCTGTTCCCAGCTGCGCGGGCTGGCCGCGGTGTCGCTGAGCATGAAGCTGCCGAGCGCGCCACTGGCAAAGCGCAGGTTGATGGCCACGGTGTCTTCCACCGGGAACCCGCGCGTGGCGCTCGATGCGATGGCCTGCACGGTCACGATCTCGCCGCACAACATGCGCAGGTTGTGCACCTCGTGGATCATGTTCAGCAGGATGGGGCCGCCACCGATCTCGCGGCGCCATGGGCCGTCGTCGAAGTAGTGGTCGGGTTTGAAGAAGGTCGCGCTGCCCATCACGCTGACCAGCCGGCCCAACTGGCCGGACTCGACCACCTGCCGTGCCTTGGCCATGATGGGGCTGTGCGCGCGGTGGTGGCCGATGAGGACGCTTGCGCCATCGCGCTCGGCCGCCTGCACCAGCGCCTGGCCTTCGGCCACGGTGGTGGCGATCGGCTTTTCCACCAGCACCGGCAGACCCGCCGCGATGCACTGCAGCGCTTGCGGCACGTGCAAGGGATTGGGCGTGGCCAGCAAGACGCCATCGGGTCGGTCTTTGGCCAGCAGCTTGTCGATGCTGGTGTACACCGGCACCCCCGCCTGCGCGGCCACCGTCGCGGCGGCGGGCGAAGGGTCCACGACGGCGGACAGGGCGCACGTGGGACTGGCGAGCAGCACACGGATGTGGGCCTGACCGATCAGGCCGGCGCCGGCAACAGCAATGCGGGTCTTGGACATGGCGAGGCGAAATGCAACGGGTGAATGAGAGCCTTGCGAGAGAGAGCGTCCGCACAAGTGCGCGGCCCTGCGAACGCGTGCCAAATCTCCGGCGCGACGTGTCGGCTCCAGGGCACCTGAGGATCCGGCTCGGCCGGTCCCAGGGTGCGCCCCCTTGAGGGGGTGACGGCCCGAGCATCGGGCCGGCGCAGGGGTGGGTTTACTTCCTTACTTTGGCCAGTTCGGCCTGCAGGCTCTGCACCGTGTCCTGCCCCACCGCCACGGCGTACTTGGCGATCACCGGGCGCAGCTTGTCGCGCAGTTTGTCGGTCTCGGCGGCCGAGAGTTCGGTCACCTGCATGCCGCCCTTCTTCATGTTGTCCAGCGCCGAGGCGACCTGACCACGCGCCTGTTCGCGCTGGTACTTGGCCGATTCCTGCGCCGCACCGGCAATGATCTTTTTCTGCGCCGCGTCCAGCGTGTCCCAGAACTTCTTGCTGATGATCACCGACTGCGGGTTGTACTGGTGGTTGCTCAGCACCACGTGCTTCTGCACCTCATAGAACTTGTTGGCGTTGATCACGGTGACCGGGTTTTCCTGGCCGTCGATCGCCTTCTGCTCCAGTGCGGCGTACACCTCGGGGAAGGGCAGGGGCGTGGGGTTGGCGCCCAGGGCCTTGACCCAGTCCACGTTGATCGGGTTGGGGATCACGCGCAGCTTCAGGCCATCGAGGTCCTCCGCCTTGTTGATGGGGCGCTTGCTGTTGGTGATGGTGCGAAAGCCCAGCTCGTAGTAGGCCAGGCCGATCAGGCCTTTCTCTTGCAGCTTGTCGTGCAGCTTCTTGCCGAAGGGTCCATCGACAACCGCGTCGGCTTCCTTCGAGTTCGCGAACATGAAGGGGAAGTCGTAGATCGCGAATTCCTTGACCTGGCTGGCGAAGATGCCCGAGTTCATCGACGCCATCTCCAGCGTGCCACCCTGGATGGCCGACACGTTGGCCTGGTCGCTGCCCAGCGTGCCGCCGGGGAACAGGTTGACCTTGATCTTGCCGCCGGACTTGGCCGCGACGATCTCGGCGAATTTCTCCATGCCCATCACGATCGGGTGGCCCTTGGGGTTCTGGGTCGCGAACTTGATGGTCTTGTCCTGCGCGTGGACGGCGCCAAAGGCGGTCACCGCGATGGCGGCAACGAGGGTTTTGAGCATCAGACGTTTCATGGTGTCTCCAAAGAAGTGATAGGCAGTGCGCTGGAATCTGAGAACCTCGGCCCGCGGCGCACCACGCACAGGCCGGGTATGGAAAAAGGAACTCAGTTGCCGATCAGCCAGCGCGCCGGCACCATGACCAGCGAGGGGAACAGCACCAGCAGGAACATCACCGCCATCTGCACCAGCATGAAGGGCAGCACGCCGCGCGTGACGTCGTCCATGCGCATGCGGCCCACGCCGGCCACGGTGTTGAGCACGGTGCCCACGGGCGGCGTCACCAGGCCGATCGAGTTGTTGATGATGAACAGCACGCCGAAGTACACCGGGTCGATGCCGGCGGCTTTCACCAGCGGCATCAGCACGGGGGTGAGGATCAGGATGGTGGGCGTCATGTCCATCGCCGTGCCCACCGCGATCACCAGCAGCATGATGGCCATCATCAGCAGCGTCGGGTTGTCCAGCAGCGGCTGCAGCAGGGCGACGATCTGGTCGGGCAACTGCGCCACCGTGATCAGCCAGGCCGAGACCATCGCCGCGGCCACCAGGAACATGATCACCGCGGTGGTCTTGGCCGCGTTCAGGAACACCTCGTAGAGCTGCTTCACCGTCAGCTCTCGGTAGATCACGCCGGCCACGAACAGCGCGTAGACGGCGGCCACCACGGCCGCTTCGGTCGGCGTGAACACGCCCATGCGCAGGCCCACCAGGATGATCAGCGGCAGCATCAGCGCCCAGCCCGCGCTGCGCATGGCGGCCATCACCTCGCCCGCCGACTTGCGCGGCGGCGGCTCCAGGGCCTCGCGCCGCGTGGTCCACCACCAGGTGGCCCACAGGCCCGCCGCCAGCAGGATGCCGGGGAAGATGCCCGCGAGGAACAGCTTGGAAATCGACACGTTGCCCGCGACACCGAAGATCACGAAGCCGATCGAGGGCGGGATGATCGGGCCGATCACGCCGCACGCCGCGATCAGGCCGCCGCTGCGCGCCTTGTCGTGGCCGGCCTTCACCATCATCGGCAGCAGCAAGGCGGTGAGCGCGGCCGCGTCGGCCACGGCCGAGCCCGAGAGCGCCGACAGCAGACAGGCCGCGACGATGGTCACGTAGCCCAGGCCGCCGCGCACATGGCCCACCAGCGCCATCGCGAAGTTCACGATGCGGCGCGACAGGCCGCCGGTGTTCATGATTTCGCCGGCCAGCATGAAGAAGGGCACGGCCAGCAGTGGGAAACTGTTGGAGCCTTCAATGAGGTTCTGCGCGAGGATCTGCGCATCGAACATGCCCATGTGCAGCATCAGGGCCACACCGCTGAGCAGCAACGCGAAGGAAATGGGCACGCCGATGGCCATGGCGGCCAGCAAAGCACCGAGGAAGATAGCGATCGTCATGTCAGTCTTCCTGTGCGTTCAGGCTTGGGGCTTGCCGGGAGGCGGCACGTCTTCGGATTCGCGGATGCCGATGAGCTCGTCCTCGCTCATCTGGCCCGCGAGCAGGCGCCACAGGGTGAGCAGCAGCACGGGCGCGGCCAGCAGCGCGAACAGCATGCCGCTGGCGTAGAAATAGGCCATCGAGGTCTCCATCACCGCGCTGGTGGATTCCCAGTTGATCTTCACCTGCTCCCATGCGCCCTGGTAGATCAGCCAGCACACGTACAGCATCAGCCCCAGGCTCGCGGCCAGGCACAGCTTGCGGCCGAGCACCGGCAGGCGCGAGATCAGCGAATCGGTGCCGAGGTGGGCGCGTTCGTTGAGCGCCACCACGGCGCCCAGAAAGGTCATCCACACGAACAGCCAGCGCGACAACTCTTCGGAGAGGGTGATGCCCGAGTTGAAGCCGTAGCGCATCACCACGTTGCCAAACACCATCACCACCATGCAGGCGAGAAACAGCACCATCAGCCAGGCGAGCAGCCGGCAGTAGGCGTTGATGAGTTTCTGGATCACGCGTGTCTCCTGGGTTGTTTCGTTCGGTTTTGTTAATGTACGAACTGGTTAGTTTTACGCGAATTGGTAATTACCCTAGGTGAAAACGCCGGCCATCGGATCGCTCCGTGTGTATGCCCCGCACTCAAGATCGGCGCGAATCAACCGATGTCCACACCAAGCCTGTGCAGGCCGCCCGTCCCGTGACGCGCCCGATGTCCTGTGCCCGCCCCTTTGTGCCCATCCCATTCCAGAAAGCTTGTTCCCCGCATGAAACTCAATGACATCAAGGTCGGCAGCCGCCTGGCCGTCGCCTTCGGACTGGTGTTGCTCATCACCGCGCTGATGGCCGGCATCGGCGTCTGGCGGCTGCAGGAGCTGGTCGACACCACGCGCAAACTGGCCACGACCGAGAACGAAAAACTCCAGCTGGCCGCGCGCTGGCGCCAGACCATCGACATCAACTGGGTGCGCACCCGCGCGGCCATCCTCGATTCCGACACCAGCCGCATTCCAACCTGGCAGGCCGCCATGGACGAGACCTCCAAGATCTCGCAGGCGTCGCGCGATCGCATGCTGGAGCTGGTGCATTCGGACACCGGCAAGAAGATGCTGGCCGACATCGACGCCGCGCGCGAGGCCTACCGCACACCCCGCGGCGCCGTGATGAAGGCGCGCATCGCCGGCGAGGACGTGAGCGTGGCGCTCGACCGCGACCTCAAGCCCTTGGCCGAGGCCTACATCAACACCATTCTCAAACTGGAGGAGCGGCAGCAGGGCCTGTACGACGCCACGCTGAAAGAGGCGGAAGAGAACGCGGTCCAGGGCCGTACCATCCTGGTCGCGGGCGGTGTGCTCGCCCTCCTGCTCGGCGCCGCTGCCGCCTTCGTGCTCAGCCGCTCGATCACCGTGCCCTTGCGCAAGGCCGCTCAGAACGCGCGCCTGATCGCCGACGGCGACCTCACCCAACCGATCGACACCGATGGCCGCGATGAAGCCGCCCAGCTGTTGCAGGCCCTCAGCGGCATGCGCGACAGCCTCGTGCGTGTGGTGGCCAACGTGCGCGGCAACGCCGAGAGCGTGGCCACGGCCAGCGCCGAAATCTCCCAGGGCAACAACGACCTGTCGGCACGCACCGAGCAACAGGCCAGCGCGCTGGAAGAAACCGCCGCGTCCATGGAACAGCTGAGCTCCACCGTGCGCCAGAACGCCGACAACGCGCAGCAGGCCAACCAGCTGGCCAAGAGCGCGTCCACCGTGGCCACGCAGGGCGGCGACGTCGTCGCGCAGGTGGTGGACACCATGAAGGGCATCAACGACAGCTCGAAGAAGATCGCCGACATCATCAGCGTGATCGACGGCATCGCCTTCCAGACCAACATCCTCGCGCTCAACGCGGCGGTGGAAGCCGCGCGCGCCGGCGAGCAAGGCCGTGGCTTCGCGGTAGTGGCGGGCGAGGTGCGCAACCTGGCCCAGCGCAGCGCGCAAGCCGCCAAGGAGATCAAGGAA
Source organism: Hydrogenophaga sp. 2FB (assembly GCF_005503365.1). Classification (GTDB taxonomy): domain Bacteria; phylum Pseudomonadota; class Gammaproteobacteria; order Burkholderiales; family Burkholderiaceae_C; genus Hydrogenophaga. Next base: position 30,098 of record NZ_SCML01000005.1, read on the forward strand.
CTGATCACCGCCAGCGTGGACCGCGTGGCGCAAGGCACCGCGCTGGTCGACCAGGCCGGCGTGACCATGGCCGAGGTGGTGGGCTCGATCCAGCGCGTGACCGACATCATGGGCGAGATCAGCGCGGCCAGCATCGAACAGAGTTCGGGCGTGGCCCAGGTGGGCGAAGCGGTGACGCAGATGGACCAGGCCACGCAGCAGAACGCCGCGCTGGTGGAGGAGAGCGCCGCGGCGGCCTCCAGCCTGAAGACGCAGGCGGCTCAGATGGTGGATGCGGTGGCGGTGTTCAAACTCGCCCACCACGCCTGAGTTGGCGCGGCTTGGGGGTGACGGCCCTCAGGCGCGCACGTAGCGCACCACCATCTCGGTGATGGCGGCGCGGCGCGCGGCCATCGCCTTCGCATCGGCCATGTCGAGCTTGAAGATCAGGCCGAAGGTGTGGCGGTTGGACACGTTGAAGAACGTCAATGCCGAGATGGACGCATGGATGTCGATGGCGTTGAGCCCCGGGCGGAACACGCCGGACGCCACGCCACGCTCGTACAGCTTGCGGATCGACGAAATCGCCGGCACGTTGAGCTGCTGGATGCTCTGGCTCTGCGCCAGGTACTGGCCCCGGTTCATGTTTTCCGACATCACCACCCGGATGTAGTTCTCGTGGGTGGCGTGGTGGTCGAAGGTGAACTCGACCAGCTTGCGCAGCGCCGCCTCGGGTTCGAGGTCTTCCAGGTGCTGCTGGCTCTCGATCTCCCGCATCTGCCGGTACGACTCTTCGAGCACCGCGAGGTACAAGCCCTCCTTGCTGCCGAAGTAGTAATAGATCATGCGCTTGCTGGTCTGCGTGGCGGCCGCGATCTCGTCGATGCGCGCGCCCGCCAGACCCTTCTCCGCGAACTCGGTCATGGCCACTTCCATGATGTTGGCCATGGTCCGCTCCGGGTCGTTGGTGCGGGTGGTTTCCTTCGCGGGCGCGGCGCTTCTGGCGCTCCGTCGTCTGGAATGTACCGTTTCGTTCATTTCCGCAGTATAGGCCGGGAAACCCCTCAAGGTGTTGGTGTGGCGGGCCACCAGCGCCGCAGTGGGTTGAACCCCGTCACCAGGGCAGAGGCCACCAGCACCAGCGCGCCGCCCACGAAGATGCCGGGCGACAGCGCTTCGCCCAGGAAGAGGTGGCCCCAGGTCACGCCGAACACCGGAATCAGGAAGATCGGGCTCAGCGCCGCGACCGGCGTGACGTGGCGCACGATGCGAAGGTGCAACCAGTACGCGATGCCCGACGTGACCACGCCCATGACCAGCACCGAGCCCAGCGCCGCCGGCGTGAACCGGGCTTCGGGCAGGCCCCAGAGGGTGCTCGGCAAGAGCAACACCATGGCCACCAGGTGGATGCCCGCCGCAATCGCCAGCGGCTGCATGCGCGTGGTGGCGCGCTTCATGAGCGGCGTGGCGAAGCCAAAGCTGGCTGCGCCCAGCACGCAGGCCAGCGCCGCGGCCAGCGTGGTGGCATCGGGCTGCACCGGCCCCAGCCGCACGATCAGGCCCACGCCCACGAGCCCCAGCACGCAGCCCAACAGCTTGCGCCGGGTGAGCGTGTCTTCCTTCATCCACGCCGACGAGAGCGTGCCGAACAGCACCGCCGTGGTGTTGAGCAGCGCGCTGTAGCCCGAAGGCAAGTACAGCCCGGCCCAGGCGAACACCATGAACGGCACGGCCACCGACAACGCGCCGAGCACCAACAGTTCGCGCCAGTGTTGCCACGGCCAGCGTTCGCGCAGGGCTCGCATGATCAGCACCAGCGTGATGCTGGCCAGCGCCGCGCGGCAGCCCGCGAGCACCCACGGCCCCATCGCCGGACTGGCGATGCGAATGAACAGAAACGATGCCCCCCACAGGGCCGAAAGGCCCACGATCTGTGCGAACTGGCGGGCCTGCACCGGGCGTCAGCCCGCTGCTGCTGCTGCTGCGACCTTGCGCACCAGGCCTTCGATGGCCAGCGTGTAGCCATCGGTGCCGAACCCGACCACGATGCCCGCCGCCGCTGGCGACACATAGGAGTGGTGGCGGAAGGCCTCGCGCGCGTGCACGTTGGAGATGTGGATCTCGATCACCGGCAAGGGCTTCACGCCGCTGATCGCGTCAAAGATTGCCACCGAGGTGTGCGTGAACGCGCCGGGGTTGAACACCACACCCGCCACCTCGCCCGTCTTGAAGCGCTTGCCCGCATCGTGGATCTTGTCGATCAGCGCGCCTTCGTGGTTGCTCTGAAACGCCTCCAGCTCGTACCCCAGGCGCTGCGCGGTCGCGCGGCATTGCGCTTCCACATCGGCCAGTGTGGTCGCGCCGTACACGCCGGGTTCGCGTGTGCCCAGCAGGTTGAGGTTGGGGCCGTTGAGCAGCAAGAGGGTCGCCATGGGTGTCTCGTGTGTTTCGTGTGTAGGGGTGTTTGGAATGCAGCTTAAACCAGCGGCACGGTGAGCTGTGCCAGCACGGCGGCGGTGTCGGGCCGCACGCCGCGCCACCACAGAAACGCCTCGGCGGCTTGCTCCACCAGCATGCCCACGCCGTCGGCCACGCGCGCCACGCCAGCGGCCTGCGCCTGCTTCAGGAAAGGCGTGAGGCCTTTGCCATAGACCATCTCGTAAGCCAGTGCGCCGGGCGCGAACAGGCCATCGGGCAAGGGCAGCGCGTCTTGCGACAGGCCGGTGGACGTGGCGTTGATGACCACGTCGAACGACTGGCCCAGCAGCGTGTCGTAACCACCGGTTTGCAATGGCACGTGCGCCGCGAAGTCGTGCCGCAACTGGTGCGCCTTGTCGGGCGTGCGGTTGGCCACGGAGAGCAGGGCGGGACGCTCTGCCGCGATCGGCAGCAGCGCGCCGCGCGTGGCGCCACCTGCGCCCAGCAGCAGCACACGCTTGCCGGCCAGGGGAAAGCCCAGGTTGCGCTGGATGTCGTTGACCAGGCCCACGCCGTCGAAGTTGTCGGCCAGGATGCGGTCGCCGTCGACGAACTTCAGGCAGTTGGCCGCGCCGGCCAGGCGCGCGCGCTCGGTGGGCTCGGTGGCGATCTCGAAAGCCTGCAGCTTGAACGGCAGGCTCACGTTCACGCCGCGCCCGCCGCTGGCTCGAAAGGCCAGCACGGTGTCGGCAAAACCATCGAGCGGTGCTTCGATGGCGGTGTAGTGAATGTCTTGCCCCGTGGCCTGGGCAAACTGGGTGTGGATCAGCGGCGATTTGCTGTGGCCAATGGGGTGGCCAAGAACGGCGTAGCGGTCGGTCATGGGATGGGCTGCGTTGGGAAGCTGCCATTGTGGCGCAAGCCCCTGGAGGGCCTGCGGACATGAGGCCCGGCCTACCATCGACGCCATGAACACCACCAACACCCCTCTCAAGATCGATTTCGTGTCCGACGTCTCCTGCCCCTGGTGTGCCGTGGGCCTGGGCGCGCTGGAAGAAGCGCTGCAGAAACTGCAAGGCGAGAACGTGCAGGCCGAACTGCACTTCCAGCCCTTTGAACTCAACCCCAAGATGGGCGCGCAAGGCCAGGACATCGGCGAGCACCTGGCCGAGAAATACGGCTCCACGCCCGAGCAGCAGGCGCAGATCCGCAACACCATCCGCGCGCGCGGCGCCGAAGTCGGCTTTGCCTTCAACCCCGAAGGGCGCGGCCGCATCTGGAACACCTTTGATGCGCACCGGCTGCTGCACTGGGCGGGCGAGGAGGGCGCACCCGGTCAACAGCACGCGCTGAAGAAAGCGCTCATGGCCGCCTGCCACACCCGCAGTGAGGCCATGGGCCACCACGACGTGCTGCTGGGCTGCGTGCGCGAGGTCGGGCTGGACGAAGCGCGGGCCAAAGCCATTCTGGCCAGCGACGAGTTCGCGCAGGACGTGCGCGAGCGCGAAGCCTTCTACCAGAGCCACGGCATCCACTCGGTGCCAGCGGTGATCATCAACGACCAGCATTTGATTTCGGGTGGGCAGCCGGCAGCGGTGTTCGAACAGGCGCTGCGGCAGATTGCGGGGGCGTGAGCCCCGACGTGGTCAGGCTCCCGTACATTAGCCAACGGTGGCAATGTCGCCACCGACTTTGGCCGATGTCCAGATGACTTCATCACTTGCAAAACTCGGTGGCCTGCTGTTGACTTCCCTGGTGCTCCTGCTGGGTTGCGCCAACCGTCCCGCTCAGCCCGTCGAAGCGGAGGTGATTCGGCCCGTGCCGCAAAAGCTTGCGCTGGTCGCCGTGATGGAGCCGCCGCGATTGACCATTGAAAACCGGGGCAGCGCTTGGGGCGTCCTCGCAGTGCCCGGGTTCCTGATCCAGCGCAGTATCGAAAGCGGTCGCGCCGACAGCCTCACCCAGGCGATGCGCGCTCAAGGCTTGCACCTGGGGGAAGAAATGACCGCCGCGCTCGGTGAAGAGCTCATGCGTCTGGGCTACACGGTGGAGGTGATCCGGAACGTGAAGCGACCCAAAGACGATCCGGAAAGCGTGGTTCTCGAGAGTATCGAAACGGATGCGGACGCCATCGTCACCGCACGGTACTTTGGCGCCGGGCTCTATGCCGGCCAGTTTTCGACCAACTACCTGCCCAGGCTGAACGTCGACATCGACGTGGTCAGCAAAGCCGATCAGTCTGAACTGCACTCGCATTCCATCTACTACGGTGCCGACGCGCGCGAGCGCACAGACGATCAGATTCCGGCCGCTCCCCAATATGCCTATGCCTCTTACGACCAGGTGTGGGACAAACAGCGCGAAGTCTCCGAAGGCTTCCGGCTTGGTGTGCGGCAGATTGCCGCGCAGGCTGCCAGGCAACTGCAGAAAGTCGGACGCTGACCTTTCCTTCCGTATGCACAGCCGGATCACCAAGCCATGATCGAAACCCTCATCCTCTTCGCCGCCGTCTCCTTCGTCGCCATCGCCACGCCGGGGCCGACGATGCTGCTGGCCTTGTCCAACGGCTCGCGCATGGGCGTGAAGGCCGCCTTGCCCGGCATGCTCGGTGCGGTGCTGTCGGACTTCCTGCTCATCGCCGCCGTGGCCCTCGGACTGGGCGCGTTGCTGGCGGCGTCGGAGTTCTGGTTCTCGGTCGTGAAGTGGGTAGGCGTGGCGTATCTGGCGTACCTCGGCGTGCGCATGCTGCGCTCCACCGGCACGCTGGCGCTGCCGGCCGAGGGCGAGGCCGCCATGGTTACTGGCGAACCCACACGCCGGGCGATCTTCCTGCGCAGTTTCCTGGTGGCGGTGACCAACCCCAAGGGCTACCTGTTCGTCTCGGCCTTCCTGCCGCAGTTCATCAACCCGGCCGAGCCGCAGTGGCCGCAGTACGTGGCACTGGCCATCACCTTCGCCGCGATCGATTTCGCGATGATGCTCAGCTACGCCGCGGCCGGTGCTCAGGCCATCCGCCGCCTGCGCGCCAACGGTGTGCTGTGGCTGGACCGGGTGTGCGGCGGGGCGTTGCTGGCGCTGGCGGGGTCGCTGGCGTTTTATCGGCGGAGTGCTTGACGGGTGTCGTCAGGCGCCGGCGCGCTGCGTCAGCCTTTGTATTCCTCGCTCGTTCGCTTCACTGTCGAGAGCTGATCGTCCAGCGACTGGCGGTACCTCACACAGCCCCGCATGAACTGAGGCCACGCCGGCACTTCGAGCGCGGGCGACACCTTCTCGGGCAGCAGTGACCAGAGACCGGGGTGGTGCCAGCACAGCGCGTGCCCCGTGGCGTCTCTGTGCGTGCGGATGGCGTTGCGCAGTTTTGTGATCTCGGTGACCAGCTGCTCGCGCGACAGCGTTTCCAGGTCTTCGTCCATACGGCCTCCAGAAGATTGGGCAGCGGCTCTCATCGTATGAACATGGAACAAGGCGGTCAACCGAGGCCATTTCCGGGCAATGCCGCAGCGGCGTTGGCGTATCGTTTCCGAGGTGGCGCAGTGCGCGCCGACCCGATTCGAACTTCATCGACCGACCCCTCATGAAATACACCTTTGGACGCGCCACTGCCCGCCTGGCCAGCCGTCGCCCTGTGTCCGTGTGTGCCTTATCCACGCTGACGGCCTGCCTCCTGATCGCTCGAGCCGAGGCCGCACCCCTCACCTGCACGCCCGATGCCGACGTGACGGTCAACTGCTCGGCACTGGTCATCAACAACCCGAACCAGACCATCACGGTTGGCGCGGGGGTGACGCTGGACACCTGGAACTCGATGAGTGTCTGGTTCAAGCCATCGGCCACGGGCATCACCTTCATCAACAACGGCACGATCTCGTCCAGCGACGAAACGCTCTTCAACCAGGGCAGCATCACCGAGTTCGTCAACAACGGCACCATCGGACCGGGTTTCCACTTCTACAACGTGGGAACCATCGGCACGCTGACCAACATGGGCACGATCACGGGCCAGTTCAGGTCGATCTACAACACAGGACCGATCCACACGCTGAACAACCGCCAGGGCGGCAACGCGCCGCTGGCCATGAACCAGAGCGTGCTGCCGACGAACTACAACATCGTCATCCTCAGCCCCAGCGACTACGGCAAGTTGTCCGCCGTGTCGAGCGGCGGCAGCATGAACGTCGGCATCTACACCGGCTCGGTGGTCGCCCCGGGCACGTATGAAGACGTGTTCACTGGCCTGGACGCCACCCAGTTGAACAACACCTCGGGCACCTACGGCGGCTACGCGTGGACGTTGAACTTCGATGGTGTCAACTACGACCTGGTGTTTGCCTCGGCCCTGCCGCCCGGCCCGACAGCGGTCGACACGCAAAGCGCCATGCGCGTGAACGCGTCCGGTTTGCGCAGCGCGTTCGCCGTGCAGACGGCCTACCTGAACCCCGGCATGAGCTACGACTGCGCACTCTTCGACAGCAAAGGCGTGTGCGTGGCCGCCAGCGGCAGAAGCACGTCGGTGCAAGGACCGGCCGACACGGCGCTGTCGGGCATCGTCACGCTGTCCTACCGCGTGCGGCCCACGCTGCGGCTGGGTGGTTATGTGGAGCAGACCCTGAATGCCACGGGCGACGCGAACGTGCGCATCCGCCGTGGCAACCCCGATGTGGGCCTGTTCGCCGTCTGGAACGCGCAGGCCGATGGGGATGGGGCGCAGGTCAGGCTGGCCCACCGACAAGGCCAGAAGAAGGTCGACATCACGCGCCCGGTGGTGGCGAGTTCGGAGCCGGGCAGTGGCACCGCCGATCTCAGCTCACGCGGTACGCAACTCACCTTCAGCCACGGTGTCCGTGTGAACGACACCTGGCGCATCAGCCCGTACGTGGGTGTGCGGGCCATCCAGATCGAACGGAGCGCGTACGCCGAGGCCGCGTCGGCCAGCGTCACGGCGCCGCTGTCGTATGGTGAACTGAAGGAGCGTTCGGTGTCCGTGTTGCTGGGTTCCCATTTCGCGGGACGCATGGCGCCGCGGCTCACGCTCACGGGTTTCCTGGGTGTCGAACACGACCAGTCGCGCAAGTCCAGCGACTACGGTGCCCTCGGTGTCACCGCTCTGCAGTCGTTCGATTTCAACGACAAGGTGCGCAAGACCCGCCCGGTCGCGTCGCTGGGGTTCCTGGTCGACTTTGACAAGACTCACCAGCTCAGCGCGCAGTGGGTCTATCGCAAGGAGGCCTTTACGTCGACGGCCACGAACACGGCGCTGGTGACGTACGCAGTGGGTTTCTGAGGGTTTGCTCGTCTCAGGGGTTGTCTAACGAACGGCCCGCACCAGGCGTTGTTCCAGCTGCTCGACAAAGGGCAGCATGGGCACGTCGCGCAAGGTGATCAGGTTGATCCACGACGCAGGGAAGACGCAGTCCACGCGCACCGGGCGCACGCGGTCCGCCGCCTGCCGGTAGGCGCTTTCGGGCACCGCCGCCACCATCTGGCTCGCGCCCACCACCGCGATGCAAATGTGCGGCGAATCGGTTTCCACCTGAGGCTCGGGGGGCATCAGCCCGGCCTGGAGGAATTTCCGCTCCAGCGCCTGGCGGTTGGCGCTTTGCCCGGCCATAAGAAGCCAGGGGTGTTGCAGCAGATCCTTCAAGCTCACCTTGCGCCGGCGGGTCAGCGGGTTGTCCTTGGCCGCCACGATCAAGACGGGCTCTTCCCACAGATTGCGCACGTGCAGGCGTTCGCCGTCCGGCACCGCGGCGCGGCTGGTGTCCAGGCTGCAGATCACGCAGTCCACCTCACCCGCCTGCAGCATCGCCAACAACTCGCCAACGGTCCCCACCCTCAGCACCAGCCTGGGCATGGTGTCGTCGGCTTCCAGATCGGCCACGAGGCGGCACAGCCGGTCGGTGCCCACCAGCGGCAACACGCCCAGGCGAACCACGGGCTTGGGCTCGCGGTATTGCAGGGCAACGGAGACACCGTCCAGGGCACCCAGCGCGATGCGCAGACGCTCCAGCGCGATGGACCCGGCCGCGTTCAGCCGTGTTCCGCGCGATGACCGTTCGAGCAACGCACAGCCCAAGGCGTCTTCCATCTCGCGCAGCATGTTGGTCGCGCGCGGCTGGCTCACGCCGATGGCCGCCGCTGCCGCACTCAAGGAACCCAGCTTCTCGATGCGGTCCAGCAATTGCAGATGGCGTATCTGCAGGCGGTTGATGCGCGCGGAGCTTGTCATATCGGTTCCGAATGGCCGGTTTCGTATTGGATATTTCCAGATTATGGGCGCCGTGCCTACCATCTCCTCACAACCACAAGGAGACAAGATGACAACGATGTTCACGTCACCGGCCCCATCGGCAGGGCCCAGCATGAAACGGCGCCAACTGTGCCTGGGCGCCTTGGGCACCCTGGGCGCGGGCCTCATGGCCAGCAGCGCGGCGCATGCCGCCGACAACTACCCCTCGCGCCCGGTGCGCATCATCGTGCCCTATGCCGCTGGCGGAGGCCCGGACGTACAGATGCGTCAGCTGGCGCCCAGCCTGGGCGAAGCGCTGGGCCAGCCCATCGTGGTCGAGAACAAGGTCGGTGCGGGTGGCGTGCTCGCCGCGCAGTACGTGGCCCAGGCGCCCGCCGACGGCTATACCGCGCTCATGGGTTCGAACTCGCACCTGATCCAGAAGGCGCTCCAGCCCAGCCTCAAGTTCGACCCGGTCAACGATTTCACGCCCGTCACGGTCGTCGGCACCTCGCCCAGTGTGCTCGTCGTGGCGGCCGATTCACCCTACCGCACCGTGCAGGACCTCATCGCCGCGCTGCTGGCCCAGCCCGGCAAGATGAACTACAGCTCGGGCGGCATCGGTTCAGCGGCCCACCTGGGCGGCGCCACCCTGGTTTCGCTGCTGCGCGCAAGCGCGGTGCACCTGCCCCTGAAAGGATCGGTCGAAATACCGCTCTCGCTGCTGCGAGGCGACAGCGCCTTCGCCTTCACCATCGCCGGCACGGCGATCCCGCAGGTCAAGGGTGGAAAACTGCGCGCACTGGCCGTGACCAGCGCGGCACCCATGGCACAGCTGCCGCAGGTGCCCACCTTGCAGTCGGTGCTGCGCAGCGACCTGGCCGTGCAGGAGTTCTGGTTTGGCCTGTGGCTGCCGGTCAAGTCGCCGGCCGAAGCGGTCAACAAGCTCTACGCCGCTGCCACGCAGACGCTCAAGTCACCGGCGATCGCGGCCCAGTTCGAAGCGTCCGGCAACAGCGTGACCCAGAGCGCGAGCCCGCAGGCCGACGCGGCCTTCGTCCGCGGCGAATTCCGCAAGTGGGCCGACATCATCAAACTGACCGGCATCACCGCTGGTTGAACGAAAGACAGGCACCATGTCCAAACCACTTGAAGGCATCCGTGTTCTCGATCTCTCGCACGTGATCGCGGGGCCCCTCACGTCGTTCTACCTCGCGCAGCTCGGCGCCGAAGTGATCAAGGTGGAGCCGCCCATTGCCGGTGAAGTCATGCGCTCCATGAAGGGCGGCGAAGACACCGACACGCCCACGGGGTTTTCCGTGATCAACGCCGGCAAACAATCCCTTGCGCTGGACATCCGCACGGCGGCTGGTGCCGAGTTGATCCGTTCGCTGGCGGCGTCCACGGATGTGTTCATCGAGAACTTCCGCCCTGGCGTGGTGGCGCGCTACGGCCTGGACTACGCGTCCATCAAGGCCGTGAAGGAAGACATCGTCTACTGCTCGATCTCGGGGTTCGGCCAGCAAGGCAGCTGGGCACAGCGCGGCGCCTACGACCACGTGGTGCAGGCGCTGACCGGGATGATGATGATGTCCGGCGAGGGCGAGGATGCACCGCCCCTCAAGGTCGGTTTTCCGGTGATCGACGTGGCGGTCGGCATGCTGGGCGCGCTGTCCATCGTGGCCGCGCTGCACCGCAAGGCCCGGGAAGGCAGCGGACAGTACATCGACGCCTCGATGGTCCAGGCCTCGCTGATGCTCATGTACCCCAATACCTGCGCCTATCTCACCGATGGCACCGCGACGCGGCGCGTGGGCAACCGTGGTTACACCGGCAGCCCCGCGGCAGACACCTACCAGTGCGCGGACGGCTGGATCGCCGTGGCGGCGAACACGCCTGCCCAGTTCCGCAGGCTGGCAGCCGTACTCGGCGTCGAAGCCCTGTGCGAAGACGCGCGCGCGCTGGACCTGAAGGCGTTCAACGCGCCCAATGGCTTCGTGGTGCCCAACGACCGCGACTATGTCGCCGCTCAACTGCAAGCCGCCTTTGCGCTGCGCAGCGCGGCGCCACTGGAAGACGCCCTGGCCAGCGCCGGCGTGCCCGCTGGCCGCGTGCGCAAGCTTGAAGAATTTTTGCAGGAAGTGGACGACACCGGTTGCGTGAACCTGCCCGATTACCGCTTTCGGCAGGACGGGCGCGAAGTGCGCACGCGGGGCATCGGCTTTGCGGCGGAGCAGGATGGTGGCGCGAGCGAAGCGGGCGCACCGGCGCTGGGGGAGGGCAGCCATGCGGTGCTGTCCAGGGCTGGATTGAGCGACGAGGAGATTGCCGAGCTTGAGCGGGCGGGGATCATCAAGACCGCGCCGCTCAAATCCGCGGCTCTGGCTTAAGCCGTGTGTCCCCAAAAGCCCTGACATCGAAGCTCACGGCGCATCTTCAGGGGACTCGCTCATCCGCTAGCGAGAGGGAGCCCACCACACCGGCGCAGGCGCACAGTGCATCGGTGGTGTGCGCCAAGGCTTTCACCTGCCGCTGCATGTCGGCGTTGAGGGCGTGTTTCAAGACGAGCAATTGCGGCAGCGGCGCGAAGAGCGCCGCCTTGTCTTCTTCGTTCTCGGGTTCGAGCATGCTGTCGAGAAAGGCTTGGGTGTCCAGCGTGGTGGACAGGTGGGACACCTGCTTGGCGGCTTGATGGGCCAGCGTGAAGAGGTGAGGGGCGAGTGGTGCGGTTTCGGCGCGCGTGCATACGTTGCTTGGCGCGGTAGTGGTTGCATCGTTGGGCGATCTCATGGTCCTCCTGGGTTGCGTGACACGAAGTCAAAAATCCCTCACATATGAGTAGCAAACTCCGTAGATGCAAATATATCAGTTTGCAATCCTCGCAAGGTGTCTGCAAAACCAACACCTCCCAAGAAGAAGCCCGCAAAAAGTGATCTGAGAGGAACACTTGCGTGGCATGTGCGCACGCTGAGGGTTGAGAGGGGATGGTCGCAGGAAGCACTGGCTCATGCTTGTGAGCTGGACAGGACGTATGTGTCGGCTATCGAGCGCAGCGTCTGGAATGTGTCGCTGGGCAATATCGAGCGTTTGGCGGATGCGCTTGGGGTGGAGGCTTGGGAGCTACTGAGGCCCACCAGCTAAATCCCATCTTGAAGCCTACCGTTAGCTGAAAGCGCTTTCGGACCCTGCGTGGCAGTGCTGGCACCTGCCCCTGTGGCACTTCTCGAGCCGACATCCGTCTGAAAGACGTCCAGCGTTTACAGGCATACAGGCGTCGTCAAGCGATGTACAAGCTTGCTCTGCAATCAATTGGGTATCGCAGAATCACTTGAAACAATAGCGTAGAACGAAGGGTACTCGGTCCGTGATATTGCATGCTCGAACTACCGATACGCGCGAGCCGCACAGCCCATCACATACTTAAGGAACACAACGGATGCGAATTCGCCAGCAAGCTGACGCACTTTATGCCATTCCCGCGCCACAGCGTCTTTATCACTACACGTCCTTGGACAGCGTATTGTCAATTCTCACCAAAGGACAATTGTGGGCATCTGAGATCAGGTTTATGTCAGACGCACAGGAGTTAAAAAATGCCTGTGACCTGTTGGTACAAGCATGTGATATTCAATCGAAGCATGAGAGTGCTGGTGAAGCGGTTTTTTATCAAATGATTGATTGGATTCGTTGGCGCTTGCTTGAAGGTTCCTCACAGTATGTCGTCTGCTTCAGTGAGCGAGGAAACCAGCTTAGCCAATGGAGGGGTTATTGTCCAGATGGTAAAGGTGTCAGTCTCGGTTTTAATACTGAGCATCTAAAGAATCTTGATCAAACCTTCCAGCTTGGAAAATGCATCTATGAGCGAACCGCGCAAAAGGCTATTGCTGGCCGTGTCGTTCGGGCAATCGCTGACCATGCTCTTGAGTTTGGAAGGACGGTTAGTTGTCCTCATGGGCAAGACTACTATCCAGCTTTTGACCTCACAGAAAGAGATCTCTTCAGAATTGCGGCGCTGTTAAAGAATGCTGCCTTTCACGAGGAATGTGAATGGCGCTTGGTTTCCTCGCTTCAACCCGGCCCCGTGCGAGCAGGTACAGGGTATCGCATGGGCGCCTCCATGTTAGTGCCGTATATGGCACTGGATTTGCCTCATGATGCGGGTGGGAAATTCTGCATTGATGAAGCATATTTGGGACCAACGGTTCACACTAACCTTTCGATGCGATCATTCCAAGAGTTTTTTTCTCCCAAAGTTTCTGGAATGAATACTGTGCAAAATTCTTCAATTCCCTATCGGCCATGGTGATGGATTAGGTGGCGTGCGTAACTATTGCGTCTCGATAGATGCGATCGACAGAAGAAATAAACCTGGGAAAAAATCGAATGATTGTGAATGTCGACCGAATGAATGCTATTTTTTATCCCTATGCTTGGGAGAAGTTCAGCAACATCCGTAGTCATGGCGCGCGCTTTGTTCACTATACAAGTGCCGAAGTGGCCATGTCTATACTTCGCAAGGGGGAGGTATGGATGCGCAGCACCACACTCATGAACGATTTTCGAGAGGTTGAGCATGGATTGGACTGTCTGACTAATACCTACAAATATACCGATGTTGGCAAAAGGTTCCAATCCTGTTTGAATTTGATTTCCCCCAAATTACGAGCTGCGGTAGAAGAATCTTTTGATGCATGGAGACCCCACTTTCAAACCCAAACATACCTCACGTGCTTTTCTGAGCATAGAAGCAGTGAAGATGAGCTTGGGCGGCTTTCAATGTGGCGTGCTTATGGAGGTAAAACAGGCGTTGCTATTGTCGTTAATGGTGGTGTTTTGGCTAGGGAGTCCGATGCTCTGCAGATTTATTCGAATCCTGTCCTCTACGCAGATCGTGAAAATTTTACGAAGCATTTTGCATCGATTGTCGACAATGTGAATAATGAACTTGAATATCTGCGCGAGGTGGGTAGCAGTGCTCTTCAGGGCTGGATATTTCAAATGTTTCGAACGGCCGTGCTTTGTACTAAGCATCCAGGCTTTGAAGAGGAGATGGAATGGCGCGTCGTCCATTCCCCTGTGCTCGAAAAATCAGATAGGCTTGCCTGTTCGGTTGAACTAGTCGGCGGTACTCCTCAAGTTATTTATAAGATTCCCTTAAAGGATTTTCCAGAGGAAGGATTGTTCGGTTTGGAAATACCAAAATTTCTTGATCGCATCATCATTGGACCGACCAATCATCCGCGAGAAATGGCAAAAGCATTTTATAAACTTCTCGAAGAGGCTGGAGTTCCTGAGCCTAGAGATAAGGTCGTGATGTCTCGCATACCCCTTCGGCACAACTAGTAAAGAATTTCGCGGTGAGTTGTATAACCACCAATCTAAGCAAATTCTGATCAAATCTTCCGAAAGCTGAACTTTCACCATGGAAATTGGAGGTTGCCATGCAAGGTGTCAACCTCTCTCTTGCAACTCCAACGCCCTCTCCACAAACCGCTTCTTCACCCGCGTGCGCGGCACCGGCTCATGCAAGTGACTGAACCACCCCCGCACATCCTCATCCAGCCCGATCCCGTGCATGTAGTTGTAGATCGCCTTGCGAAGCCCGACGCCCAGCGCATCGTGGTCCACGCCGGTGGGGTCGATGAAGCCGATGTCGTTCTTGGCAAACGTCACCTCGGGCAGCGGTATCAACTCGATGCCGTACGCGGCCGGATCCAGGCCCACGGGTGAGTGCACGGTGCAGGAGAAGCGGTGGAAGAAGCCGCTCTGGATGCAGCCGTTTTCGAACAGCTGGCGCACGTATTCGAGCGAGTCCACCGTGTCCTGCACGGTCTGGGTGGGGAAGCCGTACATGAGGTAGGCGTGCACCAGAATTCCCGCGTCGGAAAACCCCTTGGTGACGCGCGCCACCTGTTCGATGGACACGCCTTTCTTCATCAGCGTGAGCAGCCGGTCGCTCGCCACTTCGAGGCCGCCGCTCATCGCGATGCAGCCGCTGTCGGCGAGCACCTGGCACAGCTCGGGCGTGAAGGTTTTTTCAAAGCGGATGTTGCCCCACCAGGACACCGGCAACTGCCGGCGCAGCAGCTCGTCGGCCAGGGCCTTGAGCGCCTTGGGGGGCGCGGCTTCGTCCACGAAATGGAAGCCGGTCTGGCCGGTTTCATTGACGATGGCTTCCATGCGGTCGGCCAGCGTGGACGCGGACGCGGTTTCGTAGCGGCTGATGTAATCCAGGCTCACGTCGCAGAAGCTGCACTTCTTCCAGTAGCAGCCGTGCGCCACGGTGAGTTTGTTCCAGCGCCCGTCGCTCCAGAGGCGGTGCATGGGGTTGAGCATGTCGAGCAGGCTCAGGTATTTGTCCAGCGGCAGACCGTCCCAGGTGGGCGTGCCGATGTCTTCGAAGGACACGTCGGGCTCGACGAAGTTGATGTAGCGCACGGCACCGGTGTCTTCTTCGCGCACGAAGGTGCGCACCAGCCTCTGCTTCGACCGTTTGCCCTGCAGATGCTCCAGCAGCGCCAGCAACGGCCGCTCGCCCGCATCCAGCGTCACGTAGTCCACAAAGTGAAACACGCGCGGCTCGGCGAGTTCGCGCAGTTCGGTGTTGACGAAGCCACCGCCGAGCGCAATGGTGATCTGTGGGTTGTGCGCCTTGATGGTCTGCGCGATGCGCAGCGCTGCGTACAACGCACCCGGGAAAGGCACGGAGAGCAGCACCACGTCGGGCTTGTGTTCGGCCAGCGTGGCGAGCGTGAGCGTGTGCAGCACCTCGTCCACCAGCGTGAAGGGCGCGGCAAGGGCATCGGCCATGGGGTCGAAGCTGGGCTGGCTGCTGGCGAGCGATTCGGCGTAGCGCACGAAGGCGAAGCGCTCGTCCACCGCGTCGCGCAGCACGTCGGCCAGGTCGTTGAGGTACAGGGTGGCGAGGTGGCGCGCCTTGTCCTGCACGCCGAGGGCGCCGAAGGCCCAGGCGAGTGGATCGCCGCCTTCTTCGCCAAGTTCGGCGTCCACGTACACCTCCAGCGCGTTGAAGCGCGGACCTTCGGGCAGCAGTTCGCGCGCGGCGATGCGGTGGGCCAGGGTGGAGTCGCCGCCTTGCAGGAAGCGGATGACGGGGGCGATGGTGCTGCGGTAGCGCGCGAACTGGTCCAGGAAGGCGTGCACGCTGCCGCTGCGATCGGCTTCGGGTTGGGCCAGGGCGCGCTCGCGGATGGCGTCGAGGCCTTTGGCGGTGAAGAGCTGGAGCACCAGCGCCAGCGCCAGGTCGGCCTGCACGGCGTCAACCCCGCGCGTGCGCAGGAAGCCGGTGATGTAGGCGGTGGAGGGGTAGGGCGTGTTGAGCTGCGTCATCGGCGGGATGAGGCTCAGCACGCGGGGGGAGGAAGTGTTCATGGGGAGCGTTGATCTTACGGCGTGGGGCTTGTCCGGGGGCGCTGTGTGGAGTGGACGCCGCCACGGCCGAGGTCTAGCATGCGCGGATCAGGGTCGGACGTTCACGAGGAGAACGACATGGCTGGCTGCAACAGGTGGTGGAGCGTGGGGTGGTTGGGCGTGCTCGGGCTGATGGCGGCGTCGACGGCGAGCGCGCAAGGCTTGCGGCCCGACGTGATGACCAGCTTTGGCGGGCGTTACGCGGTGGACTGCGCGCGACCCGATTCGCCGCGGGTGCTGGTGCAGGAGCGGCAGATGCTGATCGAGCAGGGCAACCAGCGCATGACGGTGGCCAACCTGGACTCGGCGTTCAGCTATTTCGGCAACAACCCGCCGCCGGAGTTCCGCGTGGCGCTGCTGGGGCAGGTGCAAGGCAAGTTCGATGTGATCGCCTCGGTCAATGCCGACGCCAGGGGCCAGTTCATCCAGCTCGATGGCGACCCGGCGGTCATGAAGAATCTCGGAGCGCTGGGCAAGGCGAAGTTCCGCCACTGCAACGCTGCCGCCAACCAGCAGGCGGTGGCGCAGCAGCAAGAGGCGAAGCAGGCCGCGGCAGCGGCCCGGGCACCCATCGCGTCCGGCACGGCCAGGCACCCGTCGGAGCTGATCCGCGATCCGGCGTTCAAGCCGTCCTACATGAGGGCCCTGGGGCCGCTGGCGCGCACGCCCTGGCTGGCCGAGATGAACGGCCCCGCACCGGACCTCACGCGCCAGCGCATCGGCGGGGTGGACTACACCGTGGCCGCGTTCTGCATGCCGCACGACTGCGGCGACAACAACGCGGTGCTGCTATACGACGCGGCGCAGGGCCGCGTGTATGGGTTGGTGCACCAGAACAACCGGGAGCAGAGTTTTGGCCAGCCGCCCGGGCCGATGCTGATCGACCTGAACGCCATCTGGCGCCGCCAGTGGCGCGCGGGCGGCAAGTGAACCGCCGGGCTCAGTCGCCCGCGTAGTCGCTCAGCGGCACGCAACTGCAGAACAGGTTGCGGTCGCCGTACACGTTGTCGACACGGCCCACGGGCGGCCAGTACTTGGCTTGCGCCCGGGTGGATGCGCTGGCCGCGCCGACGTCGCGCCCGTAGGGGTGTGGCCAGTCGGCCTTCATCAGGCTGGTGGCGGTGTGCGGCGCGTTCTTCAGCGGGTTGTCGTCCTGCGGCCAGTGGCCTTGTTCGACCTGGCGGATCTCTTCGCGGATGGCGATCATCGCGTCGATGAAGCGGTCGATCTCGTCCAGCGTTTCGCTTTCGGTGGGTTCCACCATCAGCGTGTTGGCCACCGGGAACGACAGCGTGGGCGCGTGGAAACCGTAGTCCATCAGGCGCTTGGCCACGTCTTCGGCCATCACGCCGCTGGTGTCCTTGAGCGGGCGCAGGTCCAGGATGCACTCGTGCGCCACGTGGCCGTTGGCGCTGGCGTACAGCGTGGGGTAGTGCGGCGCCAGGCGCTTGCTGATGTAGTTGGCCGCGAGGATGGCGGCTTCGGTGGCGTGCTTCAAACCATCGGCACCCATCATGCGGATGTACATCCAGCTGATCGGCAAAACGGCCGCGTTGCCCAGCGGTGCGGCGCTGATCGCGCCCACCCCGTTCACCGCCAGGCCGCCCGCCGCGTGGCCGGGCAGGAAGGGCACGAGGTCGTCGACCACGCACACCGGGCCCACGCCCGGGCCGCCGCCGCCGTGCGGGATGCAGAAGGTCTTGTGCAGGTTCAAGTGGCTCACGTCACCACCGAATTCGCCCGGTGCGGCCACGCCCACCAGGGCGTTCATGTTCGCGCCGTCCACGTACACGCGGCCGCCATGCTGGTGCACCAGTGCGCAGAGTTCCTTGACGGTCGTTTCGAACACGCCGTGCGTGCTGGGGTAGGTGATCATCACCGCCGCGAGCTTGTCGCTGTACTGCTCGCACCTGGCCTGGAGGTCGGCCATGTCGACGTTGCCGTTGTCGTCGCACTTGGTGACGACCACCTGCATGCCGACCATCTGCGCGCTGGCGGGGTTGGTGCCGTGCGCGCTGCTCGGGATGAGGCAGATGTTGCGGTGGCTCTCGCCGCGCGAGGCGTGGTACGCCTGAATGACCAGCAGGCCGGCGTACTCGCCTTGTGAGCCCGCGTTGGGCTGCAGGCTGATGCCGGCGTAGCCCGTGGCCTGGCAGAGCCAGGCGCGCAGCTGTTCGTCGAGCAACTGGTAGCCCTGCAACTGGTCGGCCGGGGCGAACGGGTGCACGTTCGCAAACTCGGGCCAGGTGATGGGGATCATCTCGCTCGTGGCGTTGAGCTTCATGGTGCACGAGCCCAGCGGGATCATGCTGCGGTCGAGCGCGAGGTCTTTGTCGGACAGCGCGCGGATGTAGCGCAGCATGCCGGTTTCGCTGTGGTGCGAGTTGAACACCGGGTGCGTGAGGAAGTCGCTGGTGCGGCGCAGGTCGGTGGGGATGAGCGGCTCCACACCTTTTTCGAACGCATCGAACGTGGGCAGCGCCTGGCCATACGGTGCGAAGATCGTCCACAACTGCTGGATGTCGTCGCGCGTGGTGGTTTCGTCCAGCGAGATGATGATGTATTCGTCCCAGGCCTTGCGCAGGTTCACGCCTTCGGCCACAGCGCGCGCCATGAGGGCGTCGGTGTGTTCCTTGGTGTGCAGGCTGATCGTGTCGAACACGCCTTTTTCATTGTGGTGCGTGTCGGTGTAGCCGAGTTGCGCCAGGCCTTTGGACAGGATGGCGGTGTAGGCCGCCACGCGTTGCGCGATGCGCTTGAGGCCTTGCGGGCCGTGGTACACGGCGTACATGCTGGCCACCACGGCTGGCAGCACCTGCGCGGTGCAGATGTTGCTGGTGGCCTTCTCGCGGCGAATGTGTTGCTCGCGGGTTTGCAATGCGAGCCGGTAAGCGGGCTTGCCGTGCACGTCCACGCTCACGCCCACCAGGCGGCCGGGCAGCGAGCGCTTGAACTCGTCGCGGCAGGCCATGTAGCCGGCGTGCGGGCCGCCCGCGCCCATGGGCATGCCGAAGCGCTGCGTGGTGCCGACCACGATGTCGGCGCCCATCTCACCCGGGGACTTGAGCAGCGTGAGCGCCAGCAGATCGGCGGCCACGATGAAGGCGGCGTTCTTGCCGTGCGCAATAGCGGCGTCTTGCGTCCAGTCCTGCAGCCAGCCGCTGGAGGCGGGGTATTGCGTGAAAGCGGCGAAGTAGTCGTCGCCCGCGAGCAGGTTGTCCCACTCTTCGCCGGACATGGCGATCTTCACCGTGAGGCCCAGCGGTTTCGCGCGGGTCTGCACCACTTCAATGATCTGCGGGTGGATGTCGCCCGACACCACCAGCGTGTTGCCCTTGGCCTTCACCGAGCGCTTGGCCAGCGTCATGGCTTCGGCGGCGGCGGTGGCTTCGTCGAGCATGGACGCGTTGGCGATGGCCATGCCGGTGAGGTCGGTCACCATGGTCTGGAAGTTGACCAGCGCTTCCATGCGGCCTTGCGAGATTTCGGCCTGGTAGGGCGTGTACGCGGTGTACCAGGCGGGGTTCTCGAGCACGTTGCGCAGGATCACGCCGGGTGTGTGCGTGCCGTGGTAGCCCTGGCCGATGAAGCTCTTGAGCACGCGGTTCTTCTGCGCCAATGCCTTCAGTTCGGCCAGCGCGGCGGCTTCGGTGACGGCCGGTGGCAGCTGCATGCCCTGGCTGCGCGCGATGCTGCGCGGCACGATGCCTTCGATCAGCGCGCGGCGCGAAGCCTCGCCGATGACCGAGAGCATGAGCGCTTCATCGGCTTGCCCGATGCCGATGTGGCGTGCCACGAATTCGGACGGGTTCTCGAGTTCACCGAGGGGTTTGACAGAGGGCATCAGCATGAAAGGCTCCGGCGGCTGGGGTGGTTTCTCTTACTGCCCTGCGGCAAACGTGTTGTAGGCGGTCTCGTCGAGCAGTGCGTCGACTTGCGCGGGGTCGGACAGCTTGACCTTGAAAAACCAGCCGGCCTTGAGCGGGTCGCTGTTGGCCAGCGACGGGTCGGCGCGCAGGGCTTCGTTGACTTCGGTGATTTCGCCGCTGATGGGCATGTAGACGTCGGCCGCGGCCTTCACGGACTCGACCACGCCGGCCACGTCTTTCTGCGCGAAGGTCTTGCCGACTTCGGGCAGGTCGACGAACACCACGTCGCCCAGCGCGTCCTGCGCGTGCACGGTGATGCCGACGGTGGCGATGCCGCCGTCAACGCTGATCCATTCGTGGTCTTCGGTGTACTTGATCGTCATGAGGAGGCTCCTTGAAATAAGAGGAAGAAAAACGGAAAGACGGAAAGGAATTCTCAGCCGCGGTAATAGCGGGTGGGCACGAACGGCATGGCGCTCACTTCCATGGGCACGGCCTTGCCGCGCACGATGGCCTGCACGCGCGTGCCGATGGCCGCGTGCGCCGGACTCACATAGCCGATGGCCACGGGCTTGTCGGCGCTGGGGCCGAGCAGGCCGCTGGTGACTTCGCCAATGGTCTCGCCGTCCATGCTTTGCAGTTCGGTGTGTTCGCGCACCGGCACGCGTTCGAGCGCAACCAGGCCCACGCGCTTGCGCGGCAGGGCTTCGGTGCCGTCGAGCTGCGCCAGCACGCGCGCCGCGCCTGGGAAGCCGCCCGCCCGCGCGCCACCGGTGCGGCGCACTTTCTGCATGGCCCAGTTGAGCGCGGCTTCCACCGGGGTGGTGGTGGTGTCGATGTCGTTGCCATAGAGGCACAGGCCGGCTTCGAGGCGCAGCGAGTTGCGCGCGCCCAGGCCGATGGGCATGACCTCGGACTGGCCGAGCAGGGCGCGGGCGAAGGCGTCGGCGCGGTCTCCAGGCACGGAGATCTCGAAGCCGTCTTCGCCGGTGTAGCCGCTGCGGGTGATGAACAGGTCGGCGCCTTGCCAGGTGAAGGCACCACCGGTCATGAACACCAGTTTGTCGACGCCGGGCACGAGGCGTTGCAGCGCGTCCACCGCCAGCGGGCCTTGCAGCGCGAGCAGGCCGCGGTCGGGCAGAGGGATGACCTGGCAGCGCGAGCCGATGCGGGCCTGCATGTGCGCGATGTCGCCGACCTTGCACGCACCGTTGACGATGACAAACAGATGATCGCCGCGGTTGACGAACATCAGGTCGTCGATGATGCCGCCCTCGTCGTTGAGCAGCAGGCCGTAGCGCTGCTTGTTCACGCCGAGATCGATCACATCGACCGGCATGAGCGATTCGAAGGCCGCCGCGGCGTCGGGGCCGACGAGCTTGAGCTGGCCCATGTGCGAGACGTCGAACAGGCCGGCGGCCTTGCGGGTGTGGAGGTGTTCGGCCATCAGGCCCGTGGGGTATTGCACCGGCATCGAATAGCCGGCGAAAGGCACCATGCGGGCGCCGAGTTCGAGGTGGAGGGCGTGCAGCGGGGTCTGGAGGAGTTCGGCGTCGGACACGGAAAGCTCTCGGGCAAAGGGGCAGGCCCCGGTGGGGCGAAACACGGTTCATCCGTGCGCTGCCCCACTGTCCGCTTTACCTGAGAGATTCACGCGGGCGATGCCGCGTTTGCTCCTTCGGTGGGCCGCTTCGAGGAGCGGCCTCTCTCCAGGGGGGTACACGGGCTTCGCAGCCCATGTTTGCCAGTCCTTTTGCCTGAGCGTTCAGGGCTGCGTGAGCAACCTCCTGCGCCTTCGGCGGCCTCCGCAAGGGAAGCGCTCTCCTGACCGATGGGATTCTAGTTCACGGGAACGGGCGTGGGTGGCCGCTCGACTACGATGTCTCCTCCTGAGCTTGTCACCCGGAAGCCATGCAGAGCGGAACAACAGCCGAACTTCAAATCATCCTGGTGCTCACGGCGGTCCCATCCGGGGTCCTGTTTGCCGTGCAGCACGGCCGCGATGGCCTGCTGCCGCCGTACACGTCGACGGCGGAGTCCCTATCGTTCGCCATCACCATGCCTCTCGGGCCCGCGCTGGCGGACGGATCGTTCAACTTCCGCGGCCCGTTTGCGCAAGGCATACCCGCCGACCGCTTCATCTATGTGAATTCCGGGACCTATGCGGGCCAACCGGATACGCATTGGGCTCGAAGAGCGAAGATCAAGCTGGCCGGCATCCCGCGGGGCTTGGTGGAGACCGCGGCGGGCGACTCAAACTGCGCCATCGAAGGCCGCATCCATGGCACGGCACGGGATGGCGGGCCATTGTGCGCGACCATTGATTCCCTTTCGATCAGTTGGTCCCTGGCCCGGCGCTCCTTGCGGATAGAGTGATGATCACTCCCACCGGGCCGATCGCCGCCTTGGGTCAGCTCAGGTGCTTGCCCACCAGCCCGGTCATCTCGAACATGGTGACTTCATCTTTTCCGAAGACGGCCTTGAGCTTGGCGTCCGCCAGGATGTTGCGCTTGTTCGCCGGGTTCTGCAGGTTGTTGGCCTTGATGTATTCCCACATGAGCTTCACAACTTCGGTGCGGGGTTGAGGCGTCGAACCGATCACGGCGGCCAGCGCGGGGCTGGGCGTGAGGGCACGGTTGAAGGCGGTTTGTTTCTTGGCAGTGGTCATCGGTGTCTCGTCAGTTGAAACCCGGATTCTAGGGCGTGCTTCCGATCCCTCTGTAACCACTTGCCACCGAGCAAGGCGGGTTCCCCTCACCCGCCGTTCAGGACGTCTCCAACGCCGACTCGGGCAGCAGCCGCGCGAGCCGCTCGCGGATGCCCTCGGCGCGTTCGCTGCCGGCCATGCGTTCCACGTCGGCCGTCATCTCGCGGCTGACCGCGAGCATGGCGTGCAGGTCGCGCGCTTCGCGCAGGGCATCGCGGTAGCGCTGAGCCATGGCCTTGTCGCGCGGGGCGAACATGCGCTCGCTCAGGTCGAACAGGAACATGCGCGCGCTGGCCATCGAGCGTGGGCCGGAGAAGGCATCGGCCGACACGGCGGGCCGCTGCGGGGCAGGGGCGGGCGTGGGTGTTTCCTCGACGAGGTAGCCGCGCGCCAGCAAACCCGCGACCAGCGCGGGGCCGTGCTCGTCGAACAGGGCGAAGAGGTCGGCATCGGGTTTGCGGCCATCGGCCATGAGCAGCACCGCGCGCTCGCGTTGTGTGAGGCTGCGTTGCCCGGGCTGCAACTCGGCACGGCCTTTCTCGGTCTTGTTGAGCATCTCGTCCACGGCATCGTTCACGAAGCCCGCACTGTGGCCGGCTTGTGTGACGCTGCCGTGAACGGGCCCGGTGTTCAGCCCGCGAAGGTGGTTTCGGGCAGGCCGCGCACGCCCGGCACTTCCAGCGCGAACAGCGCGCCCGACAGCGGCGCGCTCGCCAGCGCCTGCGTGCCCAGCCGCACCGAGGCGCTGGTGACGTAGAGCGTGCCGAGATCGGCGCCGCCGAAGCAGCAACTGGTGGGGCGTGGCACCGGCAGGCGCACGCGCATCAGCTCGCGGCCATCGGGCGCGAAGCGGGCGAGTTCCCAGCCGTCCCACACCGCGACCCAGAGGCAGCCTTCGGCATCCACCGTGAGGCCGTCGGGCTTGCCGTCGGCCGCGCCGAACACCACGAGCGGGCGGCGGTTTGCGATGGTGCCGGCCGCGAGGTCGAAGTCGTATTCGTAGATGGTCTTGCGGAAGGTGTCGGTGAAATACATCCGCGTGTTGTCCGGGCTGAAGCCCAGGCCGTTGGGCACCGTGAAGCCGCTGTCGACCTTCTCCCAACCGCCGTCCGGATCGACGCGGAACAGGTTGCCCCGGTTGGCCATGGCGCCCATGTCCATCGAGCTGATCCACAAGCGGCCGCGCCGGTCGCACTTGCCGTCGTTGTAGCGGTTGCCCGGGCGGGTGGATTCGGGGTGGGCGAACAGCGTCATGCGGCCGGAGTCGGGCGCCATCGCCATCAGGCCCGCGGGTGTGGCGAGCAGCAGACCGCCCGAGGCCATGGGCACGACCATGCTCACCATCGACCCCAACCGGGTCTCGCGCAGCGCGCCGCTGGCGGCGTCGAGCTGGTGGATGGCGGGTGCGAGGATGTCCACCCAGTACAGCGCGTTGTCGCGCGGAGACCAGACCGGGCCTTCGCCCAGCAGCGCGTGCGCTTCGCCAATCGCGCGCACTTCGGGCGTGGGTGCGTTCGGCGGTTCGGGGTGCTCCAGCAGCGACATCGGCTGGCCGCCCGCGCTGTGCGTGATGGCGCGGGCCGCGCCAATGAGTTCGGCCGAGAGGCCGTGCGCGCGCCGCGCGTCGAGTTGCGCGGCGTTGGCCGTCACGGCCACCGCGCCAATGGGCCGGCCTTCGTAATCGAACACCGGCGCGGCCACGCTCACGCGCCCGGCGTCGTATTCGCCGACTTCCAGCGCGTAGCCACGCGCGCGGGTGAGGTCGAGTTCGGCGCGCAGCGCCTGCTCGTCGACGATGCTGTGTTCGGTGAAGCGCTCCCGTGGCGAGGCCGCGAGCAACTGAGCCTGCTGCGCGGGCGCCAGGTGGGCGGCGATGGCCTTGCCCGCGGCGCTGGCGTGCATGGGCAGGCGCAGCCCCACTTTGGAAGCGGCCTGCGGTTCGCGGCTGGCGTCTTCGCCGGCCACCACCACCATCTGCTGGCCGCTCAGCACCACGAGTTGCACGCTCTCGTCGAACGCGTTGCGCAGGCGCACCAGCTCGTCTTGCGCGGCCACGCGAAGGTCGAAGTCGCTCCAGACCTCGTGCGCGAGTTCCAGCAAACGGAACCCGAGCTGGAAGGTCTTGTTGTAGCTGTCGTGGCGCAGCAGGCCTTCGTTCACCAGCGTGCCGAGCATGCGGTGCAGCGTGGCCTTGGGCAGGGCCGAGGCGCGCTGCAGTTGCGTGAAGGTCATGGGCGCACGCGCCGCCGACACGAGGTTCAGCACGGCCATGGCCTTTTCCAGCACCCCGAGGCCCGGGGTGTTGGTGGCGGAAATGGAGGCGGTGGGTGCGGCGTCTGACATGGTGGGATGCCGGAATTCTAGGGGAGGTCGACTCAGGGTAAGTACCGATGAATGGAACTTGCGCGCCGAATTTTGGATGGTCTACAATAAAAGTTCCATTCAACGGAACAAATTAACCAAACGAACTGGATCGACGACGTGACCTCTCCTGCTTCCCTCTCCGGGGTCTTCCCCGTGCTTCCCACCCCTTTCGATACCGCTGGCCAGCCCGATGAGAAGGCGCTGCGCGGTTTGGTGCGCTACCTGCTGGAGGCCGGTGTGGACGGCATCACCTACCCGGGCGTGGCCAGTGAAGTCGGCCAGCTCAGCGTGGCCGAGCGCCTGTCGCTGACCGCGGCCGTGCTGGACGAAGTGGCGGGCCGTGTGCCGGTGGTGGCGGGTGTGTCCAGCGCGCAGGCAGCGACCACGATCGAGCTGGCCAAGGCCGCGATCGCGCAGGGCGCGGTCGGTCTGATGGTGGCCGTGCCGCCGGACCGCCCCACGGCGGCCCAACAGATCGCGTACTTCCGCGAAGTCGCCACGGCCGTGCCGAGCGCCGTGCTGGTCCTGCAGAACGTGCCCATGCCCGTGGGCGCGGGCCTGGACCCCGAGGCGATCGTGGAAGTGGCGAAGGCCGTGCCCGCGATCCGCTACGTGAAGGAAGAGACCCTGCCCAGCGGCCAACGCCTGACGGTGCTGCGCGAGCAAGGCCCGGCCACGATGGTGGGCGTGTTCGGTGGCGCGGGTGGCCGCTACATCACCGACGAGCTGCGCCGTGGCGCAGCCGGCACCATGCCGGCGATCGAACTGGCCGAGGTGCACGTGGCGCTGTTCAAGGCGCACCGCGCGGGCGACGAGGCGCGCGTGCGCGCGCTGTTCACGCGCATGCTGCCCATCCTGAACGTGCAGGCGGTGTTCCGCTGGTCGCTCACCAAGTACGTGCTGAGCGCGCGCGGCCTGTTGAGCAGCGAGAACCAGCGCGCGGCCGGCCCGCGCCTGGACGCGCTGGACAAGGCCGACGTGGACGCCTTCCTGGGCGACCTGCAAGACCTGTTGTTGCCGACGCACCCGCTGCGCCGGAACGCGAGATGAGTTCCGGGTCGCGCATCGCCGCGGTCGAGACCTGCATCGTCTCGCTGCCACGCGACACGCCCTACCTCGGCCCTCTGGGCGAGGGCGAGCAGGTGAGCTCGCGGGGTTACCTGGTGCGCCAGGGCAACCGCACGATCTATCCGAGCAGCGACATGTCGGTGCTGATCCGGGTGACGGCCGAAGACGGCACCTACGGCTGGGGCGAGACCTACGGGATCATCGCGCCGGACGCGGTCACGGCCCTCATCGACGACGTGCTCGGCCCGGTGATCGTCGGGCGCGACCCGCGCGACGCGACCGCGATCCACGAAGACCTGTACGACCTCATGCGCGTGCGCGGGGCTTCGGGCGGCTACTGGGGTGACGCCATCGCCGGCATCGACATCGCGCTGTGGGACCTGGCCGGCAAGCTCGCCGGCCTGCCCGTGGCCAAGCTGCTGGGCGGCCAGCGCGCGTCGCAAGTGCCGGCCTACATCTCGGGCCTGCCGGGCAAGACGCTGGACGACAAGGTGAAGATCGCGCGCGATTTCGCCGCGCGCGGTTTCACCGCGTTCAAGTACGCGGCGGCCGTGTCGTTCGACGGCATCGTCGACGAGATGCGTGCGCTGCGCGAAGCGCTCGGCCCACGCGCGAAGCTGATGGTGGACCTGCACTGGAAGTTCGACGCGGGCGAGGCGATCCAGCTGATCGACCAGCTCGCGCCCTTCAACCCGTACTTCGTCGAAGCACCGTGCGCCGCTGAAGACATCGAAGGCCAGGCGCGCGTGGCCGCCGCCGCGCGCGTGCCGGTGGCGCTGGGCGAAGAGTGGCGTTCGGTGCACGAGGCGCTGCCGCGCTTCGAACGCCGCGCCATGTCCATCGTGCAGCCCGAGATGGGCCACACCGGCATCAGCCAGTTCATGCAGATCGGCCGCATGGCCAACGCCTTCCACATGCGCGTGATTCCGCACGCGAGCATTGGCGTGGGCATCTTCCAGGCCGCGAGCCTGCACGCCTCGGCCTCGTTGCCCAACGTACCCATGCACGAGTACCAACACTCGGTGTTCGACCGCAACCTGCAGTACGTCGACACCACCATGCGCTGCGACAACGGCGCGTTCATCCTTCCCGAAGGACCCGGCCTGGGCATCGAGCCCAAGGCCTTGCTGTGGTCCTTCCTGCGCAAGAAAGCCCAAGTTCCATGACCGCTTCCCCCTCCGCCTTGATCGCCATCGATTGGGGCACCTCCAACCTGCGCGCCAGCCTGCTTGATGCGGGCGGCGAGACCATCGAAACGCGCGCCGCGCCCGGTGGCGTCATGGCCGTGAAAGATGGCCAGTTCGCCGAGGCGCTGCTGTCGCTGTGCGGCGACTGGATCGAGAAGCGCGCGGGCGCATTGATCGCCAGCGGCATGGTGGGCAGCCGCCAGGGCTGGAAAGAGGCCGCGTACCTCAACTGCCCCGCAGGTGTCGAAGAGGCCGCCGCGCAGCTCACGCGCGTGGACGTGCTGCCGGGCGTGCCCCTGCACATCGTGCCGGGCCTGACCTGCCGCAATGCCGACGGCCAGGACGACGTGATGCGCGGCGAAGAAACGCAGATGTGGGGCGCCGATCTCGCGCCCAACAGCATCTGCATGCTGCCCGGCACGCACGCCAAATGGGCCTGGATCGGCGACACCGCCCAGGTCACGCGCTTTTCCACCTACATGACCGGCGAGCTCTACGGCCTGCTGACCAAGCACGGCATCCTCGGCCGCCTCATGACCTTTGGCCAGTCCGCGCCCGAGGCCTTCGAAGCCGGCGTGCGGCTGGGCCTGGAACAGAGCGACAACGCCACGCACGTGATCTTCGCGGCGCGCACCGCGGGCCTGATGGGCCGCGTCGCGCCCGAGGGCTTGCCCGACTACCTCTCGGGCATCCTCATGGGCATCGAGATCGCGAGCGCCACACGTGCCGAACGACCGCGCACGGTGGTGCTGCTGGGCGACGACGAGCTGTGCGACCGCTACGCGAAAGCGCTGGCGCTCGCCGGCATCGCGAGCACGCGCGCACCCGATGGCGCGACCACGCGCGGCCAATGGCGCGTGGCGCAACAGGCCGGTTTGCTGGGGCACGCGCCATGAGCGATGAGCACGACGTGAGCGAACGGGTGGCGCAGGCCCTCGCGGCCCAGCCGCTGGTGGCCATCCTGCGCGGCATCACGCCACCCGAAGCGGTGGCCGTGGGCCTGGCACTGGTCGACGCGGGCATCCGCGTGCTCGAGGTGCCGCTCAACTCGCCATCGCCACTGGAGAGCATCCGCCTGCTGGCCGACGCGCTCAAGGGCCGGGCGATCGTTGGCGCGGGCACCGTGCTGCGCGAGCTGGAGGTGGACGCCGTGGCGGCCGCGGGCGCACAACTGGTGCTCTCGCCCAACTTCAAGGCGCCCGTGGTGCGCTGCACGAAGGCGCATGGCCTGTATTCGATGCCGGGCGTGGCGACGGCCAGCGAGGGCTTCGATGCGCTCGAGGAGGGCGCCGACGCGCTCAAGCTGTTCCCCGGGGATCTGCTCGGCCCGCCGGTCATCAAGGCCTGGCGTGCGGTGTTTCCGAGCACCACGCCGATGTTCAGCGTGGGCGGCGTCAACCTGGAGAACCTGCCGGACTTCAAGGCCGCGGGTGCGAGCGGCGCGGGCATTGGCTCGGCGCTCTACGCGCCGGGCCGGTCGGCCGCCGAGACCGCGAGCCGCGCGCGCGAGTTCATCGCACGTTGGCGGGTCTGAGGGGCATTCGCCGCGCCGCCCGTTTTTTGTTTTTCTCATGTACGACGACAAACCAAGGAGACACGCCATGACCCTCAAGATGACCCGCCGCACCCTGGCCGCGGTGCTCGCGCTCGGCGCAACCGCGTTCGCGAGCGCGGCCCATGCCCAGGCCACCAACGCGGCGCAGAGCTACCCTTCGCGCGCCGTGAAGTTCATCGTGCCGGTGCCCGCGGGCGGCGCGGCCGACGTGATGTCGCGCATGATCGCCAACCACCTGCAGGCCAAGCTCGGCCAGCCCTTCGTGGTCGAGAACCGCCCTGGCGCGGGCTCCAGCCTGGGCATGGACGTGGTCGCCAAGGCCGCGCCCGATGGCTACACCATCGGCATGGGCAACATCGCGGCCAATGCGATCAACCCGGCGGTCAGGCCGGGCGCGTTTCCGTACCAGCCGGTGAAGGATTTCGCCGCCGTGTCGATGGTGGGCGTGACGCCGCTGATCCTCGTGGTCAACGCCGAGAAGGTGCAGGCCACCAGCGTGCCGGCCTTCATTGCCTACCTCAAGGCCAACCCGGGCAAGCTCAGCTACGGTTCCTCCGGCGTGGGTTCGTCGCTGCACCTGGCGATGGAGCTGTTCATGATGCGCACAGGCACCCAGATGGCCCACGTGCCGTACAAGGGCTCGGCACCGATGGTCACCGAGCTGATCGGTGGCCAGATCGAGGCTTCGATCGACGCGGCCACCACCTCGTTGCCGCAGGTGAAGGCCGGCAAGCTGCGCGCGCTGGGCGTGTCGACCAAGGAGCGCGCCTTCTTCGCCCCCGAGGTGCCGCCCATCGCCGACACCGTGAGCGGCTTCGACGTGAGTCCCTGGCACGGCGTGGTCGCGCCCGCGGGCACGCCGCAGGCCATCGTCGACAAACTGTCGACCGAGATCCAGGCCTTCTTGCGCCAGCCCGACACCGAGGCCAAACTGCGCGATGCAGGCGTGGTGCGCGTCGGCTCCTCCGCGAAGGACTTCCAGCAGGCCATGCAGGCGGATTTCGAGCTCTACACGAAAGTGGTGAAGGACGCCGGCGTCAAGGCGGACTGAGACACACCCATCGCGCAACGTTTTTTGACATGGAGATGAAACTGATGAACCCACAAATCAACCGCCGCACATTGCTCGCGGCTTCTGCCGCCGCGGTGGCCTCGGGCGCGCTGCCCAGCGCTTTCGCGCAGGGCACCTGGCCCACCAAGAACATCACCGTCATCGTGCCCTTCGCACCTGGCGGTGCGGGCAACGGCTCGGTGCGCATCCTGGCGGACATCATCGGCCCGAAGATCGGCCAGCCGCTGGTGGTGGAAAACCGCGCCGGTGGCGGCGGCATCCCCGGCACGCAGTACGTCACCAACAGCAACGACGACCACATGCTGCTGATGGGCAGCACGTCCATGACCATCCTGCCCGCGTTGCGCAACGACCTGGGTTATGACGTTCAGAAGGACCTCAAGCCCGTGGGCATGATCTCCTCGCAGCCGGTGGTGTTCGCCGTGCCCGCGAACTCGCCCATCAAGACGCTGGACGACCTGATCGCGCGCGCCAAGGCCGGTGAAGTCACGGCCGGCAACAGTGGCGTGGGCACGCTCTCGCACCTGACCACCGAACTGCTCAACCGCAAGCTCGGCCTGAAGCTGCTGGCCGTGCCGTACAAGGGTGATGCGCAACTGATCCCCGATGTGGTGGCCGGGACGATCCAGATGGCCGTGATGAACCTGCCGGTGGCGCTGCCGCTGATCCAGGACGGCCGCTTGCGCGCTGTGGCCGTGACATCGAAGGAGCCGGTGGCTTCGTTGCCCGGTGTGAAGACGCTCAACACCCTGGGCCCCGAGTTCGTGATCTCGGGTTGGGCCGCGTTGTTCGCAGGACGCAACGTGCCCGCTGCGGGTGTGGAACGCTTCGCTGCGCAACTGCGTGCGGCGCTGCAGCAGGAGAGCGTGCGCGAGCGTTTCGCGGGTTTCGGCGTCACGCCCGAGATCGCCACGCCAGCGCAAACGCGCGATTATGTCGCGGCCGAAATGGCGCGTTGGGCCGACGTGGTGAAGAGCCGGGGTATCAAGCTCGAATAAGGGCGGCGCACTTCTGCCAAAAAAATGCCTCGCGATTGCGAGGCATTTTTTTGCTCCCTCCCCGCTGGGGGAGGGGCGAATTCACATGCCCGCGTAGTTCGGGCCGCCGCCACCTTCGGGCGTGACCCACACGATGTTCTGCGTCGGGTCCTTGATGTCGCAGGTCTTGCAGTGCACGCAGTTCTGCGCGTTGATCTGCAGGCGGTCCGAGCCGTCTTCGTTCTTCACGAACTCGTACACACCCGCGGGGCAGTAGCGCGACTCGGGGCCGGCGTACTTGGCCAGGTTGATCTTCACCGGCACGCTCGGATCTTTCAGCGTGAGGTGGGCCGGCTGGTGTTCTTCGTGGTTGGTGTTGCTCACGAAGACGCTGCCCAGGCGGTCGAAGGTGATCTTGCCGTCGGGCTTGGGGTACACGATCTGTTCGCACTCGGCCGCGGGCTTCAGGTAGAGGTGGTCGGCCTTCTCGCGGTGCAGCGACCAGGGTGGCGCCTTGAAACCCAGGCGCGGCAGCAGCCAGTGTTCGATGCCGACCATGAGGCCGCCGACGATGTTGCCGTACTTGAACCAGGACTTGAAGTTGCGCGAGGCCTCCAGCTCTTCCTTCAGCCAGCTCTTGTGGAAGCCGACCGGGTAGGCCTTGAGTTCGTCGTGCTGGCGGCCGGCCTGCACGGCTTCGAACGCGGCTTCCGCGCAGAGCATGCCGCTCTTGATCGCGGCGTGGCTGCCCTTGATGCGCGCACCGTTGAGGTAACCCGCGTCACAACCGACCAGCGCACCACCGGGGAAGGTGGTTTGCGGCAGGCTCATGATGCCGCCGGTGGTGATGGCGCGCGCGCCGTAGCTGATGCGCTTGCCGCCTTCCAGGAACGCCTTGATGCGCGGGTGCGTCTTCCAGCGCTGCATTTCCTCGAACGGGCTGAGCCAGGGGTTGCTGTAGTTCAGGCCGGTCACCAGGCCCAGCGTGACCTTGTTGTCTTCCAGGTGGTACATGAAGCCGCCGCCATAGGTGTCGTTCTTCATGGGCCAGCCGGCGGTGTGGATCACCAGACCGGGCTTGTGTTTCGTGGGGTCGATTTCCCAGAGTTCCTTCACGCCGATGGCGTAGGCCTGCGGGTCCTTGCCTTCGTCGAGGTGGAACTTGGCAATGAGGCGCTTGCCCAGGTGGCCTCGCGAGCCCTCGGCGAACACGGTGTACTTGGCGTGCAGTTCCATGCCGAGCTGGAAGCTCTCGTTGGGCTCGCCGTCCTTGCCGATGCCCAGGTTGCCCGTGGCAACGCCCTTGACCGAGCCGTTGTCGTTGTACAGCACCTCGGCGGCAGCGAAGCCGGGGAAAATCTCCACGCCGAGGGCTTCGGCCTGCTGGCCCATCCACTTCACGACGTTGCCCAGGCCCACGACGTAGTTGCCTTCGTTGTGGAAGTTGTTGGGGATCAGGAACTTGGGCGTGTCGATCGCGCCGGTTTCGGTCAACCACAGCAGCTTGTCGTCGGTCACCGGCTGGTTCAGCGGTGCGCCGTCTTCTTTCCACTTCGGCAGCAATTCGGTGATGGCCTTGGGGTCCATCACCGCGCCGCTGAGAATGTGCGCGCCGGGTTCGGAGCCTTTTTCGAGCACGCAGACGTTGATCTCGCTGCCTTTTTCCGCGGCAATCTGTTTGAGGCGGATCGCGGTGGCCAGGCCGCCTGGGCCGCCTCCGACCACGACCACGTCGTACTCCATGGCTTCGCGTGGGCCGTAGGTGCTCAGGATCTCTTCGGGCGTCATGTGATGGTCTCTCTCTGGCGGGGAGAATGTCCCCGGGGGATGTTCAGGATGGCGTGGCCGTGGGACATGCCGGTATCGTGGTCATCAGGGATTTTAATGGGCCATGACGCACAATGATGTCGGGCAGGCAGTCTGGCCGCCGTGGCACCCCAGTCACCAGCAAATTCCACAGACGTGAAAGAGGAGGTTCTCTCATGGCATACAGCCTGGATCTCGCGGGTCGCGTGGCCCTTGTCACGGGTGCATCGGGTGGCCTTGGCGAGCAGTTCGCCAAGACGCTCGCGAAGGCCGGCGCGGCCGTGGTGCTGGCCAGTCGCCGCACCGACCGGCTCATGGCGCTGCGCGCCCACATCGAGGCCGCCGGCGGCGATGCGCATGTGGTGGCCATGGACGTGACCGACCACGCCTCGATCAAGGCGGCGGTGGCGCATGCCGAAACCGAGGTCGGCGCGATCGACATCCTGATCAACAACTCGGGCGTGAGCGCCACGCAGCGGTTGCAGGACGTGAGCGAAGAAGACTACGACTACATCTTCGACACCAACACCAAGGGCGCCTTCTTTGTCGCGCAGGAAGTAGGGCGGCGCATGCTGGCGCGCGCCAACGGCGCGGCGCCGGGCACCTATGTGGGGGGGCGCATCGTCAACATCGCGTCCATGGCCGGGCTCAAGGTGCTGCCGCAGATCGGTGTGTACGCCATGAGCAAGGCCGCGGTGGTGCAGATGACCAAGGCCATGGCGACGGAGTGGGGGCGCTTTGGCATCAACGTCAACGCGATCTGCCCGGGCTACATCGACACCGAGTTGAACAACCACCACTGGAAGACCGAGCAGGGCCAGAAGCTCATCAGCATGCTGCCGCGCAAGCGCGTGGGCGCGCCCACGGATCTGGATGCCCTGCTGGTGATGTTGTGCGCCACCGAGAGCCATTTCATCAATGGCGCGGTCATTGCGGCGGACGACGGATTCGCTGTCTAGCCTCGCGCGCATTCACGCCGCATCGCGCGAATTCCGACGCGCGAAACAGCGCTCGGCCAGCATGCCATTTATCGATGGCACTATGAAAAAGAATAATTCGCCGTTATGACCCTTCTCCCGCAAACTGCCGCGGTCGAAGAGTTCAACGGCGGGTTTCATCCGCGCAATGGATCTCGCATGTGAACCGTCGTTGGCGTGAATGCGCCAAGCGGGGATCGGCGATTGCCTGGGTTGTGTCTCGCGCTCTTCGAGGATTCGGAATACCCGAATTCGATCTCTCGACGATCGCGTGCATCACCAACTATTAGACCGAGGCAATCATGAAATTTCCATGGACGAGGTTTGCTCTTCGCAGTGTTCTGGCGGCGGGTCTGGTCGGATTCGGCTTCAGCGCCGCGGCGCAAACGCTGAAGATCGGCTGGCTGTCCTCCTTGACGGGACCGCTGTCCGCCGCCGCGCTGGCGGAGAACGAAGGCGTCAAGCAGGCGGTGGAAGAAATCAACCGAAGCGGTGGCGTGCTGGGCCGGCAGATCGAACTGCTGACCCGCGACACGGCGGGCGACCCCACCAAGGCGGTCAACTTCGCGCAGCAACTCGCCTACAGCGAGAAGGTGCATTTCGTCATCGGCCCGGTCAACTCGGGCGAGGGCCTGGCGACGACGCCGATTCTGGCGCGTGCCGGTGTGCCCAGCATCGTGATCAGCGTCGTGGACGAACTGGCCGACCCCAAGAAGTACCCGTTGGCCTTCCGGGTGGTCAGCACCAGCCAGCAGTGGCTGACCACGGCCAATGACTACGCCGTGAAGACCTTGAAGAAGAAAAAGATCGCCATCATCGCGGACACCTCCGGGTTCGGCACGCACAGCGCCAAGCAGGCGGCCGACATCCTGAAGAAGTCGGGCGGCGAAGCGGTGTATGTGGCGCTGGTCGACCCGAACAAGACCGACGTGACCGACGAGATCAACAAGTCCAGGGCGGCAGGCGCGGAAGTGGTAATGACCTGGACCTCGTCCACCGGCCTGCTGGCCCGCCTGCTCAACGCGCGCGGTGACATGGGTTGGAACGTGCCGGTGATCGGGCATCCGTCCCTGATGGCCACGCAGATCCGCAAGCTGCTCAACAAGCCCGAGTACTGGGCCAACACGTTCGCGCCTGGCTACGCGAGCACCACCTACGGTCCGGAAGGCTCGGTGCCCGAGCGCACCAAAGCGTTGATCGACAGAATGCGCCCGAAATTCGGTGGCGGTGAAATCGACCTTACGTTCTGGTGGGTGACCATGGGCTACGACACCGTGAAGGTGATCGAACACGCGGTGAAGACGGCCGGGTCCACCGAGCCTGCCGCGATACAGAAGGCGCTGGAAGGCACGCGCAACTTCCAGGGCGTGTATGCGAACTACACCTGGGGCCCGAACGAACGCAACGGCTTCCCCGACAGCAACATGGTGATGAACGCGGCCAACACCTTCAAGGACGGCAGCTTTCAGATGGCCCCGCGCTGAGCGCTGAATCCAGTAAAAGGTACGCAGCGTGCTCACGGTTTTTGTGACCGGGCTCGCGGTGGGCACGCTCTATGCAGCCATCGCTTTGGCCTACAACGTGATGTTCTCAACATCCAAAGTTCTGTCCCTCACCACGGGCCACCTGGCCATGTTGGGAGGGGTGTTCGGCGCCTGGTTCATCCAGGCCTGGCAACTGCCGTGGTGGATCGCCATGATCGGCTCCATGGCGGTGGGCGCCCTGTTCGGCCTGATCACCGAGTTGCTCGCGATCCGGCGCGTGCTCAACAAGAGCGACGAGCACCTGTGGCTCTTGAGCACGCTCGCCGTGGCCACCATGGTGCAGCAGGGCGTGGGGCTGTGGTGGGGCACGGAGCCCAAGCCGTTCCCGCGCCTCTTTGTGCAGGACTTCGGCGCGGGCGTGCTCGACCAGAAGTTCTGGCTGCCCATCGGCGCCACGGTCATCCTGGCGCTGGGGCTGAGTCTGTTTTACCGCCGCACGATGTACGGCAAGCTGTTTGTCGCCATGTCCGAAGACGCGTTCGCCGCGCGGGCACGCGGCATCTCCACCGACCGCATCCGCATGATGTCCTATGTGCTCTCGGGTGCGCTCGGCGGTCTCGCGGGCTTCGCGGCGGGCCAGCTCACTTTCGCGTTCTTCGCGCTGGGCCACCTGCTCACGCTCAACGGCTTCATCGCCCTGGCCGTGGGCGGCTTGGGCAGCAACGCGGGCGCTTTGCTCGGCGGTGCCATCCTGGGCCTGCTCAACGCCTTCGCCAGCTACTGGTTCGGGGGTGAATACCAGCAGACCATTGCGGTCGGCATCCTGTTGCTGGTGCTGCTCGTCAAGCCCGAAGGCATGTTCGGCTCCCGGAATGTGAGGCCCGTGTGATGAGCCCCACGACGTCTGGATTCAAACCCTACGCGCTGGCCGTTTGCGCGCTGCTCGTGGTGGCCTTGCCCTGGCTGACCAGCGACCAATACCAGTTGCACGTCGCGGCGCTGATCGCGGTGTACTGGATTCTGGTGGCCGGTCTGAACCTGGTGATCGGCTACACGGGCCAGATCTCCATCGGCCACGTGGGCCTGCTGGCGATCGGCGCCTATGCCTTCACCATCCTCACCGGCAAGCTCGAATGGCACCCGGGGCTGGCGGTGCTGGCGGCCGGTGCCTTGTGCGGCCTGTGCGGCCTGGTCCTGGGCCTGCCGTCGCTGCGCCTGCCGGGCTTCTACTTCGCCATGGCCACCATGGCCTTCGCGCTCATCGTCAACGAAGTGGTGCTGGCCAACGACGGCCTGACCGGCGGCGGCATCGGCATGCCCGTGCCGACCTTTCCCGCGCCGTTCGACACACCCGTGGGCTACTACTACCTGGTGGTCATGGTGGCCCTGGTCGTCACCTTGCTCACCTGGAACGTGGTGCGGCACATGTGGGGCCTGGGGCTGGTGTCCATCCGCGACAGCGAAGTCACCTCGCAATCGGTGGGCGTGCCCATCTTCCGCGTCAAGCTGACCATCTTCGTCTTCAGCGGCGTCGTGGCCGGTGTCGCGGGCGCGCTGTTCGCCAGCCTGCAGAGCTACATCACGCCCGACACCTTTGTCTTCGAGCTGAGCCTGTTCTTCTTTGTCAGCATCATCATCGGCGGGCGCGGCAGCATCATCGGGCCCTTGCTGGGCACGGCGGTGCTCACGGCGCTGCCCGAGGTGGTGGCGCCCTTGGCCAAGCTCGGCAACTTCTTCTACGGCCTGCTGCTGCTCGTGGTGGTGCTCGTCGTGCCCGAAGGCATCGGCCGCGTGTTCGAGCTGCTGGCCGAGCGCTGGAGGCCGCGCAAAGTGGTGAACGAAACCGTGCAACCCGATCTGGCGCGCCTGAAAAAGGCGCTGGCAGAACAGCGGCCGGGAGAGCCGCCACAGGGCGGACCGGCGCTGGTCAAACCGGCATTGGGAGAACAGGCATGAACGCGGCGAACGGATCCCTCGTGGCCGACAACCTCACCAAGGACTTCGGCGGACTCAAGGCCGTGGACGCCGTCACCCTCGCGGTGCACCGGGGCGAGGTGCACGGCCTCATCGGCCCCAACGGCAGCGGCAAGACCACCATGCTCAACATGCTCTCGGGCTACTACGAACCCACGCGCGGCTCCATCGCGCACGACGGCGCGGAGATCGCCCACACCACGGTGCAGCACCGCGCGCGCATCGGCGTGGCGCGCACCTTCCAGAAACCCCGGCTCATGCCTACGCACTCCGTGCTGGACAACGCCATCCTCGGCGCCTGGACCCACGCACGCGCCGGCTTCCTCGGCACCGCGTTCGGCCTGCCCAGCGTGCGGCGCGAAGCCAGGGCCTTGAAAGAACGCGCGCTGGAACTGCTGCACGGCGTGGGCCTGGGCCATGCGGTGCACCGGCGTGCCAACCTGCTCGGCCACGCGGAGCAGCGCTTCCTGGAGATCGCGCGCGGCCTCATGCTGCGCCCGCGTTTCATCCTGCTCGACGAACCCGCTGGTGGCCTGACCTCCCACGAGATCGAGCACCTGGGCGCCTTGTTGCAGACGATCCGCGGCGCGGGCATTGGCGTGTTGCTGGTCGAACACCACACCGACTTCGTCTTCCGCATCTGCGACCGCGTGACCACCTTGAACGTGGGCAAGATGATCAAACATGGAACGCCCGACGACGTGCGCAACGACCCGGAAGTGATCCGGGTCTACCTGGGGGCATGAACATGGAACGCACACGCCCCCCACAAGTGCTGCTGGACGTGCAGGACGTGCACGTGGCCTACGGCAAGGCCGAGGTGGTCCATGGGATTTCCATGGACGTGCGCGCTGGCGAGTTCGTCGTCATGCTGGGCCGCAATGGCGCGGGCAAGAGCACCTTGCTGCACGCCATTTCGGGCCTGGTGCCGATGCGCTCGGGCACGGTGCGCTTCCAGGGCCGCGACCTCAGCCGCGCCACACCGCGCGACATCGTGAAGGCCGGCATCGTGCAGGTGCTCGAAGGGCATCGCGTGTTCCACACGCTGTCGGTCGAGGACAACCTGTTGATCGGGACCTATGCGGCCAACCCGCGCGGCGACCGCAGCAAGCTCGACCGCATCTACGCGCTGTTCCCCGAACTCGCGGAGCGGCGGCACCAGATGGCGTCGCGCCTGTCGGGTGGGCAGCAACAGATCCTGGCCGTGGGGCAGGGCGTCATTGGCGATCCGAAGTTGCTCATCCTCGACGAACCCTCGGGCGGCCTGGCGCCGCTGGTGATCGACCGGATCCTGGAGGTGGCATCGGACCTTTGCATGAGCGGCATGGCGATTCTGCTGGTGGAGCAGTTGGTGGAAAAGGCGCTGCGGCACGCGACCTATGCCTACCTGGTCGAAACCGGGCGCATCGCGGCCTCGGCGTTTTCCAGCGAACTGCACGACGGCGACCTGCTGAAGCGCGTGTACCTCGGCGGGCACTGAAGCCCGGGGTTCGCATGCAGGCCCGCGAGACGACGCCTTCCTACCGGGGGACCTTGCACCGAAACACGCGCGAGCTGCTCGAGTGGCACGCGCGTGCGCCACGCGAAACCGCGTTGGAGCCTGATCTGCCCATCGTCGATGCGCACCACCATCTGTACGGTGGTGCGGGCGACGCGCACCACTACCGCTTCGAAGACCTGGAGCAAGACCTGGGTGGTGGCCACAAGGTGCTGGCCACCGTGTATGTGGAAGCATACGAACCCGGCTGGCGCACAGATGGGCCACCGGCTTTGCGGCCGGTGGGGGAAGTGGAGCGCATCATTAAACTGACGCGCACACCGACCCACCATGGATGCCAGGTGGCCGCCGGCATCGTGGCGCATGCCGACCTCACGCTGGGCGCTGCCGTGGCCGAGGTGCTGGCCGCACACGAGGCGGCGGGAGAAGGGCGCTTGCGCGGCATCCGCCACGTGACGCCCTACGAGGGCGGGGCCGTAGGCCGCTACGTCAAAGGCTCACCACGCGAGCACCTGCTGATGGTCCCGGCCTTTCGCGAAGGCATGGCACAGCTCGCGCGGTTCGGCCTGAGCTTCGATGCCTGGGTGTACCACCCGCAACTGCACGGGCTGTGCGACTTCGCCGCCGCGTTCCCCGACACGCCCATCGTCATCAACCACGTGGGCGGGCTGATCGGCGTGGAAGAAGACGGCTACCGCGCCGACCGGGCCGCACACCTCGCGCAGTGGCGCGGCCACTTGCGCCGACTGGCGCAGTTGCCCAACGTGTCGATCAAGATCGGCGGGCTGGGCATGCCCGTGTTCGGCTTCGGCTTCGAACACGCAGACGGGCCCGCCGCATCGGACGTGCTGGCGCGTGCCTGGGCGCCGTTGATCGACACCTGCATCGAAGCCTTCGGCACGCAGCGCTGCATGTTCGAAGCCAACTTCCCGGTCGACAAACAGTCGTGTGGTTACACGGCGCTGTGGAATGCGTTCAAGGTGGCGAGCCGCGCGCTGTCGGCAGACGAGCGCGGGGACTTGTTCTGGCGCACGGCGTGTCGCGTC
Organism: Hydrogenophaga sp. 2FB; assembly: GCF_005503365.1. Lineage (GTDB taxonomy): Bacteria > Pseudomonadota > Gammaproteobacteria > Burkholderiales > Burkholderiaceae_C > Hydrogenophaga. The sequence continues at coordinate 69,736 of NZ_SCML01000005.1, forward strand.
TACAGACTGCCCGATGTCGCCGAACGCGCGGCGGGCGCTTAGGCGCGTGCCTCGCTTGCGGTGCCTTCAGCGGTTCGTTGCAGGCGCGTCCGTCGGCGCGTCTGAAGCCTGGATGCCAATGGCCTTGAACGTTCGCTCGGCTTGCGCCTGGGCCTGTGCCAGCTGGCTCGCAAACTGCGCGGGCGTACCGGGCAGCGGCTCCATGTAGTTCTGCGACGCGAAGGCCTGGAACGCGGCGCTCGTCACCGCCTTGTTCAACTCGGCGTTGATGCGCGCCACCACCGGTGCCGGCGTGTTCGCCGGTGCGTACAGACCCCAGAAGGTGGCCATGCCCGGGTCGCTGTCCAGTTCACCCAGGCTCGGCACATTCGGGAACGCCGGCGCGCGCTGTGTGCCCGTCACGGCCACCATTTTCAGCTTGCCCGCTTCCACCGCCGGCTTGGCCAGCGCCAGGCTGCTGAAGGCCAGGTTCACCTCGCCGGTGTTCACCGCCAGGAACGACGGGGCCGAGCCTTTGTAGGGCACCGGGGTCAGCTGCACGCCGTTCTGGCGCGCGATCCAGGCGTAGTAGATGGCCGGCACGCTGCCCGGACCCCAGGTCGCGAAACTGATCGCTTCGGGCTTGGCCTTGGCGTGCGCCATCAGCTCACGGAAGCTGTTGGCCGGCACCGAGGGGTGGGCGACGATCACGTCGTTGGGCGTGCGCACCACGCCACCGACCGGGGCGAAGCCCGTCTTCGCGTCGTACGGCAGCTTCGTGAACAGCAGCGGGTTGAACACCAGCGACTGGTTGTCCGTGAGACACAGCGTGTAGCCGTCGGCCGGTGCCCGGGCGCAGGCTGACATGCCGATCAGGGTGCCGGCGCCCGGCCGGTTGTCGATCACCACCGACTGCCCGAGTCCGTCGCTCATCAGCTTGCCGACCGTGCGCGCCACCAGGTCGGTCAGCCCGCCTGGCGAGGTCGACACGATCAGGCGGATGGGCTTGGCCGGGAAGGTGTCGGCATGGGCGGGGCCGCCGGCCAGGGCCAGCGCGGAAATGGCGATCACGGGGACGGTCTTCGACAGGGCAACGCGCATCATGGGAACTCCGGAAGTGGGTTGGAAACAGGAAACGGGCTGTCAGGAGAAGACGCGGGCATCGCCCAGGGTCTTGGCTCGAAAGTCCAGCTTGCGGCAGAAGTAGTTCCAGCAGTGCTCGATGTGCACGGTGCTCATGATCTGGCCGTGCCGATGGTCGCGCGCCGCCTGCGCCGGAAACGATGGCGCGCGGCCCGCCGCCGCGCCCAGCAGATGCAGGCGCGCGGCGCGCTCCAGGAACACGCCGATGCACACCGCATGCTCGATGCTGGTGCCGCAGAAGGTGACGCCGTGGTTGGCCATCAGCACGGCGAAGTGCGGGCCCAGCGCCTCGGCCAGCGCCTCGCCCTGGTCGGGCGTTTTGAGAAGGGCGTTCTCACCGGCGAAGCAGGGCACGTGCGAGAAGTAGTCGGCATCCAGCGTGTACGGCTGCGGCGCATCGCCGAAGGCGGACAACACGCTGGCATGCGGTGGATGCGTGTGCGCCACGACCTGCACGTCCGGGCGCGCCAGCAGGATGCCCGAGTGGATGGGCCATTCGGAATGGCGCCCGCCCTCGCCGGCGAGTTGGCGGCCTTCGTGGTTCACCAGCACGAAGTCGCTGGCGCCCAGGATCTCGCCGAGGCCGCGCGCGTTGCGCTTGAACCAGAAGCCCCGGCCGGCGGGGTCGCGCAGCGACAGGTGGCCCAGGGTCATGTCGCCATGGCCTTCCATTTCCAGGATGCGGCAGGCGCGCGCCAGCTTGTCCAGTTGCAATGGCAGTTCGGGGTCGATTCGGTCGTCGTGGTACATGGCGATGACTGTACCGACCGGGTGCCGATTCGCCCATTTCAATCGGCGTTCGATGGCATCGAATATTCTTATCGAAGGTCCTTATCATCAGGCCATGATCGAGAAGTTATCACCGCGAAACCTCCGCGTCCTGATCGCGGTGCAAGAGCGCACCAGTGTCGCCAGCGCCGCCAACGCGCTGCTGCGCGCACCCTCGGCGATTTCGCGCAGCGTGCAGGAACTTGAATTGGCTTTGGGAACCCCGCTGTTCGATCGGCTCCCCGCCGGCATGCTGCCGACCCCTGCCGGAGAGCTCGCGTACCGCCGGGCGAAGCTGGTCGAAAGCGAGTTCCTCGCCGCACATCGGGCGCTGACCGAGCTGGGCGCGGCGCGGCAGGCGCCCTTGTTCGCCATGTTGGCAAGCGTGCGGCAGATGGCCGTGCTGGTGAAACTGGCGGAACTGGGCCACATGCCCTCCGTGGCCGAAGCGCTGGGCGTGTCGCAGCCGGCGATCAGCAGCGCGCTGCGGGAAGTGGAGCAGTCGCTGAAGCTGCCCTTGTTTGACCGGGGGCTGCGGCGCATGGTGGCCACACCGGCCGGTGAACTGCTGGTGTTCCGGCTGCGGCGCGTGCTCAGCGAGATCGGCCACCTGCGGGCCGACGTGGGCAGCCTGCTCGGCGATGTCAGTGGCCGGGTCACCATGTCCATGCTGCCGTCGTCCCGCACCTGGCTGATGCCGCAGGCGATCGCGAATGTGGTCGGCCGCCATCCCGGCGTGCAGGTGTCGGTGGTCGATGCCCCGTTCGATGTGTTGTTCGCCGGCCTGCAGTCGGGCGAGATCGATTTCATCTACACCGGCATTGGGCCCGAGTACCGGCACCGCGACCTCCGGGTCGAGCCGGTGTCGCAGGACCGGCTGGTGGTGGTGGCCCGTGCGGGCCACCCGCTGGCGCGCAAGGCGAAGCTGAAGGCGAGCGACCTGTCGCGGTTCCCCTGGGTGTTGCGCGATCCCAGTGCGCCCTCGCGCCAACTGCTGGACCACGTGTTCCGCCGCATAGGGCTGGACTCCCCCCGCGTCGCCGTGCAGGCCGGCGACCTCGGGCTGCTGCGCGGGCTGCTGATGCAGAGCGACATGCTGACCGCCGTGTCGCCGCAGCACCTGCTGCACGAGCTGCAGGCCGGGACCCTGGCTGCGCTCGACATCGACCTGCCCGACAGCGTGCGCGAGGTCGGCTTCGTGCTGCGCAAGGACGCACAGCCCTCCGCACCCTGCGTGCTGCTGATGGAGGAAATCCTGGGCGCGGAGAAAAGGCGGCTCTCGCCCGTCAGGCCTGGACGAGCGCGGGCTTCACGGCCGTGAACGCGGCCCACCCGCCCTTCAACGTGCTTTGTCCAGGGTGCCACCCGGTTTGGCGTGCCCGCTTCGACGCGACATTCGCCTCACGCTCCGCTTCGTCGCCCCCGTCAGGTGTTCGCGTAGAAATTCGATGAAGTCTCGAGCCGCGGCATTGCGGATGGGGCCCTGCCGATAGACCAGCACCACACGCCGCTCGATGCGGGGCTCCTGCAGCGCGAGCACGGTCAACTCGGGATCGTGCAACGAGGTGGTGTAGAGCTGGGGCATGAGTCCGAGCGCCATGCCCCCGCGCACCAGCGCATAGAGGGTTTCCGAGTACTGCACGTGATACGGAGCCTGCGTGCCCTGGCCGAATTGCGCGCGCGCCGGCTCGCCGATCGCGGGCATGCTGCCGCTCTCGAACAGCACCAGGCGTTCATGGCCGATGTCCTTCCAGCTGGCTTTGCCATCGCGGGCCATGGGATGGTCGCGCCGCACCACCAGAACCAGGGGGTCCTGGAACAGCTCAATGCAGGTCAGGCCGTCGGGCGGCTCGGTGATGGCCGCCAGCGCCAGATCGAGCCGGCCCTCGCGCACCTCCTGCAGCAGCACGGTGGAGGGCGCATCGCGCCAGGTGAACTCCACCGCGGGTCCCGCGGCGGGCTTGAAGGCGTTCACTGCCATGGCCATGCGGGTGCTGGCCGAGGGGATGACGCCCATGCGCACCAGTGACCGGCCCCGCTGCACGACCTGCTGGATGTCCTGCAGCGCGAGGTCCACCGTGTTCACCAGGAAGTCGGTGCGCGCCAGCACTTCGGTGCCCAGCTGGGTGATCTCCAGCCGGTGCGTGGTGCGCGTGAGCAGCTGCGCGCCGAGCAGCTTTTCCATCTGTTTGATGGCGTTGCTCAAGGCCGGCTGCGTGATGGCCAGCCGCTGCGCCGCGCGGCCGAAATGGCCCTCTTGCATGAGCACGGAAAAGAACTGCAGGTGGCGCAGCGTCAGCGCCCGGATCGCGGGATCTTCCACCGACTTCCTTGATAACTTGGATGAATGAAATTATAGAAACATAAAACTTCTCTTATCACGAAGCCCTGCCTAGACTGGCCGGCATGTCTTCCACAAACGACCCCGCGGCACACGCGCTCGATCGCTTTCTTCTGGCGATGCCGAAGATGGAGTTGCACTGCCATCTGTTTGGCACGGTGCGGCGCCAGACGTTTGCGGAGTTGAACCGCCGCGCGGGCGCCCCCTTGACCGATGACGAGGTGAGCGGCTTCTACACCCGGGGCGAAAAACCCGTGGGTGTGTTGCGCGTGCTGCGCTCGCTGGACGCGCAACTGGTGCGCTCGGCGGCCGACCTGCACCGCCTCACGCTCGAATACCTGGAAGACGCTGCCGCGCACAACGTGCGCTACGCCGAGTTCTTCTGGAACCCGACCGGCACGGTGCAGGCGTCCGGCATTCCCTATGCCGCCGCGCAGGACGCGATCGTGCAGGCCATCCGCGACGCCGAGCGGCCATTCGGCATCATAGGCCGCCTGATCGCCGCCGTGGACCGCGAAGCGAGCCCCCAGGCGGCTGCCGAGATGGTGGAATGGGTGGCGGCGTACCGGTGCGATGAAGTGATCGGCATCGGCATCGACTACCGCGAGAACGACCGCCCGCCCGAGCTGTTCGCCCAGGCCTATCAGGACGCCCGGCGCGCCGGCCTGAAGACCACCGCGCACGCCGGCGAGTTCGGCATGCCCTGGACCAACGTGCGCACCGCGCTGGACTTGCTGCAGGTCGATCGCATCGACCACGGCTACACGGTGGTCGACAACCCGGCCTTTGCGCAGCAATGCGCCGAGCGCGGTGTGCTGTTCACCGTGGTGCCCACCAACTCCTATTACCTGCGCACGCTATCACCCGAGCGCTGGGCGCTGGACCACCCGATCCGCCGCATGCCCGGCCTGGGCCTGCGCATCCACCCCAACACCGACGACCCGACCCTGCACCACGTGACGCCCACCGGCGCGTGGCAGATGATGGTGCGCGACTTTGGCTTCGGCCTCGACGACCTGCGCGGCTTCATGCACAACGGCCTGGAGGGCGCCTGGATCGACGACACGCAGCGCCGCCGCTGGAACGCGGAGTGGAGCACGGCGTTCGATGTGCTGCGCGCGGCTTTTTGCAAATCTCTTGCCTCTTCTTCTCCCCACCTCTCCTGAAAGACCACCATGGCCCTCGACCGCTCACGCCTCGTCTTTGCCGCCTCGCTGCTGCTGGCCTTCTCGGCCCATGCCCAGGGCCCCGCCTGGCCCGCCGCCAAACCGGTGACGCTGATCGTGCCGTTCACGGCCGGCGGCAGCGTGGACTTCATCGCCCGCCAGGTGGCCACCAAGCTGGGCGAGCGCATCAACCAGACCGTGGTGATCGAAAACGTGGCCGGTGCCGGCGGCGCCATTGGCCTGCAGAAAGCCGTGAACGCGGCACCCGACGGCTACACGCTGGTGGCAGGGCCCGACAGCGCGATCGCCATCGGCAAGCTGGTCAACCCCGCTGCCTACCGCTTCGATCCGCTCAAAGACCTGGTGCCGGTGGGCATGCTGAACACCGCGCCCATGCTGCTGGTGTCGCGCACGGACCTGCCGATCAAGAACTACGCCGACTTCGTCAAGCTCGCCAAAGCCGAGCCGGGCAAGTACACGTACGCCACCTCGGGTGTCGGCACCGTGCTGCATCTGGCGATGGAACAGCTCAAGCAGCGCTCGGGTATTTTTGTGACGCACGTGCCCTACCGGGGCGGCGCGCAGATCGCCAACGACGTGATGGGCAAGCAGGTGGACCTGGCCATGCTGGTGAGCGCGAGCAGCATCCCCCACGTGCGCAGCGGCGGTCTCAAAGCCATGGGTGTGACGGGCAAGCAGCGGCTGGCCTCGCTGCCGGACGTGCCCACCTTCGACGAGTTGCCCGGCCTCAAGGGCTACGACGTGCTGAGCTGGACCGGCATCTTCGCGCCCAAGGGCACGCCGGCCGCCATCGTGAAACAGCTCAATGAAGCGCTCAACGACGCGTTGAAGGACAACGACGTGCGCGCGCGGCTCGCGGAGCAGGGCGCGTTGCCGGGCGGCGGCTCCGCCGAGGCGCTGGGCAGCTTTGCCCAGGCCGAGTTCGCCCGCAACCAGAAACTGGTGCCGACCCTCAACCTGAAGGAATGAGCGGCACGCGCGCTCGCCGATCCCGCCTCTTTTTTAAAACCCTCTCGGACATCGAACCCATGCCCCTGGACATCTCCTCTCGCCGTGGTTTTCCCTCCACCGGTTCGCTGGCCCTGGCCAGCTGGGCAACCACCGGCCTGCTGCCCGCCGCCGCGCAAGATGCGCAGACCCAGGTGCTGCTGGGCGTGGCGCCGCAGCAGTTGCCCGCGATCCCCGCGACGAAGCGCACCGTGATCATCGACACGGACCCGGGCCAGGACGACGCCATTGCGCTCCTGTTCGCGCTCGCCGCGCCCGAGCGGCTGGACGTGCGCGCGCTCACGGTGTCGGTGGGCAACATGCCGCTGAGCGTCACGGAGAAGAACACGCGCCGGGTGCGCGACTGGGCCGGGCGCACCGATGTGCCGGTGTATGCCGGCTATCCCCGGCCGCTGATCCGCGAGCCGATCTTCGCGGACGACGTGCACGGCAAGACGGGCCTGGATGGTCCGGCGCTGCACGAGCCGCGCGGCCCGCTGGCGCAAGGCCATGCGGTGGACTACCTCATCCAGACCTTGCGCGGCGCCGCGCCCGCCAGCGTGGTGGTGGTCGGGCTGGGTCCGCTCACCAACATCGCGGCGGCGCTGAACATGGCGCCCGACATCAAGCCGGCGATCAGCGAGATCGTGGTGCTGGGTGGATCCTGGGGTGTCGGCGGCAACATCACGCCGGCCGCCACGTTCAACCTCTATGCCGACCCGGAAGCGGCGTCGGTGGTGTTCCGCAGCGGCGTGCCGGTGACGGCGGTGTCGCACGACGCCGCGCGGCGCGTGCTCGTCACGCCCGAGCGCATCGCGCCGTTCCGCCAGATGGGCAACAACGCCGGCAAGGTGGTGGCCGACATCCTCGATTCGGCCATGGACTACGCCATGCGCCGCCGGGGCGTGAAGGTGGGTCCGATGTACGACCCCTGCGTGATCGCGTACCTGCTGCAGCCCGAGTTGTTCAAGGGCGCGCGCGTGCCGGTCGACATCGAAACCCGAGGTGAGTTCACCTCCGGCGCCACGGTGGTGGACTTCCGGGGCTACACCAAGCGAAAGGCCAACACGCTGTGGATCAGCGCGGTGGACATCGATGGCTTCTACCGCCTGCTGGGCCAGCAGATCGCGCGTCTGCCCTAACCTTGTACGTACGCCGTCTTCACCGACGTGAAGAACTCCTGCGCATAGCGGCCTTGCTCGCGCGGCCCATAGCTGCTGCCTTTGCGCCCACCAAACGGCACGTGGTAGTCCACACCGGCTGTGGGCAGGTTCACCATCACCATGCCGGCCTGGCTGTGGCGCTGGAAATGCCGCGCGTGGCGCAGGCTGGTGGTGGCGATGCCCGATGACAGGCCGAACGGCGTGTCGTTCGCCACCGCCAGGGCTTGTTCATAGTCGCGCACGCGGATGACGCTGGCCACGGGGCCGAACACTTCTTCGCGGTTGATGCGCATGGACGGCGTGGTTTCTGTCAGCAGGGTGGGGGCGACGAAGAAGCCGCGTTTGCCACTGTTGGTGTGGCAGTCGGCCGCGCCGCCACCGGCCACCAGCACGGCACCCTCGGTGCGCGCGCCTTCCACATAGTCCAGGTCCTGCCGAAGTTGTGCCTCACTCGCAGCGGGGCCGATGTGGGTGTCTGCGTGCAGCGCGTCGCCCACGCGCAGACCCGCCATGCGTTGCGCCATCGCTTCGACGAAGCGGTCGTGGATGCCCTCGGTGACGATCAACCGGCTCGCGGCGGTGCAGCGTTGCCCGGTGGAGAAGAAGGCGCTCTGCACGCACAGCTCCACCGCCTGGGGCAGGTCGGCATCGTCCAGCACCACTTGCGGGTTCTTGCCGCCCATCTCCAGTTGCACCTTCTTGCCGCGTTCGGCGCATTGCACGGCGATGCGGTGGCCCACGTCGGTGGAGCCGGTGAAGCTCACGGCGTCGATGCCCGGGTGCGTGACGAAGGCATCTCCGATCACGCTGCCGCGCCCCATCACCAGGTTGAAGACACCGGCGGGCAAGCCGCAGCGGTGGATGATCTCGGCCAAGGCCCAGGCCGATGCCGGCGTGAGGTCGGCGGGCTTGAGCACCACGCAGTTGCCCCAGGCGAGCGCGGGTGCGATCTTCCACGCGGGGATGGCGATGGGGAAGTTCCAGGGGGTGATGAGGGCGACCACGCCCACGGGTTCGCGCGTGATCTCCACGCCCACGCCGGGCCGCACCGAAGGCAACAGCTCGCCGCTCAGGCGCAGGCACTCACCCGCGAAGAAACGGAAGATGTGGCCGGCGCGGGTGACCTCGCCGATGGCCTCGGGGCGCGTCTTGCCTTCTTCGCGCGCGAGCAGCGCGCCGAGTTCTTCGCGGCGCGCCAGGATTTCGGTGCCGATACGGTCCAGCGCGTCGGACCGCGCCTGGATGCCGCCGGTGGACCACGCGGGAAACGCGGCGCGCGCGGCTGCAATGGCGGCGTCGAGCTGGTCTACGCTGGCTTGCGCGTATTCGCCGATGACGTCGTTCGGGTCGGACGGGTTGCGGTTCAGGCCCGCGGTGGCGCCTTGCACCCACTCACCGGCCACGAGGTTGCAGTAGGTCATCTCAGTTCACCGGGGTGAGCAGGGGTTGGCCGGCGAAGTGCCGGGTCGCATTGTCGATGAAGCGCACGACCGAGGCGTGGATGGCTTGCGGCGAGATGCCGGCAATGTGCGGTGTGAGGATGGCGTTGTCGAATGCCAGCAATGCCGCGGGCGGCAGCGGCTCGCCTTCGTACACATCCAGCGCGGCGGCGCAAATGCGCTTCTCGCGCAGCGCATCGGCCAGCGCGGCGGTGTCCACCAGCGAGCCGCGCGCCACGTTCACCAGCACGCCGTCCGGACCGAGCGCGTCGAGCACGGCGCGGTTGACGATGTGGTGGGTGTCGGGCCCGGCGGGCGCGCAGATCACCAGGTAATCGCACCAGGTGGCCAGGGCGTGGATGTCGTCGAACCAGCGGTAGCCGGTTTCATCGCGCCGCGTGCGGCTGCAGTAGCCGATGTCCATGTCGAAACCGTGCGCGCGCCGCGCCATCTGGCGGCCGATGGCGCCCAGGCCGAAGATGCCGAGCTTGCGGCCCGACACGTGGGGTGGGCGCGGGATGTCGTCGCGCCACAGGCCGTTGCGCACGCCGCTGTTGAGGAAAGGAATGCGGCGAATGGCGGCCAGCAGGATCGCCATCGCATGATCGGCCACCGCCGCGTCGTTGGTGCCGGCTGCGTTGCACACGCGGATGCCGCGCGCGGTCGCCACATCCACCGGAATGTGCTCGTAACCCACACCCAGGCTGCACACCAGTTCGAGCGCGGTCAGACCCGCGAATTCGTCGGGCGTGAGACCGGTCGCGCCGTTGGTGAGCACCACGCGAAAGTGGCTGCCGTGCGCGGCGATGAGTGCCGCTGCGGCCGACCGGTCCACGCGCGGTTTTTCGATCGGCGCGTAGACCATGTCGAACTGCTCCGCGACAAGCGCACGGTGTTCTTCGGACAGGTAGACCAGGACGAGGAGCTTGGGTTTCATGGTTGCAGCTTAGCGCTGGCCGTCACCGACGGAGATCTGGTCGACGCGCAGGCCACCCAGGCGCTCGTGCACGCGGCCACCGGTGGACATGACCAGCGCATACAGGCATTCGTTCGGGCGCGGGCCGTCGATCGCGCCCACGTCCATGGTGCTGAAGTGGCTGCGCACGTAGGCCGCCTCGATGTTGTGCATGGGAATCGGCAGCCGGAATCCGGCGCTCGCGACGACCTTTGCCGTCGGCACGATGGACTTGGCCTTGGGCAGGTTCGCGCGCATGGACCAGCCACCTGCCTCGTGCCAGATGGCACCGTGCTCCAGCTCGCCGTTCACACCGACGATCGCGCCCTTGCCGTAGGCCTGGATGCGGTCCGCACCGCCCATCGCGTTCAGCAGCTCGGGCACGAGTTCCTTGGCCAGCACCTTCGCGGCTTCCACCAGCTCGGTGAGGTCTTCGACATAGCGCCCGGCGTAGGGGTTGTTCACCACCGCCACGATGGAGCCCATGAGGATGGGCTCGGCGCGGGCAGGGCCGCCTTCGTGGTAAACGGTTTCGAGGGTCAGCAGCTTTTTGCGAACGTTGATCAGGGACATGGTGCGGTGCTCCGGAGTTTGAATGAGGGGATGTCAGACGGCGTCCGGCGCGCTGCCGAACTGCACACCCGCCCATTGCTCGAAATGGCGAATGGGGAAAACGTTGTCGCGCGGCCCGTCGCCCTGGGTGATGGCGAAAGCGAGGAACTGCCGCGCGGCCGGGCTCACCAGCATGGGCACGCCGAGCTTCTCGGCCTCGTCGATGCACATCTTGATGTCCTTGTGCAGCAGCTCGGTGGTGAAACGCACCGGAAAGCTGCGGTCGAGCACGCACTGCGGAATGCGCTCCAGCGTGGCGAAGGAGCGGCCGCTGGAGGCGTTGAGCACGTCGAGCATGGTCTTGGCGTCCAGGCCGGCCTTCACGCCATAGACCAGCGCTTCGCAGCTGGCCACCATGCTGGTGGCGTAGAGCGTGTTGTTGATGATCTTCATGGTCTGGCCCAGCGTGGGGTCGGCGCCGAGGTAGAAGATGTTCTTGCCGATCACGCGCAGCAGGGGCTCGACCTCTTCATACGCCGCTTGCGCACCCGCCGGCATCACCGCCAGCGTTCCTTTTTCCGCGGCGACCGTGCCACCGCTGACGGGGGCGCTGACGAAGGCGATCTTGCGCGCTTCGAGTGCGGTCGCGATCTCGCGCGTCACCGACGGGCCGGTGGTCGACAGGTCCAGCACCAGGCGCACCTTGCTGCCGTCGATCACGTTGCCCGCGCCGATGGCCACGTCCTTCACGATGGCGGGCATCGGCAGGCACAGCAGCACCATCTCGACCTGCGAGGCCAGTTCGTGCGCGCTGGTCGCCACCGTGGCGCCCTTGTCGGCCATGCGCTGTTGCGCGGGTGCGCTGCGGTCGTGCACCACCAGCTCGTGGCCCGCGGCCAGCAGGCGGGTGCCGAAGTGCACCCCGATGTTGCCCAGTCCTATCAGTCCGATCTTCATGGCGTTTGGTCTCCTGGATGTGCGTCGCCCCGGGTGTCGGGGTGCTTGCTGCGCATCCTAGGAGTCGCGGCGCTGTTGCGCCATTGCCAATTCGGCGGTGGGGTATAGCCCGGTGTTAAGTGGCCGTCGCGGGGCGTTCGGCGTCAACCGCCCAGGCGCGGCAAACCGTCGACCCGGCCCACGGAGCCCCGCCGCCGGCCACCGTGGCGGCGGTCCGCTTTCTCCTCGAGTGGGCTGGACTTGACCAGCGCGTCCGCCGCGCCCGTGAGCTTGGTCAGGGCCTTGTCGAACGCCGCAAGCTCCGACGCGCTCAGCGTGGCCAGCACGAGGTTGTTGAGCCGTACCGATTGCGGGAAGAACTCAAGCGCATGTGGCTGGTGCAGCGCTTCGCCGCCGGCCTTTGCACCATGGTGCACAGCTTCTCCGGCGACAGCTCGTTCGTGCGGCGCCTGCAACGCGCCGACCTCGACTACATGACCGGCACCACCGCCGGCCGCCTGCAGTTTTCCGAGAATTTCACCGGTCTTCCCATCGACGCCTGAAGGAGCATTTTCATGACAAAAATGCCCGCCATTTCTTCTTCGGTGCGCCGAGCCCTGTTGGCCAGCGCCAGTGCCGGCATGCTGCTGCTGGCCATGCCTGGTGCCGCGCTGGCCCAGGCCTGGCCGTCCAAACCGGTCCGCATCGTGGTGAACTTTCCACCGGGCAGTTCGCCCGATGTGCTGGCGCGCGCCATTTCACAACCGCTGCAGCAGGCCCTGGGCCAGCCCGTCATCATCGAGAACCGCGCGGGCGCCAGCGGCATGATCGGCGCCGAAGCGGTGGCCAAGGCCCCGGCCGACGGGCACACGTTGTTGATGACGGCGGGCAGCGCCATCACCACCAACCCGTTCATCTACGCCTCGATGCCCTACGACACGGAAAAGGACCTCACGCCGGTGGCCGCAGTGGCGCGCATCGTGTTGTTCCTGGAGGCCAAAGCCAGTCTGCCGGTGAAGGATGCAAAAGAGTTTCTCGCCTATCTCAAGGCCAACCCCGGCAAGCTGAGCTACGCGTCGGCCGGCAACGCGACCGGCCTGCACCTGGCGGGCGAAATGCTCAAGAGCCAGGCGGGCGTGTACGCGCTGCACGTGCCCTACCGGGGCTCCGCCCCCGCGCTGCAGGATCTGCTGGCCGGCCAGGTGGACTTCTTCTTCGATCCGGGCATTGGCCTGACCCACGTGCGCGCCGACAAACTGCGCCTGCTGGCGGTGGCCGGCATGCGGCGTTCCGCTGCGTTCCCCAATGTGCCGACGCTGGATGAAGTCGGCCTCAAGGGTTTTGACGCCGGCCAGACCCACGGCTTCTACGCACCGGCCGGCACGCCCGCGCCAGTGGTGGAGCGGCTCAACCGCGAGATCAACCGCATCCTGGCGATGCCGGCGGTGAAGACGCAGATCGAAACCATCGGCGCCGAGGCCACCCCGCTGACGGTGCAGCAGTTCGCCACCGTGATGGCCGACGACAGCAAGCGTTATGGCGCGATCATCAAGGAACGGCAGATCAAGGCCGATTGACCTGGCGCTGCTTGTCTTCGGCCACCTGCTGGTGGAGCACCTCGATGAACTTGTCCGCATGGGTGGTGCGCTGGTCGAACACCGAGCGCACCACGCTGGGCGTGAGCACGATCTCTTCCACCAGGGGCAACACCTGCAGGTCGGGCCAGTCCATGCCGTCCACGGTGAACTCGTCCACCAGCGCCACGCCGGCACCCGAGCGCACCAGTGAGCAGGCCACCTCGGTCTGCTGGATGTCGATGCGAGACGCCAGCTCTACATCGGCCTTGCGAAACGCCGCCGTGACGAGTTGGCCAAAGGCAATGCCGCGCTCGTGCGCGATGAGCGGGTAGCGCGCGAGATCGGCGATGGTGACGGCGGGCAGCTGGCTCAGCTCGTGCCCGCGCGGCATCACACAGACCATGCGGCCTTCCGTCAAGGGCGTGGTCTGCAGGTTGGGATGCTGCAATGGCATGACCGAGACCGCCAGGTCCACCTTGTGGCCCAACACCTCCGCCGCCATGTCGGCCAGCAGGGTGACGTGGTAGCTCACCCGGATCTGTGGGTAGCGCTGCACGAAGCGGGTGATGGCGCGCGCCATGAGGCCGCGGCTCAGGCACGGGCTGGAGCACAGGTTGAGCGTGCCGGTGGAGCCGTGCGCGAGGTTGCGCGCGAACTCGTCGACCCGCAGGGCCTGCTGGTAGAACCCGTCCACTTCGCGAAACAGCGCCTCGCCCTCGGGCGTGGGCACCAGCTTGCCTTTGGCGCGGTTGAACAGCGAGAGGCCCAGCGTCTGCTCGGTGTGCGCCACGATGCGGCTGACGGCGGGCTGCGAGATGAACAGCAGCTTCGATGCACCGTTGATGGAGCCGGTCAACATCACCGCGCGAAACACCTCCATCTGCCGCAGCCGGAATTTCATCGCTCGGTCTCCGCCTGCTGCTCGATCGCGGAGCGCACATAGTCCTTGGTGAGCTTGGGTGTGAACAGGCGCAGGAAGTCGTAGGTGTGGTTGCGCAGGTAGCTGTTGGCGCGCACCGAGATCGACAGCATGCTGGACTTGAACAGGTGGCTCGCGTCGATCGCGCGCAGGCCCTGGTCCTTGCGCCGGTCGTAGGAGACGGCGGTCATCACGGCGATGCCCATGCCCAGTTCCACATAGGTTTTGCTGACGTCGGCGTCTACGGCGCCGAACACGATGTTGGGCTCGATGCCGACCTTCTGGAAGGCTTCCATCACCTTCCAGCGGCCACTGAAGGCCGGGTCGTGCGTGATGATGGGATACGCCGCCACGTCGTGCAGCGTGGGCTTGCGGATCTTCAACAGCGGATGGCCCGCCTTCACGATGATGATGCGCTCCAGCTCGAAGCAGTCCAGCCGCACCAGGGCGGGAAAGGCCCGCATGGTCTCGGTGCCGATGGCCAGGTCGGTCTCGCCGGCCTCCACCATTTCGCAGATCTGCGTCGGGTTGCCCTGACGCAGGTGGAGCTGCACATTCGGGTGGCGCTGGATGAAGCGCTCGATCACCTTGGGCAACACGTAGCGCGCCTGCGTGTGCGTGGTGGCAATGGCCAGGCTGCCGGTGTCGCGCGCCGAAATTTCCTCACCCAGGCGCTTGAGGTTGTCGATGTCGCCGACGACCCGCTTGGCGATCGTGACCACCTCACGGCCCGGCTCGGTCAGGCCGACGATGCGGTTGCGTTTGCGGGCAAAGATTTCGAAGCCGAGCTCGGCCTCGATCTGCTGGATGTGCTTGCTGATGCCGGGCTGCGAGGTGTGCAGCGCTTCGGCCGTGTTGGAGATGTGGTTGCCGTGGCGGTGGACTTCCAGTACGTAGCGCAGTTGCAGCAGTTTCATCGGTTTCCCAGCATGAATGGATTGAATATTGTGATAACACAATATTCTGGCAGTGAATTCACAAGAGCGCTATCGTGCCGCAACGCGATGAAAAAGGGGCAAATATCTTGTCCCGATCGAAGGAGACCACGATGGAAAAAGCGATGGGGCAGGGCCGGTACTGGCTCGGCAGGTTTGTGCTCGCGGCGGGCATGTTGTGCGTGACGGGTGCCGCCGTGGCACAGGCGCCGTTCCCGAACCGGCCGATCCGGCTGGTGTCCGGTTTTGCGCCGGGTGGAGCCACCGACGTGGTGGCGCGCCTGATTGCCCAGAGCATTTCCGATGCACTGGGCCAGACCGTCATCGTGGACAACAAACCGGGCGCGGCCGGCAACATCGGCGCGGACTTCGTGGCGCGTTCACCCGCCGATGGCCATACCCTGTACCTGGCGAACGCAACGTTGGCCATGCCCTCGATGTTCCCCAAGATCACCTTCGACGTGAAGAAGGACCTGGCGCCGGTGTCCATGATCGCCTGGGGCCCATCGGTGCTGGCGGTGAACCCCAGGTTGCCGGTGCGCTCGGTGAAGGAACTGATCACGTACGCGCAGCAGAACCCCGGCAAGCTCGACTTTGGTTCCGGCGGCATCGGCAACATCACCCACATGTCCATGGAGTTGTTCAACTACATGGCCAAGGTGGACATCAACCATGTGCCCTACAAGGGCGGCGCACCGTCCACCACCGCGGCGGTGGGCGGCGAGGTGCAGGTGCTGATGGCGGCGGCCGCCAACACCATTGCCCACATCAAGGCCGGCACGCTGGTGCCGCTGGCGGTCACGGGCCGCACCCGCACGCTGGCGCTGCCCGATGTGCCCACGATCGCCGAGGCTGGCGTGCCCGGCTACGAGGCCAGTTCCTGGTACGGCATCGTCGTGGCCGCTGGAACGCCCAAGGCCGTGGTCGACAAGCTTGACGGCGCCATCCGCGCCGGGGTGAAAAAGCAGGAGGTGCGCGACAAGATGCAGGCGCAAGGCATGGACCCGGTGGAGATGGGGCCGGACGAGTTCGGGCGCTTCCTCCAGACGGAGATCACCAAGTGGGCCGGGATCATCGCCCGCGCCAACATCCGCGCCGAATGAGCCTGCCGCTTGAACCCCAACAAAGGACATACCTGAACGTGACCGAACGTGAGACTGAACCAATGAACTACGAAGAGAAAAAATACGATGTGGTGATCGTGGGAGGCGGCAATGCCGCGCTGTGTGCCGCGATATCGGCGCGCGAACAAGGTGCGGATGTGCTGTTGCTGGAACGCGCGCCGTTTGCCGAGCGCGGTGGCAATACCGCCTACACCGACGGCAAGATGCGCTTCGCCTACGAGGGCGTGGACGACATCATTGCGCTGTCCGGCGATCTCACCGCCGACGAAATCGCGAACACCGATTTCGGGTCGTACCCCGAAGCCGACTTCTTCGACGACATGGCCCGCGTCACCATGCACCGCACCGACCCGGACCTGTGCGAAATCCTGGTGCGCAACAGCAACGCGGTGATGCGCTGGATGAACGCCAACGGCGTGAAGTTCCAGCCCAACTATGGCCGCCAGGCCTACAAGACCAACGGCCGCTTCACGTTCTGGGGCGGCGCGCCACTGGCCACCTACGGCGGTGGTCCTGGCCTGGTGGAAGCGCTGTACAAACAGGCCGAAAAGAAGGGCGTGCAGATCTGCTACGACGCCTGGGTGAAAGAGCTGATCCACGACGTGGACGGCGTTCACGGTGTGGTGGTGCGCATCGATGGCCGCATGCAGAACGTTGCCGCGCATGCGGTGGTGCTGGCCTGCGGTGGTTTCGAGGCCAACAGCGAGTGGCGCACGCGCTACCTCGGCAAGGGCTGGGACCTGGCCAAGGTGCGGGGCACGCGCTTCAACACGGGCGACGGCCTGGCGATGGCGCTCAACATCGGCGCGCAGCCGTATGGCCACTGGTCCGGCTGCCACGCGGTCGGGTGGGAGCGCTACGCGACGGATTTCGGCGACCTGGATGTCACGCCGCATTTCCAGCGCCACAGCTACACCTTCAGCATCATGGTCAACGGCGATGGCAAACGTTTTCTGGACGAAGGCGCGGACATCCGCAACTTCACCTATGCCAAGTACGGCCACCTCATCCTCGACCAGCCCGGCCAGTTCGCCTGGCAGATCTACGACGACAAGGTGTCGCACCTGCTGCTCGACGAGTACCGCACCAAACACGTCACCAAGGTGAAGGCGGACACGCTGGAAGAACTCGTGCGCAAGCTCGACGACGTCGACCCGGAGCAGTGCCTCAAGACCATCCAGGAGTACAACGCGGCGGTGGACGAGAGCGTGGCCTTCGATCCCAACATCAAGGACGGCAAGGGCACGAGCGGGCTTGCGGTACCCAAGACCAACTGGGCGCTCAAGCTCGACAAGCCGCCCTACCAGGCGTTCGCCATCACCTGCGGCGTGACCTTCACCTTCGGCGGTCTGAAGATCACCAACGAGGCCCAGGTGGTCAACACCAACCACGAACCCATCCAGGGCCTGTACGCGGCCGGTGAGATGGTCGGTGGCATTTTCTACTTCAACTACCCCGGCGCCAGCGGCCTCACCAGCGGTGCGGTGTTCGGCCGCCTGGCCGGCGCGAGCGCGGGCACGTTTGCCCGAAGCCGCAAACCGATCGCCGCCAACGCCTGACCCGCATCCGAAAGCCTTCATGACCCGTCAAACCATTGCAGAAAAGATTCTCGAGGCGCACCGCCTCGACGACCGCGACCGCGTCGAACCCGGCGACGTGGTGCGCGCCCGTGTGGACATGGTGTTGCTCAACGACGCCAACGGCCCCGTGGCCTTCCGCCACTTCGCCAACATGGGTGGTGGCAAGGTGGTGAACCCCGACAAGGTGATGATGGTCTGCGACCACTTCGCCCCGGCTCCGAGCGCCGCGGGCGCGCGCATGCTGGGGGACATGCGCCGCTTCGCCACGTCCAAGGGCATCGAGCATTTCTACGACGTGGGCAAGGGCGGCATCGAACACACGCTCATGCCCGAAGTGGGCCTGTGCGGCCCGGGCGATCTGATCGCCGGGGGCGACTCGCACACCGGCACCGCCGGGGCCTTCAACGCCTTTGGCACCGGCATGAGCTGGGCCGGCATGGCCGCGATCATGCAGATCGACGAAACCTGGTTCCGCGTGCCCGAATCGATGCGCTTCAACCTGCACGGCAAGAAGGCGGTGCACGTGACCGGCAAGGACGTGATCCTGCAGATCCTGCAGGACATCGGCGTGGACGGCGCGCTCTACCGCTCCATGGAGTTCGCCGGGCCGGGCCTGGCCGACATCAACATGGACGAGCGCATGGGCATCTGCAACATGGTGGTGGAGGCGGGCGCGAAGACCGGCATCGTCGAGTTCGACGACATCACGCGCGCCTGGGCCGAGGCCACCTGCAAGCGGCCCTGGACCGCGACCGTGGCCGACGCCGATGCGCAATACCACTCGCGCCACGACATCGACCTGGCCCGCATGCGCCCCATGGTGGCCAAGCCGTATTCGCCCGAGAACGTGGTATCGGTCGACGACATCCGGCATGTGCATGTGGACCAGGTCTACATGGGCAACTGCGCCAACGGCACCATGACCGACCTGCGGCAGATCGCCAGCGTGCTCAAGGGCCGCAAGGTGGCCAAGGGCACGCGCGCCATGATCGTGCCGGCCACGCAGAAGATCTACCGCGAGGCCATGGCCGAGGGTTTGATCGACATCTTCATCGAAGCCGGCGCGGCCGTGAGCACGCCGACCTGCGGCGCCTGCTTCGGTGGCCACAACGGCGCGCTCGACGACGGCGAGGTGGGCTTCGCCACCATCAACCGCAACTTCAAGGGACGCGGCGGGCACGCCGGTGCCCAGGTCTACCTCGGCAACTCCTATGTCGCCGCCGCCACCGCCGTCGCTGGCGAAATCATCGACCCCGCCCTCTTGTGAGCGCGCAGACAAGGACAACGACGCCATGAAATTCAAAGGCAACGTGCAGAAGCTGGGCGACAGCGTGGACACCGACGTGATGGTGCCGGGCCGCTACCTTTCGCTGATGAACCCGGCGGACATCGCCAAACACATCTTCGAAGAGGTCGACCCGGGCTTCGTGGGCCGGGTGAAGCCGGGCGATGTGATCGTGGCGGGCCGCAACTTCGGCTGCGGCTCGGGCCGCGAGCAGGCACCGTTCGGGTTGAAGGCACTGGGCATCAGCTGCATCGTTGCGGCGAGTTTCTCGCGCACCTTCTACCGCATGTCCATCGACCTCGGCCTGCCCATCATCATCAGCCCGGAAGTGGCGCAAGCCGCGAGCCAGGGCCAGTCCATCGAGGTCGACACGGTCACCGGCCATGTGCTGCTCGATGGCCGCGTATACCGCGCCGAGCCGCTGCCGGCGTTCATCCAGCAGATCATCGACATGGGGGGCGTGACCGACTGGGTCAAGCAGGAGCTGGTGCGCCGCGCTGCTGCGCAACCGGCGGGGTCTGCGGCATGAAGCGCCGTCGGGTCGCCGCTGCCGCCGCAGCGCTGCTGTTCGCTTCCGCGGCGATGGCACAAACCGCTGCGCCGGCGGCGGCGGACTGGCCCAACAAACCCGTGCGCATCGTGGTGGTGTACCCACCGGGCGGCGGCATCGACCTGATCGCGCGCAACCTCGGTAAGAAACTGTCCGACCTGTGGAACGTGCCGGTGGTGGTGGACAACCGCCCCGGCGCCGGCACCACCTTGGGCGCGGGCGTAGTGGCCAAGTCGCCGGCCGATGGGTACACCTTGTTGATGACGGACGTGAGCTTCGCCATCGCACCCGGCCTGTACAAGAGCCTGCCCTACGACACGCTGCGCGACTTCGCACCGGTCACTTTGCTCAACACGGTGGACGACATCCTCGTGGTCAACCCGTCCGTGCCCGCCAACAACGTGCGCGAACTGGTGGCACTCGCGAAGGCGAAACCCGGTACGTTGATGTATGCCTCGGCGGGCAACGGCACGCTCAACCACCTCGCGCCCGAGATGTTCAAACAAGCCGCCGGCATCGACATGATCCATGTGCCGTACAAGGGCGCACTCGCGGCACTGACCGACGTGATGGCCGGGCAGGTGCAGGTCTATCTCGGCGCGTTGGGCTCGGTGGTGCCGCAGATCAAGGCCGGCCGGCTCAAGCCGATTGCCGTCACCGGCACGCGCCGTTCGCCGGTGCTGCCGGATGTGCCCACGGTGATCGAGTCCGGTGTGCCCGGTTACGACGTGGCGGCCTGGTACGGTTTGCTGGCGCCGGTGGGCACGCCCGATGCAATCGTCGACAAGATCCAGCGCGACGTGGCCCGCTTCGCCCGCGAGCCGGCGTTCCGGCAGAGCCTGTCGGCCGACGGCAACGAGGTGGTGGCGGGAACGCCCGCCGAGTTTTCCAGCTTCCTCGAACGCGAGGTCGCCAAGTGGCGAAAAGCGGTGGTGGACGCGGGCGCAAAGGTGGATTGATGCTTCAGACCAAACTGCCCGCCGTCTTCGTGCGCGCGGGCACCAGCAAGGGCCTGCTGTTTCACACCCGCGATCTGCCGGCCGACCGCGCCCATTGGGACGCGCTCGTGCTGGGCGCCATGGGAAGCCCGGACCCGTATGGCCGCCAGCTCGACGGCATGGGTGGCGGCTTGAGTTCGTTGTCCAAGGTCTGCGTGATCGGGCCGCCGAGCCGCCCCGACGCGGACGTGGACTACACCTTCGGCCAGGTGCAGATCAAGACCGCGCAGGTGGATTGGCAGCCCTTGTGCGGCAACATGTCCGCCGCCATCGGCCCGTTCGCGGTGGACGAGGGTTTGATCCGCGTGCCCGACGGCCCGGCGGCGGTCCGCATCCACAACACCAACACCGGCAAGATCATCGTGGCGCACTTCGACGTGCGCGGCGGTGTGGCCGAGGTGGACGGTGATCTGGAGATCCCCGGCGTGGCCGGCACCGGTTCGCCGCTGCGCCTGGACTTTCTCGATCCCGGTGGCGCGTCCACGGGGCACCTGCTGCCCACGGGCAACGTGGTCGATGTGTTGCAGGTGCCGGGTGTGGGCGCGATCGAGGCTTCACTGGTCGATGCCAGCAATGCCTGCGTGTTTGTGCGCGCGGCGGATGTCGGTCTTAAGGGCACCGAGTCACCGACGCAAATGGAGGAAGACAGCGCCTTGATGCAGCGCCTGGCGGCCATTCGCATCGAAGCTTCGCAGCGCATGGGCCTGGCGGCCGATGCCGAAGAGGCGGTGCGCCGCACGGCAGTGCCCTTCATTGCGGTGGTGGCGCCCCCGACGGATTCGGTGACGCTCTCGGGCGATGCGGTGGTGGCGGGTTCGGTCGACTTGCTGGCACGCGCGCTGTCCAACGGCCAGCCGCACCGCGCCTTGCCGTTGGGGGTGTCGATGTGCATGGCCACGGCCGCGCGCATTGGGGGCTCCGTGGTGAACCAGGTGTGTGCCGTGGCCGCACGCGAAGGCGGCGGGCCATTGCGCATTGGCATGCCGTCGGGCGTGTTACAGGTGGCGGCGGATGTGAAGCGGCGAGAGGATGGCCACTGGCATGTGGAGAGCGGCGGGTTTTACCGCACGCAGCGGCGCTTGTTTGAAGGAACCCTGCTGGTGCGTGCCACAGCAAGTTGAGCGCCCGTTCCCGCTCCCGCTCCCGCTCCCGCATCTTGCCGTGGGGCCGGGCTGAGCAGCGCAGGGGTGCGGGGAAAAAGAAGTTCGCGTGTTTGAGCGAAGCGAGTTGCGAACTTCTCCCCGCACACCGAGCAGCGCAAGGAACCCCGCAGGGGCCCGGACCTCGGCTCGCCTTTTCTTTGCTTACTTTCTTTTGGCGAAGCAAAAGAAAGTGAGTCGGCCGCCGGGCCGAGACCCGGCCAGCCACGAAAGAAAAGATGTCTCTGCAATGAAGAAGATCCGGGGGGAACGAGAAGAGACCCTAAGCCTTCACCACCTCATGCAACAACGTGTACTTCCTCAACGCATCCTCATCAATGATCACCCCCAACCCAGGCCCCTTAGGCACCTCCACACAACCATTGCGAATCACGAAGTCGGTCTCCGGAACGAGGGGATCCGGCGCCGTCGTATTCAGCCCGAACACGAACTCCCCCGCCCCCATCATCCGGCGCTGCGGCACGCTGGCATAGAAGTGCGCGGCGGCAGCCGCCTCCAGTTGCGACTGCGTCGCCAGACCGCCCACATTCAGCATGATGTCCGCCGCCTCCGCCACGGCCGCGATCTTGCGCGCCGGTGTGAGCCCGCCAATCTTGTAGAGCTTGATGCACAACGCGTCCGCCGCACCCGCTTCGGCCAAGGCATACGCATCCTGCAAGGTGAAGATGCCTTCGTCCGCCATCACTGGCACACCCGCCGCCTCGCGCCGCACGGCGGCCATGCCGCGCAGATTGCGCCGCGCCACCGGCTGCTCGATATAGCCCAGGTCAAACGGCCGCAGCGCGTGCGTGGCCGCAATGGCGTCGGCCACCGACCAGCCGGTGTTCGGGTCCACGCCGATCACCACGTCATCCCCCACGGCCTTGCGCACGGTTTCGAAGTTGCGCACGTCCTGCCGCCAGCCGCGCCGGTCGGCCGCCTTGAGGCACAGCACCTGGATGCCGAACTCGTCCACCGCGCGCGTGGCCTCGGCCACCATCACGCCCACGTCGTCGGCCAGGCTCACCGACCACTCCAGCGGGATGTTGGGTTGGCAGGCACCGCCGATCAGCTTGTGCACCGGCAGGCCGACGGCTTTGCCCATGGCGTCGTGCAGGGCGATGTCGAGCACGGCGCGCGCGGCCGGGTTGCCGGCCAGGCGCAGGTCGAAGCTCTCGTTGATGCCTTCGATGTCGAAGATGTCGCGGCCCAGCAGGTCCGGCCCGTAGATCTCGCGAATGGCGGCGACCACACTCTGCGTGGTGTCGGACACGAAATGTCCGGGCGCGATGGGGCGGATCTGCGCGCAGCCCACCACGCCATCGGCGTGGATGCGCACCAGCACCGGTTTGCCCAGCACCCGCCCGAGAGGGCCGGTGTCGTAGCTGCCGCTGGAGAAAATCCGCTTCAGGCGGACGGGGAGTTCGGTGACGAAAATCTCGATGCGATCGATCATGTGTGTGCGCTCGTGTGGTGTTCGGTTGGGTTCAGGCCTTGATGGCGAACGGGTCGCGCACCTCGTCGGAAAAATCGATCATCACGTTCTTGGTGATGGTGAATTCGTGCAGGCCCGCCTCGCCGCGCTCGCGGCCGTAGCCGCTTTCCTTCACGCCGCCGAACGGGCCTTGTGGCGAGACCATGCGGTAGGTGTTGACCCAGACCACGCCGGCGCGCAGTTCG
This sequence comes from Hydrogenophaga sp. 2FB, assembly GCF_005503365.1. Taxonomy (GTDB): domain Bacteria; phylum Pseudomonadota; class Gammaproteobacteria; order Burkholderiales; family Burkholderiaceae_C; genus Hydrogenophaga. Next base: position 92,973 of record NZ_SCML01000005.1, read on the forward strand.
CGCGTCATGCGCATGGCGCGCGAGATGTCTTGCGTCCACACGGCCGAGGCCAGGCCGAAACAGGTGTCGTTGGCGATGGCGAGGGCTTCTTCCTCGGTGTCGAACGGAATCATCGACAGCACCGGGCCAAAAATCTCCTCTTGCGCCAGGCGCATGCGGTTGTCCACGTCGGCAAAGATCGTGGGCTGCACGAAGAAACCGCGCGCCAGCGCCGGGTCGGTGCTCGGCCCGCCACCGGTGATGAGGCGCGCGCCTTCTTCGCGGCCGCGCTCGATGGACGCGAGGATGCGGCGAAAGTGCGGCTCGTTCGCGGCGGTGCCCATCTCGGTGCTTTGGTCGAGCGGGTTGCCGAGCACGATACGCTCGGCGCGCTCGGCCAGGCGCCTGGCCATGATCTCGTAAAGCGGGCGCTGCACCAGCAGGCGCGAACCCGCGATGCAGGTCTGCCCCGCCGCCGCGAAGATGCCGGCCAGCGCGCCGACCAATGCCTTCTCCACGTCGGCGTCGGCGAAGACGATGTTGGGCGATTTGCCGCCGAGCTCCAGCGTCACCGGAATGAGCTGTTTGCCGGCCATGGACGCGATGTCGCGGCCCGCATGCCCGCTGCCGGTGAAGGTGATCTTGTCGATGCCGCCACCCCCGACCAGGGCGCGACCAATGGTCACATCGCCCGTCACCACGTTGACCACGCCGGATGGAAAGCCCGCTTCTTCGACCAGCTTGCAGAACTCGAGTGTGGTCACCGAGGCATGTTCCGAGGGCTTGATGACCACGCAGTTGCCGGCCGCGAGCGCGGCGGGCAGCTTGTTGCCGAGCAGGGCGATGGGCGAATTCCAGGCCGTGATCACGCCCACCACGCCATAGGGCTCGCGCACCGCGTAGTCGAACACGTCGCGCTGGTCCAGCGGGATCACCGAGCCCCAGATCTTGTCGGCATAACCGGCGAAGAAACGGAAGATGCGCGCCACGTACAGCATCTGTGCGTGCGTCTCGCGGATGGTCTTGCCGTTGTCGGTGCTCTCCAGCTGCGCCATGCGCGGGGCTTCGCGCTCCAGCAGTTCGGCGAGTCGGTGCAGCAGCGCGGCGCGTTGGGTGCCACTGGTCTTGCGCCAGGTGTTTTCGTAGGCGCGCCGTGCCGCGGCGACAGCGTCGCGCACATCGTCTTCCGAGGCCTCGCACACCTGCGCCCACACGGTCTGGTTGTAGGGGTTGACCGCGTCGAAGCGGCGGGCCTGCGCGCCTTCGCGCCATTGGCCATCGATGAAAAGTCGGTAGGGGTCGGTCATGTGTGATGTCTTCTCTTGTCTTGTTTTCTTCCGGGCAAGCGTGGCTCTTCGGCGGGCGCGGTGCGTCCTGGGTCAGGACCCTACCTCGTCCCCAGCATCGCTACAAATAATCCTTTGGCATCCCAGTATGTGAGCAAGGCATTCTGGGTGCCGGACCATGGCTTTTTCGGCATTCGATCTCGCGATGGAACGATGCCCAAATATTATTTTTGTTCATGGTCGTGTTGCGGCAGACTCCGCTCCGGTTCACGCCGAGAGCCGCTTGAGCCTTTCACAAAACGAAGGAGACAGAACCGATGTACGTTGATTCGCTGCCCGCCGATGCGCAGTTCGATTTCATTGTGTGTGGCGCTGGCAGCGCTGGCTGCATCGTCGCCGAGCGGCTTTCCCAGAATGGCCGCCATAGCGTGCTGTTGATCGAGGCCGGCGGGCGCGACAACAACCTCAACATCAAGGTGCCGTTGCTGGTGGTCAACCTGATCAACAACCCCGACGTCACCTGGCCCTACATGACCGAGGCGCAGCAACACCTCAACGGCAAGCCCCAGCGCTGGACGCGCGGCCGCGTGATCGGCGGTTCGGGCTCCATCAACGGCAACCTGTTTGCGCGCGGTGATCCGGCCGAATACGACCACTGGGTTGAGCTTGGATGCCCCGGCTGGGGCTATGCCGACATGCTGCCGGTGTTCAAGCGCATGGAAGATTTTCCGCAAGGCGATCCCGCGCTGCGCGGCCGTGGCGGCCCGATCCACTGCACGCGGCTGGACCGCTTCGACAAGCTCTCCGGCGCCTTCGTCAAGGCCTGCACCGAGGCAGGCTACCGCGAGCTGCCGGACTACAACGATGGCAGCTACGAAGGCGCGTTCTATCTGCAGTACTCGACGCGCAAGGGCTTTCGCAACAACTCCGCCGCGGGCTACCTGAAGCCGGCACGCAGGCGCAGCAACCTCACCATCCTGCCCAACACCACGGTGTCGCGCCTGGTGATGGAAGGGCGCACGGCCGTGGGCGTGGAACTGCTGCACACCGGTGGTGCCACCTCCACGGTGCGTGCGCGCAAGGAAGTGGTTCTGTCGGCCGGGCCACTGGCCACGCCACCGCTGCTGGAGCGCTCGGGCATTGGCCAGGAGGCCGTCTTGCGTCAACACGGCATCGCCGTGCTGCACCACTTGCCGGGTGTGGGCGAAAACCTGCGCGACCACCCCAACACGCGGCTGACCTTCGAGTGCAGCGAGAGGATCACCGTGAACGATGTGTTGCGCAGCCCGCTGCGCAAGATGCGCGAAGGCCTGCGCTTCATCTTCAAGCGCGAAGGCCTGCTGACCATTTCATCGTCCACCGCGCAGATGAACTACCGCAGCAGCCCGGACAAGAAACAGGCCGATCTGGTGCTGCGGCTGCAACCGCTCTCCGGTGGCGACCGCTACGCGCGCACGCCCGGCACCGGCATGGACATGTTCCCAGGCTTCACCTTCGGCGTGACCACGCTGCAGCCCAAATCGATCGGCACCCTGCACATCCGCTCCACCGATCCGCGCGAGCAGGCCAGCATGGACCCGCGTTATCTGTCGAACGAAGAAGACGCCCAGCTGTTTCTGCGCGGCATGCGCATCTCGCGCGGCATCGCGGCCATGCCGGCCCTCACACCGCTGGTGGTGCGCGAGACGCGCCCCGGCCCTGGCGTGGTGGACGACGCGGACATGCTCGCCTACATCCGCGAGACGCTGCAGACCTCCTGGCACATGGTGGGCACTTGCAAGATGGGCACGGACGGCATGGCCGTGGTCGACCCGCAACTGCGGGTGCACGGCATTGAACGGCTCCGGGTGATCGACTCGTCGATCTGCCCGACGCTTCCCTCGTCGGGCACCGCCGTGCCCACCATGGCCATCGCGGAGAAAGGCGCGGAGATGGTTCTTTCCGCGCACCCCTGAGCTGGCCTTAACCCAAGCGCCACCGAGCGCAGGAGACAAACATGCAGACACAAAAATTCAACCGCCGCACGGCGCTCGGCCTGATCGCCATCACCGTGACCGCAGGCGCGCGCGCCCAGAGCGGCGACTACCCCAACAAGCCGGTGAAGATCGTCGTGGGTTTCACTGCGGGCGGGCCGACCGATCAGGTGGCCCGGATCATCGCCAACCACCTGAACGAGAAGCTCGGCCAGTCGGTGATCGTCGATGCACGGCCCGGCGCGGCAGGTTCCATTGGCGCGGCCTACACCGCCAAGCAACCCGCCGACGGCTACACGCTGTACCTGGCGGTGCAGACCACGCACGCGGTCGCGCCCTATCTGTACCCCAACGTCGGCTACGACGCGGTGAAGGACTTCACCGGCATCGTCCGCGTGGTGCACAACCCGCTGTTGATGGTGGTGCACCCGTCGTTCCCGGCCAAGAACCTGGCCGAGCTGGTGGCGTACGCCAAGGCCAACCCGGGCAAGATCAACTACTCCACCGGTGGCATCGGTTCTTCGCCCCACATGTCGATGGAGCTGTTCCGCAAGGCGGCGGGCGTGGACCTCACCTCGGTTCACTACAAGGGTGACGCGGCCGCGCTGGTGGATCTGATGGGCGGGCAGGTGCAGATGATGATGTCCAGCATCGCCGGCCTGCTGCCCACGGTGCAGCAGGGCAAGCTGCGTCCGATCGCGGTCTCTGGCCTGCAGCGCTCGCCCATGGCGCCGGACATTCCAACCGTCGCCGAATCCGGCTACCCCGGCTTCGAGGTGATCACCTGGTTCGGGCTGGTGACCGTGACCAAGACGCCCTCGGCCATCGTCGAGCGCATCAACCGCGAGACCCTGGCCATCCTGAAGCAGCCCGAGGTGCGCGATCAGTTCACCAGGATGGGCTTCGAGATCGTGCCCAACTCGGCCGCCGAGTTCACGCGCTTCATCGCCGAAGAAAACGTGAAGTGGGGTGGCCTGGTGAAGCAGCTGGGTTTGAAGGCCGAGTAAAAATGCGCTGATGAACCCTCAACACCCCCACACCCATCCCGCCGTCCTCGCCCCCGAGGCCGTCCGCCGCGCTTTCGCCCCCGAGGGCCGCTTGCGCGTTTCCATCAACGCCGGCAATGCCGTGCTCGCGCGCCGCGACCCCGACGGGCCGGGCGGCGTGTCGGTCGATCTGGCGCGCGCCTTCGCCGCCGAGCTGGGCGCGGAGATCGATTACGTGGTGTTCGATGGCGCAGCCAAGTCGGTGGAGGCCTTGCGCGAAGAGCGCGCGGACATCGGTTTCTTTGCCATCGATCCGGCGCGCAGCCAGGGCATCCGCTTCACGCCGCCCTATGTGTTGATCGAAGGGAGTTACCTGGTGCGCGACGGTGCCGCGATGGTGTCCGGCGACGAGGTGGACCACCCCGGTGTGCACGTGGTGGTGGGCAAGGGAAGTGCCTACGACCTGTTCCTCACGCGCGAGCTGCGGCATGCCACGCTGGTGCGCACCGCGACCTCGCAGGAGGTGGTTGACACCATGCTGTCCGAAGGCCATGCCGTGGCCGCTGGCGTGCGGCAGCAGCTGGAGCTGGACGCGGCGCGGCTCGGCGGCGTGCGCATGCTGCCGGGCAGCTTCATGGTGATCCGCCAGGCCATGGGTTGTCCGCAGTCCAAGGGCGATGCCGCGGCCGCCTACCTGAGCGACTTCGTGGAACGCATGAAGGCCACCGGCTTCGTGCACGAGGCGTTGCGGCGCAACGGCATCCAGGGCGCCTCGGTGGCTCCGGCCGGCGCATGAGGCCTGCGGTCCACGCGTATGTCGGCGCGCGGACCGCGCGCGAGCGTGGTGGACGGGGCGATGGCATCACCGTGTTTCGGGTGGACGCGGACAGCGGCGCGCTCGAGCCTGTGCAAGTGGTGGGCGATGTGCTCAATCCATCGTTCCTGGTGCTCAACCGGCGGCGCGACCGGCTCTACACCGTGCACGGCGATGGCGACGCGGTCAGCGTCTTCGCCGTTGAAGAGCAGGGCGCGCGCCTGCGTTTCCTGCAGCGCGAAAACTGCGGTGGCCAGAACCCGGTGCACGCCGCGCTGTCGCCCGACGAGCGCTGCCTGGTGGTGTCCAACCACGCGGGGCCGGACGGGGGCAGCGTTGCGGTGATGCCGCTCGACCCGCACGGTGCGCTCGGCGCGCCGGTGCAAGGGATCGGATTGCCCGGATCGCCCGGCCCGCACCGCACCGAGCAGAAGTCCTCGAGGCCGCACGCCAGCGTGTTCGATCCGACGGGTCGCTTCGTGCTGACCCTGGACAAGGGCCAGGACCGCGTCTTCTGTTTCCGATTCGAGCAAGGCCGCCTGCAACCGGCCGAGCCACCCTGGGTGGACACGCGCCAGGGAGCAGGCCCACGGCTGGCCGCGTTCCACCCCACCGAGCCGTTCGTGTACGTCGTCAACGACCTCGATTCGACCGTGGCCACCTCCCGGTTCGACGCAGACACCGGCGCGCTTCGGCCGTTGCAGGTGCTGAGCACGCTGAGCGACGCCTTCACCGGCAACAGCCGGGCGGCGACCGTGGCGGTGTCGCCCGATGGGGCGCGCGTGCATGTGTCCAACCGTGGCGAAGACAGCATCGCGGCCTTCGCGGTGTCGCCAGAGACGGGGTTTTTGCGCGCTCTGGCGCCCACACCCAGCGCCGGCAAGACGCCGCGCTTCTTCACCTTCGATCCCACGGGGCGGTGGGTGTATGCCTTGAACGAGGCGAGCGACACCATCGTCGCGTTTCGCGTCGATCCCCGCAAAGCGCGGCTCGTGCGCGCATCGACCACGCCCTGCGGCAGTCCCATCTGCATGGTCTTTCAAACCACATGACAAGCGCCGCGACCACCGAACGCCGACCCGCCATCGTGCCCATTCGCGCACCGGAAGGCGCGGCCACGCGCTACCGGGCGTTCCTCAAGGCCTTGGCCGAAGCGGGCTTCGTTGGCGAGATCAGCAGCCGCTGGGCCGACCGCACGGTGCTCGCCACCGACAACTCCATCTACCAGCGCGTGCCGCAGGCCGTCGTGTTTCCGAAACACGCCGAAGACGTCCAGCTGCTGGCGCGCCTGGCCGACGAGCCCGCGCACCGCGGCATTGCGCTGACCGCGCGCGGCGGCGGCACCGGCACCAATGGCCAGTCGCTCACCGACGGCGTCGTGGTCGACCTGTCTCGGCACATGAACCGCATCCTGTGGATCGACCCCGCCGCGCGCCGGGTGCAGGTGCAGAGCGGCGTGGTGAAAGACCAGCTCAACGCCGCGCTCAAGCCGCATGGCTTGTTCTTCGCGCCGGAGCTCTCCACCAGCAACCGCGCCACCATCGGCGGCATGGTCAACACCGATGCCAGCGGGCAGGGCAGTTGCACCTACGGCAAGACGCGCGACCACGTGCACGCGCTGGACTGTGTGCTGCTCGGCGGCGAGCGCTTCGAGAGCCAGGCGCTGTCCGAGGAAGAATTCCAATCGCGCCTGGCGCAACCGGGCCGCGTGGGCGATGCCTACCGCTGCGCGGCCCACATCGCCGACACGCAGGGCGCGCTCATCGCCGAGAAATTCCCCCGGCTCAACCGCTGCCTCACGGGCTACGACCTGGCCCACCTGCGCGAACCCGACGGCCGCTTCAACCTCAACAGCGTGCTGTGCGGCGCGGAAGGTTCGCTGGGCTTCGTCGTCGAGGCCGAGCTCCATGTGCTGCCGATCCCGCGCTACGCCGTGCTGGTCAATGTGCGCTACGCGACCTTCATGGACGCGTTGCGCGATGCGCAGGCGCTGATGGCGCACCAACCCCTGTCCATCGAAACCGTGGACTCCAGGGTGCTCCTGCTGGCCATGCAGGACATCGTGTGGAACAGCGTGTCGCCGTACTTCCCCACGGCCAACGACGCGGCCGAGACGCGCGGCATCAACCTGGTGGAGTTCAGCGGCGACGACGTGGCCGACGTGGACGCGCGGGTGGCGGCGTTTGCCGCGCACCTGCAAACCGACACCAGCGTGGTGCGCCTGGGCCACACCCTGGCCGCAGGCCACGAAGCGGTGGAATGCGTGTACGGCATGCGCAAGCGCGCCGTCGGCCTGCTGGGCAACGTGCAGGGCGAAGTGCGGCCGCAGCCCTTCGTGGAAGACACGGCGGTGCCACCCGAGAAGCTGGCCGACTACATCGCCGAGTTCCGCGCGCTGCTCGACGGCCATGGCCTGAGCTACGGCATGTTCGGCCACGTCGATGCCGGCGTGCTGCATGTGCGGCCCGCGCTGGACATGAAGGACCCGGCCCAGGCCGCGCTGGTGCGCGTCGTCTCCGACGGTGTTGCCGACCTCACGCAGCGCTACGGCGGTCTGCTGTGGGGCGAACACGGCAAGGGCGTGCGCAGCGAGTACGCGCCGAAGTTCTTTGGCGAGCTCTACCCCGCGTTGCAACAACTCAAGGCCGCCTTCGACCCGCACAACCAGTTGAACCCCGGCAAGATCGCCACGCCCGCGACCCTGCCGCAAGCGCAGCTGTTGAAGATCGACGGCGTGCCCCTGCGCGGTGAAGCCGACCGCACCATCGACGAGCGCGTGTGGCAGAGCTTTGGCACCGCCATGCATTGCAACGGTAATGGTGCCTGCTACAACTTCGATCCGGACGACGCCATGTGCCCGTCGTGGAAGGGCACGCGCGAGCGCCGGCACTCACCCAAGGGCCGGGCCTCGCTGATGCGCGAGTGGCTGCGCCTGCAGGGGCAAGCCGGTGCCGACGTGTTGCAGCGGCCTTCCACGGGCTTCTGGTCGGGCCTCGTTCGGCGCTGGCGCCACACGCGCGACCACCAGGACGATTTCTCGCACGAGGTGTACGAAGCCATGTCCGGTTGCCTCGGTTGCAAGAGTTGCGCGGGCCAGTGTCCGGTCAAGGTCAGCGTGCCCGAATTCCGCTCGCGCTTCCTGGAGCTCTACCACCAGCGCTACCTGCGGCCGCTGAAGGACTACTTCATCGGCTCGCTGGAGTCGACGGTGCCCTGGCTCGCGCGGCTGCCCGGCGTCTACAACGGTGTGATGGCCGCCCCCTGGGTGCGCCGCGCGCTGGACCGGCACGCCGGCATGGTCGACAGTCCGCTGCTCAGCCGTTTCGATTTCGCGGCCACCTGCAAACGCCTGGGTTTGCGCCAAGCCACGCCGCAGGTGCTGGAGGCGCTCTCCGCCGACGAGCGCCAGCGCAGCGTGGTGCTGGTGCAGGACGCTTTCACGCGCTGGTTCGACACGCCGGTGTTCGCCGCCCTGGCCGAGCTGGCTGTGCGCCTGGGTGTCACCGTCTACCTCGCGCCATTCCGGCCGAACGGCAAGCCACTGCACGCGCAGGGATTTCTGCAACCGTTCGAACGCGCGGCGCGCCGCAACGCCGCGTTGCTGGCCTCCTTGGCGCGGTCCGGCATTCCTCTGGTGGGAATGGATCCCGCGATGACGCTGGTCTATCGACAGGAGTACCTCAAGGTCCAGGGTGCCGAGCACTGTCCCCAGGTGCTGCTGCCGCAGGAGTGGTTGCTCGCGGCGTGGCCGAAAACCCTGCGCGCCGCGCAGCCCGTGGCCTACCGCCTGCTCGCGCACTGCACCGAAAAAACCACCGCGCCCGCCAGCACCGCGCTGTGGCCGACCTTGTTCGCCCAGGCCGGGCTGGTGCTGACGCCACAGGCCAGTGGGTGCTGCGGCATGTCCGGCACCTACGGCCACGAGTCGCGCAACGTGGCAACGTCGAAAGTGATCTTTGACCAGAGCTGGCGGCCGCTGCTGCAGGCGCCGTCGCCCCCCGAGGGCGAACTGTTGGCCACCGGCTATTCCTGTCGCAGCCAGGCGCAACGCCTGGTGGAGCGGCGCTTGCGCCATCCGGTCGAGGTGCTGCTGGAGGTCGCGCCGGGTTTGGTGCGATAGCGCACCGACGGCCGACAAGGCTCGACTAGCATGGCACCATGCGTGCCGTTCCTCTGCATCCGGCGTTGCTCGCCGCCCTGGGCCTTTCGATGGGTCTCTTGAGCGCGTGCGGGGGTGGTGGCGGCGATTCGAACGGTTCCGGCAACGCGCCGCCCGGCTTCGTGCCCACCACCGGCGCGGTGGCGGTGACCGAACTCGCCACCGGCCTGCCCAACCCCTGGAGCCTGGCCTTCCTGCCCGATGGCCGCATGCTCGTGACCGGGCGCACCGGCAGCTTGCGGCTGTACGCGGCGGATGGGCAGTCGTTCAGCAACATCAACCTCGTCGGCCTCTCGGGGCTGACCACCGCGGGGCAGGGCGGCCTGCTGGACGTGGTGGTGGACCCGGCATTCGGCAGCAACCGCCGCATCTACTTCAGCTTCTCGGAGACGGACAGCGGGAACCCGTCGCTCAACGGAACGGCTGTGGCGCGCGCCGAACTCGACACCGGTGCCCTGACCCTGGTGAACTGGCAGGTCATCTACCGCCAGCTGCCCAAGGTGGCGAGCACCGCGCATTTCGGTTCGCGCCTGGTGTTCGATCGCAACGGCCATCTCTTCGTCACCATGGGCGACCGGCAAAGCAACGACCAACGCGTGTTCGCGCAGGATGTGGGCCGTGGCAACGGCAAAGTCGTGCGCATCACCACCAGCGGCGCGGCCGCGCCGGGCAACCCGGTGATCGCCGGCGCGATCACCGGCCTGTGGAGCTACGGCCACCGCAACCCGCAAGGCGCCACGCTGCATCCGGACACCGGCGAGCTGTGGACCCACGAACACGGGCCGCAGGGTGGCGACGAGGTCAACCTCACCTTGCCCGCGCGCAACCACGGCTGGCCGGTGATCAGCTACGGACAGGAATACGGCACCACGACGCAGGTGGGCGAGGGCACGGCCAAGGCCGGCATGGAGCAGCCGGTGGCGTACTGGGAAACGATCGATGGCGCGCCGTGGACCGGTGGCCAGAAGTCGTCCATCGCGCCCAGCGGCATGGCCTTCTTCACGGGCACCTTCCCCACGAACTGGAGCGGCAGCCTGTTCGTGGGTGCCTTGGCGGGCACGGCTCTGTGGCGCCTGCAGTTCGATGGCGCGCGCGAGGTGGGCCGCGAACGCCTGCTCGCGAACCGCAACGAGCGCATCCGCGATGTGCGCCAGGGGCCCGATGGGCGCCTCTACCTGCTCACCGATGGCGGCAGCGGCAAGCTGCTGCGCATCGGTGGCTGACGGGCGTTATTGCTTGTTTTCCTTGATGTTGGACTTGTACTCGACGTCGTCGGCGTAGAGGCGACCATCCTTGCGGTTGATGTCGACCTCCACGTAGTGCCCTTGGCGCAGATCTTCGAAACGCTTGTAGTCGTTTTCGTAGTCGGTCTTGTCGGTCACGTAGATGGTTTCGCTGTTGACGGTGAAGGTCTTGGCCGTGGTGTCGATGGCCGTGATGCGGCCCTTGATGTCTTCGGCAAATGCCGCGCCGGTGCCCAGGGCGAGAGCGGCGGTGAGCAGGAAGGCGCGGGTGATGGATGGTTTGATCGACATGTAAACACTCCTTGCGTTGTGGTGTGCCCTTGATTGAACCGTGTCGGGTCAAAAAGTGCTGTCGGTCTTGTCCGATTTCGACGATACGGCGTTGTCCTACACAAACGACCCCGTCACTTGGCCTTGGCCTTGGGCACACGACCCATCAGATAGAACTCCGGGTTGGGCATCATGTTGCTGAAGCTGGCGATGCGGTTGGACAGGCCGAAGAAGGCGGTAATGGCGGCGATGTCCCAGATGTCTTCGTCGGAGAAGCCATGCGCGTGCAGCGGTGGGAAGTCGTCGTCGTTGACCTCGTGCGACCGCTCGCACACCTTCATCGCGAAATCGAGCATGGCCTTCTGGCGCGGCGTGATGTCGGCCTTGCGGTAGTTCACCGCCACCTGGTCGGCCACCAGCGGCTTCTTTTCGTAGATGCGCAGGATCGCGCCATGCGCCACCACGCAGTACAGGCACTGGTTGGCCGCGCTGGTGGTGGTCACGATCATTTCGCGCTCGCCCTTGGTCAGCGAGCCGTCTTCCTTCAGCATCAGCGCGTCGTGGTACGCGAAGAACGCGCGCCACTCGGCCGGCCGGCGCGCCAGCGCCAGGAACACGTTGGGCACGAAGCCGGCTTTTTCCTGCACCTCGAGCACTTTGGCCTTGATGTCGTCGGGCAGGTCGTTGATGTCGGGGGCGGGGTAGCGGTTCATGGGGTCTCCTTCGTCGGTGTCCCTCGAATGTAGCGACTATGCTGGCGTCTTTTCAGGAGACCCGGTATGAACCCACCCACCCACGACAAAGACTTTGACAAAGGCCTCGCCACCCGCAAGCGCGTGATGGGTGAGGACTTCGTGGCGCAGGCCTTCGGCAATGCAACGCCCTTCACCGAACCGATCCAGCAGTACATCACGCGCAACGCCTGGGGCGACGTCTGGCAGCGCCCGGGGATCGATCTGAAGACCCGCAGCCTCATCACCGTGTCCATGCTCATCGCATTGGGCAAGCAGCACGAGCTCAAGGGCCATGTGCGCGGCGCGCTCAACAACGGCGTCACGCCCGAAGAGCTGCAAGAGGTGCTGCTGCACGCCAGCATCTACTGCGGCGTGCCCACCGCGGTCGAGGCGTTCCGCACGGCGGCAAGCGTGGTCGACGGCGACAAAGCCTGAGCCCGGGTCCGGCGCTACGATCGGAGGGTTTCAACCCTACCCTCCGGAGTTTCGTCATGACCGCTTCACGCCCCTCCCTGCTCCGCCGCGCGCTGCTGGCGGCCGGCCTGGTCTGCACCGTCGGCCTGGCCCAGGCGCAGTCCACCGTCCGCATCCTCGTGGGCTTCCCGCCGGGCGGCGGCACCGATGCGATCGCGCGCATCCTGGGCGAACGCCTCAAGGACGAGCTGGGCCATGCGGTGGTGGTGGACAACAAGCCCGGCGCGGGCGGCCAGCTCGCCGCGCAAGCGCTCAAGGCCGCGCCCGCGGATGGCAACACCCTGTTCCTCAGCCACGACCACAGCATCACCATCCTGCCGATGGTGACCAAAAACCCCGGCTACGACTCGGCGAAAGACTTTGTGCCGGTGGCCGGCTTCGCCACCTTCGTCAATGCGTTCGCCGTGTCCAACGGCACGCCCGCGCAATCCTTCAAGGCCTATATCGACGGCGTGAAGGCGGCCGGTGGCAAGAGCTCGGTGGGCATTCCCGCGCCGGCTTCGGTGCCGCAGTTTCTGGTCGAGGTGATCGCCAAGCAGAACAAGCTGGACCTGGTGGCCGCGCCATACCGCGGCAGCGCGCCCATGATGGGCGACATGCTGGGCAACCAGATTCCGGCCGGTGTGGCCTCGATCCCCGATTTCATCGAGAACCACAAGGCGGGCAAGCTGCGCGTGGTGGCGGTGATGGGTTCGCAGCGCCAGGCCGCCATGCCCGAGGTGCCGACCTTCTCCGAACTCGGCCTCAAGGGGTTTGAGGACGTGCCGTACTACGGCCTGTTCGCGCCGGCCGGCACGCCCAAGGCCGCGATCGATCGCATCGCCGCCGCGGTGCAGAAAGCGATCGCGCAACCCGACGTGCGCGAAAAGCTCACCGCCATGGGTCTGACCGTGGGCTTCATGACCGGCGAACAACTCGGCGCGCGCGAGCAGGCGTATGGCAAGGTCTGGGCGAAGATCATCAAGGACAGCGGCTTCCAGCCGCAGTGAGCTGTTGACCCCTACGCTCCACCGCTGTGCGCGTCATCTCCGGGGCGAGATGAATTTTCCAGAGCACGCAGGGAACCGGCTTCGCCGGGCCGTTGCGTGCGCCCCCCCTCAAGGGGGGACGCGCGCAGCGCGGCGGGGGGTGGCCCATAGCCTCTGAGCGCGTCCGCGCCGAACTTGTCCAGTCGCAGTACGCCCGCATGCCGGTCTCGGCGCTGGGCGGTGCTCTGGGTGCGTGTGGGTTTCTGGTGGTGGCCCATGCGTTGATTCCCACCGGGCAATGGATGCTGTGGGGCGCGCTGATGGTGGGCCAGGCGCTGGCGCGTCTGGGCCTGTGGCTCGCTTACCGGCGCACGCACCGCAGCGCCTCGCACGAGGTCGGTGATTGGGCCTGGTACGCCGCGCTCGGTTCCGCCGCGGGCGGCGTGATCTGGGGCACCGGGGCCTGGCTGGTGATCCCGCCGAACGATGTCGAATACCAGCTGGTGTTCGTGCTGCTCACGTCCACCCTGGGTTCGATCTCCATTGTCGCGTCGGCCTCGCTGCTGCGCGCGTTCTACGCGTTCACCCTGCCGGCGTGCATTCCCGTGGGCATCTGGATGGTGCTGCACGAGGCGCCGATGATGCGCGGCCTGGGTTGGGTGGGGCTGGCCTCGCTGCCGCTCCTGAGCGCCTACGCCCACCAGTTGCACCGCTCCATGGCGCGGTCGCTGCGCCTGCATGTCGAGAACACCGATCTGCTGCGCGAGGTGATGGTGCGCAAGGAGCAGGCCGAAGCGGAGAACCGCAAGAAGTCCCTGTTCCTCGCCGCCGCCAGCCACGACCTGCGCCAGCCGCTGCACGCGATGGCGTTGCAGGCCCACGTGCTCGAAGGCACGCCGCTCTCGACCGAGCAGAAGCCGATGGTGGGCAGCCTGCGCGCCTCCATCGATGCCTTGGCGGGCTTGTTCAACGCCTTGCTGGACATGTCGCGCCTGGACGCCGGTCTGGTCGAGGTGCGCGAGGCGCCGCTGTCGCTGCGGGCGCTGTTCCTGCAGATCGAGCGCGAACACCGGGCGTCGGCCGAGGCCAAGAAACTCAAGCTGCGTCTGAACACGGGCGACTGGGCGGTTCATTCCGACCACCAGCTGTTGGTGCTGCTGCTGGGCAACCTGGTGTCCAACGCGATCCGCTACACCGACCATGGTGGTGTGCTGGTGTCGGCACGGCGGCGCGGCGAGCGCGTGTTGATCGAGGTGTGGGACACCGGCCAGGGCATGTCACCCGCGCACCAGCGCGAGGTGTTCAAACCGTTCTACCAGGTGGGTGAGGTCCAGCCCCACCGCTCGCACGGCCTCGGTTTGGGGCTGGCCATCGTGCACCGCCTGGCCCACCGGCTGGGGCTGCAGGTGGCGCTGCGCTCCGAACCGGGCCGGGGCAGCCACTTTTCGGTGTCGCTGCCCACCACCACCGTGCAGCCGCCCAAACCGGGGCTTGGTGTGAACGCCAGGCCGCTGGAGCCCGCCCGCTTCAACGGCGCGCACGTGATGGTGGTCGATGGCGAGGCCGACATCCGCGCCGTCATGGAAACGCTGCTCACCGACTGGGGTTGCAGCGTGAGCACGGCCGCCACGCCGGAGCAGGCGCTGTCCAAGGCGGCGGAGATGGCGCGTGCGCCGCAATTGCTGATCAGCAACCACAGGCTCTCACCGCAGGTCACGGGCCTGCAACTGATCGAGCGCTTGCGCGACGAGTTCAACGCCGACCTGCCCGCGCTGGTGGTGACGGGTGACACCAGCGCCGATGTCGTGCGCGCCGTGCAGCAGGCCGAATGCGATCTGCTCTACAAGCCGGTGGACCCAGGGGCGCTGCGGCGCAGTATCCACGGCTTGTTGGACCAGCACCGGTTGACGTGCAGGTTGCCAGAATAGTTGCACCGGCACTCGCGCACCACACGGTCGTGAGCGAGTCCGTTTCGAGAACCGTTTGTCCACCCCGCCCGGCAGCAGGTGGTTGTCGAGCAAGAAGTCGAGTTGTAGCCAGGCAACTCTTCCATTTGGCGGTTTTCCAACCAACGGGGCCGACGGTATAGCTCCGCTGTCGCATTCGCTGTCAGCCCAAGAAAAAGTTGTGCTGGACTGCACAAAAACTCGATTTCGCGTTTTTGCGAGCTTCGCCAGAATCCAGTCCCATCCAAGCAGTCCGCCTTCAGCGGCATGCGAGGACCAAGCAATACCTGGACAGCAAAAACACCGTGGCTACAACGCTCTTATCGACAGCCGAAACATCGGGCAACGACGGCAAACCGAACACCCCGGAGGTGCAGCCGCTGGACGCGGCGCTGCGGTTCAAGCCTTCGCTGCGACGCCTGCTGAGTCTCAACGACTTCGACGCGGCCGCCCGACGGCACCTGCCCCATCCGCTGTATGCGTACGTGTCGGGCGGCGTTGAAGACAATCTTTCGCGGGAAGAAAACCTCAACGCCTTTCAAACACTCGAATTCGCGCCCCGAGTACTGCGTGACGTGTCTCGTCGAACGATGGCGACGAATCTGCTGGGCACGTGCTACCAGGCACCTTTTGGCATTGGTCCCATGGGCATCTCGGCGCTCGTCGCCTACGACGGCGACAACGTCATGGCTCGCGCCGCCACAGCAGCAGGCGTTCCAATGGTGCTCAGTGGCGCTTCGCTCACCCCGCTCGAAGAAGTTGCCGCGTCGTCAGAGGGTCAGGCGTGGTTCCAGGCCTACCTGCCCGGCGACGAGGCTCAAATCCGATCCATGTCGGCGCGGGTTCACAACGCGGGCTTGGGAACGCTCGTGTTGACCGTGGACACTGCTGCAAGGGCCAACAGAGAAAACAACATCCGTGCCGGGTTTTCGACGCCGTTGCGGCCCAGTCTGAGACTGGCCTGGGAGGGCTTGACGCACCCCTCCTGGCTGACTGGGACGCTTGGAAAAACGTTGCTGCAGCGCGGAATGCCGCATTTCGAGAATGCTGGAAGTGGCCGTGGCGTGCCGATCATCTCGAACGAGGCCGTTCGCCAGTTCAATCGCGACTCGCTGGACTGGAACCACGTGGCCGTGATGCGCGAATGCTGGAGAGGGCGCTTGGTACTCAAGGGGGTGCTGCACCCCGAGGACGCGGCAACGGCGGCAAAGCTGGGCGTGGATGCCATCGTCGTATCCAACCATGGCGGGCGTCAGTTGGACGGGGCCGTCGCTCCACTCAAAGTGCTTTCGTCGATTCGCGCGGCGACGGGGTCGCTGCCACTCATCTACGACGGCGGCATTCGCCGTGGCAGCGACGTGCTGAAAGCGTTGGCGCTCGGCGCCGATTTTGTGCTGGTGGCGCGACCCTTCCTCTATGCCGCCGCCGTTGCCGGGCACGCGGGCGTCACCCATGCGATCTCACTGCTCAAGGAAGAGGTGAAGCGCAACATGGCATCGCTGGGCCTCACGTCACCTGGAGACGCCGGACCCCACATCCTCCACAACGCCGACTTCCGACCGCCAAGTCCACTTCATCGTTCCTGCTGACTCAGCTTGCCAATTCACCCATCAAGGAGACACTCATGCACACAAAACGCCAAGCCATTCAAATGATCGTCGGTGGGGCCGCCGGGCTACTGAGCCCCTTCCACGTCGCGTCGGCCTCGAAATATCCGTCAAAGCCGGTGCGCATCATTGCGCCCTATGCGTCCGGGGGAACGACGGACTTCATTACCCGTCTCTTCGCGCAGAGTCTTCAGGATGAGCTGGGGCAAAGCTTCGTTGTGGAGAACCGTCCTGGTGCCGGTGGCAACATCGGTGCGAACCTGGTGGTGAAGTCGCCTGCTGACGGGTACACGTTGCTGGCAGGCTCGCTGTCCACATTCGCATTGAACGCTGCCGTGTACGACAACCTTGGACACGACCCACTGAGCGACCTGGTGCCAGTGGCTGTCACCACACTGGTGCCTGGAGCAATCGTGGTCTCATCGTCGCTCGGTGTTCGCGACCTCAATGGTCTCGTCAAACTGCTAAAGTCCCAACCCGGAAAGCTCAACTACGGCTCGGCCGGTAACGGTACATCCAGCCATATCGCATTGAGCATGTTTCTGGAGCAAACCGGCACACATGCAATGCATGTTCCGTACCGAGGTGTCTCGCAAGCCGTCGTCGACCTGCTGGGCGGCAACATCTCAATCCTGTTTACGTCACCCACCACGGTGCTTGAATACCTGAAGGATGGCCGCGTTGTCGCATTGGCGGCCGTCGCACCGAAGCGACTGAAGGCCATCCCGCAGGTCCCCACTGTTGCAGAAGCGGGGTTTCCCAAATTCGACGCGTATTCCTGGAACTGCCTCTTTGCGCCCAAAGGCACGCCACGGGCCATTACTGACGTGTTGTTCGGGGCAATCGACCGCAGCCTGAAGAAGCCTCAGGTGCTGGCGAAGCTTGAGGAGCAGGGAATGCTGCCCGTTCAAGGGCAGACCCCCGAATCGACGGTCCGCTACACGCGAGCCGAGTTCGAGCGCTGGGTTCCCTATGTTCGCAAGATGAACATCAAGGCCGACTAGGCGCGAAGTCGACGGGGGCGTCTGAGGCCCTCTCATCTCTCTTTCATCCCCCATCCAGTCCACCCATCAAGGGCTCCCGCGTATCGCGGGTGGCTCGGGCCGCTGCATTCGTCAACACCTTCAAGGAGCCGCCTCCATGTCTGAATCGCAAGTCCAATGGCAACACATCCTGCCGGAGATCGGTGCCGAGGAGATCGAGCGCCTGGCGCCTTCCAGAACACTGCGCATCGGGGTTTATTCGGGCTCCCCGACCTCCTTCGTGAGTGGTCCGCAAGGCGAAAAGGCCGGTATTGCCTGGGAGCTGGGGCACCGGTTGGGGAGGTGGCTCGATGTTCCGGTGATGGAGGTTCAATTCACCCGAGTGGCCGAGATCGTCGAGGCGCTGACACGCAGCGAAGTTGATTTCACTTTCACCAACGCCACGGCGCGGCGCGCGTCCATCGTTGCCTTCACGGAGCCGTTGCTGAGCCTCGAACTTGGCTACCTTGTGCGGTCTAGCGGCGATGTCATTTCCTCGGATCGCATAGACCAACCGGGCGTGTGCGTCGGGGTCAGCGAGGGCAGTTCGTCTCAGATCGCACTTGGGAAGGCGTTCAAGCATGCGCGAGTGATTCCTGTGGAGTCGTTGGGAATGGCGGCGCGAATGCTGAAGGATGGTCGCCTGCACGCGTTTGCGACCAACAAAGGCATCTTGAACGAGCTTGCTGACACGGTAGGCGGGTCACGCGTTCTTGACGACCGCTGGGGGCTGGAACACATGGCCATTGCGGTCCCCAAAGGCCGAGAAGCGGGGCTTCCTTTGCTGAATCTGTATGCACAAGCTGTCCGATGCAACGGCGTGCTTTCCGGTGCGATACGCCGGTCCGGGCTGCGCGGCGTCTTCGGCACTTGAGGATCTTTCTACCGAACGGTTTGACCCGAGACGGACAGCGCGTCGAGTAGCCACGCTCGGAACAAACGAAGAGCGCGGGAGGCCGGCCGCGAAAGCGGACTCACAAGGTGGTAGCCGCCCGGCAGGGTCAGTGAATGGTCAATGGGGGCCACAAGGACTCCCGAAGCAAGGTAGTGCTCCACCAGGACCTTGACGCCCAGCGCTACCCCCGCCCCCTGGATCGCAGCCTCGAAAGCCAATGCGGAGCTTTCGAACTTGTGTCCTCGACTTCCGTCCAGGTGACCTAAGCCCGCACTGCGAAGCCAATCGTTCCAGCCGCTAGGCCGAGACATCGAGTGAAGCAATTTGAGGCGCGACAGATCGACGACACCTCCCGGTTGCCGATCCAGCAACGCGGGACTGAGGACCGGGACAAGTTCTATGGGGGTCAAGAAATCCGTCTGGATACCACCGGCCTCGATGGTGCCGGAGTAGATGGCTGCATCGATTCCCTGCTGCTCGAAGTTCACCTGTGCTGACGACGCGGAGAGTCTGACGTCGATGTCGGGGTGCAACTCCTGGAACTCCGATAGCCGGCGAATCAGCCAGCATTGAGCAAAAGTGCTGTACGCCTGAATCGACAAGACTTCCTGACTGCGGCGCCGACTTACCTCCTGGGTCGCTCTTGACATGTCGTCGAGAGCCTTGCTGATCGCGGGATACAACCTGGCGCCGGCTGCCGTGAGCTCAATGGACTGAGCCTGCCTGTTGAACAACGTCTGACCCAGGTATTCCTCCAGCACGCGAACCTGGCGGCTGATCGCTGCCTGCGTCACGTTGAGTTCCTCTCCCGCTACCGTGAAGCTCAGCAACCGGGCTGCTGCTTCGAATGAGCGCAGCGGGTTCAGAGGTGCGAGAACGCGCTTCATGGAAGGCTCTCCACGCCACTCCGCGGATACGGTGATGATGTTTCCTTCGCGGATGCGGTGACACGGCAGGGTTCGCAGAAGTAGCCAGGATCTGCATGCATCTTGAGCGCAAGGGTCATGAATCCAGTGTACTGTGCCACCCGCGGAACAACGAGGTACCCGCGTTCCGCGAGGCCGCTTCCCTGCGTGGCTGATCAGACCGTGCAGCCGCCTGCGGTGTTCACGAAACCGGCGGCGACCCGACGCCTATCTCTTACATGAGAGGCGAAGAGGGCGGCGCCGCTTCGTGGATCAGGCCCAGCCGCCGCGCGGCCAGACTGGCCTGGGTGCGGTTGGCCACGCCGAGTTTTTCGAAGATCGCGCTCACGTGCGATTTCACCGTCTTCTCGGTGATCTGCAGGCGCAGCGCGATGGTCTTGTTCGGCAGGCCTTCGCACAAGGCGACGAGCACGTCGAACTGCCGGGTGCTGAGGGCACCGCGCCGCGGCAGGTCGGCCTCGGACACGTCGCGCTGTTCGGTGGGCGTGATCAGCACCCGCTGGCCATTGGCCAAGGCGTGCAGACCGGCAATGAGGTGTTCGGGGCGCGCCGCCTTGGAGGCGAAGGCGTGCGCACCGGCCGCCCAGGCGGACTCCTGGTCGTGCAACTGGTCGCTGGCGGAGATCACCATCACGCAACCGCCGGGCACCGCCTTCACGATGCTGCGGATCGCCAGGGCGCTGGGCACATCGGGCAGGCCCGGGTCCAGCAGGACCAGATCGGGCGGGCATTCGTGTTGTGCGATGCGATGCCCTTCCGCGAAGCTGCTCGCCTTGAGCACGGTGTGCTGCGGTAGTGCCTGGGCCGCCAGTTGCGCCAGGCCTTCCAGCATCACAGGGTGGTCATCGATCACGAGTAGTTTCATCGGCGAACAGTGCGAGCGCGTGCCAAGCGAGGAGATGCAAGGCTTGCGTGCTACAGAAATTGCAAACAAGCGTTCGATGATATCCACATACCTCAGGGGGATGGGTACACCGCTGGGCCGTCGACAAAGACCGGCCATCGGTAGGTCGCGCCTTCGTGCCGCCCCATCCGTGACATCGATCACGGATTTTTGGCCGCTTGCGCCTTTGGTCGCATGGCGCTCTCTGTAACAAATACGCACACTTCGACCTCATTTTTTGGGACGGGACGTCAGCACCAACGCTGCACGCTCCACGAGTGCGGAGTGCATGTGGGTATCGACAGAACAAGTGCAGGCAGGGGACGGTTCGCGGCGATCGCGTGGCTGGGTTGGGTGATCGCCTGCACGGGTGTGCAGGCCCAGCCCGTCGGGCCCACGCCGCAGCAGATCGAACAGATCCGGCAGCAGCAGGAGCAACTGCAGCGTGAAGAGCAGCAGCGCCGCGACGCCTTGCTGCGCGAACAGGATGCCGCGCGCCGCCTGCCGGGCACCGTGGACATTCAGGGGCCCTCGGCCCCACCCGAGTTGCCCGACGACGGCACCTGCTTCACGGTCCAGCGCATCGAGCTCGACGGCGCGGCGCACCTGAGCGCGGCCGACCAGGCCGGCCTGACGCAGCCCTTCATCGGCCAGTGCGTGGGCCTGAAGGGCATACGCGACCTGATGCGCGGCATCACCAACCGCTATGTCGAGGTGGGCTTCGTGACCTCGCGCGTCTACATCCCCCAGCAGGACATGGGCCAGGGCCTGCTCAAGCTGCTGGTGCTCGAAGGCAAGGTGGGCGCGATCACCTTGAGCGACGAGCAGGCCGGGGTGGACCTGGCCTCCGCGTTCCCCGGCCTCACCGGGCGTGTGCTCAACATCCGCGACATCGAACAGGGGCTGGACCAGATCAACCGCCTGGGCTCCAACAACGCCACCATGGAGCTGCAGCCGAGCGACGAGCCGGGCCTGACCCACGTGGTCATCAGGAACCAGCCGCGCGAGCGCGTCAACGGCGGCTTCACGGTCGACAACTACGGCAGCCCGTCCACCGGCGACCTGCGCGGCAGCTTGAACCTGTCGGTGGACAACCTCTACGGTGTCAACGACGCCTGGTTCGCCAGCTTCTCGCGCAACCTCGACGCGAACCCGCGCAGCCGCCTTTCCGAGAGCTACATGATCGGCGCCAACTACCCTTACGGCTACTGGAACTTCAGCGCCAACATCAGCAAGAGCGCCTACGCCAGCACGGTGCGCAGCTTCACGCAGCAGTTCCGCAGTTCGGGCAACACCGAAACCTTCAGCGTGGGCGCGCAGCGCGTGCTCATGCGCGGACAGACCAGCAAGCTCACGCTCAACACCGGCTTGGCGCACAAGGACTCGCGCAACTACATCGAAGGCAGCCTGCTCACGTCCAGCAGCCCCAAGCTGACCGACTTCAACCTCGGCCTGACCTCGGTGTTCTCCACCGGCGCGGGCACCTGGACCATCGACACCTCGTTGAACAAGGGCCTCAAGGCTTTCGGCGTCGAAGCCTTGCCCGGCGCGGGCACGAACAACGTGCCCACACCCACCGGCGTGCGCTACAACGCCGGCATTTCCTACTTCCGCCCGCTGCGCCTGGGCTCGCTGGACGCCACCTGGTCCAGCAGCCTGCAGATGCAGACCAGCCCGCACAACCTCTACGGCTCGGAGCAGATGTCCGTCGGCGGCCTGCACACGGTGCGCGGCTTTGACGGCACCTCCGCGTCGGGTGAGCGCGGCGCCTACTGGCGCAACGACGTGGCCATCACCTTGCCACCGCCTTCGGACGCGTTGACCGCGAAGTGGTTCGGCCGCCTGCAGGCCTACGCGGCCATCGACACCGGGCGCATCTACGGGCGCGAAGGCCAGTTCACCGGCAGCCTCGCCGGCATGGTGATCGGCGTGCGCGGCGTGGGCGGAAAGATCGGTTTTGACATCGCCTACGGGGAACCACTGCGCGCGTCCACGTCGATCCAGGCGCGCGGCGACATCGAAGGCTATGCGCTCTACGCGCGCGCCTCGATCGCTTTTTGAGAACAGGGAGAACACGACATGAAGATCACCATGAAGGCCACGCTCAAGGCCGCGTTCACGGGCGCCGCGATGGGCATGATTCCGGTGCTGCACGTGAGCCATGCGCAGCAGGTGGTGGACCCGGCGGCCGCGGCGGCAAAACAATCCACCCTCACGCAGTCGCTCAACGGCACGGCGGTGCAGAACATCGCCGCGCCCAACGCGTCGGGTCTGTCACACAACCAGTTCAGCACGTTCAACGTGAACACGCAGGGCCTGGTGATCAACAACTCCAATGTCAACGCGATCTCCCAGATTGGTGGCGCGGTGGTGGCCAACCCGAACCTGGCCGGCGGCCAGGCGCGGCTGATCCTCAATGAAGTCACCAGCGGCAACCGCTCCATCCTGCAAGGCACGCAGGAGCTGTTGGGTGGGCAAGCGGCCTACATCCTGGCCAACCCCAACGGCATCAGCTGCGATGGCTGTGGCTTCATCAACTTCCCGCGTGCCACGCTCACCACGGGCTCACCGCTCTTCAACGGTGACAACCTCATGGGCTTTCGCATCGACGGCGGCGACGTGAGCATCGGCGCGGGCGGCCTCAACGCCACCGGCGTGGACTTCTTCGACATCCTCACGCGCTCGGCGCAGATCAACGGCCAGATCAACGCCAACGACCTGTCGCTGCGCCTGGGCAGCAACGACGTGGACTACGCGACCTTGACGGCGACCGCGCGCGCACCGGTCGGCGCGGCGCCGTCCTTCGCGCTGGACTCGTCCGCGCTCGGCGGCATGTACGCCGGCCGCATTTCGCTCATCGGCACCGAGGCCGGCGTGGGTGTGCGCATGCTCGGCAACGTGGCCGCGTCGGTGAGCGATGTCGAGCTCGACGTGAACGGCAGGATCTCGATGAAGGACAACGTGGTGGGCGCGCAGCGCAATGTGACGCTGCGCTCCACCCAGCTCGCCGCCGCACCCGGCTTCGAGCTCGAACTCGACAACGTGCAGCTCAGCGCGGCCGAGCAGCTCCGCCTGGAAGGTGGCGATGTGCAGGTCAACGGCGGCAAGGCCGTGGCGGGCACGAACCTGACCGTGGATGCGGCTTCGCTGCAGAGCACCAGCGCGCAGATCGAGGCGCGCCAGGATGTGTCCATCACCACCACCGGCGCGGCGAACGTCAGCGGCGGCACCGTGCAGGCCGATCACCAGCTGACCGTGAACGCGGGCGCCATGGCGCTGGCCTCGGGCGCCAAGCTCATGGGCGAGGCCGATGGTGTCGGGCCCCTCGGCGGCACCACGGTGAACGTCACCGGCACGCTGGACCTGACCGATGCGGCCCTGTTCAGCGGCGCCGCCCTGAATGTGACCGCGGGCGCCTTGAACGTCGGCGCGGCGAGCAACGCCGGCGGCACCAAGGGATTGCGTGGCACCGGCGCGGTGGACGTCAACGCCACCACCATCACCAACGCAGGCTTGCTGGCCAGCGACACGACCCTCACGCTCGACGCCAGCGGCACGCTCACCAACAGCGGCACGGTATACGGCAAGACCGCCCTCGGCTTGACCGCGGGCACCCTGAGCAACAGCCACCTGGTGGAGTCGGGCGCCGCGCTCACCGTGGACGCCGACACCGTCACCAACACCGGCAAGTTGTACGGCCAGACCGGCGTCACGCTGACGGCCGACACCTTGAACAACAGCAAGCTGGTGGAGTCGGGCGCGGCCATGACGCTCAACGTGGCCGACCTCAACAACGTGTCCACGGCAACGTCCAAGGCCGAGCTGTATGCCGTCGGCAACCTCACCATCCAGGGCAACCACACGCTGGACAACACCGCCAGCGCGCAGCACACCGCGGCCATCGTTTCGCGCGACGGCCAGCTCGGCATCGACTCGCGCAGCGGGGCTGCGGGCAGCCAGGCCGTGTCCAACGCCGGTGGCCTGCTCTTCGGTGGCAATGGGGTAAGCGTGCTGGTCTCGCGCCTCTTCGAGAACAAGCTCCACGCCGGCAAACGGGCCACCACCTTTGCCAACAACGGCAACGTCCTGCTCGGTGCTCCCAGCCAGGCGGCGGTGGAGGGCGCGGCGCAGGACATCACGGTCGTCAACACCGACGCCGACATCGAGGCGCGCACCGGCAACATCAACATCTACACCAGCTACCTGCGCAACACGACCAACAACGTGCCGGTGGTGAACACCGGTGCCTGGGTGTCCAGTGGCGCGTCGAGCTACGACCACGACAACAACCCGGCCACGCCGGACATCACCATCGAGGACGACTGCGGCCACTACGAAGACCACTTCAACAAGGACGTGGTGGGCAAGGTGTGCGCGCGTTGGGTGGAAACCCGCTCGCAGACCCTGGCCAGCCCCGACCTCTCGCCCCGGGGTCGCATCATCGCCGGCAACGACTTCACGGCCTGGATCGAGAAGGAAGCGCTCAACTACATCAGTCTGATCTCGGCCGGCAACAACATCACCCTCAACGGCAGCGGCACCGCGCAATTCGAGAACCGCTCGGTGGAACTGCGCCACGACAAGAACGCGCTGGTGTTCCGGTACGAAAACGGTGGCGAAGTGGCGTGCGCGGCCGGCCAGGACTGGTGCTTCTACGACTTCCCCTCCTACTACCGCAAGAAATTCGTCGACATCTCGCCCGGCGTCCTCAGCACCTACACCGTCGGCATGGCCTCCACCGTGCAGTCGGGTGGCGCGATCAACGTCAACATCGGCCGCGTGACCAACGGCAGTGGCTTCCGCGGTGAAAGCCAGAACGTCACCATCATCCCCGGCACAGGCCCGTCCAGTGGCGCACCCACCGGCGGCACCCCGGGTGCGGTCCCCGGCAGCGGCATCGGCACCCTGACGGGCAGCCCGTTCTTCGTGCCCAGCCGCAACCCGACCTCGCCCTACCTGTTCGAGACCGACCCGCGCCTCATGAACCTGGCCGGCCTGTATGGCTCGGACCTGTTCCTCAACAGCCTGGGCCTGGACCCGACGGACTACCTGCGCGTGGGCGATCCGTACTTCGAGCAGCAACTGCTGCGCCAGCAACTGCTGGCCGAAGCCGGCCAGTTGTTCGTCGCCGATGGCATGGCCAGCGAGAACGAGCAGTTCAAATACCTGATGGACAACGCCGTGGCGGCCCAGGACGACCTGCAGCTGCGCGTGGGCGTGGCGCTGACCAAGGAGCAGATCGCCAACCTGCAGAAAGACATCGTCTGGATGGTCGAGGTCGAGGTCAACGGCAAGAAGGCGCTGGTGCCCCAGCTCTACCTGTCGGACACCACCAAGGCCAGCCTGGCCCAGGGCGCGCGCTTCGTCGCGTCCAACATCAACGTGAAGACCGAGAGCGAGTTCGTCAACAGCGGCGCCTTCGTGGCGTCCAACAACCTCAAGGTCGACGCCGGCACCACCTTCACCAACACCGGCGGCACGCTGGTGGCGGCCAATGGCTTGAACATCCAGGCGGTGGGCGACATCCTGAACCAGAGCGGCACGATCCGCGGGGGCGATGTGTCGGTGACCTCGACCGAGGGTTCCATCGTCAACGAAACGCTAACGGCCACCCAGCGTTTCGGTGACCAGGGCAATGTGACGCACCTGGGCCCGACCGCCACCATCGAGTCCACCGGCAACCTGAACCTGAACGCGAAGAACGACATCGTCTCGCGCGGCGGCAACCTCCATGCGGCAGGCGACGCCAACCTGACCGCCGGCCGGGACATCACGCTCACAGCGGTCAAGCAGGAGACCTTCTCCGCGGTGCAGGAGAGCAGCCGCGCCGGTGGCCACCGCACCACGACCACCACGACCGAGAACATCACCCGCCAGGTGGGCTCGGGCCTGAACGTCGGGGGCAACCTCAACGCCACCGCGGGCAACAACATCAACATCGAAGCCAGCACGGTGGACGTGGCCGGTGGCGGGCGCCTGGACGCCGGCAAGGACATCAACATCGTTGCGTTGGCCGAAAACCGCAAGACGGAAACGTCCACCTCGACCCGGAGCTGGAACAGCAGCTACGAGCAGGACACGTCCATCGACCACACCACGGGCAAAGCGTCCACGGTGAACTTCGGCGGTGACCTGGCGATGGCGTCGGGCAACAACACCAACCTCATGGGCTCTCAGCTCGCGGTGGGTGGTGACCTGAACGTCGAGCGCATCGGCGGTGACCTCAACGTGACCACCTTCGAGGAAAAGCTCAACGTCACGCAGACCACGCGCACCTCCAGCGTCTTCGGCGGCGAGGCCAAGGCCGACGCGGGCAAGAACATCGCGGCCAGCGAAGTGTCCGCCACGGGCACGCTGTTCAGCAAGACCAAGGAAACCACCACCGTCGACGCCACCACGCACCTGCGCTCGGGCATCGCCGTGGGCGGCAACCTCAACGCGGGTGAGGGCGCCATCGCCGGCAATGTGAACATCACGGGCTCCAACATCGCCACCGGCGGCGACATGAACCTCAAGGCCGGCGGGGACATCAACATGCTCGCGACGAACGATTCGGTCACGGTGGAGACGACGCGTTCGAGCTCGTCGTTCGGTGTCACGGCCAATGCCTCGGTGGCCGGCGCCGGCGTGTCGCTCAATTTCCAGAACGAGCGCAGCAACAACGAAGTCACGCAGACCACGGCCCAGGTGTCGGGCCTGAGCGCGGGCGGCAACATCAACCTCGACGCGGGTGGCAACTTCCGCGAGCAGGGCACGCAGGTGGCCGCGGGCGGCGACATCGGCGTCGCGGCCAAAACGATCACCAGCGAAGCCGCGCAGAACACCTACACCGAGAGCGGCAGCTCGACCTCGGTGAGCGTGGGCCTGGGCGTGAAGGCGGAGACCGGGCTGGATGGCCTGGTGTCGAGCTTCATCAACCCGGCCACCAACAAGGCCGGCTTCGACATGGCCGGCGCGGCCCAGGGCATCAACGCGCTGAGCGCGCCCGACCCAGGCCAGGTCAAGGCCGAGTTGAGCGTGACGGTGACCAAGACCAGCAACACCGGCAGCGGTTCGCAAGCCATTGCCTCGGGCTTCAACAGCGGTGGCAACGTGTCGTTCACCGCACGCGACGGCGACGCCACCTTCCACGGCACGAACGTGGACGCGGCCGGCAGCATCAACGTGACGGCGGACAAGGGCGCGATCAACATCCTGACCGCCGACAGCCACGACACCGCCACACAGAACCGCTCGGAAACCAACGTGACCGTGGGCGTGTCGGGCGACGGCACGGTGTCCGCTTCCGGCTCGGGCGAACGCTCGACCGCCACGCAAAGCTCCACCTCGCAGCAGGCGGCTTCCTTCAAGGCCGGTGGCGACATGAACCTGAGCGCCAGGGACGACGTGACCCTGCGTGGCACGAACCTGGAAGCCGGCGGCACGGCGTCGGTCGAATCGCGCGAAGGTGGCATCCGGTTCGAAGCCGCGCAGGACACGACGAACTCGTCGAGCTACGAGATGTCCGCGCATGCGAGCGTCTCGGTCAACGTCGCCCAGAAGTCGGGCAGCGTGGGCGGTGGTGGCAGCGAAATGTCCACCCGCGAAAGCTCGACCACGGGCAAGGCCGGGTCGATCAACGCGGGCAACATCGTGCTGAAGTCGAAGAACGACATCACCCTGGTGGGCACGAACCTCACCGCGCAGGACTCGGCCACGCTCCAGTCCCGCGACGGCAAGGTCGACTTCCAGGCTGTGCAGGACACCCACACCCGCACGGCCGACGGCTGGTCGATGGATGTGAGCGTCGAAGCGGGCAAGACCGGCGGCAGTGTCCAGGCCGGCGGCAGCCGCACCGACGAGTTCGAGAGCAGCACCACCCGCACGGGCGGTTCTCTCACGGCGAAGAACCTCACCATCAGCGCGGGCTCGGGCGTGCGCCTGGAGGGCACGCAGGTCAACGTGAGCGAGAACGCCAACATCGACACGGGCACGGGCGCGCTGACGCTGGAAGCCGCGGTCAGCACCAGCGAAAAACGCATCAACAACACCGCGGTGGAGGTGGCGGGCGGCGTGGACACGAAGGAGAAGAGCGGCCACGGCAGCCTCAAGGCGCAAGGCGAGAGGACGAACGAGAACAAGGTCACCAACAGCAACGCCGTGCTCAACATCGGTGGCACGGCCGACATCAAGGCCGCCGGTGGCATCGACATCAAGGGCAAGGACATCGCGGGCGTCGAGAGCATCATCCAGGCGGGCACGACGAACCTCAACGGCGCGAACGTGTCGATCGAACAGCTCAAGGACGTGGACGAGTCGTCGTCGAACAAGTTCGGCGTGAGCGTGGGTGTGTACGTGCCGGGCAAGAAGGCGCGCGACATGGTCGCCGACAAGGCCCGCAGCGTGCGCGACAGCGACACCGTGGCCGCGATCAGCAACAAGCTGACCAACGCGGGCGCGGGCCTGAGCAACGCGGCCGACTCGGTGAAAAACACGGTGCGCAACGTGGGCGCGGACGCGGCCACACGTGCCCAAAACAACGCCGACCTGGCGGCCACGAAGCAGGCCACCAAGGACGCCGCGACCGCCACGAAGCTGGACCGCAACAACCGCCAGGCCGATCGCGCGGCCACGCAGGCAGAAACGGGCATCAAGTCCGATCAGTCGAAGAAGGACCAGAAGGCCGACTTCGACCGCCAGCAAGGCGACGACAAGGCCGCGCGCGAACGCGACCAGCTCCTCGCCAGAATCGACCCCACCTCGGCGACGGCCAGCCAGGAGCGAGCGACCGCCGACAAGCAGTTTGAAGACGCCAAGGCCGCGAACCAGAAGTCGGCCGAGGACGCCAAGCGCAAGAACGCCTCGGACGCGGCGGACCTGCGCGAGAAGGCGTTGGATGACATTGCCCAGCGCAAGCGCGACGCCGAGAACAAGGCGGCCGATTCCACCATCCGCCGCCAGGAAGCCGCCGGCAATGCCGAGCAGGCCGATGCGCTCAAAGCCGCCAAGGCCGAGCGCGAGTCGAACATGAAGGCCGACACCGACAAGGCCAAGGACGACAACGCAGCGCAGAAGCAGCGCACCGACAGCGACTTTCAGGCCCAGCGCGATGCGGACGACCGCATTCGCCGGGCGCGCGAGAAGCAGGCCGCCGACGACGCGAAGGCGGACGCCGATGCGACCCTGAGCGACGCGCAAAAGCAGCAGGCCAAGGACGCCAACGCCAAAACCGCGAAGCAGGCGATCGACGACGCCGACCAGAAACGGGACGATGCGAAGCGCGACAACGCCGAGAAGGCGGCGGACGCGCAACTGGCCGCGCGCAAGAAACAGGAGCAGGCCAGGATCGACGCCGAGAAGGCCAAAAGGGAAGCGTTGGCGGAGGCCGCGCACCAGCGCGATGCGGGCAAAGACGATGACACCCAGAAGAAGGCCGTTGCCGATGCCGCCACGGCATTGAAGGACGCCAAGACCCAGGCCGACGCGGACCTGAAGACCGCGCAGGACAAGGCCGAGACCGATCGCAAGGACAAGGCGACCGGCATCGACGCGGACCGCGTGGCGGCCGAGAAGGCGGCCGACCAGAAGCGCGACAAGGCCGTGGATCCGGCCCGCAAGGCTCTGGACGCGGCGAAGAAAACATCCGAGACCGACCGCGATGCCGCGTTGAAGAAGATCGATGCCGACACGGCACTGAGCGACGATCAGAAGAAGACCGCGCGCGAGAAGGCCAACACCGAACACGACCAGCGTGTGAGCGACGCGCAGAAGACGTTCGACACGGTCAGCGACGCGGCGGACAAGACCCGCGTGGCCGAGAAGGAGAGCGCGGCGAAGGACGCCGACCAGAAGAAGCGCACCGCCGACACCGAGGTCGCGACCGCGAAGAAGGACGCGGACGACGCGCGCGCGAAGGCCGAGGCAGACGCCAAGACCGCGCACGACGACGCGGTGGCCAAGGCCAAGGCAGACCAGACCACGCGGCTGGAAGACCGCAAGAAGGCCGAGATAGCCCAGGCGGCCGCGGACGCCCGGCACAAGCGCGAACTGGCCGATCTGGACGCGGCGGAGCGCGAGGCGCTGGCCAAGGCCGACCGCGAAGCCGCCCAGGCCGAGGTCGACATCGACCGCAACGGCGCATGGACCGCTGCGCAAAAGGCCGACCGGCGCAAGGCGGTGGCCGACAAGCAGGCCGCCGAACGCGAGAAGGCTGCGCAGGAGCGCGCCGACAAGGCCGCGGCCAAGGAGCAGGCGCGCGACGACCTTGCCCGGCAGACCGAAGTCGACGCCATCGACCCCCAACTGAGCGCTGCCGACAAGACGGCCAAACAAAAGGAGATCGACGACAAGTACGCCGACCGCACAACCGAGCGCGAGACCGCCCGCGACAAGGTGAAGGACGCCGCCACCGATCAACGCAAGGCCAGCGAAGCCAAGGCCGAACTCGATCTGGCCCAACGCAAGGCGCAAGCGCAAGCCGACGCGAAACGCGACACCGACGACGCCACGGCCAGCACGGCCCACGACGACGCGGTGACCCGGGTGGACGACAAGCTCAGGGTCGATTCACAGAACAAGACGCCCGATGAGATCGCTCGGCTCACCACGCAAGCCGAACAGGAGAAGCGCAAGCTGCAAGCCGACCGCGATGCCGCGACGGCGGAGCACAAGCGCATCGCCGACGACGCGCGCGCCACGGCCGACGCGGACCGCGCGAAGAAGGAGGCGGAGCAGGCCCACCAGCGTGAGACCGATCGCCTGGCCGCGCTGACGCCGCCGCCGGCAGATCTGGCCACCCAGAAGAAGGCCGCGGACGACCAGCGCGACGCCGCGAGGAAGAACGCCGACGACCGCCTGGCCGCTCAGCAGAAGGACAACGCCGCAACAGAGGCCGACACCAAAGCCCAGGTGGCGCGCGAGCAGCGCGATGCCGACATCGACGCCGACACCGCGCTCAGCGCGACAGAAAAGGAACAGAAGAAGAAGGACAGCGAGCGCACCTTCCTCACGGACCAGAAGGCCGCGCAAACCGAGCACGACGCTGCCGCCAAGAGCCTGGAAGCCTTGATGACGCCAGCCGAGAAAGCGGCGGCGCAGAAGGCCGCCGAGGCCGCCGAGAAGGAGGGCGCTCGCGTGAAGAACCCGTACGCCCTCGGCACGCGGGTCAAGGCCATGGCCAAGAAGGGCGAGAAGTGGAAAGAAGTGCTCACGTCCTTCGGCTTCCACCACACCAGCCAGTTGCCGGCGGAAGAGGACGAGGAGGAACCTGCCCTGCCCCTGGACACGCTCGTGCGCCTGGCCGGTCAGTTCCCGATCGCGGACCAGGGCAACATGCTGTCGCTGCTGGGCGATGCGGACGTGCAGAAGACGGCCGCGATCACCGCCGCGCTCGATGCGATGCGCAGCGAAGCGCGCGGCGAAACGCTCAAGGCCTTGCAGCAGCAGTACACCGGCAAGGAACTGGGTGTGCTCACGGTGGTGCAGCAGCGCGAGGCCTTGTCGGACCTGGGGTTGGAGCTGCCCGCGGGCCTGCCGTCGGCCGAGGTCACGCGCCGCTTCAACGCGTTCCTCGATGCGGCGGTGTCCTCGCTGCAACCCGATGAAGCCCAGATGAAGGCCATTCTGGAAGGCGCGGGCGTGGCCTTGAAGAAGGACGACGACGTGGCGAAGAAGTACCAGGACGCGCTGAGCAACGGTTTGAAGAAGGCGCGCGACCAGGCGTCGGGCATGGGCATGTCGGCCGCCCAGGTGGACGCGCTGGTGGGGCAGTTGCAACCCTGAAACCGAAGGGGGCCGGCGCTCAGCCGCCGGTCAACAAACGGTGCACCAGATCGGGCGTGCTGTGCGCCTGGTACTTGCGCATCAGCCGCGCGCGGTAGATCTCCACCGTGCGGTGGCTGATGTCCAGTGCCTTGCCGATCTGCTTGCTGGTCAGGCCGTCCATGAGAAAGGCGGCCACCTCGCGTTCGCGCGGCGTGAGCTCGGCTTTCACCGCGCGGGTGGAACTCAGGTCCTCGAAACTCCAGATGCCTTCGGCGTGCGGCGCGTCCAGCCGCAGCGCGCGCCCCGTCACGTGGCACCAGAAGGTTTCGCCCTGCCACTGGCCGCCAACGCGCTTCATGATGCGGTTGTCCGCGTAGGTGCCTTTGCGGCCGAGCAGGGGCGTCATCCGCGCGCCGATGCGCTCGTACTCGTCGGCGCTGGGGTAGAGGATCTGAAAGCTCTGGCCCACGAGTTGCTCGCGCGTGGCGCCGAACATGTCGCACAGCACCTGGTTGCAGTCGACCATGGTGCGCTCGCGCGAGAGCGCCAGGCCCACCGGGGCGAGGTCGAAGGCGAGTCGGTAGTCGATCTCCATGGCGGCTGGGCAAGTGTTGAGGTGAGGGTTTGGCTTTACGAAATACTACGTATGTCGTTACGTAGTATCGTAGCCAGCTTCCACGGTTCAACCCAGGAGACTTCGACGTGAACAAGATTTACCCGAACGCGGATGCCGCGCTCAAAGGCATCGTGGCCGACGGCCAGTTGCTCGCTGTGGGGGGCTTTGGCCTCTGCGGCATTCCCGAGGCTTTGATCGACGCGCTGCACGACAGCGGTGTGAAGAACCTCAGCGTGATTTCCAACAACGCGGGCGTCGACGGCTTCGGCCTGGGCAAGCTGCTGGAGACGCGGCAGATCACCAAGATGATCGCGAGCTACGTGGGCGAGAACAAGGAGTTCGAGCGCCAGTACCTCGCGGGCGAACTGCAGCTCGAATTCACGCCGCAGGGCACGCTGGCCGAGAAGCTGCGCGCCGGTGGCGCCGGCATCCCGGCCTTCTTCACCAAGACCGGCGTGGGCACCCTGGTGGCCGAAGGCAAGGAACTGCGCGAGTTCGACGGCGAAACCTACGTGATGGAACGCTCGCTGGTGCCCGCCGTTTCGCTGGTCAAGGCCTACCGAGCCGACAAATCCGGCAACCTGCAATTCCGCCTGACCGCGCGCAACTTCAACCCCGCCGTGGCGATGGCCGGCAAGATCTGCGTGGTCGAGGTCGAGGAAATCGTGGAGACCGGTGCGATGGATCCCGACCAGATTCACCTGCCCGGCATCTACGTGCACCGCATCGTGCACAACCCGAATCCCGAGAAGCGCATCGAGAAGCGCACCATCACCGAAAAGGCAGGAGTTTGATATGGCCTGGACCCAAGACCAGATGGCCGCGCGCGCGGCACAAGAACTCGAAGACGGTTTCTACGTGAACCTCGGCATCGGCATCCCGACGCTGGTGGCCAACCATACCGGCACGAAGGAAGTGTGGTTGCAGAGCGAGAACGGCATGCTCGGCATCGGCCCGTTCCCGACCGAAGACCAGGTGGACGCCGACCTGATCAACGCCGGCAAACAGACCGTGACCACGCTGCCCGGCTCGAGCATCTTCGGCAGCCACGACAGCTTCGCCATGATCCGCGGCGGCAAGATCAACCTCTCCATTCTGGGCGCGATGCAGGTGAGCGAGAAGGGCGACCTGGCCAACTGGATGATCCCGGGCAAGATGGTCAAGGGCATGGGCGGCGCGATGGACCTCGTGGCCGGCGTCAAGCGCGTGATCATCCTCATGGAACACGTCGCGAAAAAGAAGGACGGCACCGAAGACCTGAAGATCCTGCCGACCTGCACGCTGCCACTCACCGGCGTGGGTGTGGTCGACCGCATCATCACCGACCTGGGTGTGATGGACGTGACACCCCAAGGCCTCAAGCTCGTGGAGATGGCGCCCGGCGTCACGCGCGAGTTCATCCAGTCCAAGACCGGCGTCACGCTGGTCTGAGAACCGGGGCGGGTATACTCCCGCCCTTCACCCGTCATTGGGGAGTAGCCGCCCTGCAACCTGCAGGGGTCTGCGTCAACACACTTGGCCCCCACGGCCATGGCGCAGACAGCTCCAGCCTGGCAAGACCTTTGACCACACTGCCTCCGGATGGGCCGGGGATGCCGTGTGGTCTTTTGGTTTCTGCCGGCCCTCGGAGCATTGTTTTGGACGCATTTCTCATCTCCACCGGCATCGTCGCGCTCGCTGAAATGGGCGACAAGACGCAATTGCTGTCGCTTGTGCTCGCCGCGCGTTTCAAACGGCCCTGGCCGATCGTCTGGGGCATTCTGGCGGCCACCTTGCTCAACCACGCCTTGGCTGGCACGGCGGGGGCGTGGATCATGGCGGCGGCGGGCCCGAATGTGATGCGCTGGGTGCTGGGCGTGTCGTTCATCGCCATGGCGGGGTGGATGCTGATCCCCGACAAGCTCGACGACGACGAAGCCGTGCCCAAGCGCCAGATGGGCGTGTTCTTTGCCACCACCTGGGCCTTCTTCCTGGCCGAGATGGGCGACAAGACACAGATCGCCACCATCGCCCTGGGCGCGCAGTACGAGCCGTTGATTGCCGTGGTGCTTGGCACCACCTTCGGCATGATGCTGGCGAACGCGCTGGTGGTGTTTTTTGGCGATGCGATCACGCGGCGCGTGCCGATCAAGATCGTGCACGTCATGGCGGCGTTGATCTTCGCCACGCTCGGTGTGCTGGCGTTGTTGGGCGTGGGTTCGTCGATCACCGGCTGAAGGTCCGGATTCGGGCGCTAGAATGGCGGCCTGCTGCGGGTGTAGTTCAATGGTAGAACGGCAGCTTCCCAAGCTTCATACGAGGGTTCGATTCCCTTCACCCGCTCCATACAGCAAGCCCTCATGCTGAGTGTTTCCCCAGCGTGATGCCACTGCAGGCCCTTCGGGGCCTTTTTTCGTGGGTGCTCCCGAATCCCCCGGGCGCATGAGCAGCTACTTTCGGGCAAGTTCCAGGTACAGAGCGAATGCGCCATCGGCAACCGAGTCGAGGGGATTGTTTTTGCAGTAGTTGTCCATCCACAAAAACATCTGATTCGCCGTGTTCAGTTTGTCGAGCGGGTCGGCGGGGCTGCTGATGCCTTTCATGTGCACGGAGTTCATCCCTGACATGAAGCCGAGAAGCCACGCCTTGCGTGGCTGGGTGTTCTCTTTCACCCATTGCCCACAATCGGGCACGCCGAACACCACTTGCGCCTCCACAGAAGCAGCCACCAACAGCGTCAGCAAGACACCAGCTCGAACAAATTTCACAGCACGCATTCTTAAATAGTGGCTCGTACCATTCGCGGGAAAACGCAAGTGTCGCATCCGGATGCGAATCCGCGGTGGCTTGAAGTCTTGCTCCCCCGCGGGGTGAGGGTTGGGGTGAGGTACGTTTGAAGTGATGTGGTCGGCGCACGTGCCCCCGTCCCAGCCTTCCCCCAAAGGGGAAAGAGAAAATCCACGCCGTCTCAGAGATCGCGGGGGTCCCGACGTTTCATAGCCTCGATCGCATCGCGTGCGACCTCCTGCTCGATGAGATCGCGGGTCTTGATGAAGAACTGCCGCATCGTCTCCAGCGTGGGCGGGTTCTTCACGAGTGTCTCGTAGCCTTCGTCGTTCAAGCCCGGCTTTCCGGAGCAGAGTCGCATCATTGCAATGTCGTATTTACTGGGCGCCCCAGCGCGTTCAAACGCTCGCATGACCTCGATGGGTTTGAAGTGTTTTTTCTTGAGCAGCAGGTAGAGGTCGAACCAGTCGCGTGTCTTGGAGCGCTCGGCGGTGACGATGCATTTGAGCCGGAATATCTCCGCCAGACTGGCCACACGAGGACCGGGACTTTCCACAGGTTCCAGTTGCTTCGCGCTTTCTGACTCGGGCGCTACGAACGTCACCTTCACCGACCCGTTGACGACGTAGTCCTGTTGGTAGTCGTTGAAGTCCAGGCCGGCGTTGAGGAACTCTTCCACGCCGGCGGGTGCATCGTTCGCCATGAATTCGAAGCCGGCTTCAAGCGCACGGCGCTTGAGGGCCTCGATCTGCGCCTTTGGCAGCTTCTTGCCGAGGTACATGAAATCGAGATCTTCACTGAGTCGGTGGTGCAGGTGCATGGCCAGAGCGGTGCCGCCCACCAGCACAAAGCCCTTGAGGGCGGGCTCCGATTGAAGGTGGGCCCAGAGTTTTTGGGTATCAGGCCTGAGCACGGGAAATCCCTTTCTGGATGTTGTGCAATTGCCGCTCCACCTCGGTCTGCATGCGGGGTTTCAATTCGGACTTCACCTTGCCCCACTGCGCCAGAACTTCTTCAAGCCCATGCGCCTTGACCGCTTCCAGCAGCAGCAGGAAACCACCCTTGGCGAGCGCGTTGCGGATCAAGGTCTTGTGGTCGATCGCGGCGTTGGACCATGCCAGTCCCCACTTCGGATCGGCCAGCGGGGATCGCGTGGAGGTCGCTTTCACCATCACCGGGCGTGGCTTCGCGATGGGTGCCAGACCGATCTGAAGGCCCGCGGCCTTGGCCAATGCGTCAATGGACGCCAGGTCCATCGTGCCTCTGCTTTTGGCCCGGGAGATGGTCTCCGGCGCCAGGCCCGCCACGCGCGCCAGCTGCGCCTGGTCCATTCCTGCTTGCTGGGCGGAGGCGAGTACCTGATCTAGAAGATGAGCGGCAATTGACATGTAAGTCAATTTTAGATTGATTGATCTTTATGTCAATTCGAATCCGGCTTGGGATGGCCGACGGCTAACGCCGAACAGAAAGGTTCAGGCCTGATGCCCGCTGAGCTGGCTGCCCGCGTCCTTGCGCAGGCGCAGGCACGCGGGCGTGGCCAGGGCGCCGATGCACGCCAGGATCACGAAGGCGATGCTGAAGTCCATGGGGACGGCGCTGGCCCGGCCGGCGCTGCGCGAGGCGAGCGTGACCACCACCGAAGAGAGCGCGATGCCGAACATGATGGCGAGTTGCCACATCATGGTGTTGAGCGTGGTGGCCGCGCCGATGCGCGCGGGCGGCACCTCGGCATACGCGATGGCCGTTACCGCGTTGAACTGGATCGCGCGCACGAAGCCCACGGTGCACACCGTGAGCGCGATCGCGCCCAGGCCCCAGTCGCTGCGGAACAGCGCGCACACCAGCAGCCCCACCACGCACAGCGCGCCATTGACCAGCATGACGCGCCGAAACCCCCAGCGCCGCAGGATGGTGGTGGTCTGCGTCTTGGTGAGCATGGCGACCAGGCCGCTGGCCAGCAGCACCAGGCCGCTTTGCACCGGCGAGTAGCCCAGGCCGAGCTGCAACATCAGCGGCAACAGAAAGGGCAGGGAGCCAAAGCCCACGCGCAGCAGCGAGCCCGACCAGAACGAGGCGGCGAACGTGGGCACGCGCAGCAGCGAAAAATCGAGCATGGGCAATGGCGTGCGGCGGCTGCGCCACCAGTAGGCCAGTGCCAGCACCGCCGTGGGCACCAGCCACACCAGCTTGTCCAGATGACCGCCGCGCAGGCCTTCGAACGCGACGATGGCCGTGCCCAGCGTGCCGCCGAGCAGCAGCCAGGACAGCAGGTCGAAGCGGCCGTCCGATGGTTGTTTGATTTGCGGCAGCGAGCGCGCGGCGCCCAGGAAGCACAGCAGCGCGATCGGCACGTTGATGAGGAAGATCCAGTGCCAGGAAAGCCAGGTGGTGATCAGGCCGCCCAGGGGCGGGCCGAGCATCGGGCCCAGCATGGCCATGGTGATCATCCAGGCCAGCGCGTTCACCAGTTGGGGTTTGGGCGTCACGTGCACGATGGAGGTGCGGCCCACGGGCACCATGAGCGCGGCCGAGGCGCCCTGCACCGCGCGCGCCGCCACCAGCATAGGCAGGCTGGTGGCCAAGGCGCACAGCACCGAGCTGAGCGCGAACAGGACGATGGCCGACTGGAACACGGTGCGCGTGCCAAAGCGCGAGGCCAGCCGGTCGCCAGCGGGGATGAAGGTGATGCTGCACAGCAGGTAGACCGTCATCGTGAGGTTCAGGCTCAGCGGCTCGACACCCAGGCTGGCGGCGATGTCGGGAATGGCGGGCGCGATGATGGTCGAGTCCAACTGCTCCATGAAGAAGGCCAGACCCACGGTGAGGGACAGCAGGCGCTGGTTCATCGGCGATGGAGTTCCTCGGGCATGCGACGCGTCAAAAAGAAAAGAAGGATGTTACTGGGTGACCTTGATGCCGCTGGTGCGCACGAAGTCCGACCATTTTCGCGCGTCGCCCGCGACCTGTTTGGCGAAGTCGGCCGGCGAGTTGCCGCCGGGCTCGGCGCCCACGGTTTCCATGCGCTTGCGCATCTCGGGCGTTTGCAGGGCAGGGCGCAACACGTTGGCAATGCGCTCGATGACGGCCGGCGGCGTGCCCGCGGGTGCGAACAGGCCGCTCCAGCCCGTGACGTCAAAACCCTTCACGCCCGATTCGGCAATGGTCGGGATGTCGGGCGTCTGCGGGAAGCGGCGCGCCGTGGTCAACGCGATCGGGCGCAACTTGCCCGACTGCATCCAGGTAAGCGCGTCGGAGTAGTTGGCGAAGGTCAGGTGCACGTCGCCCGCCGCGGCGGCGGCCACGGCCGGTGCGCCGCCCCGGTAGGGCACGTGGATCATGTCCAGGCCGAGTTGGTATTTGAGGATTTCACCCGCGAACTGCGTGAGGCCACCCGCGCCGCCGAAGTTGAGCTTGCCCGGGTTGGCCTTGGCGTAGGCCACGAACTCCTTGAAGTTGTGCACCGGCAGCGAGGGGTTGACCATCAGCACCAGCGGGTTGGTGTTGATGAGCGTGATGGGCGCGAAGTCCTTCACGCCGTCGTAGTCGACCTTGAAGATGTACTGGTTGAGCGTTTGCGGCGCGGCCAGCGCGAGCAACAAGGTGTAGCCGTCGGGCGGGCTCTTGGCGACGAACTCGGTGCCCAGGCTGCCCGCGGCGCCGGGCTTGTTCTCGATGACGATGGGCTGCTTCAGCTCGTCTTGCAGGACGGGCTGGATCATGCGGGCCACGATGTCGCCGATGCCGCCGGGCGCGTAGGGCACCACGATGCGGAGGGCTTTGGTGGGCCAGGGGTCGGCGGCCATGGCCCATGGCGCGGTGAGCGAGAGGCCGGTGCCCAGCAGGGCAAGTGTGGCCTTGCGGCGTGAGATCGTGGTGTTCATGGCGTGCTTTCCGGGAATGGGTCAGAGCGGATAGACGAGCAAGGTGTCGAGCATCCGCGAGTCCAGCACAACGCGTCTCTGCGCGAATTTCCATCCCTGGGGGCCTGGTTTGAGCACGTCGTCGTAGCGGCCGATCGCGAAGACCTCGGTCGCGCCCGTGTACATCGTCCGGTAGATCACGAAGGACGATCGCACGTCGCAACCACCATCGGCGCGCGGCTCGATCAGCGGGCGTCCGAGCACATGCCGGTGCGTGTGGCTCTCGAAGATGTTGGCGATGCGCAGCGCCTTGACGCGGTCGTCCATCATGCCGCGGCCTTCGCACAGCACGATGCCGATGGGGCGGCCCGCGGCGACGTTTTCGCGTGTGGTGATCTGGTAGACAGCGGCGGTCTCGAAGAAGCCGCTCCATTCCTCGACGCGGTCGTCGTCGAGGGCGTGGGCATAACGCTCCAGCAGGTCGGCGATCTCGTCGCGCTGGGCCAGGCTCAACGCGGGCGGGATGGTGGTGGCGGCGCGTGGGTGCGCCAGGGTGGCTGCGGCGTTCATTCGTGGAACCCCATGATGGTCTTGTAGCCGTGCCAGAAACCGCGCACGGCGGCTTCGGTGGCGCGAGACGACTCGTTCGATTCGGCGAGCGTGCCGCCCATCTCGATGAAGGAATTCACGTCTGCCGAGCCGTGCGTGCCGCGTTGCACGAAATTGTTGATGCAGCCGTCTTCGAGCGCCACCAGGCCGGCCGCACCGGTGAGGTTGGCCTGCATCACGCGCATCTTTTCCTGCTCGGGCGTGTCGGTTTCGTAGCCGAGGAACACCCAGAACAGCTCGGTCTTGTCGACGCCCCGGGGTACCACGAAGCGCACCGCCAGCGAGTTGAGCGTGAGCTGGCTCACCAGGGTCGGGAAGATGGTCTGGATGCTGTGCGTGATCTGGTCGTCAAAACCTTCCCAGGCCTTGAGCAACTCGGGCCCGTCGAGCGCGGAGTTGTACTGCGCCGAATGCACCTTCGCGTCCTGGTACTCGGCGGCGGCTTCCAGCGTGGCACGCTTGCTGTAGCTGATGTGGTGCCACTTCTTTTCCGAGAGGATGATGCCGCCGTCCATGTCGAGCCGGTTCACCTTGAACGTGGTGTAGAAGGTGTGCAGCAGCGTCGCGTGGTACGAGTCGCGCACGTTCTCGCAATAGAGCTTCCAGTTGTTGTGGATCATCTGGCTGTGCGTGCCGAGGATTTTCAACGGGTGGTCCATGTTGCGCTTGAGGAAGGCGGTGATGCGCTCGCCCAGATACTCTTCCAGCGGCGGTGTGTCGTCCGAGAAGGTGCCGAAGACGATGCCGGCCACCATGGCCACGCGCACGGGCTGCAGGCGGTGCTGGGCCGTGTCGAAGGTCTCGGGCATGCCGCCCTTGCCCTTCACGCCTTTTTGAAACACCACGCTGCGCAGCGTGCCATCGAGCCGGTAGTTCCACGCGTGGTACACGCAGGTGAGCGAGGGCTTGTTGTCGTGGTCTTTCAGTACCACCAGCGCGCCCTTGTGCGCGCAGCGGTTGACCATGGCGTGCACCACACCGTTGTCGTCGCGCGTGACGATGATGGGCGTTTCGCCGATCCAGGTGGTCTTGATGTCGCCCGGGTTGCGCACCTCGACTTCCAGGCAGAGGTAGTTCCAGACCGGGCCGCGGAAGATCTTCTGCTGCTCCATCTGGTAGATGGCCTCGTCGGAGAAGACGCGGTAGGGCACGCGGGCCGCTCCGCCTTCGGGCCAACGCATGTCGACCGTCGAAGCCGCGTCGGCCTCGGCGGTCGCGTGGCCCGGGCACGCGTGGGCATGGCGCGGATCGCTGTGTGCTGTTTCCATGGATCGTGGGATTTGGAGGTTCGGGTGGATGGATGCTAGGGACGCGGGGCTCATAAGTCGATAAGATGAGCGTGAACCGCGATATCTGTTTGGCAGATGACCCAAGACCTGTTCCCACGTTTCGATCTGAACCTGTTGCGCGTCTTCCTCGCCGTGTACGACGCGCGCAGCGTGGGCGGCGCGGCGCAGGCGCTCAACATGAGCCAGCCGGGCCTGAGCACCGCCCTGGCGCGCCTGCGCAAGCAGTTGGGCGACCCGCTGTTTCTGCGCGGCGCCAGCGGCATGGAGCCCACCAGCCGGGCGCGCAGCCTGGCCGATGCGGTGCGCGGCATCCTGCGGGCGGTGGACAGCGAGGTGCTCAAGCCGCCGGTGTTCGACCCCACGACCTCGCGGCGCGAGTTCCGCCTGGCGCTGACCGACATTGCCGAGGGCATTTATCTGCCGATCGTGTTGCGCGCGCTGAAGGAAAGCGCTTCGCGCATGAGCTTGCGCTCGGTGTTCATGTCGCCGCGCGAACTGGCGGGCGCGATGGCGGCCGGGGAAGTCGACATGGCGGCGGGGTTCTATCCCGACATCAAGGGCTCTGCCTTCATGCACCGGCGCATCGGTTTGCACTCGTTCGCCTGCCTGGCCAGCACGCGGCACCCCGAGCTGGGATCGCGCATGACCCTGGAGCAGTTCTCCCGGCTGCCGCACGTGGCGGTGGAGTCGACCGGGCGCAGCCAGGAGGTGTTCGATGTGTTCCTGCAGCGCAAGCAGTTGCAGCGCGACGTGGTGCTGCGCGCGCCGCACTTCATGAGCGTGCCGGTGATCGTGGCCGAAAGCGATGCGGTG
The DNA here is from genome assembly GCF_005503365.1 of Hydrogenophaga sp. 2FB. GTDB lineage: Bacteria > Pseudomonadota > Gammaproteobacteria > Burkholderiales > Burkholderiaceae_C > Hydrogenophaga. The sequence continues at coordinate 134,834 of NZ_SCML01000005.1, forward strand.
GCCGTGGTGCCGCAGGCGCTGGCCGATTTCATGATCGACCACCCGCGCATCAAGCAGGTGAAGCTGCCGTTTCGGCCACCCACCTTCCAGGTGAATCTGTACTGGCACCGAAGTGCGCACACGGACCCGGCCAACCAGTGGTTGCGCCAGGCGCTGATCCGCGAGTTTCCGGCGCTGCAGGCCCGTCGTTACGACCGCAACGGGCAGGCGACGCCGTCACGTTGAGCAGATCTCCCTGGGTGACCCGAACGTTTATTCCGCCTCGATCTTCGAGCTGCGCACCACATCGGCCCAGCCTGCGAGGTCGGCCTTCACCTTGTCGCCCAGTTGCTGCGGGGTCTGGTAGTCGGCCGTGGCGCCTTGCTCTTGCGCCTTCTGCTTGAAGGCCGCGCTGTGCACCACGGTGCGGATATCGGCGGTGAGCTTGTCCACCACGGGCTTGGGCGTGGCGGTGGGCACGAACACCGCGAACCAGGAGGTGGCGTTCACGCCGGGGTAGCCCGCCTCGGCGGTGGTGGGCACGTCGGGCAAGCTCGCCAGGCGCTCCTTGCCCGTCACCGCCAGCACGCGCAGCTTGCCCGCGGTGATGTGCGGCATGAACGGCGGCGCGGTGCCGAAGGTCAGGTCGACCTGCCCACCCAGCAGATCCTGCAGCGCGGGACCCGTGCCCTTGTAGGGCACATGCACCATCTTGATTCGGCCTTGCTGTTCCAGCATGGCGCCCGTCACGTGTTGCAGCGAGCCGTTGCCCGACGACGCGTAGTTGAGCTTGCCCGGGTGGGCCTTGGCGTAGGCGATCAGCTCGGCCAGTGTCTTCACGGGCAGGTCGTTGCGCACCACGATGATCTGCGGCGCCGAGATCACGTTGGCCACGGGCTGGAAGTCCGACTGGTCCCACTGCTTCTGCCGGGTGAGGTGGGGCGAGATGACGTGGTAGCCCGAGTACTGCATGAGCAGCGTGTAACCGTCGGCCTCGGCGCGCTTGACGGCGCTGGCCGCGATGTTGCCGTTGCCACCGCCCTTGTTGTCCACCACCACCGACTGGCCCAGCACGGGGCCGAGCGCCTGCGCGAGCATGCGCGCCGACAGGTCGGTGGTGCCGCCCGTGGCGGTGGGCACCACCATGACCACGGGCTTGGCGGGATAGGCGCCCTGTGCCCAGGCGGAGGCACTCGGGCCCAGGCCCAGGCCCAGGGCGATGGCGCCAAGGGTCAGCGTGGTGAATTGCTTGCGGGTGGTTGTCATGTGAAGTCTCCTGGTTGCTGTCGTTGAATCAAAAGAACAAAAAATCAAGGCTTGGCCAGCGCGCGCGCGCGGATCGCCTCGAAGTCCGCGGGCACCGGGTGCAGCGCCAGGCGCGGCCCGGCCTTGGTGATCTGGCTGGGAATGTCGTGGCCGATGAGCGCGGGCAGCCGCTGCGCCGCGGCCAGCAGGCGCGGCAGATCCACGCCGGTGTCGTAGCCCGTCAGTGCCAGCGCGTGCACGATCTCCTCGCTGCACACGTTGCCGCTGGCACCCGGCGCATAGGGACAGCCGCCCAGGCCGCCCAGCGATGCATCGAAACGATCGGCGCCCGCGTCGATGGCCGCCAGCACGTTCGCCAGCCCCATGCCGCGCGTGTTGTGGAAGTGCAGTGTGAACACCACGTCCGGCCAGCGCGCACGCGCCGCCGCCGTGATGTGCGCCACCTGCGCGGGGTAGGCCATGCCCGTGGTGTCGCACAAGGTGACGCCGCTGACACCGATGTCCACGAAACGCTGCACCCAGCCGAACACGGTGTCGCTGGCCACGTCGCCTTCCATGGGGCAGCCAAACACGCACGACAGCGATATGTTGACGGCCACGCGCGCGGCCTGTGCCGTGGCCACCACCTGGGCCAGGGCCGCGAAGGACTGTTCCTGCGTCATGCGCAGGTTGGCGAGGTTGTGCGTGGCGCTGGCCGACATGACGAGGTTCAGTTCGTCCGTGCGCGCCTCGATGGCCCGCTCGGCGCCGCGCACGTTGGGCACCAGGGCGCTGTACACCGTGCCGGGGCGGCGGGTGATCTCGCGCATCACGATCTCGGCGTCCTTCAGCGCGGGTATGGCGGTGGGCGAGACGAAAGCCGTGACCTCGATCTTCGTCAGGCCTGCATCCGACAGCGCATTGGCCAGCGCGATCTTGTCCTGCGTGGGCACGAAAGCCTGCTCCATCTGCAGGCCGTCGCGCAAGCCGACTTCCTGCATGTGGATGCGGCGGCCGGCGCCGTTCCAGGCGTTGTGGCTCATTGAATCACCTTCTTGTCGCGCAGCAGCGCGATCTGCTGCGCCGTCAGGCCGGCCTCGGCCAGCACGGCGTCGGTGTCGTCGCCCAGGCGCGGTGCGTTGCTGCGGATGGTGCCGGGCGTGGCCGAGAGCTTGGGCACGATGCCCGGCACTTCCAGCGTGTGGCCATCGCGCGTGGTCTGCGTGAGCAGCATGTCGCGGGCGCGGTAGTGCGGGTCTTCGGCGATGTCCCTGGCGGTGTAGACCTTGCCCGCTGGTACGCGGGCGGTGGCCAGCGCATCGAGCACCTGCTGCACGCTGCGCGTGTGGCTCCATGCCTGAAGGGCGGCGTCGATCTCCTGCACGCGCGCCACGCGGCCCGCGTTGTTGGCGAGATCGGGCGCGTCCCCGAGGTCGGGGCGCCCGATGACGTCCATGAGCCGCTTGAAGATGCTGTCGCCATTGCCGGCGATGAGTACCCAGCCGTCGGTACACGGGTAGGCGTTGGAGGGTGCGATGCCCGGCAGCGCGCTGCCCGCCGCCTCGCGCACCGCGCCAAAGGCGCTGTATTCGGGGATCAGGCTTTCCATCACGTTGAACACCGCCTCGTGCAGTGCCACGTCAATCACCTGGCCCTGGCCGCCGTTGACCTTCCGGTGGTACAGCGCCGTGAGAACGCCGATGGTGCCGTGCAGCGCGGCCAGCGTGTCGCCAATGGACACGCCCACGCGCACCGGCACGCGGCCCGGCTCGCCCGTGAGGTGGCGCAGGCCGCCCATGGCCTCGCCGATGGCGCCGAAGCCCGGCAGGTCGCGGTAAGGACCGGTCTGGCCGTAGCCCGAGATGCGCAGCATCACAAGGCCGGGGTTGATGCGGTGCAGTTCCTCGGGCGACAGGCCCCAGCCTTCGAGCGTGCCGGGGCGGAAGTTCTCGATCAGCACATCGGCCTCTGCGATGAGCTTGCGCGCGATGTCCTGCCCGTCTTTCTGGCGCAGGTCCAGCGTCACCGAGCGCTTGTTGCGCGACTGCACCTGCCACCAGACCGAGGTGCCTTCCTGGATGAGCCGCCAGTTGCGCAGCGGGTCGCCGGTGCCGGGCGCTTCGATCTTGATGACCTCGGCACCGAACTCTCCCAGCGTCTTGCCGCAGAACGGCCCGGCGATGAGCTGCCCCATCTCGATCACGCGCACGCCATGCAGCGCGGTGGGGGGAATGGTGGCGGCGGATGGGGAATGCGTTGAATCCATGGGTTTGTGTCTCCTGCGGCGTGAATGATGCGCACAGCCCGTTCGACCGCAAAACGCTGATGCGCGAAGCTGCCATCGCCATTCGGCATGGCACAGGCGCTACGATGGATGCCCCATGAAGCTCGATCCCGTCTCCCTGCGCCTGTTCGTGGCCGTGATGGAGGAAAACACCATCGCCGCCGCCGCCGCGCGCGAACACCTGGCCGCATCGGCCGTCAGCCGCAGGCTGGTCGACCTGGAGGACGCACTGCGCGTGAGCCTCTTCACCCGCAGCAACAAGGGCACCGAACCCACGGCCGCCGCCTTCGCGCTGCTGAACCTCGCGCGCGGCGTGCTCAACGACCTCGACGGCATCGCCAGCCAGATGCGCGAGTACGGCAGCGGCGTGCGCGGCCACGTGCGCGTGGTGGCCAACATCTCGGCCATCACGCAGTTTCTGCCCGCGGACCTGCAGCGCTTCATGGCGCTGCACCCGCAGGTGGATGTGCGGCTGCAGGAGCAGATCAGCACCGCGATCGCCCATTCCGTGGCCGAGAACGCGGCCGACGTGGGCATCCTCAACGACGGCCACTATGGTGAGCGCGTGGTGCTGCTGCCCTACCGCAGCGACGAACTGGTGCTGGTCGTGCCCACCGGCCACGCACTGGCCCGGCGCAAGTCGGTGCGGCTGGCCGATGCGCTGGCCTTCGACTTCGTGGGTGCGCACCCGGGCAGCGCCATCAACAACCAGCTCACCAAGGCCGCGGCGGCGGCGGGCCTACCGCTGAAGCTGCGCATTCAGGTCACCAGCTATGACGCGCTGTGCCTCATGGTCAACGCCGGCTTGGGCGTGGGCGTCATGCCGCGCGGCAGCGCCGCGCTCTACAAAAACGCGCTGGCGATCCGCACCATCACCCTGAACGAGCCCTGGGCACGGCGGCAACTGGCGCTGTGCGTGCGGTCGGAAGAGTCGCTGTCCAGCGTCGCCCGGCTGCTGGTGGACCACCTGCGCGCGGCCACCCCGGCCTGACACCGCTGGGCCGGGCGGGAGGTGCTCCCTTCCTCAGAAGCCCACCGCCTGCCCATCCCGCCGCGAATCGCTTGCGGCCACATAGCCATCTTCGAGGTCGTCGCTCAGCCGCGCGATGAACTGGCCGCTGCCGAAGTCGAGGTAGGTGTCGGCGGTGGGTTCGAAGCGGTGGCCGAGCGCCTTGAGGCCGTCGCGCAGCGTCGGCGCCATGGTGGTTTCGAAGTCCACGTCCAGACCCTTGCCCCATTTCCAGCGCGGCGCATCGCACGCGGCCTGCGGTTGCTGACCGTGCACGAGCATGCGCACCAGCGTCTGCACATGGCCTTGTGGCTGCATGTTGGCGCCCATCACGCCAAAGCCCATCACCGGTTGCCCCTCGCGCGTGAGGAAGCCCGGAATGATGGTGTGGAAGGGGCGCTTGCCCGGGGCCACCTGGTTGGGGTGGCCGTCCTGCAGCGTGAAACCGTGGCCGCGGTTGTGCAGGCTCACGCCCCAGCCGGGCACGACCACGCCACTGCCAAAGCCCAGGTAGTTGGACTGGATCAGGCTCACCATGCGGCCTTGTGCGTCCGCTGTGGTGAGGTAGACCGTGCCGCCGCTGGGCGGCTTGCCCGGCCCGGGATCGATGGCGCGCTTGGGGTCGATGAGCTTCGCGCGCTCGCGCAGGTAGGCCGGGTCCAGCAGGTCGGCCGCGCGCACCTCGGTCATGAAGCGCTCGTCGGCCACCCAGCGGTAGGTGTCGGCAAAGGCGATCTTCATGGCCTCGATCTGCAGGTGCTGGCTTTCGATGCTGTCGACACCGAAGCGGCCGATGTCAAGTTGTTCGAGCATGCCCAGCGCCATCAGCGCGGCGATGCCCTGGCCGTTCGGCGGCAGCTCGTGCACGCGGTGGCCGGCGAACGCCACGTCGATCGGTTGCACCCATTCCACGCGGTGCGCGGCGAGGTCGCTGGCGCGCAGTTGCGCGCCGTGTTCGCGCGCAAAGGCGTCGATGGCGGCGGCGATCTCGCCCTGGTAGAAGGCTTCACCGCCCGTCTCGGCGATACGGCGCAGCGAGCGGCCCGCATCGGCGAAGCTGAAACGTTCGCCCGGCAGCGGCGCGCGGCCGCGCGGCAGGAAGGCCTGCGCGAAGCCGGGCTTGTCGTGCAGCAGTGGCATCGCCAGGTCCCACTTGTGCGCGATCACGGGTGTCACCGCGAAGCCGCGCTCGGCCAGTTCGATGGCGGGTTCCATCAGGTCGGCGAAGGGCAGGGCGCCAAAGCGCTCCGACAACGCGGCCCAGCCCGCCACGGCACCCGGCACGGTGACCGCGTCGAAGCCGCGCAGCGGAATCTGGCCGCCGTGCTTGTTGTCGAAATAGCTTTTGCTCCAGCCCGCTGGCGCCACACCCGAGGCGTTCATGCCGTGCAGTTGCTGGCCGTCCCAGACGATCGCGAAGTTGTCGCTGCCCAGCCCGTTGGAGCAGGGCTCGACGACGGTGAGCGCGGCCGCAGTGGCAATCGCCGCATCGATCGCATTGCCGCCCTTGAGCAGCATGCGCAACCCCGCCTGCGCGGCCAGGGGTTGCGTGGTGGCGACCACATTGCGCGCCATCAGCGGCGCGCGGGAGACGGGGTAGGGGTTGTGCCAGTCGAAGTTCAAAAGATGCTTTCCTTGCGAGTTCACTTCAAAACATCACCGATGCAGAGGTATTTGATTTCTACGTAGTCGTCCATGCTGTGGTGCGATCCTTCACGGCCCAGGCCCGATTGCTTTACGCCGCCGAAGGGCACGTGTTCACTGGCGATGATGCCGACATTGATGCCCACCATGCCGTACTCCAGCGCCTCGGCCACGCGGTAAATGCGGCCCACGTCGCGGCTGTAGAAATAGCTGGCCAGGCCGAACTCGGTGTTGTTGGCCGCGTCGATGGCCTCCTGCTCGGTCTTGAAACGGAACACCGGCGCGAAGGGACCGAAGGTTTCCTCCTTCGCGCACAGCATGTCGTTGGTCGCCTCGGCCACCACCGTGGGTTCGAAGAACTGGCCTTCCAGTTTCTTGCCGCCGGTGAGCACCTTGCCGCCCTTGGCCACCGCGTCCTCCACGTGCCGCTGCACCTTGGCCACGGCCGCGTCCTCAATCAGTGGGCCTTGCACCACGCCCTCGGTGAAACCGTTGCCGACCTTGAAGGCCTTTACCTTGGCGGCGAACTTCTGCACGAAGTCGTCGTACACGCTGTCCTGCACGTAGAGGCGGTTGGCGCACACGCAGGTCTGGCCCGCGTTGCGGTACTTGCTGGCGATCGCCCCGTCGACCGCCGAGTCGATGTCGGCGTCGTCGAACACGATGAAGGGCGCGTTGCCGCCCAGTTCGAGCGAGAGCTTCTTCACCGTCGGCGCGCACTGCGCCATGAGGATGCGGCCGACCTCGGTGGATCCGGTGAAGCTGAGGTGGCGCACCACGTCGCTGGCGCACAGCACCTTGCCCACGGCGCTGCTGTCGTCGCTGGTGATGACGTTGAGCACGCCGGCGGGAATGCCGGCGCGAATGGCCAGTTCGGCGGCGGCCAGCGCGGTCAGCGGCGTGAGCTCGGCCGGCTTGATGATCACCGGGCAACCCGCGGCCAGCGCGGGCGCGACCTTGCGCGTGATCATCGCCAGCGGGAAGTTCCACGGCGTGATGGCCGCGCACACGCCGATGGGTTGCTTGAGCACCATCAGGCGGCGGTTGTTGTCGAAGGTGGGCAGGGTTTCGCCGTTGACGCGCTTGGCCTCTTCGGCGAACCACTCGACGAAGCTCGCACCGTAGGCCACCTCACCCTTGGCTTCGGGCAGCGGCTTGCCTTGTTCGGCGGTCATGAGGCGGCCCAGATCGTCCTGGTTGGCCATCAGCAGGTCGTACCACTTGCGCAGGATGTTGCTGCGCTCCTTGGCGGTTTTGCCTTTCCAGGCCGGCCAGGCGGCGTTGGCGGCGGCGATCGCGGCCTCGGCGTCCTTCGGGCCGAGGCTGGCCACGTCGGCCAGCTTCAGGCCGGTGGCGGGGTCGAGCACGTCGAAGCGGCTCGAACCCTTGACCCACTGCCCGTTGATCAGGCCGTCGGTCTTGAGCAGGGTGGGGTCCTTGAGCAGGGCCAGGGGGGAGGTCTTGGTGTCCATGGCGTGTCTCCGTCAAAAAATGTCGTGCACGAAAAGGCGTCTGTCGCCCACGGGATCCGGTCGATTTTGCCGCGCTTGGGCCAGGGGTGCCCGGCATGTTGGAAAATACAGGGTTTCGCGCGCGCGAGCGCCGCACCGCACCCATACCGACGAACCCACAAGGCCAACATGACCCGCCCCGCTGTTTCCGTTGCCGACATCCGCAAGACCTTCCTGGACTTCTTCGCTTCCAAGGGCCACACCGTGGTCCCGTCCAGCCCGCTCGTGCCCGGCAACGACCCGACGCTGATGTTCACCAACTCCGGCATGGTGCAGTTCAAGGACGTGTTCCTCGGCACCGACAAGCGCCCCTACGTGCGCGCCGCCTCGGTGCAAGCCTGTCTGCGCGCCGGTGGCAAGCACAACGACCTGGAAAACGTGGGCTACACCGCGCGCCACCACACCTTCTTCGAGATGCTGGGCAACTGGTCGTTCGGTGACTATTTCAAGCGCGAGAGTCTGAAATGGGCGTGGGAGCTGCTGACCGAGGTCTTCAAGCTGCCGCCCGAGCGCCTGCTGGCCACGGTGTACGCCGAGGACGACGAGGCTTTCGACATCTGGACCAAGGAAATCGGCCTGCCGCCCGAGCGCGTGATCCGCATTGGCGACAACAAGGGCGGCCGCTACAAGAGCGACAACTTCTGGATGATGGCCGACACCGGCCCCTGCGGCCCTTGCAGCGAAATCTTCTACGACCACGGCGACCACATTGCCGGCGGCCCGCCCGGCAGCCCCGATGAAGACGGCGACCGCTTCATCGAGATCTGGAACAACGTGTTCATGCAGTTCAACATGGACGAGACCGGCGCGGTCACGCCGCTGCCCGCGCCCTGCGTGGACACCGGCATGGGCCTGGAGCGCCTGGCCGCGATCCTGCAGCATGTGCACAGCAACTACGAGATCGACATCTTCGACGCGCTCATCAAGGCCGCCGCGCGCGAGACGCACATCAGCGACCTGGCGAACCCCTCGCTCAAGGTGATCGCCGACCACATCCGCGCCACCGCCTTCCTGGTAAGCGACGGCGTGATCCCGAGCAACGAAGGCCGGGGCTATGTGCAGCGCCGCATCGTGCGCCGCGCGATCCGCCACGGCTACAAGCTGGGCCAGAAAACGCCGTTCTTCCACAAGATGGTGGCGGATCTGGTGAAGCTGATGGGCGCGGCGTATCCGAACCTGGCGAAGCAGGAGCAGCGCATCACCGAGGTGCTCAAGGCCGAGGAAGAGCGCTTCTATGAAACGCTGGCCAACGGCATGGAAATTCTGGACGCGGCGCTGGCCGGTGGCGAGAAGGTATTGCCCGGCGATGTGGCCTTCAAGCTGCACGACACCTACGGCTTCCCGCTCGATCTTTCGGCCGACGTGTGCCGCGAGCGCGGCCTGTCGGTGGACGAAGCGGGCTTTCACGCCGCGATGGACAAACAGAAGGCGCAGGCCCGCGCGGCCGGCAAATTCAAGATGGACAAAGCACTGGAGTACAGCGGCGCGGGCAACCAGTTCCTGGGTTACGAGCAGCTCGAAGCACCGGGCAAGATCGTGGCGCTGTACCTCGACGGTACGTCGGTCGCCGCGCTCAAGACCGGCCAGAGCGGTGTGGTCGTGCTGGACAACACGCCGTTCTATGCCGAGAGCGGCGGCCAGGTGGGTGACGAAGGCGTGATCACCAGCGGTTCGGCGCGTTTCGCCGTGGGCGACACGCAGAAGATCAAGGCCGACGTGTACGGCCACCACGGCAGCGTGGAGCAGGGCACGCTCAACGTGGGCGACAACGTCAACGCGAGCGTGAACACCGCCCTGCGCGCCGCCACCGTGCGCAACCACAGCGCCACCCACCTGATGCACAAGGCCTTGCGCGAGGTGCTGGGCGATCACGTGCAGCAGAAGGGCTCGCTGGTGAACGCCGAACGCACGCGCTTCGACTTCACCAACAACGCGCCCGTGACGGACGCGCAGATCCGCGCCATCGAAGCGCTGGTGAACGCCGAGATCCTCGCCAACGCGGCCACGCAGGCGCGCCTGATGGACATCGAGTCGGCGCAGAAAACCGGCGCGATGATGCTGTTCGGCGAGAAGTACGGCGAAACCGTGCGCGTGCTCGACATCGGCACCAGCCGCGAACTCTGCGGCGGCACGCATGTGCAGCGCACCGGCGACATCGGCTTGTTCAAGGTGGTGGGCGAGAGCGGCGTGGCCGCCGGCGTGCGCCGCATCGAGGCCATCACTGGCGCGAACGCGCTGGCCTACCTGCAGTCGCTCGAAGACACGGTGGCGCAAGCGGCCGGCACGCTCAAGGCACCGACCGCCGAACTCAACGTGCGCATCGGCCAGACGCTGGAGCAGGTGAAGGCGCTGGAGAAGGAAGTGGCCGCGCTCAAGGGCAAACTGGCTTCCAGCCAGGGCGACGAACTCATGGCGCAGGCGGTGGACGTGAAGGGCATCAAGGTGCTGGCCGCCGTGCTCAACGGCGCCGATGCCAAGACCCTGCGCGACACGCTGGACAAGCTGAAGGACAAACTCAAGTCCGCCGCCATCGTGCTCGCCGCCGTGGACGGCGCGAAGGTGCAACTGGCCGCGGGCGTCACGGCCGACAGCATGGGCAAGGTCAAGGCCGGTGAGCTGGTGAACTTCGTGGCCCAGCAAGTGGGTGGCAAGGGCGGCGGCAAGCCCGACATGGCCATGGCCGGCGGCACCGATGCGAGTGGCCTGCCGAAGGCGCTGCAGTCGGTGCAGGGCTGGGTGGCCGAGCGCCTGTGAAGGCCTTGAACCGCCGCCAGTGCCTGGGCGCTCTCGGCGCCTGCGGTGCGGCGGCGGCGTTCGCGCCCGCCTCGGCGGTGACGGCAGGTCCGAAGCCCGCGTTCGAGCTCAGTGACTGGCCTCGCGGTACGCCCACGCCGGCGCTGACCACCCTGGACCTGCAAGGCCAGTCGGTGAAGCTCGCCGATTTCAAGGGCCGCGCCGTGCTGCTCAATTTCTGGGCCAGCTGGTGCGAGCCCTGCCGCACCGAAATGCCGCTGTTGCAGGACTTGCCCGGGTTGATCGGCGAAGACCGCCTGGCGGTGATCGCGCTCAACTTCAAGGAGCCGCCGCAGCGTGCGTTGCGCTTCGTGTCGCAGACGCAACTCGGCCTGCCGGTGTGGCTGGACCCGTTGGGCGAACACGCCCGTGCCTGGGGTGTGCGCGTGTTCCCCACCACCGTGCTGATCGACCGCCAGGGCCGCGCGCGCCAGCGGGTGCGCGGCGAGGTCGACTGGACCGGCCAGGAAGCGCTGGGCTGGGTGGATCGCCTGCTGGCGCTCTGACGCACATAATCCTTTTCCCTTGCGCGACCCGTCGTGCGAGGTTCCCCCGGCGATGCACCGCACCCTGTGTGTGCGGTTCCGCCGTTTTCCCCTATTCCGGAGTTCTCTTCATGACCCCCGATCGCCGCCTCTTCCTGCAGCGCGCCGCCACGTCCGTGGCCGCCGCATCGCCGCTCTTCCACGCCGCCGGGGCGCTGGCCCAGACCAGCCCGGCGCAACGCGAATTCAACCCCCAGCCCGGCGCCTGGCGCACCTTCGACGTGACCACCCGCGTCGACATCGAACTGCCCCGCGGCGCCAGCCAGGTCTGGTTGCCGCTGCCCTCCGTCGAGAGCGACTGGCAGAAGTCCTTCACCAGCGACTTCCGCACCAATGGCACCGCGCGCCTGACCGAAGAGGTGCACTACGGCGCGCGCATGCTGCATGTGAGCTTTGCCGAAGGCGGCCCCACGCCCACCGTGGAACTCACCAGCCGCGTGCAGACGCGCAACCGCGCGGCCGACCTCGCGCAGAAAACCGCCAGCACCGAAGACGCGGCCACCCTGCGCTTCTGGACGCAACCGACCGACCTGCTGCCCACCGATGGCATCGTGCGCGAGACCGCGTTGAAGGCCACGCGCGGCGCGCGCACCGACGTGCAGAAGGCACGCCAGATCTACGACTGGGTGGTGGCGAACACCTACCGCGAACCCAAGGTGCGGGGCTGCGGCGAAGGCGACATCAAGACCATGCTGGAGACCGGCAACCTCGGCGGCAAATGCGCCGACCTCAACGCCATCTTCGTCGGCCTGTGCCGCTCGGCCGGTTTGCCGGCGCGCGACGTGTACGGTATTCGCCTGGCGCCCTCGGCCTTTGGCTACAAGGAACTCAGCGGCAACCCGGTCAGCCTCAAGGGCGCGCAACACTGCCGCGCCGAGGTGCACCTGGCGGGCCACGGCTGGGTGGCGATGGACCCGGCCGACGTGGCCAAGGTCATGCGCCTGGAAACGCCCGAGTGGATCAAGACCACCCAGCACCCGGTGGTCACGCCGGTGAACCGCGCGCTGTTCGGTGGCTGGGAAGGCAACTGGATGGCCTGGAACATGGCGCACGACGTGAAGCTGCCCCGGGCCCAGGGCCCTCAGCTCGGCTTCTTCATGTACCCGGTGGGCGAGACCGGTGGCCAGCGCCTGGATTCCTACGCGCCGGACGACTTCAAGTACCAGATCACGGCGCGCGAAATCAAAGCCTGATGGCGCTGGCCTGCTCAGGCCAGTCCAGCGCCCGCTGGCTGTCAAAAGTCCGTGCCTCGCCCGTCACCGGGTCGGTGAAAGCGATGGACCGGGCGAGCAGGCGCAGCGGGTTGGAAAAATCTTCGGCTTCGTCGGGCCCGCGCAGCACGCGTGGGTAGAACTGGTCGCCCGCGATCGGCAGACCGAGGGCGTTCATGTGCACGCGCAACTGGTGGCGTTTGCCCGTCAAAGGCTCCAGCCGGTAGCGCGCCCAGGCGCCTTGCACTTGCAGCACGTCAAGGCGTGTTTCGCTGTTGGGCTCGCCTTCGGTCTCGTTCATGCGAAAGAACGCGTCGTGCGCTTCTTCGATGCGGCTGCGGCGCACGATCGGCCCCTGAATCGACGCGTCGTGCCGCGCGATGGCTTCGTACACCTTGTGCACAGCGCGGTCGCGGAACAGCGCCTGGTACGCGGCGCGTTCTTCGGGCCGCACACTGAACACCACCAACCCGGCGGTCTCGCGGTCGATGCGGTGGATCGGGCTCAGCGTGTCGATGCCCAGCCGGTTCTTCAGCCGCACCAGCAGGCTCTGCTGCACGTAGCGCCCACCGGGTGTGACCGGCAGGAAGTGCGGCTTGTCGGCCACGAGCAGGTGATCGTCCTGAAACAACACCACGTCCTCGAACGGCACCTCGGGTTCGTGGTCGAGTTCGCGGTAGTAGTAGACGCGGATGCCGGGGGTGAAGCGCGCGTCGGGTGGCAGCGCCTGGCCCAGGTCGTCGAGCACCTCGCCACGCGCCATGCGTTGCACCCACGCCTCGCGGGTCACGGCGCCCAGGCGTTCGGCCAGGAAGTCGATCAGCAGCGGCCAGGGTGCGGCCTTGTCGTACGGCAGCGCGATGCAACTCGCGGACACGCCCCGGCGCGAAGGGATGGCCGGGTTTTTCGGGGGGCGGGCCATGGCGGCCTGGCGCGTGGGTTCAGGTGCGGCGAAACACCAGGTCCCAGACACCGTGGCCCAGCTTGAGGCCGCGGTTCTCGAACTTGGTGAGAGGCCGGTAGTCGGGCTTGGGCACGAAGCCGTCGCCGCCGGCCGCGGCGGTGTTCTGCAGCAAGGGCTCGGCGTTGAGCACCTCGAGCATCTGCTGCGCGTAGGGTTCCCAGTCGGTGGCCAGGTGCAGATAACCACCGGGCTTGAGGTGGCGCGCCAGGCGGTTCACGAACGGCCCCTGGATCAGGCGGCGTTTGTGGTGGCGGCTCTTGTGCCAGGGATCGGGGAAGAAGATGTGCACGCCGTCCAGCGACGCCTCGCCGAGCATGTGGTCGAGCACCTCGACCGCGTCGTGGCGCAGGATGCGGATGTTCTCCAGCCCTTGTTCGCCCACGAGCTTGAGCAGTGCACCCACGCCGGGTTCGTGCACTTCGCAGCACAGGAAATTGTCCTGGGGCCGCAAGCCCGCGATGTGCGCGGTGGCGCTGCCCATGCCGAAGCCGATCTCCATGACGAGCGGGCCCGCGCGGCCGAAGGCGGCCGTTGCGTCGAAGGCGTCTGGTGCGTAGTTCAGCAGGAAACGCGGACCGAACTGCTCGAACGCGCGCGCCTGACCTGGGCCTACGCGGCCCGTGCGCAGGACGTAGCTCTTGATCTCGCGCAGGTAGGTCGTGTCGCTGGGTGGGGGGCGCGGCTGCGCGTGGCGGGGGTCGGTCATGGCTAAGGTTCGGTCGGCGAAGGGACGGATTTTAGGCGTCCCAGGCCTCGGTCCAGTGCGCCAGCGCCTGCGGCACGGTGGTCGCCGAGGTCGGTGACAGCCTCAGGGTGCGTGCGGCATGCGCGAGGGCGGCGATTGGATCGCTCAGGTCCAGGGCCTGCGCGCCGTTCTGCTTGCTGAGTTTTTCGCCGTTCTCGCCCAGCACCAGCGGCGTGTGCAGGTAGATCGGTTGGGGCAGGTGGAGCGCCTGCTGCAACAGCATTTGACGTGCTGTGTTGTCGGCCAGGTCTTCGCCGCGCACGACATGCGTGATGCCTTGCGCCGTGTCGTCCACCACCACCGCGAGCTGGTAGGCCCAGAGGCCGTCGGCGCGCTTGAGCACGAAGTCGCCGACCTCGGTGGCCACTTTTTGTTTTTGTGCGCCGAGGCGTCGGTCGAACCAGTGGAGGTTGCCGGGGCTTGCGATGGCGAAGCGCCAGGCCCGCGCGGATTTGCCTTGCAAACCGCCGTGGTCCGGGCGGCAGGTGCCGGGATAGACCGCGCCGTGGTGGCGTTCGCGTGTGATGCCCTCGGCCAGCAGCGCTGCCTCGATGTCCTTGCGCGAGCAGCCGCAGGGGTAGGCATCGCCTTGTTCGATGAGCGCGTCGAGCGCGGCCTGGTAGTGCGCACCGCGCTGCGACTGCCAGACCACGGGCTCGTCGCTGACGAGGCCGCAGGCGGCGAGTTGCTCAAGGATGAGCGCGTCCGCCCCTGGCATGCAACGCGGGGTGTCGACGTCCTCGATGCGCACAATCCACGTGCCGCCGTGCGCGCGCGCATCGAGCCAGCTCGCGAGGGCGGCGACGAGCGAACCGGCATGCAGAGGGCCAGTGGGGGAAGGGGCGAAACGCCCCCGGTACGTGGCGCTGGCGGTCATGCTGCTTCCAGCTAGGCAGAGCGTCTCCGGCGCGGCGTGCCTGCTCCAGAGCACACGAGGAACCGGCTTTGCCGGGCCTCAGGGTGCGCCCCCCTACCAGGGGGGACGCGCGAAGCGCGGCGGGGGGTCATTCCGCAATTTTCAGCGCCATTTCCAGACCGGACACGAACGCGTCTTCCACGCGGTGGCCCAGGCACCAGTCGCCGCACGCGCCAATGCCCAGTGCGCCGTCATACAGGTGGCTGGTGCCCAGAGGGGTCTGCGTCTGCGCGAAGCGCCAGCGGTGCGCGACCGCGTGGGTGGGGGTGGCGCGGATGCCGGTGATTTCGGCGAAGCCCTTGAGCAGCTTGGCCTTGGCGCGCTCGCTGTCGTCTTCCAGGTGCTTGGTCGACCACGCGGGGCTGGCCTGCACGGTCCAGCGCTCGATCGGGTCCCGGCTGGGCTTGCTCGATTCGCGGGCCAGCCAGCTGATGCGGTGGTGCGTGCTGCGCGCGGCGTTCCATTGCGGACCGAGGTGGGGCAGGCCGGGTTGCATGGCCTGCGGGTAGGCCACCATCAGCGTCCAGCAGGGCGCCACATGCACGGGGGTGAGCGACTTGCGCAACTCGGGTGCGAGGCCCGAGGCGAGCAACAGGTCGTGGATCTGCGGGTGTGGCATCGCCAGCACGACGCGGTCGAAACCACCGATGACCTGCTGACCGCCCTGGGCGTCTTCCGCGCGCAGTTGCCATTGCTCGGGGTGCAGCGCGTCGCGCTCGATGCGGGTCACGCGCGTGTCGAGCAGGGTTCGCGCCAACAGGCCGCCATGCAGCTCGGGATGGGCCAGCGGCTGCGCCCAGAGATTGACCAGGGCGCTCATGCCGGGCGAGGCGACGAAGTGCGGTTCGGTCGGCGGTGGTGCGCTGGCCAGCACGCGGCCCAGCTCGTCGAGCACGCGCACGGTGCTGGCGCTCCAGGGGCGCACCACGGCGGTGGCGTTGCTGCGCAACGCGGTCTCGAAACGCTTGTCGCGCACGGTGAAATACTGTGCGCCATGGTCGAAGCCCCCGAACTCGGTGCGCTGCGTGGCCATGCGCCCGCCGAACTCCCGGTTCTTCTCGAGCAGCGTGACGCGGTGGCCCGCCTGCACCAGCGTGCGCGCGGACACCACGCCGGCCATGCCGCCGCCGACCACCGCGATGTGCAGAGGTGTTGTGGTGATCTTCGCGGTCTTCGATCGGGTGGCGGATGCGGATGTTGCGCGTGGGCGTTGGGTGTTCGTCATGGCTCTGTGCGCTTTGAAATAGGGGGTGTTGCCGACTGTATCAGCGAAGCGCGCCACGGGTGAGGCTGCGCAAGTCCTGCGTCAAACCTGATGGTGGTTGTTGAGCAGCGCGCTGCGCGTTTTCGGGTGCTGCAGGCGATCGAGCCACCAGCGCAGAGCGCGCCCGGTGTCGCTGGCGCCACCGGGCTGGCGCCAGGCATAGGCCACGCGCAGCGACCGGTTGGGCCGCTGCACGTTTTTCACCACCAGACGCCCGGCGTTGATGAAGGGCTGCGCCAGCGACAGCGGCAGAAAGCCACTGCCGAGGCCGCGCAGTTGCGCTTCGAGCTTGTGCTGCATGGTCGGTACGGTGAGCACGTCCTGCCCGGGCAGCAGGTTGTGCGTGACGCCGCGCCCGCGCTGCGCGCTATCGGCCACGGCCACGGCGCGGTGCTCGCGCAATTCTTCGTCGCGCAAGGCGTGGGTGGCGGCCGCCAGCGGGTGGTGCGGCGCGACGGCGTAAACGAAAGACAGCGTGCCCATGGGCGCGGACTGGAACTCGTGCAGGGACACCTCGCTCGTCACGCCCAGCGCGATGTCGGCCTGGCCGCTTTGCAAGGCCTCGACCGTGCCCGACAGCGTTTCGGCGCGCAGCTTCAGCCGCGTCGGTGCGCCTTCGGCATAGAAAGCCTCGCACAGCTCGTACAGCGTGGCGCGCGCGATGATCGCGTCGGCCGCGATGGTGAGCTGCGGTTCCCAGCCGGTGGCCACGCGCTTGACGCGCTGGGCGACCGCATCGAGCTCGTTCAGCAAATACTGTCCCGAACGCAGCAACTCGGCGCCGGCCGGCGTGGGCACGGCGCGGCGCGCGCTGCGGTCGAACAGCAGCACGTCCAGCGCGTCTTCGACCTGGCGGATGCGGTAGGTGAGGGCGCTGGGCACCATGCCCAGTTCGCGCGCGGCAGCCGCCATGCTGCCCAGTCGGGCAACGGCTTCGAGCAGGCCCAGGTTTTCGGGCGAGAGGGCGGCGCGGGGTGTAGATGCGGCCATGGAGGTACTGCCTGATCATTCAAATGATTTGAATGATGCCATCAAAACCGTGCGATCAAAACGGGTGTTGGCCCCCACACAATTCACACCATGCCAGACGACATCCCTTCGGTTGCCGTCCAGCCCCACAGATGATGGAAAGGAACCACCATGCTCCAGATTCGACGCTCCGATGCCCGCGGTTATGCCGACCACGGCTGGCTCAAGAGCCACCATTCGTTTTCGTTTGCCGAGTATTTCGACCCCGCCTGGATGGGCTGGGGCAACCTGCGCGTGATCAACGAAGACCGTATCGCCCCGGGCACCGGCTTCGGCACGCACGGCCACCGCGACATGGAAATCATCAGCTACGTGCTGCAGGGCAACCTGGCGCACAAGGACAGCATGGGCAACATCAAGGGCATTCCGCCGGGTGACGTGCAGCGCATGAGCGCGGGCAGCGGCGTGCGCCACAGCGAGTTCAACCACGCGCCCAACAGCACCACGCATTTCCTGCAGATCTGGATCGAACCCAATGTGACGGGGATCGAACCCGGCTACGAACAAAAGAGCTTCGCCGACGCGGAAAAGCAAGGCAAACTGCGCCTCGTGGCTTCGCCCGACGGTGCGCAGGGCTCAGTGACGATCCATGCCGATGCATCCATCTACGCCGGTCTGCTGACGGGCGAAGAGACCGCCGAGCTGGCGCTGAACCCGGCACGAAAGGCCTATGTGCACCTGGTGCGCGGCGAGCTGGACGTGAATGGTGAGCGCCTGCGAGCGGGTGACGCCGCCGTGCTGGCCAGTGAGAGTCGTATCCAGCTTGCCAAGGCGACCGATGCCGAAGTGCTGGTGTTTGACCTCGCGCCCTGAACCTGTTTCCCCCTTCCATTAACCTTCCAACTTTTTCAACCAAGGAACCTCACCATGAATGCTCTGCAAAATCCCCTGGCCCTGATCGGCCGCATCCTGTTGGCCATCATGTTCGTGCCAGCGGGCTTCGGCAAGATCGCCGGCTTCGCCGGCTCGGTGGGCTACGCCACCGCCATGGGCTTGCCGATGCCGCAGGTGGGCGTGGCGATCGCGCTGGTGATCGAGCTGTTTGGTGGCCTGGCGCTGTTGATCGGCTACCGTACCCGCATCGCCGCGATCGCACTGGCGGTGTTCACGCTGGTCGCGAGCTTCTACTTCCACGCCTACTGGTCGCTGCCCGCCGAGCAGCAAATGATGCAGCAGCTCATGTTCTTCAAGAACCTCGCCATCACCGGCGGCCTGCTCGCCTTCGCGGCCTTCGGCGCCGGCGCGTTCAGCGTGGATGCGCGCCGCAAGGTCTGAGCGACACCCGGCCGATGCACAAGCGCGGCGCCTTGGCGCCGCGCCTTTTTTTTTGAACCCAGCAAAACATCCCTATGTCCCACATCGTTGTGGTTTACCACTCAGGCTACGGTCATACCCAGCGCATGGCGCAATCCGTGGCGCAAGGCGCCAACGCCGAACTTCTCGCGATCGACGCCGACGGCAACCTGCCCGATGGCGGCTGGGAAACGCTGGAAGCGGCCGACGCGATCATCTTCGGCGCGCCCACCTACATGGGCAACGTGAGCTGGCAGTTCAAGAAGTTTGCCGACGCGTCGAGCAAACCCTGGTTCGCGCAGAAGTGGAAAGACAAGATCGCGGCCGGCTTTACCAACAGCGCGGGCATGAACGGCGACAAACTGAGCACGCTGAACACCTTGTTCACGCTGGCCATGCAGCACGGCATGATCTGGGTCAGCCAGGGCCTGATGCCCAGCAACACCAAGGGCGCGCAGCGCAACGACGTGAATTACCTGGTGAGCTACAGCGGTGCCATCGCGCAGAGCCCTTCGGATGCGGGGGCTGGCGATATGTCGCCGGGTGACCTGGAAACCGCGCGCTTGTTTGGCGAGCGCGTGGCCTCGGTGGCCGAGCGGTTCCATCGCTGAGGCGCGGGCTCGCGGCGTAACATCCGCAGCATGAAAGTCCTTACCATCATTCCTTGGGCAGACTGGCTCGCGCTGGTCTGCTTTTTTGCGTTGTGGCTGGGCTACGCCTGGTTTGCCCGCGAGTGGGGCCGCAAGATGGGCTCGCTCCTGCACACCACCAACCGCTACCGCGGGTACTGGATGACCCAGACCACCGCGCGCGACCCGCGCATGCTGGACGGGCTCATCACGCAAACGCTGTCGAACACGCCGGCGTTTTTCTCGTCCACGTCCATCCTCGTCATCGGCGGTTTGTTCGCCTTGCTCGGCACCACCGACAAGGCCACCGAGCTGATGAGCGAAATCCCCTTCGCGCAGACCACCACGCTGATCGTTTTCGAGTTCAAGATCCTCGTGATGGTGGCGATCTTCGTCTACGCCTTCTTCCGCTTTTCCTGGTGCATGCGGCAATACACCTTCGTGGCGCTGATCATCGGCGCCATGCCGCCGGCGGAAGACTTCGACGCGGGCAAGCACGACCGCCGCGCCTTCGCCCTGCGCGCCGCGGCCATGGTCGCGGCGGCAGCCGAAACGTTCAATGATGGCCTGCGCGCTTACTACTTTTCGTTTGCTGCGCTGGCCTGGTTCGTCTCGCCGGTGGTGATGGTGGTGGCCACCCTGGCGGTGGTGGCCATTCTTTATTTCCGCGAATTCCGATCCGAGGTGCTGAGCATCCTGAAGGATGAAATGCCGCCGCTCCATTGAGCCGTTGGGGGGCTGCGCGCCTTCTAAAATGGCCCGATGTTCACCCATCTGCGCCTGCACACCGAATTCTCCGTCGTCGACGGCACCAACCGCATCGATGACGTCGTGGCCGCAGCGGCCGCCGACGGCCAGCCCGCGCTGGCCATCACCGATCTCAGCAACCTCTTTGGCGCGGTCAAGTTTTACAAGGAAGCGCGCGGCGCGGGCATCAAACCCATCATTGGCGCCGAGGTCATGCTGCAAGGTTTCAGCGAAGAAACCGCTGGCGCCATGCCCGGCGCCCACCAGCCTGCCGCACCGCGTGTGCTGCTGCTGGTGCAGGACAAACAGGGTTACCTGAACCTCAGCGAGCTGCTCGCGCGGGCCTGGACGCGCAACGACGGCCGTGGCGGGGCGCTGGTGCAACGCGACTGGCTGCAGGAGTGCAACGCGGGGCTGATCATGATCTCGGGCGCGCAGGCCGGCCCGGTGGGGCAGGCGCTGGTGCAAGGCGATGCCGAGCGCGCGGCCGACCTCGCGCTGCAGCTCTCGACCATCTTCACGCACCGCTTCTACATCGAACTGCAGCGCGCCGGGCGCGCCGATGACGAGCGCCACGTGACGGCGGCGGTGCAGCTCGCCGCGCGCCTGCACCTGCCGGTGGTGGCCACGCACCCGGTGCAGTTTCTCGAACCCGACGACTACGAATCGCACGAGGCGCGCGTGTGCATCGCCGAGGGCGAGATCCTCGGCAACAACCGGCGCGTGCGCCGCTTCACGCGCGAACAGTACTTCAAGAGCGCCGAGCAGATGCAGGCGCTGTTTGCCGACGTGCCCTCCGCCGTGGCCAACTCGCTGGAGATCGCCAAGCGCTGCAACCTCACGCTGGTGCTGGGCAAGCCACAGTTGCCCAACTTCCCCACACCGGTGATCGACGGTGTGCCAATGCCCATGTCGGACTTCTTCCGGCAGTCGTCGTTCGAAGGTCTGGAAGAGCGTCTGGCGCACCTGTACCCGAACGAGGCCAAGCGCGATGCCGAGCGCCCGCGCTATGTGGCGCGCCTGGAGTTCGAGATCAACACCATCTTGAACATGGGGTTCCCGGGCTACTTCCTGATCGTGGGCGACTTCATCAACTGGGCCAAGAACAACGGCTGCCCGGTCGGGCCGGGCCGGGGCTCGGGCGCGGGTTCTCTCGTGGCCTACGCGCTGAAGATTACCGACCTCGACCCGCTGCAATACAACCTGCTGTTCGAGCGCTTCCTGAACCCGGAGCGGGTGTCCATGCCCGACTTCGACATCGACTTCTGCCAGTCCAACCGCGACCGCGTGATCGACTACGTCAAGGACAAGTACGGCAAGGAAGCGGTGAGCCAGATCGCCACCTTCGGCACGCTGGCCGCGCGCGCGGCCATCCGCGACGTGGGCCGCGTGCTCGACTTCTCTTATGGTTTCTGTGACGGCATCTCCAAGCTGATTCCGAACAAACCGGGCATGTCGGTCACGCTGCAGTACCCGCCGGTGCCGAAGAAGGACGGCGACAAGAACAACTACGCGATCGAGATGGAGCCGGTGCTGGCCGAGCGCATCCAGAAGGAAGACGACGTCAAGACGCTGATCGAGATGGCGCAAAAGCTCGAAGGCATGACGCGCAACATCGGCATGCACGCCGGTGGCGTGCTCATCGCGCCGGGAAAGCTCACCGACTTCTGCCCGCTGTACGCGCAGCCGGGCAGCGACTCGGCCGTGAGCCAGTACGACAAGGACGACGTGGAGGCCATCGGCCTGGTGAAGTTCGACTTCCTGGGCCTGGCCACGCTGACCATCCTGGAGATCGCGCGCGAGTTCATCATCAAGCGCCACCCCGGCCAGGAGAACTTCCGCTTCGAGGACGTGCCCCTGGACGACCAGCGTGTGTACGCGCTGTTCTCGCGCGGGCAGACCGAAGCCGTGTTCCAGTTTGAAAGCCGCGGCATGCAAGGCATGCTGAAAGACGCCAAGCCCTCGCGCCTGGAAGACCTGATCGCCCTCAACGCGCTGTACCGACCGGGCCCGATGGACCTGATTCCCAGCTTCGTGAACCGCAAGCACGGCAAGGAAACCATCGAGTACCCGCACCCGGCGGTGGCCGAGATGCTGTCCGAAACCTACGGGATCATGGTCTACCAGGAACAGGTGATGCAGACCGCGCAGATCCTGGGCGGCTATTCGCTCGGTGGCGCCGACATGCTGCGCCGCGCGATGGGCAAGAAAAAGGCCGAGGAGATGGCCGAGCACCGCGACAAGTTCCGCGCCGGTGCGCTTGCCACCCATGGCATCACCCAGGAGAAGGCTGACGAAGTTTTCGACTTGATGGAGAAGTTCGCGGGCTACGGCTTCAACAAGTCGCACGCCGCCGCGTACTCGCTGCTCGCGTACCACACCGGTTGGCTCAAGGTGCACTACACCGCCGAGTTCTTCTGCGCCAACATGACGGTGGAAATGGACGACACCGACAAGCTCAAGGTGTTGTACGAAGACGCGCTGAAGATGGGCATTGCCTTCGAGGCACCCGATGTGAACCGCGGCTTCCACCGCTTCGAGCCGATCACCAACAAGTCCATCCGCTATGGCCTGGGCGCCATCAAAGGCACGGGCCAGCAGGCGATCGAGGCCATTGTGGCCGCGCGCGAAGGCCGAGGCGAAGGGCCGCGTGGTGATGAGAAGGGCCCGTTCAAAAGCTTGTTCGATTTCTGTGTGCGCGTCGACCGCACGCGTTTGAACAAGCGCACGGTAGAAGCGCTGATCAAGGCCGGCGCGTTCGACTCGCTGCACCTGAACCGCGCGGAGATGTTGGCCTCGGTGAACCGCGCGTTCGAGTTCGCCGCCGCCAGCCTGGCCAACGCCAACCAGGGCGGTCTGTTCGACGTGATGGGCGACGACGACCATGGTTCGAGCACGCAAGAACCCGATCTGGTGGCCACCACGCCCTGGGGCATCAAGGAGCGCCTGACGCTGGAGAAGACCGCGATGGGCTTCTACTTCTCCGGCCACCTGTTCGACGAAGTGGAGCGCGAGGTGCGCCGC
Organism: Hydrogenophaga sp. 2FB; assembly: GCF_005503365.1. Classification (GTDB taxonomy): domain Bacteria; phylum Pseudomonadota; class Gammaproteobacteria; order Burkholderiales; family Burkholderiaceae_C; genus Hydrogenophaga. Next base: position 157,666 of record NZ_SCML01000005.1, read on the forward strand.
TTTGCCCGCAGACCGCTGGGCGACGTGGTGGAGAGCCGCGACCCGGTGATCCTCGCCGGCATCGTGACCGATTTCCGCGTCATCAACGGCCAGCGCGGCAAGCTCGCGCTGTTCAAGCTCGACGACAAGACCGGCGTGTTCGAAACCAGCGCCGACGAGAACCTCATCAACCTGCACCGCAACCTGCTCAAGGACGACGAGCTCATCATCGTGCAGGCGGTGGCGCAGCCCGACCGTTTCTCTGGCGGTGTGCGGCTGAAGATCCAACAGGTCTGGGACCTGGCCGCCGCGCGCTGCCGTTTTGGCAAGTACCTGCGCGTGGCGGTGAACGGCACGGCGCCATCCATTGCCGAGCTGGTGCGCGAGTTCCCGCCCAAGCGCGAGCTCACCGACCAGGGCGAACTGGTGCGGGGCTTGCCGGTGCGGTTGGCGCTGTTGCGCGAAGGCGCGCAGTGTGAACTGCAACTGGACGATCGCGCGCTGTTCTTCCCCACGGACGCGGCGCTGGCCAGCTGGATGGCGCAGGCGCATGAGCAGCGGGCGGAGATTGTGTTTGACTAGTTTGGAATGACCCCCTGCGCCGCTGCGCGGCTTCCCCCTGAAGGGGGACAACGCCTGCGGCCCGGCGAAGCCGGTTCCGCGGTGTTTCTGGATCGCGGGGGTCTCGCGCCGGAGAGGCCTCTGTCAGTCGAGCGGTCGAAGCCCGATCACCAGCGATGACGGTACTGTGCCATTGGTGTCTTTCGGCAACGAGCTCGTCCGGTCGATCGCTCGGAGCACCGCATCGTCCCAGTCCTGGTTACCGCTGCTCTTGACGAGGCGGCGGGAGGTGATCGTGCCGTCGGGTGAGGTTCGCACTTCGACCTCAGCGCGCGGGTTGCCGGGCGCAACATCCGTGAACACCACGTTGGGCCGGATGCGCGCCGCCACGCGGCCCGCGTAGCCCGGCGTTGGGCCGCTGGACTGTTGGGCGGTGCCGGTGCTCTGCGGGCCACCGCTGGCGCCGGCCTGGCCCATCATGCGTTTGATCTGGTCTTCGCGGATCTGCGCCAGGCGCTTTTCTTCTGCCGCTTCCTTGCGCTCCTGCTCGCGCTTGTCGGCCGCGAGTTTTTGCTGGCGTTCCTTTTCTGCGGCTGCCTTTTCCGCCGCGGCGGCTTTCTTCTCGGTCGCTGCTTTTTCTGCAGCCTTCGCAGCCGCGACCTTCTTGGCCTCCTCTTCACGTTCCTTCTTCTCTGCCTCGGCCTTCTTCTTGGCTTGCGCGGTCGCGATCTCGGCTTGCGTGGGGCCTGGTGGTGGCGGCGCGGGCGCTGGCGCCGGTTTTGGCGCGGGAGCCGGTGTAGGTGCAGGCGTGGGCTGTGGCGGTGGAGGAGGGGGTTCCACCGCGCGCGGCGCCGCCTGCTGCGGCGTGCGCGACCAGAGTTCGGCTTCCACGGTGACCGGCTCGCCGTCCTTTTCCCATTGCACGCCAAACGTCAGGGCGATGATCAGGATGCCGTGCGCGATCAGCGCGAGCCCCACAGGGCCGAGCCAGCGTCCGCTGCGTGGCGGGGTGAGGTCGAGGTGGTCGGCGGTGGTCTGCATGGCTGGACGGTGGCGTGTTTCAGCGTGAGGTTTGCACCGAAAGGCCCACGCGCGCAACGCCGTTGCGCTGCAAGGTGTCCATCACGCGAACAACGGCTTCGTACTTGACGTTCTTGTCGGCGCTGATGACCACCGGCACACCGCCTTCGGGTGCGCTGCCCCGGCTGGCTTGCAGTTGCTGCACGCGCGCGACCAACTGGCCCATGGACACCGGTTGCGGTTCGCCGCTGGAGGAACCTTCGCGCACGGAAATCTTTTCGTCCTTGTCGATCACCACGGCCACGAAGCGGTCTGGCTGGCGCCCCGCCTGGCCTACGCTGGGCAGGGCGATCTGGCTCGGCGTGATCAGCGGCGCGGTCACCATGAAGATGATCAGCAGCACCAGCATCACATCGATGAACGGGACCATGTTGATCTCGTTGATGGTGCGGCGGCCTCGGCCGCGTGAGGAGACGGCTGGCATGTTCAGTGTCCCGACGGCGTCTGAGCGTGCGCGCCCAGGTTGCGTTGGAGGATGTTGGAGAACTCTTCCATGAAGGTCTCCATGGCATTGGCCACGCGGTCGATGTCGTGCGAGAAGCGGTTGTAGAACACGACCGCGGGAATGGCGGCGAACAGGCCGATGGCGGTGGCGACCAGGGCTTCGGCAATGCCCGGTGCCACGGTGGCCAGGGTCACTTGCGCCAACGCGGCCAGGCCAGTGAAGGCGTGCATGATGCCCCAGACGGTGCCGAACAGGCCCACATAGGGCGAGACCGAGCCGACCGAGCCGAGGAAGGAGAGGTTGGTTTCCAGTGCGTCCAGTTCGCGCTGGAAGCTCGCGCGCATGGCGCGGCGCGCGCCGTCGAGCAGGGCACCGCTGTCGGTGATGCGGCGCTCGCGCAGCTTCTGGTACTCGCGCATGCCGCTGGCGAAGATGCGTTCCATCGGTCCGCCATGCTTGGCGTTCTGAGCGGCGCCGGCGTACAGGTCGTTGAGGTTGGTGCCCGACCAGAACTCGCGCTCGAATTCATCGTTGTGGCTGCGCACGCGCTTGAGCGCGAACACCTTGCGGAAGATCGCCGCCCAACTGACCACGGAGACCACCACCAGCAGGGCCACGACAGCCTGGACCACCCAGCTCGCGTTGAGCATCAATTGAACGATGGAAAGATCTTGGGTCATGGAGGTTCGGATGCGGTAGGTAACGGAAAAGTTTCAGGAGGACGGCTCAGGCCGGCTGTGCCTGGAGCGCCTGCAAAACCAGGGTGGGGATGCGCTGGGGGCGCAGGCTGGCGGCATCCACCCAGCCAATGCGGATGGTGCCCTCGCACAGCAACGCAGGCGACGCACCGGCTTCGTGGGCCTTCACCAGCGCGCTCTGCTGGATTGTCAGCGAGGCGCGGCCCGCTTCACGGACACAGGCTGTAACGAGAAGCAAATCATCCAGGCGCGCCGGGCGGTGGTAGCGCAGTTGGGTGTCGGTGACCACGAACATGCCGCCGACCTCGTCGCGCAACCGCTGCTGTTCGACGCCCAGGTGCCGCAGCCACTCGGTGCGCGCGCGTTCGAAGAACTTGAGGTAGTTGGCGTAGAAGACGATGCCGCCCGCGTCGGTGTCTTCCCAGTACACGCGCACGGGCCAGGTGAAGGGGGCGGCGGTCTCGTTCACAAGGCTTGTTCCAGGCGGGCCACCGCTTCTTGAAGCTGTGCCATCGAGTTGGCGGTGGAGAAGCGCAGGTAGCGGCCGGGTTCAGCGTTGCCAAAGTCGCGCCCTGGGGTGGCGGCCAACTGGCAGCGCTTCATGAGCTCGAACGCAAGCGACCAACTGCCACCTTCGTCGGGCCGCGCGCCCTGTGGCGCAATGCCCCAGCGCTCGCAGAGCCCGCGCACGTCGGCCCAGGCATAGAACGCCCCATCGGGCATCACCGGCACATTCAGACCCAGACGGTCCATGGCGGGAATGAAGAAGTCCCGCCGCGCCTTGAACTCGGTGCGCCGGCGTTCGTACTCGGCGAGGCTGTCGGGTTCGAAACAGGCCAGCGCGGCGTGTTGGGCGATGGTGCTGGCGCAGATGAACAGGTTCTGCGCCAGGCGTTCGACGGCAGGCACCAGGGCAGGGGGCAGCACCAGCCAGCCCAGGCGCCAGCCGGTCATGTTGAAGTACTTGGAGAAGCTGTTGATGCTGATGACCTCGTTGCCCAGGCCATCGGGCAGGCCCAACGCGCTGTGGCCGTACTCGTCGTCAAAACTCAGGCCGAGGTAGATCTCGTCCACCAGTGTGATGCCGCCTTTGTGGCGAACGAACCGCGCAATGCGCTCGAGTTCGTCGCGCGCGATGCTGGTGCCGGTGGGGTTCGACGGCGATGCCAGCAACACACCGCGCGTCGCGGGGTTCCAGGCGGCTTCGACCTGTTCGGCGCTCAATTGAAACCGTTGCGCCGGGCCGGAGGGAATCAACACCGCACGGCCTTCCGCGGCCTGCACGAACTGCCGGTTGCAGGGATAGCTCGGATCGGGCATGAGCACTTCGTCGCCCGCTTCGATGAGCGCGAGGCAGGCGAGTTGAAGTGCGGCAGAGGCACCGGCGGTGACGACGATGCGGGCCGGATCGATGCGCAGACCGAAGCGCGAGGCATACCAGCCGCTGATGGCTTCGCGCAGCGCGGGCAGGCCGGTGGCCTGCGTGTACTGGCTGCGGCCGTCGCGAATGGCGCGTTCGGCTGCGGCTGTGACCAGCGGTGGCGCCGTGAAATCGGGTTCGCCGATGTTGAGGTAGATCATCGGCCGGTCGTGGGGACCGGCCTGGGCCGCCATGGCAGAGGCGGCCTTGGCCAGCTCCATCACGTAAAACGGCTCGACGCGCTGTGCGCGCTGGGCGATCCTCATGGAGCGGGTTTGCGCGACGGGCCGCGCGTGGCCGGCGATGCAGCCACTTCGGCGGGGCGCAATTGCGAGGCCAGTTGGTGCAACACGCCGTTGACGTACTTGTGGCCGTCGGTGCCGCCGAACGATTTCGCCAGCTCGATGCACTCGTTGAGTACCACGCGCCAGGGCACGTCGAGGCAGTGCTGGAACTCGTAGGCGCCGATCCAGAGCACGCCGTGCTCGATGGGCGAGAGCTCGGCCAACGGCCGGTCCAGGCGGGGCGTGATCAGCGCGTCCATCGCCGCGGCCTCGGCAATGCAGCCGTGCAAGAGCGCGTCGAAGTGCACGCTGTCGGCCTTGTGAAAACCCGCGAGGTCGCGCGTGAACGTATCGATGTCGACGGGGGCATTGCGACCCACCAGGTGCTGGTAGATCGCCTGCAATGCGAATTCGCGCGCGCGGGTGCGGGCGGACTTGTCGGCCGCCTTGCGAACCGCGCTCTTGGCGCTGGAGGAGGGGGTATCTGCTGCGGACATGGTGTGGTTCAACCGATTTCTTGAAGCAGATGGGCCATTTCCACCGCCACACGGGCAGCATCGCGGCCCTTGTCGGTCTGGCGGGCCACGGCCTGCTCCAGGTTCTCGGTGGTCAGGATGGCGTTGGCAATGGGGATCTGGTAGTCGAGCGACAAGCGCGTCACACCAGCGCCGGACTCGTTGGCCACCAGTTCGAAGTGGTAGGTTTCGCCGCGGATGATGCAGCCCAGTGCGATCAGCGCGTCGAAATCGTCGCGCTCGGCCATGGCCTGCAGGGCCACCGGCACTTCCAGTGCGCCGGGCACCTTCACGTGGGCGATGTTCTTGTCCTGCACGCCCAGCGCCAGCAACTCCGCGAGGCAGGCGTTGAAGAGGGCGTCTGTGATGCCTTCGTTGAAGCGGGCTTGCACGATGCCGATGCTGAGTTTTTTTCCGTCGGGCACGCTGGAGGTGCCTTTGTCTGCGCCGAACATGTGGGGGGCCGTTTCCGAGTAGAGAGAGGTTGGGGGGTTTTAGTCGTCGTGGCCGATATAGCCCGTGATCTCGAGGCCGTAGCCGGTCATGCTGGGCATGCGCCGCGGGTTGCCCAGCAGTTGCATGCGGTGCACGCCGCAGTCGCGCAGAATTTGTGCGCCCACGCCGTACGTGCGCAAGTCCATGCGGCCGCGCTCGGGTGCCTGGGCGGGGCGCGCCGTGCCCTCGAACTGCTCCAGCAATTGCTCGGCCGTCTCGCCGCAGTTGAGCAGCACGGCCACGCCTGCGCCAGCCTGGGTGATGTGGCGCAGGCTCGCCTCCAGACTCCAGGAGTGCATGGAGCGGCCCACTTCCAGCGCATCGAGCACCGACAGCGGTTCGTGCACGCGCACGGCCACACTGTCCTCTGGACCCCACTGGCCCTTGACCAACGCAAGGTGCAGTGCGCCGCTGGGCTGGTCTTTGAAGGCCGTGGCCTGGAACTCGCCGAAGGCGGTGTTCAGGGTGCGGGTGCCGAGTTTCTGCACCATGCGTTCGTTGCGGCTGCGGTGCTCGATCAGATCGGCGATGGTGCCGATCTTCAGGCCGTGTTCGGCGGCGAACGCTTGCAGATCGGGCAAGCGGGCCATGGTGCCGTCGTCTTTCATGATCTCGCAGATCACGGCGGCGGGGCTGCAGCCGGCCATCTGGGCCAGATCGCAACCGGCTTCGGTGTGGCCTGCGCGCATGAGCACGCCGCCTTCCACAGCCTGCAACGGGAAGATGTGGCCGGGTTGCACCAGGTCGATCGCTTGCGCGTTCGATGCCACGGCAGCTTGCACGGTGCGCGCGCGGTCGGCGGCGGAGATACCGGTGGTGACGCCCTCGGCGGCTTCGATCGACACCGTGAACGCCGTGCCCATCTTGGTGCCATTGCGCGGCACCATGGGCGGCAGACGCAGGCGCTCGCAACGTTCGCGGGTGAGGGTGAGGCAGATCAGGCCACGACCGAAGCGCGCCATGAAATTGATGGCTTCGGGCGTGACGTGGTCGGCCGCGAGCACCAGATCGCCTTCGTTTTCGCGGTCCTCTTCGTCGACCAGGATCACGATGCGCCCGGCGCGCATGTCGGCGACGATGTCCTCGACCGGGGAAATGGCCACTGGGGCCGGGGTTTCGGGGGCGTTCATGCGGAGTGTTCCTTGGTGGGATGTGCGCCGGCGCTGAGCATGCGCTCGACATAACGCGCGACGGTGTCGATTTCGAGGTTGACCGAACTGTCTTCGGTCAACTCGCCCAGCGCGGTGTTCTGCACCGTGTGGGGAATGAGGTTGATGCTGAATTCACAGCCCGTCGCGCCATCGGCCACCTGGTTGACCGTGAGGCTCACGCCGTTGACCGTGATCGAGCCCTTGTAGGCGAGGTACTTGCCGAGTTCGGCCGGCGCCATCACACGCAACTCCCAACTTTCGCCGACCTGGGCGAAGCGGGTGACTGTGCCGACGCCATCCACGTGGCCGGAGACGATATGCCCACCTAGGCGATCGTGGGCGCGCAGCGCTTTTTCCAAGTTGATGCGGCGGCCGGGTTGCGCCAGACCCGTGGTGCGGGTCAACGACTCGGCTGAAATATCGATGGTGAAGTGGTGCTGGGGCAGATTCAACGACGTGACGGTCATGCAAGCGCCATTCAGCGCAATGCTGTCGCCCAGACCGACGTCGTCGAGGTAGCCCGGCGGCGCCTCGAGGGTGAGTCGCTTGCCGTGTTCCAAAGAGCTGCCCAGGTCGTGGAGGTCGGCGATACGCCCCACGCCGGTGATGATGCCGGTAAACATCCGGCTATTTTCGCAGGGTTTTGAACGGCGGGGTTTGTGCCGGGTGGGGCAACGTCCAGGGATGCTCCCGACGACGATGGGAACCGCACCGAAAAACGGGCTTTGGCGCGGGGGGGGCTGTCAGGTTGCGGGGTGCAGAAACCTGTCGCGGCCTTGGAATCGGGCCAGGATACGCAGGTCTTGGCCAACAGGTTCGACCGATTCGTAGCGAAGCCTGGGGCCATCGCTGAGCTGTTCCAGCGGGCCAAAGTTGGCCACGCCGGCACCGCGCCCCAGCAGTTGCGGCGCGACATAGAGAAGGAGTTCGTCCACCAATCCTTCGCGCAGAAGCGAGCCATTGAGTTTGTGACCCGCTTCGACGTGCAGTTCGTTCACTTCTCGGCGCCCGAGGTCGTTCAGCAGACCCGGCAGGTCGACCTTGTCGTTGGCACCCGGCATTTGCACGAGGGTAGCGCCCTGCGCCTGCAGTGCCGCCTCCTTGGCGGCGTTTCGGGTTGCGTGGTAAATCCAGATCTGACGCGAATGCCCATCGGCCGGCGCCCGAAACAATCGTGCGGTCAGCGGTGTCTGAAGGCGGCTGTCCACCACCACAAGATGCGGTTGGCGTGGGGCGTCGACAAGTCGCACATCGAGCGAAGGGTCGTCCTCGAGGACCGTGCCGATGCCCGTGAGCACCGCGCAGGCGCGTGCGCGCCAGGCGTGCCCGTTGGCACGGGCCGCTTCGCCGGTGATCCACTGACTGGCGCCGTTTTCCAGAGCCGTGATGCCGTCCAGGGAGGTTGCTGCCTTCATGCGCACCCACGGCGTGTGCCGGATCATACGGCTGAAGAAGCCGATGTTGAGTTCACGCGAGGCACGGGCAGCGGCGCTGTTGGGTGGGAGCACGTCAACCTCGATACCTGCGGCTCTCAGGCGCTCGATGCCTTGGCCGGCGACGAGCGGATTGGGGTCGCCGGTGAAGACCACCACCCGGGCCACCCCTGCCGCGATGAGTGCATCGCAACAGGGCGGGGTGCGGCCGTGGTGGGAGCAGGGCTCTAGTGAAACGTATGCCGTTGATCCTTGAACGGAATGCCCACGGGCCTGCGCATCCCGCAAGGCCATCACTTCCGCGTGGGGTCCGCCGGCCTTTTGCGTATGGCCCTCGGCCAGAACGCGGCCTGCGCCGTCTGAAATGACGCAACCCACACGCGGGTTGGGATTGGACAGTCGCTGTGCCTGCGCGGACAACGCATGGACACGATCCAACAGTTCCGTGTCGTTGAGGGGCATGAAATTGTGGCGGGGCCGCTGGCGGCCACGCGGTAGTGGAAGAGGGGTCAAGACCCTTTGAAGCAATTGGCCAAAGAGGTACCTGACGCATTGTTGCTGATCGAACGCGCCCCCGTGTGCGTGATCGTCAGATTGCCACAACGGTCGCCGGCCATGGCGTTGGTAGGCGTGGCTCGGAGTGAGTAGCTGGTTTCGACGGTGGTCTTGTCCACGGCTTCTCCGTCTTCCATCAGGGAAATGGTGTAGGCCGGGGCAGGACCGTCCCTGGGGGAGCGAGCGAGGTCCGCCGGGAGGGTCGCGCCCTCGAAAGTGTCGCGTGCACTGTAGTAGCGCCTCATGTATTGCTCGGCCTCGGACAGCGCGCGTTGCACGTCAGCCCGGCGCGATGCGCGTACATGTTCTGTGTAGGAGGGGTAGGCAATGGCCGCAAGAATGCCGACGATGGCCACCACGACCATGAGTTCGATTAAGGTAAAGCCGCGAGCAGGAGTCGAGCGGCGGGATGGGACGGTCCGTTGGCATAAACGCATGGGCATGGCACGGCTTGCTCAATTGGATGGGGGGCGACTGAGCTGGTATTGGGTGCGGCTCCATCCGCATTCGATGTTGAAGTCTTGCGGATTGTTTCCCGTGCCTAGTGTTTTGCCGGACTCAGCTCTGCAGCCCTGGGGGGTGGGGTAGCCTTCTCCGTTTTGGCCGTCCACGGCGCGGTACGTGCGCTCGCTAGGCGTCCATCCAGAGCTTTTCCGCATAAGCTGCATTCCGCGCGAATAGCCGCCCTCTCCCGCCAGTACCACGGAACCATAGACCACCTTCCCGTCGAGTTTGCTCACAAAGAAACGCGTGGACGCGCCATCGAGCGCGTTCAGCGCATACAGGAAGTTCGGTGGCAACGCAGCGGCGGTACAGGTTTCTTCGCCTGTGCTGCTAGGCGCCGTGAGCACGGTGGTGGCAATGAGCACCGACCGACCCACGTTGCGAATCTGATCGAGCGAGCGTTCCCCCTCGTGCGTGCGCCCCAGTGGCACTGTCCAGCCGCGGTGCAATTTCCAGTCGATGACGTTTTTGCTCGCGTTGTAGAACGTGTCGTTGCCCACGGCAATGGCGGTGTCTTTCAACACCGTCTGCTGAAGAAGTTGCTCCACGGCTATCGGCGTGAACGAGGCAACATCCTCTTTGCCAATAGGTGTCGGATCCCAGACGCCATAAATCGCTTCGTTGATCTTTGTGTCGCTCAAATCTCCATCGCTGAGCAAAATGCCTGTGGCCACCACCACGATGGCCCCCCCCTTGGGATGCGGTTGCCATGCAGGAGATCCGTAGATGGGGCGGTTGTCACCGCATAGGTGATCTGCATGTCCTCGATGTTCGGAATGAGCGCCGTGGCCGCCGCGAAACCGCCACTTGTGGGGGATCCGTTTTTGCCTTTGCAAAACAGCGTCGGAACACCGTCGTTGTTGCCGTCGGCAGCTATGTAGTAACGGTTGTCCGCCAATGGAATGGTGACCCCTGCGCCAATGTCCCATGCAGAGATGCCGATGAAGCTGCAGTTGGCCGGCTGTAGAACCGAGGTTGTCAAGTCGGTGACGGGTTGCGTATTCAACAGCGTTGCCTCATAGCGGACCGCAATCGCGTCGGGGCCGGTGCTGGCGGTGCTACATGCCATCGCATCGAAATCCTGATCGGCGGTGTTGTCGGAAAATCCCCCGTCGCAACCGCGCGCACCCACGCCTCGAAATTTGCGTTCGCCCTTGGCATCCAGGTCTGAATAGCCGGCAAGTCGGAGCTGCTGCTGCAGTATTTCCAGCGCCAGGCTGGCGTCTTCGTTCATCTGGGATTCCAACGTGCTGGCGCGCGAACCATTCGCGGCGGCCACATAGATGGCCGCGACCGCTCCTACCAGGAAGAGGCCAATGGCCATGGCTACCATGAGCTCCACAAGGCTCATCCCGCGTTGATGGACAACGAAGGACGGTGCGTGTCGGGTTGTGCGGCGCGGAAACAGTCTCATAGTCCGACCTTGAAATACATGCAGCTGTAGATGGCTTTGTCGGCGGCGCTCAGATTGCTGGGACAGTTGAACTGACCCGCCAGGAACAAGCTATCGCCCGTCGTAGTGGTGGGCTCCTGCCAGAGCAACCAGACATCCAGATTGCGAGCCTGGGCGGTAGGGTTTGTGATCACAACGGCACGTCCCTGGGGGAGTTGGTTCGCCACCGTGCGCTGAAAAAGTCCGCGGTCGAAGATGGCCACCTTTTCGGCAGCGGTGGATACAACGACTTCGTTGGCTTGCATGCCCGTTTGGGCCTCATCCATTTCGTCGTCCGTAGGGGCCTCATCCGACAGCGCTATGGCGTATTGGCCAAGGTCGTAGCCATAGATGTTGAGTCGGGCACGATCGGCGTAGTCGTTGACCAGACTCAGACCCGTGAGGCGCAATTGGGCGGCCTTGTTGTAGCCAAAGGTGGCTGCTGTCAAGCCGCCGATCCCCAGCAGACCAAACGAGACAAGCAGCAATGCGACCAGAATTTCGATCATGCTGGCGCCGCGGTGACGGAAGGTCTTCCTGGCTCGCCGAGGCGCTGAGGCGGGAATCGAGAAGGCTTGCATCGTCAGGCCTTCTGCGGCTGGTCTGTCGATCTGATGTACGGCCGGCCTACTCGATTCAGAACCACTTCGTTCATCTTGAGCGTGCGGCTCGCAGGGATGACACTCAGCGTTGTGGCATTGGAGGCCATGAGGCCGTTCGGCATGAAGGTCAGCTGCCGCACACCCACGGAGGTCTGCATGGTGCTCAGACCGGTCGATGCGCCGCGGGTTGCCAGCACGTTGTCGTTGGCATCCAGATCGCCACTGTTGTTGATGTCAACGTATACCAACCAACCCATGTGCCACTGGTTGCTGTTTCTGCAGGTTGTGCCGTTGGTGCTGCTGCACATCACAACGCGACGAGAGGTCTTGATCGATGTGGATCGCGCCAACTGGACGTGGGCGGTAAATGCCTTGGTCGCGCTATCGCGTTGCCATCCTCGAAGTTGATTGGTGAAGCTAGGGACCGCGATCATGGTCAGCAGGGCGGCCAAGACCAATGTGACCATGAGCTCCACCAAGGTGAAGCCGTGCACTGGGCGGGCACGAACGCGATAGGGGTGGGCGACTGGTTTATGCATCGAAGGTGGTACTCCGACGCGAAATGTATCGAAAGCCTCGCCGCTTGAAATGGTGGTTTCTGACGTGCGGTAGGTTTGGACTGGTCGAGGGATGTATGACTATAAATTATTACTTTTAAGGGAATTTTGCGATTGAATTTTGATTTAGTTAATTCATAAGATCCAAATACTCTGCGGGGTATGCGACGACACTATCGTGCTCAGATATGTGATTTATATTAGTTCAAAAGTAATATTAAAATGATCGACTTGTGTCGCGCCCTGGTGTCCCGGAAAGAGGAGAGTCCTTGTCGATGGACTGGTTCGCGGCGACGGGATCACCGGTTTTTGCCACGAATGCATGCGGCTGGCTGTAGTGCCCCCCTGCTGGCTTGAGCTCGCCACAATGTGGTTCGTTGGCGTTGGGGCGCAGCGAGCCCCAACCATCATCGCCTTAGGTCGTCAGTCGCGCACGCAATCTACCGACAGCCTTGTGATGACGACTTGCCTGCATTGCGCGTTCGCACGGATTGTCCAGCCCGGGATGTCCAGGACGGCGAGATGTTTTACCTGTGAACGACCAGCCAAGCAGGGGGGACGTGCGACAAACAGGTGGGTATCGGGCTCCTTCGGCGGAGCAACCTTCAACGTCGGACTTCGTCCACCAAAGCCCGAAACTCATCGATGTCCTCAAAGCTCCGGTAAACGCTCGCAAACCGGATGTAAGCCACTTTGTCGAGTTTTTTCAGTTCGCGCATGACCATCTCACCCAGGCGGGTGGCGGGCACTTCACGCGCGCCGAGATTGAGCAGTTTTTCCTCGATGCGTTCGATGGCGGAATCGACCTGTTCGGTGCTGACGGGGCGTTTGCGCAGTGCCAGGGCGAACGACGCGCGCAGTTTTCCTGGCACGTAGTCCATTCGCCGACCGTCTTTCTTGACGACCGCCGGAAAGCTGACTTCCGGGCGTTCGTAAGTGGTAAAGCGCTTTTCGCAGTGGCCGCACTGGCGGCGGCGGCGGATGAAATCCGCGTCTTCCGAGACGCGGGTCTCTACGACCTGGGTTTCAAGGTGGCCGCAGAACGGGCATTTCATCGCTTGACGCCGCCCCGTGCCATCACTTGTAGACCGGGAAGCGGGCCGTCAAGGCATTGACCTTGGCGCGGACCGCTTCGATGTTCGCTAGATCGCGCGGGTTGTCCAGCACATCGGCAATCAGATTGGCGGTCAACCGTGCTTCGTCGTCCTTGAAGCCGCGTGTCGTCATGGCTGGCGTGCCGATGCGCACGCCGCTGGTGACCATGGGCTTCTCCGGATCGTTCGGAATCGCGTTCTTGTTGATCGTCATGTGAGCGTTGCCCAGCACCGCCTCGGCTTCCTTGCCGGTGATGCCCTTGGCGCGCAGGTCGACCAGCATCACATGGCTTTCGGTCCGGCCGCTGACAATGCGCAGGCCGCGCGATGTCAGTGTTTCGGCGACGATGCTGGCGTTTATCAGGACTTGTTGCTGGTAGGCGGTGAATTCGGGGGATAGCGCTTCCTTGAAGGCGACGGCCTTGGCGGCAATCACGTGCATCAGCGGACCACCTTGCAGGCCGGGGAAGATGGCGCTGTTGATGGCCTTTTCGTGCTGGGCCTTCATCAGGATAATGCCGCCGCGTGGGCCGCGCAGGCTTTTGTGGGTGGTGGACGTCACCACGTCAGCGTGAGGAACCGGGTTGGGGTACACGCCTGCGGCAATCAGGCCGGCGTAGTGGGCCATGTCGACCATGAAGATGGCGCCCACGTCCTTGGCCACTTTGGCAAAACGTTCGAAGTCGATGCGCAGGCTGTAGGCCGAGGCGCCGGCGATGATGAGCTTGGGCTTGGTCTCGTGGGCCTTGCGCTCCATGGCCTCGTAGTCGATCTCTTCCTTGTCGTTCAAGCCGTAGGACACGACGTTGAACCATTTGCCGCTCATGTTGAGCGCCATGCCGTGCGTGAGGTGGCCACCTTCGGCCAGGCTCATACCCATGATGGTGTCGCCGGGCTTGAGGAAGGCCAGGAAGACCGCTTCGTTGGCGGAGGCGCCGCAATGTGCCTGCACGTTGGCCGCTTCGGCGCCAAAGATTTGCTTGACGCGATCAATCGCCAGTTGCTCGGCCACGTCGACGAACTCACAACCGCCGTAGTAGCGCTTGCCCGGATAACCCTCGGCGTACTTGTTCGTGAGTTGCGTGCCCTGAGCGGCCATGACGGCCGGTGAGGCGTAGTTTTCGCTGGCGATCAGCTCGATATGGTGTTCCTGGCGCGCGTTTTCGGCCTGGATGGCGGCGAACAATTCGGGATCGGTTTGCTCAATGAGAATGTTGCGGTCGTACATGGCAGTCCTTCAAGACATGAATCCTTGCGCGGTGACAAGGGCTGCCCAGGCGAACGGCTGAACACCCGAACCATTTGGTTGGGGCGGCACGCTTCCCAGTGGTTGTCCCTGCGGGTCGATCGTGGATCGGGCAGGGGGGCCACGTCAGCGGCTGCCGCCAACACGCAGCGTATGCGTGTCGGGGAGCGCGCCTATCGCCAGTCGCGTACTCGGCTAGTTTAGCCGACCGCGTTGAGGCCTCTGGTTGCCGCTCAGGATTGTGTGAGGGTGGGAGAGCCTGCAGGCATCGGCGGCGCAAGTGCCTCGGCGTCCTGTGTGGCGGCGGGCGCCGCAGGCGCTACCACCGGGGTTGGGGCTATGGGTTGCGGCACATACCGTTGCATGGGTTTGCCCAGCGCAACGCTTTGAATGCGCAGGTGTTCAGCCATGACCTTGTTGATGTAGCCACTGCCGTCGTGCGAGACCGCGCCGACATACAAACGCAAGCCGCCTTCGACCGAACCAGCCCGTGCGATGGCGTCCTGCAACACGCGCGCGCCGACCCGGAGGTTGGACACCGGATCAAAGGCCGCCAGTTGGCCGCCGAAGTCGTTGTACTTGTCGGTGTGCACGCGGGTAAGGACCTGCATGAGGCCCTGTGCACCAACCGGACTTTGTGCGAAAGGGTTGAAGCGCGACTCGATTGCCATGACCGCAAGGATCAAGGTCGGGTCAAGCTTGGCTTTCTCACCCACTTCGAAGGCCTCGGCCACCAGCACGCTCAGTGGCTCGGGCGCCACGCGGTACTTGCGGCTGAGCCAGAAGGTCACGTTGGCTTGCTGCTTGGGGAGGGCGCCGGGTTGCGCCGCCGTCACGCGGTCGATGGCCGTGGGTTCGGCGGAGTACATCGCAGGGGCGCTGGCCGCCTCCTGGCGCTCCAGCAACCAGCCCAGCAGCTGTTCTTCGGTGCTGGCGCGAAGGTCGGGCCTGGCGCTCAGGGTGATCACGCCCACGGCCAGCACGGTGCCCAGAAGGGCAAGGCCGTTGTGTGTGATGTCGAAGAAGCCCTGGTAGGCGTCGCCGATGGCGGTCTTGAGGGAAGCCATGGCACCTGAGGTGCTCTTGGTTGGCGTTACGTCGTGCGCGGTCATTTCGTCGCTCCTTTCTGCGTCGGCCTTGTTCGTGGGAACTGGGTCGACTGGATTGGTCGCCGTCGACGGCCCAATCGGGGAGCGGTCGAGTTAGCCGGTTGGGCAGCGGTTAGGGTTCACCCGGGGGCGAAAGCTGGCGCATCCTATGGGCTTATTAATATCAAGTCAATGTTTATGATCTTGATTTATAACTCTTTTGGTTATTAAGAATGGCCCAAAAATGGCTTTGCTAGCGGTAACCGCTGTGGCGCCAAGGTGTTCTCGGCCGTGTGCCTTTGCCGACCGCTTGTCGGTTTTTGCCTACCTTTCATATTCCATGCCGTGATTTTCCCCGCCAAATGGCCATCGCCGGCGTGATTAAAAATCTCCATGAGCCAGGGGCGCTTGCCACCTTGTTCCGCGTCGACAAGGCGAGTAACCTGCAGTTGTCTGTCAGAAGACAGGCATCAGCCGACAACACGGGGAACCGCAAGTCGGCCACAAACGGGAGCAATCTCTTGCTTCCAGGCTGGAGAGACATCAAACTCCCTCCGCCAAAACTGACGGCAAGAGCTTTTTTGCCCGCCGTCAACCCCGGCAAGCTTTGCTTGCCGGGGTTTCTTTTTTTCCGGGCTTCAATATAGGTGCGCGTTCTCGCTGCCCCGAGTTCGACGACACTCCGGGGACAAGTTGGCAATCGACCGCACGATGAACGTTCTCCTCTCCAAACTGCCTCAAGCCCGATGGGCGCGGCGCCTTGTGTTGGCGCTTCTGTGTCTTCTTCTGTTGTGGCTGGTGGCCTGGTTGGGCATGCCGCCCTTGTTGAAATGGCAATTGGAGAAACAGGCGACGGCTGCTCTGGGCCGCAATGTGACGGTGGACCGGGTCGACTTCCGCCCCTGGTCGCTGGAAGTGGCCGTTGAAGGACTGAGTGTGGCCAACGCGGCTGGCGATGGTGAACAGTTTTCGGTGGGCCGCTTCTATGCCGACGCGGAGTTGCAGTCGTTGTTTCGCCTGGCGCCGGTGATTGACGCCCTGGTGCTGGAGCGGCCGCGCTTGAATGTTCGTCATTTGGGTGACGGGAAGTACGACATCGACGATGTGTTGCTGCGCCTGCGTCCGAAGGACGACGAGCCACCGTCCGATCCGACCCGTTTCGCCTTGTTCAACATCGCCCTCACGGATGGCGAGTTCGTGTTTGCCGATGACGCAGTGGGCGCGACGCACCAACTGCGAAAGCTGTCGATCGGCGTCCCCTTCCTGAGCAATCTTCCCTCGCGCAGCGAGGTGGTGACGGAGCCTCGGCTGGCTTTTGAGCTCAATGGCAGCGCGTTCGACTCGAAGGCCAGCACGACCCCGTTCGCCCAGACCCGCGAGACCGACGCCAGTGTGAACATTCCTGCGCTGGATCTGGCGCCTTACCTGCCGTATTGGCCGGCGGTCTGGCCCGTCAAGCCCGAAATGGGCGTGCTGCATCTGGCGCTCAACGTGGACTTCGAACAGCAGGACACACCGCGCCTTGCGCTCTCCGGCACGGCCGCACTCTCGAATCTGCGTGTGGTCGAGAAGCTGGGTGCTTCGGGCACAGCCGAACTTCTGAGCTGGGAGCGCCTGGACCTGGCATTGAATCGGGTGGAGCCGCTGGCAGGGCGGGTGGATCTGGCGTCCATTGAATTGAAGGCCCCCGTGGTGTCGATTTCGCGGGACGCCGCTGGCCTGCTCAATCTGCAGCGTGTGGCCAAAGCCTGGTCGGGTGAGTCGACCCAGGCCAAGCCCACGCCAGCGCCCGAAACATCCAAGGGGCCCTCCAACCCGGCCTGGAACGTGAGTGTGGCCCGGCTGGCGCTCGACGGCGGGACGGTGCGCTGGAGCGATGCGTCGGTGAAGCCGGCGGCACAGCTGGCGCTGGAGGCGCTGAGCGTTCAAGTTCAGGCGTTGGCCTGGCCCATGAAGGCGTCCGCGCCGTTCGAGGTGTCCGCGCGCCTGGGGCAAACGCCACTGACGCTCAAGGGGACCGCGACCGACGCAGAGGCAACCGCGCAGGTCGCCCTGGCCGAATTGCCTTTGTCGGCGTTTGCGCCTTATCTCGCCAGCGTGCTCGAACCTGAGCTTGTCGGGCAACTGGCCGCCGACATGCAGGTGGATTGGCGCGCTGCCCAAGGCGACCAGCCCATGGGGCTGAAGGTGAATGCAGCCCGCGTTGACCTGAACGAGGGGCGCCTGGGGCCCCCTCGCCAACCGTTGGCCAGTCTGAACAAGCTGAACGTGCAGAGCGTCCAGCTGGATCTCGCCGCGAACACCGTCATGGTGGGCAAAGTCGCGCTCACCCGACCGCAGGTGCGCGTGCAGCGGGACAAGGAGGGCCGCTGGATGGTCGACCGCTGGATGAAGAAGGCTTCCAGCGCACCCGCGTCCGCGCCGCCGCCGACGTCGGGGGAACCGTCCCCATGGAAACTGACGCTGGCCGATGTGCAGATCGACGGGGGTGCTGTTGCGCTCGAAGACCTCGCGACGTCGCGGCCTGTCCACCTCGATCTCAGCCAGATCAAGCTGCAGGTCAAAAACCTCCAGCCACTGGCTTCCGAGCAGCCGGACATGCCCCTGGCGCTGCAATTGCGCATGGGCGCGGCGAAGGGCAACCGGGCTGAGCCCGGGCGGCTCTCGCTCAACGGCACGCTGCGCTTGCCGGGTTCTGGCAAGCGCGATGCCGACAGCTTGCGCACCAAACTGTCGGTACAGGCCGATCGATTGCCCGTGCACGTGCTGGAACCCTATTTCGGCGACCGCCTGAACCTGGACCTGCTGCGCGCAGACACCAGCTACCGCGGCACGGTCGAGGCGGCTTTGCCGCCAGCGGGCTTGCGGCTGGCAGCGGCGGGCAATGTGGCGCTGGACGACTTTGCCGCCAACACCCTGTCGCCCGCCGAGGACCTGCTGGCATGGAAGTCCTTGCAGGTTCGTGGCCTGCAACTCGCCATGGCGCCTGGGCAGGTCACGCGGGTCGCGGTGGCCGAAACCGTGCTCAGCGACTACTTTGCCCGCCTCATCATCGACGAGACCGGCCGCATCAACCTGCAAGGCCTGGTGAAGCATGACGGTGAGGCGCCGGCAGCGGCGCCGAGCGCCGCTGCCGCACCGCCCGCCACGCCGCCTGTTGCCGCCGCCCCGCCGCCTTCCTCGGCTGCCACCGTGCCCAACCCGGACATCCGGTTCGGCCCCATCAGCCTGGTCAACGGACGCGTGCTGTTTTCCGATCGCTTCATCAAGCCGAACTATTCCGCCAACCTGAGCGAACTCACCGGCAGCCTGAGTGCCTTCGCCAGCGTGCCGCCGGGCGGCGCGCCGCAGATGGCCGACCTGACGATGCGCGGGCGTGCGGAGGGTACCGCCGCGCTGGAGATCGATGGCAAGCTCAACCCGCTGGCGCAACCGCTCGCGCTGGACATCCAGGCCCGTGTGCGCAACCTCGAATTGCCGCCGCTGTCGCCATACACGGTGAAGTACGCGGGTTACGGCATCGAACGCGGCAAGCTCAGCGTGGGCGTGGCTTACAAGATCGAGCCCAACGGCCAGCTCACGGCCAGCAACCAGATCGTTCTGAACCAGCTCAGCTTCGGGGACCGAGTGGCCGGCAGCGAAGCGCCCAACCTGCCGGTAAAGCTGGCGGTGGCCCTGCTGGCCGACCGCAACGGTGTGATCGACATCAACCTGCCGGTCAGCGGTTCGCTCAACGACCCGCAGTTCAAGCTGGCACCGCTGATCTTCCGGCTCATCTTCAACCTGATCGCCAAGGCCATCACCTCACCGTTCGCGTTGATCGGCAGCGCCTTCGGGGGCGGTGGCGAAGAGATGAGTCATGTCGCCTTCGACGCCGGCAGCAAGGACCTGGGCCCCGAGGGTCGGCAACGGCTGGACGCAGTGGCCAAGGCGCTGGCGGACCGCCCTGCGTTGCAGATCACGGTGGTGGGCCACAGCGATCTGGAGGCCGAGCGCAGCGGATTCCAGCGCGCCCGGCTCAACGAACGCGTGCTGGCCGAGAAGCGCCGCCAGCTCGCGCGCGATGGCGCATCCAACGTCAGCGAAACGCTCACGGTGACGCCCGCCGAATACCCGGCCTTGCTCAAAGAGGTCTACAAGCGCGCCGACATGCCCAAGCCGCGCAACGTGATTGGCCTTGCCAAGGACATCCCGCAGACCGAGATGGAAGCGCTGCTGCTGGCATCGATCCCCGTCACCGCCGACGCCATGCGCGAACTCGCGGTGGCGCGCGGTGTAACGGTCAAGGACTACCTGGCCAGCCGCCAGTTGCCCGAAGACCGTATGTTCCTGGGGGCGCCCCAACTCGGCAGCCAGGGCGAAAAATGGCGTCCGCAGGCCGAACTCAAGCTCGCACCGCGCTGAATACGGCCCATTACGTCCGCATGCCAACTGCGGCGACAATACGCGTCCGTCGCGCCGACGTGGCGCCGACACCCGAACCGATCCAGTTGCCTTCTTCATGTCGCTGTTTTCCCTGCGAAAAGCCCCGTCCTTGTCCAACGCTTCCGAACCTGCCGTGAACACGCCCACCTCTCCCAAGCCGGCCAGTCCGAATGCCGCACACCCCCTGGACACCGTGACCGGCGGTGCGTTTTCCGCTCCCACGTCGGGCGAACGCGCGGCGCGCATCCGCGAATGGCTGAACACCGAACCGCCGTTGGAGCAGATGAACGAGGTCTTCAAGGAGCTCTCGCACCGCGACCGCGGCGCGGCCAAGCCACTGAAGGAAAAGCTGGACGAGCTCAAGCGCCAGAAGTCGCAGGAACAGATGTCGGTGGAGTGGGCGCAGAAGGCGCAAGGCCTGATCGACCAGTCGCGCCTGAACCTGGCCGATGCCCTGGCCTGGCAGCGCGATGCGGCGCGAGCCGGCGCGCCGCTGTCGCGCGAGCCGCTGGCAGGCTTGCGCCAACGCCTGGCCGAGCGCGTCAAGGCAATCGAAGACCTGCAGCACCAGGTGCAGGTCGAGCGTGAGGCGGCGGTGCTGATCGCCCAGCGCATCGAGGTGTTGTCGACCAAGCCCTGGCGCGACGCGCAGCACATTGCCGAAACGCTGCGCGGCGACGTGGGCCAATGGCAGCAGCAGGCCAGCGCTCTGTCGCAAGACCCCCAATGGCCTAGCGTGGATGCGAAATTCCCGCCCATGCTTGATGCCTCGCGCCAGCAACTGCAACTGGTGTGGGAGGCCTTCGAAGCCGCGCTGGCGCAGACCGTGGCGGCCGATGCCGACGCGCAGGCGCCATTGCCCGCCGTGCCGGTATGGGCCGACGAGTTGCGCGCCGCGCGCGGCCAGGACGTGAGCGCGCCGGCCGAAAAGCCGGCGCAGGACACGCAGGCCCAACAAGAGAAGCGCGCCCGTGTGGCGGCAGACCTCGAGCAGGCCTTGACCGTGCTCGAGCGCGAACTCGCCGAAGGCCATGGCAAGGCCACGCCCAAGGCCGCGGCCGATGTGCGCGGGCTGCTCAAGAACCATGGCCGCCTGGTGCCCGCCGCGCTCGACGCGCGCGCCCAGGCCGCGCTGGCGCAGGCCGGCGAGCTCGAAGGTTGGCAGCGCTGGCGCGCCGACCAGTTGCGCGAAGAACTCGTGGCCAAGGCCGAAGCCTTGTTGCAGGCACCGGAAGGCCAACGCCTGGGTGGCCGCAAGATGCAGGAAACCCTGCGCAGCCTGCGTGATCAGTGGAAGGCCACCGACCAGGGCGGCCAACCCAACCACGCACTGTGGAAACGGTTTGACGAAGCCTGCACCGAAGCCCACAAGCTGGTCGAGGTGTGGCTGGTCCAGGTGCGCCAGCAGGGCGAAGCCCACAAGGCACAACGTCTGGCGATCATCGAGGAGCTCAAGGCCTGGACCTTGGCCCATGCGGAGAACAACGACTGGAAAACCCAGGTGCGCGAGCTGCATGCGTTCTCCGAGCGCTGGCGCGAAGCCGGTCACTTGAGCGAGAAGGCGTTTGCCGAGATCCAGCCGGTCTGGAAAGACGCCATGCACAAGGCGCACGAGCGTCTGGAAGGCGCGCAGGCACAGAGCACGGCACGCCGCAAGGCGCTGATCGAAGAAGCCTCGGCGCTCGGTGCGGCGCCCATGCTGCGCATCGACGCG
This sequence comes from Hydrogenophaga sp. 2FB, assembly GCF_005503365.1. Taxonomy (GTDB): domain Bacteria; phylum Pseudomonadota; class Gammaproteobacteria; order Burkholderiales; family Burkholderiaceae_C; genus Hydrogenophaga. Next base: position 178,944 of record NZ_SCML01000005.1, read on the forward strand.
GTGAAAGCCTTGCAGCAGCGCTGGCAGGCCGAAGCCCACGCCGTGCCCTTGGAGCGCAAGCACGAGCAGAAGCTGTGGGAAGCCTTCCGCCAGCCGATTGACGAGGCCTTCGCGCGCAAGAGCAGCGAACGGGAAAAAGCCGCCACCCAGATCAGCGCGCACGACCAGCGCGTGCTGGACGCATCGCGCGCGCTGGACGCCGCGAGCGCCAGTGGCGACGCCCAGCGCATCCGTGCGGCCATGAACGAGCTGGAGATGGCGCTGGCCGGCCAGGCGCGGGCGCCCGAGCCCACGCCTGCCGCTCCTTCCACGCCCGCGCCGGAGTCCGCGCCGGCTGTGGCCGAAGAAGCTGCCGCCGAGCCCGAGTCGGCCACCGGTGCTGACGCGCCGGCCGAAGATCCCAGTGCAGAAGCAGAACCCGCTGCCGCGCCCGCCAAACCGGCCGCTGCCCCGAAAAAGGTGGTGGCCGTGCGTGGTGACGATCGCCCGGGGATGAAGAAGGCCGAACCGGCCGGTCGCGATGGCCGCCGCGGCGACCGCCCCGATGGCCGGCGCGACGGCGCACCGGGTCGCCCCGACGCGCGTGGTGGCCGAGGAGACGCCCGTGGCGGCCCAGGCGGTGCACCGTCCTGGCGCGAGGAGCGCGAGCCACGCGGCCCGCGCCTGGGCGATACGGCGTTCCGTGCCCAGCGCCAGGCCATCGAGGCGGCGCAGGCCAGCTTGCGCAAGCTCGCGGCCCAGGCGCACGGCGAAGTGCTGACGCAGCTCATGACCGCCTGGCAGCAACGCGATGCGGAACAACTGCCGACCGTGCAAGCGCTGGGTGGGCGGGTGAATACCGCGAACCGCGCGGCCTGGTCATCCGCCTTGTCCAAGCCCGTGGCGCCGCTGTCGGGCGAAACCGTGTTGCGGCTTGAAATGGCCGCGGACGTGCCCACGCCGGCCGAACACCTGAGCGAGCGCCGCATGCTGCAATTGCAGTTGCTCACGCGCCGCCATGCGGCCGCACCGGCCGACACCTGGGTGGAAGACGTGGCGGCGGTGCTGGGTTCCAGCCACGACGCGGCGGTCGAACGTCGCCTGCAGAACGCGCTCAAGGCGTTGCTGAAACGCTGAAGTTCGAGGGGCGCAGACCAAGCTGCGCACATCCGATAGAAACCGTTCGCGCTGGCTCAGCTCGAACGGTTTTGTGCTTTGAAGGCCGACGGATTTCAGCGCCTGGCGCGCTCGGGATCGAAGAAGCCGTCGTACAGCGGCATGAGTTCGGGAAACTCGATCTCGAACCGCGCACGGTTGACGAAATAGGCCTCGCAGGTCACGGCGAAGAATTCGGCCGCGTCGTTGGCGGCGTAGTCGTCGAGCCAGGGCACGTCGCCGCCAAAACGCTCCGCCATCGCCACCGCTTCGCAGAAGCGGTCGTAGCTGGTCTGCATGGTCCGGCGCCAGAGGTCGCGCGCCGCAGCCCCGCTGTTCGTGCCCATGAAGCCCGAGGGCAAGGGCGGAGCGCCATCGGGGACGTCCCCCAACCGCATGCCGTGCATGTCGAGCTTGTGCACGAATTCGTGGATCACCACGTTGTGGCCGTGCTGCGCGCGTTCGCCGGCGTTGGCCACGTCTTCCCAGCTGAGCATGAGGGGTCCACGGTCCATGGCTTCACCGGCGAGCACCTCGTCGTAGTGGTGCACCACGCCCGCACCATCGGTGGTCTTGCGCCGCGCCACCACGGCGCCGGGTTGCACCACGATACCGACGAAATCGCCGTACCAGTCCAGCAGCCTGAGGGGATCGCGCACCGGCTCGCCGGACACGCCGTGCATGTGCAGCAAGGGCAGGCAGGCCTGGGCGGCGATGGCCAAGGCCATGGCGTCCGTCAGTGCCAAGCCATTGGCGCCATGGAATTCCTTCTCCATCAGGAAGTGTGTGCACAGCAGACGCAGGCGTTGTTGTGCGTCCGTGTCGAGCGCTGCCAGGAACGGGTGTTCCAACAGTGTCTGGCGCCATAACGCGTCGGGGATGGGTTGAGGGCGGCGCAGTGAGCGGGGCAGCCAGCGCTGGAGCCAATGGATCATGGCGCGAGGGTGACTCAGGATGCGAGCGGTAGGCGGCGCAGGCCTTGCGCATCCAGTCGAAGCACCTCGGCTCGGGGCGGGGTTGCACTCAGGTCCCAGTCGCTGAGCACCACGCGTTGCAAGCCGTCGTCGCCGAGGGCGTGGGCCGCCGGGCGGTGCGTGTGGCCGTGGATCAGCGTGTGCGCCTGGGCTTGCTGCAGCCAGTCGCGAGCGGCGTCGGTGTCCACGTCGGCCCAGAGGCTCTGGTCGTGGCCCGTGCTGCGCTTGCGTGCCTCGCTCTGTGCGCGCATGTCGCGCGCGATGCCTTCGCGTTGCGCCAGGGGCTGCGCCAGGAAATCGCGTTGCCATTCTGGCGTGCGCACCTGAGCGCGAAAACGCATGTAGTCGGTATCGGCCAGGCAGAGTTCGTCGCCATGGCTGAGCAACCAGCGCTGGCCCTGGAAGGTCAGCACGGTGGGGTCCGCCAGCCCTTGCATGCCACACGCGGCGAGGGCGGCCGGGCCGAGCAGGAAGTCGCGGTTGCCGTGCAGAAAATACACCCGCGTGTGGGTGCTGAACGTGTGCAGCGCCGAGGCGCAGGCGCGCCAGAACATCGGATCGGCGGAGGTGGACGCATGGGCCGAGAGCACGTCGTCGCCGATCCACACCTCGAACAGGTCGCCGAGGATGAACAGCGCGTCGCCGCGTTGCGGTTTGGGGCTGCGCAAATAGCGCGCCAAGGCCTCGAAGGTCTCGGGCTCACCGGCCTGCAGGTGCAGGTCGGAAATGAAATCGACCGCTTGCCAACCCGCGGGAGCGATGAGGCGGGCGAAGCGGTCGATGGGGGTGGCGGGCATGGAGAGCAGGGGCGCATGCGCCCCCGGCCATTACAGCGCGACGGCCTTTTCGATCACGACGTCGTCCTTCGGCACGTCGTCATGGAAGCCCTTGCGGCCGGTGGGCAGGCCTTCGATCTTCTTGACGATCTCGGCACCCGAGACCACCTTGCCGAAGACGGCGTAGCCCCAGCCTTGAGCGCTGGGCGCCGTGTGGTTGAGGAAGCCGTTGTTCGACACGTTGATGAAGAACTGTGCGGTGGCCGAGTGCGGGTCGCTCGTGCGGGCCATGGCCACGGTGTAGGTGTCGTTCTTCAGGCCGTTGTTGGCCTCGTTGTTGATCGGGGCATCAGTGGGCTTTTGCGTCATGCCCGGCTCGAAGCCGCCGCCTTGCACCATGAAGCCCGGAATGACGCGGTGAAACACGGTGTTGTTGTAGTGGCCTTTGTTGACGTAGGCCAGGAAGTTGTTGGTGGACAGCGGCGCTTTTTCTGCGTCGAGTTCCAGCGTGATCACACCGTGACCGGTGATGTGCAGTTCTACTTTCGGGTTGGCCATGTTCATTTCTCCAGAGTGGCTTTGAGGATGGTGATGGGGGTTTTGGGCACGTTCTGATGCATGCCCTGATCGCCGACGGGCGTTGCTCTGATCTTGTCCAGGATATCCAGTCCGGAGACGACCTTGCCGAACACGGTGTAGCCGTATCCATCGGGATTCGGCGCGTTCAGGTTGGCGTTGTTCACGGTGTTGATGAAGAACTGGGACGTGGCCGAGTTCGGGTTCGAGGTGCGCGCCATGGCGATGGCGCCACGGTCGTTCTTCAGCCCGTTGTTGGCTTCCAGGGGCACGGGTGGCCGGGTGGGCTTCTGCTTGAGATCGGCGGTGAAGCCGCCGCCTTGCACCATGAAGTCGCTGATGACGCGGTGGAACACGGTGCCTTCGTAGTGCTTGTCCTGCACGTATTGCAGGAAGTTCTCGACCGTCTTCGGGGCCTTGTCGGGATAGACCTCGACCACGATGTCACCCGCGGAGGTGGTGAGCTTCACGCGCGGTGCGGCAGCCTGCGCGCTGGCGCTCAAGGGGAGCAGGGCAGCGCTGGTGGCCACGGCCAGGAACAAGGCCATCGCGCGGCGGCGCGAGGGGAGGGCAAACCATGTCATCAGATGATTCCTTCAAAAAAGATCGACCAGCGGTCTTGCTCGCGCACCCAGTACTGGCGCTTGGTGACGCCACGGCTCTGGCCCGCGGCAACTTCGCCGAAGGTGACGACCATGGTGTCTTCCTGGTCTTGCCAACGCAAGACAGACAGGTCCTTGATGTGGAGTCCGCGCGTTTTGCTGGTGCGCAGCTCGTCCTCGACGCGTGGCCACCATTGGGCCAGGTCGCGTCCCTGGCTCGCGAAGCGGCTGGCGTAGAAGCCCTTGAGTTCGGCCAGATTGCCTTCGCTGCGCGCGCGGCGCCAGGCGTCGAGCACGGCTTCGAACTGTTCGCGTTCGCCCGCCAGCGCGTCGGGCTGCACCCACTGCAAGGAAGGTGCGATCACCACGGGGGTGGTGCGAATGCGCACCGTGGCCAGCACACGCTCCAGGTCGGGGTTGGACAGCACCACACAACCGTCGGACGCTTGTGGTGCGCGCACGAACTGGTCGCTCGGCGTGCCGTGCAGCCAGATGCCGCTGCCGGTTTTGCCGCGCTGCACGTCGAGCGGATTGGGGTAGTTGATGGGCAGGGCGCCCACACCATACAGATCGGGCAGATCGGCCGGATTGAGGTTGCTGGTGATGTAGTAGACGCCCAGGGGCGTGCGCTTGTCGCCCTCGATGGCTTTCTCGATGCCCGAGAGGCCGACCGAGATGTAGAAGTCGGCCAGCAGCTTGAGCCGCGGTGCACGGTCCCCATCGCTGGCGCCGCGCTCCGGGTTCAGGTTCTCGAACAGGTACAGGCGGGAGCGGGATGCATCGATCGCGATCGCGTGGCGGCTTTGCGGCGACAGCGTGAGGAACTGCGTGGGCACGCTGCCTTCAGGCGGGCGCTCGGTCAGCGCCTGCAGCCGTCGGCGCGACTCTTCGCGCAAGGCGGAGAGCTGTGTGGGCGCGGCCATGGCCTTGGTGTCCGGCACGTCGCCCAACTGGCGCAAGGGGCGGGTCTGCAGGCTGAGCAGGTCGCCCAGCACCAGCTGCGCCAGTTGAAAGTTGGGATGCTCGCGCACCAGCGCCTCGGCTTGCTGCAAGGCTTCGCGGTGGCGGGTATCGCCAATGAGGCGGTAGATCTCGATCAGACGAGCTTCGGCCCGGCCCATCTGGGTGCGGGAGCCTTCAAGCTGTTCGGCCGTGAGGCGCACCGCCGTCAGACCGGAGGGCGGGGTGGCAGCGTTCGTGAGGCTGCGCGCCGCGTCTTTCACATGGGCCGCGGCGCTGGTGATCAACGTGGAGGAGACCGACTTGGCTGCGGGCTCCATGGACGCTTCAGGCTGGTTGGCCGGTGCATGCAGGAGCGACATGGCAACGAGCGCTGCCACCGCAACCACTGCCACAGCCATGCGGAGCCGATGGCGTGAAGTGGCGGCGCGTTGACTCACGCCCGCCGCCGGCCCCAGCAGCTCGGTCGTGAGGCTTGCATGGCCTCGCTGAGCGAACCGCCGACTGCCCATCAAGAACCCGTGGATTCCCGAACGATCAGCCAGCGCTTGCCGCTCTTGACCAGATCCAGTGTCTTGCGGCTCGTGACGTTGAGCGTGTCGGAGGTATAGGCCTGGCGAAAGCGCGCGGTGGCCTTGTCGCCATTGACGGAGATGTTCAGTTCGCTGATGTCCACGCCGATGCGCGAACGCGGCTCGATGCGCGCACGACGCTCGGCTTCCCAGGCCGCGCGGGCCAGGCCACCGGGTGGCTTGAAGGCCGGACCGTACGCGCCCAGATAGGCCGACACGTTCCTGGACGACCACGCCTGGGCCCAGGCCGCGAGCGCGGCTTCGACATCGCGTTCGGTGTCGGCGTCTGCGGCAACCGCGGCAGCGGCAGGCGCTGCTGCCGGCTTGGTGGCCGCAGGTGCGGTGGCTGCAGGTGCGGTGGCTGCAGGTGCGGCCGGGGCCGCCACATTGGTGGCCGCTGCCGGGCGCGCGCCGCGGACGTCGGTCGCAAACAGGCTGCGGATCAGGCTGAGCTTGGGCGGCACGCCCTGGTTGCCCGAGTCGAGCTGCAAGGCCTTGCTGTAGGCCTGGCTGGCCAGCTTTGCATACACGTCGCCCAGGTTCTCATGGGCCGTGGCATAGCTCGGATTGGTGCGGATCGCCATTTCGAGCGCGGCACGCGCCTTGTCGAACTGGCTTTGTCCGGCATAGAGCACGGCCAGGTTGTTGTAGGGCTCGGGCAGCTCGGGGAAATCCTCGGTGAGCTTGGTGAAGGTGGCGATCGCGTCGGTGGTCTTGCCGCTCTCGGTCTGCACCACGCCCTTGATGAAGCGCATCTGCGGGTCGCGCGGTTTGCCGGCCAGGTACTGGTCGGCCTTGGTCAAGGCTTCACCGAGCTGGCCCGCACGCACCAGGCGGTTGACTTCCGCGTAGTCGTCCCCTTGTGCCCACGCCAAGGTACCGCCCAAGCTGAACGCAACCACAGCCGTCAAGGCCCATCGACTGGCGCGCCGGGACAGGGAGGTGGAGACAGAAAGGCTGTTGAGGCTGGCTTGTGAATTCACGGGGTGGAACATGGGACCTCGGAAGCGAGCCTGGGCATCGTATGGGATGGAGCCAGTGGTGCGTTGATCGGAAGACCGAAGGCATGCACAGGCACGCCGTCGGGCTGGATATACTGGCGAATTGTATCTGAGGGGTCCAGTTCCTACGGCCGCGACAGACCGCATGGAACACCCGCAGGGCCCTCTGCGTGAAGGGTGTCGTTGGCGGTTCGTTGAAGCCGGTTTTCTGCCCCTGAAATGTCGCTTTGAATCCCGTGCTCGCCGCTCCATGACCCTGAAAATCTACAACACCTTGTCGCGACGGCTGGACGACTTCCAGCCCCTGGAGCCCGGCCACGTGCGCATGTACGTCTGCGGCATGACGATCTACGACCTCTGCCACATCGGCCACGCCCGCATGATGATGGCGTTCGACGTCGTGCAGCGCTGGCTCAAGGTCAGCGGCTACCGCGTGACCTATGTGCGCAACATCACCGACATCGACGACAAGATCATCAAGCGCGCGCTCGAACGCGGCATCACGCTGCGCGCCCTGACCGACGAAATGACGGCCGCGATGCACCAGGACATCGGTGCGCTCGGCATCCAGCCGCCGACCCTGGAGCCGCGCGCCACCGAATACGTGCCGCAGATGCTCTCGCTGATCGAGACCTTGCAGCACAAGGGTCTGGCTTACCAGGCGGACAACGGCGACGTGAACTTCGCCGTGCGCAAGTTCGATGGCTACGGCAAGCTGTCGGGCAAGTCGCTCGACGACCTGCGCGCGGGTGAACGGGTGGCGGTGGCCAGCGACAAGAACGACCCGCTGGACTTCGTGCTCTGGAAATCGGCCAAGCCCGAGGAGCCCGCCGAAGCCAAGTGGGACAGCGCCTATGGTGCGGGCCGCCCGGGTTGGCACATCGAATGCTCGGCCATGAGCTGCAGCACGTTGGGCGAGACCTTCGATATCCACGGCGGCGGTGCCGACCTGCAGTTCCCGCACCACGAGAACGAGATCGCCCAGAGCGAAGGCGCCACCGGCAAGCCGCTGGCGCGCTTCTGGGTGCACAACGGCTTTGTGCGCGTGGACAACGAAAAGATGTCCAAGAGCCTGGGCAATTTCTTCACCATCCGCGAGGTGCTGGCGAAGTACGACCCCGAGACCGTGCGCTTCTTCATCCTGCGAGCCCACTACCGCAGCGCGCTCAACTACAGCGATGCGCACCTGGACGACGCGCGTGGCGCGCTCAAGCGCCTGTACACCGCCTTGACCCAGGTGCCGCCTGCGCCTGTCGATGTGATCGACTGGAACCAGCCGCACGCGCAGCGCTTTCGCGCCGCGATGGACGAAGACTTCGGCACGCCCGAAGCGGTGGCGGTGCTGTTCGAACTCGCGGGTGAAGTCAATCGCAGCAAGGACGCGGCCACGGCCGGCTTGCTGCGCGCGCTTGGGGGGACGTTGGGGCTGCTGCAGGTGGATCCGCAGGCCTACCTTCAAGGTGGCGCCGACCAAGGCAATGGCGCTGATATCGAGGCACTGATCGCTCAGCGCAATGCCGCGAAGCAAGCCAGGAATTTTGCCGAGGCCGACCGCATCCGCAAGGAACTGCTGGAGCAAGGCATCGTGCTCAAGGACAGCCCCACCGGCACCACCTGGGAGCGCAACTGATGCCCAACTCCGTTTTGCCCGAGCTCGGTCCTGACGCGCCCGAGTATTGGATCGACGCGTGCCGCCACCTCATGAAGCGCGACCGCGTCATGAAGAAACTCATTCCGCAGTACGGTGGCGCTTGCCTGCAGTCGCGCGGCGATGCCTTCGTTACCCTGGCGCGCAGCATCGTGGGCCAGCAGATCTCGGTGAAGGCGGCGCAGTCGGTGTGGGACCGTTTCGAGAAGCTGCCGAGAAAGTTGACACCCGCGCAGGTGCTCAAACTCAAGGTCGACGACATGCGCGCGGCTGGTTTGTCGGCGCGCAAGGTCGAGTACCTTGTCGACCTCGCGCTGCACTTCGCCAACGACCAGGTGCACGTGAGTTCCTGGGCCGAGATGGACGACGAAGCCATCATTGGCGAGCTGGTGGCCATTCGCGGCATCGGCCGATGGACGGCGGAAATGTTCCTGATCTTTCATCTGATGCGGCCGAACGTACTACCGCTGGACGACCTTGGTCTTCAGAATGGCATCAGCCACGCCTATTTTTCGGGCGAGCCCGTCAGCCGCAGCGAAATCCGCGAAGTGGCCACCACCTGGGCACCCTTTTGCAGCGTGGCGACTTGGTATATTTGGCGATCGCTCGACCCGCTGCCGGTGAGTTATTGAGCGCACCGGTTTTCACCGGCGCGTCGTGCAAACAAGACCAAAGGAGCACACCTTGGCCAAAAAGAATTTTCTCGACTTCGAGCAGCCCATTGCCGAACTCGAAACCAAGATCGAAGAACTGCGCTACGTGCAGACGGAATCCGCGGTCGACATCTCCGAAGAGATCGAACAGCTGGCAGGCAAGAGCCTGCAGTTGACCAAGGACATCTACAGCAGCCTCACGCCCTGGCAGATCACCAAGATCGCGCGCCACACCGACCGGCCCTACACGCTGGACTACGTGCGCGAAATCTTCACGCACTTCGTGGAACTGCATGGTGACCGCCATTTCTCCGACGACCTGAGCATCGTGGGTGGCCTGGCCCGCTTCAACGGCCAGCCCTGCATGGTGCTGGGGCAACAGAAGGGGCGTGACACGAAAGAGCGCGGCCTGCGCAACTTCGGCATGACCAAGCCCGAGGGCTACCGCAAGGCCTTGCGGCTGATGAAGCTGGCGGAAAAATTCAAGCTGCCGGTCTTCACCTTCGTCGACACGCCGGGCGCCTATCCCGGCATCGATGCCGAAGAGCGTGGCCAGTCCGAAGCCATTGGCCGCAACATCTTCGAGATGGCGCAACTGGAAGTGCCCATCATCACCACCATCATCGGTGAAGGTGGCTCGGGCGGCGCGCTGGCCATTGCGGTGGCCGACCAGGTGCTCATGCTGCAGTACTCGGTGTACTCGGTCATCAGCCCTGAAGGTTGCGCCTCCATTCTCTGGAAAACCAGCGACCGCGCGAGCGATGCGGCAGAGGAACTGGGCATCACCGCGCACCGCCTCAAGGCGCTGGGCCTGGTCGACAAGATCGTCAACGAGCCCGTGGGCGGTGCGCACCGCGACCACAAGCAGATGGCCGCCTTCCTCAAGCGCGCCCTGGGCGACGCCTGGCGCCAGGTGGCGGATCTCAAGGTCAAGGAACTGGTCGATCGGCGTTACGGGCGCCTGAACAGCTACGGCCGCTTCACCGACACCAAGGCCGACAGCAAGGACAAGCGCTGAGAAGGCATGAACGAGTCCGCCATGCCCGCTCATCCTGCCCCAACACGCCCACTCGGCGTTGCAAATGCGCGCCGTAGCCCGAGCTACGGCTGTGCTTTGCGCCTTGATTGGGCGCGTTTGGACAGGCTGCTCGGCCACGCCGGATTCATTCATACCTTCTGAGGTGAACGCCTCCCCAACCCCGGCCAACCCCTGCGAGCAGGCGTTGGCTGCGTGGTGTGGTCGTGGGGGCTTTCTTCAGATCACGGCGCCCATCTCGGTGGCCTACAGTGCGGGCGCCGATTCCACGGCCTTGTTGCTCGCCGCGCACCAGCGCTGGCCGGGCCAGGTGACCGCGCTGCACGTGCACCATGGCCTGCAGGCCGCGGCCGATCATTTCGAAACCCATGCCAAAGCGTTTTGTGCGCTGCATGGCATCGCCTTGCGTGTTGAACGCGTGCAGGCGGCGCACGCGGCCGGCGAGAGTCCGGAGGACGCGGCCCGGCAGGCCCGCTACACCGCCTTGGCGCGCATGGCCGAACAGGCTGGCGCAGCCTGCGTGCTGCTGGGCCAGCACGCCGACGACCAGGCCGAAACCGTGCTGCTGGCGCTCAGCCGTGGCGCGGGGCTGCCGGGGCTGGCTGCGATGGCCGAGCGTTTCGAGCGGCATGGCATGGTGTTCGGCCGGCCTTTGCTGGCGTTGCCCTCCGCCGCTTTGCGCGGCTGGTTGTCGTCCGCAGGGCATGCGTTCGTGGACGACCCGAGCAATACCGACCAGCGTTACACCCGCAACCGCATCCGGGCCGTGCTAGTGCCTGCGTGGGAAACCTCTTTCCCGGGCTTCAGGCCCATGCTGGCGCGCAGTGCGGCCCACGCCGCGCAAGCGCAGCGCCTGCTCGATGAACTGGCCGGTGTGGATCTGGCGCAGGTGGGCACGCCGCCGGCCATCGCCGCGCTGCAATTGCTCTCGCGCGATCGCCAGGCCAACGTCGTGCGCCACTGGCTGCGTGCGCAGGCGAACCTGGCGGCCAGCGCGGCCCAACTGGACGAGCTGCTCGATCAGGTCGCGGCCTGCACCACGCGTGGCCACCGCATCCATCTCAAGATCGCCAGCGGCTTCGTCACGCGCGAGGGTGGCCGCCTGCATTTCACACCGCCGATATAATTCGCGGTTGCCCAGAGGGGGCTGACAAGCCCTGGCACGCCGCGCAGTCAGCCCGTTGCGCGGTCGCAATCAACCCAATCCAATCCCTCCCGATGGCCTTGATAGTTCACAAGTACGGCGGCACCTCCATGGGGTCGACCGAGCGCATCCGCAACGTGGCCAAACGCGTGGCCAAATGGCACCGCGCAGGCCACCAGCTCGTGGTGGTGCCCAGCGCCATGAGCGGCGAAACCAACCGCCTGCTCGGCCTGGCCAAAGAACTGGCGCCGAGCAAGGCCGACAGCGCCTACAACCGCGAGCTCGACATGCTCGCCGCCACCGGCGAGCAGGCCTCGTCCGCGCTGCTGGCGATTGCGCTGCAGGCCGAGGGCATTGGCTCGGTGAGCTACGCCGGCTGGCAAGTGCCCATCAAGACCAACAATTCCTACACCAAAGCCCGCATCGAATCGATCGACGATGTGCGTGTGCGCGCCGACCTGGGCGCGGGCAAGGTGGTCATCGTCACCGGCTTCCAGGGCGTGGACCCCGAAGGCCACATCACCACGCTGGGCCGTGGCGGCAGCGACACCTCGGCCGTGGCCGTGGCCGCCGCACTCAAGGCGGCCGAGTGCCTGATCTACACCGACGTGGATGGCGTCTACACGACCGACCCGCGCGTCGTGCCCGAAGCGCGCCGCCTGGAGCGCGTGAGCTTTGAAGAGATGCTGGAAATGGCCAGCATGGGCAGCAAGGTGCTGCAGATCCGCTCGGTCGAATTCGCCGGCAAGTACAAGGTGCCCCTGCGCGTGCTCTCCAGCTTCACGCCCTGGGACATCGACCTGAATGAAGAAGCCGCCTCCGGCACCCTGATCACTTTTGAGGAAGACGAAGACATGGAACAAGCCGTCGTTTCCGGCATTGCTTTCAACCGCGATGAAGCCAAGATTTCGGTGCTCGGCGTGCCCGACACCCCCGGCATCGCCTACCAGATCCTGGGCGCGGTGGCCGATGCCAACATCGAGGTCGATGTGATCATCCAGAACCTGAGCAAGGACGGCAAGACCGACTTCAGCTTCACGGTGCACCGCAACGATTTCCAGAAGACGCTGGACCTGCTCAAGACCAAGGTTGTGCCCGCGCTGGGTGCCGCCGAGGTGGTGGGCGATGCGCGCATCTGCAAGGTGAGCATCGTCGGCATCGGCATGCGCAGCCATGTGGGCGTGGCCAGCCGCATGTTCAAGTGCCTGAGCCTGGAAGGCATCAACATCCAGATGATCTCCACGTCCGAGATCAAGACCTCGGTGGTGATCGACGAGAAGTACATGGAACTCGCCGTGCGTTCGCTGCACCGCGAATTCGACCTCGATCGGACCGACGACACCATCGCCGGCTGAGGGTTTCCTCAGCGGGAATGCCCCATCAGTTGAGGCATAATACGCAGCTTCCGGAGCGATGACCGAGTGGCCGAAGGTGCTCCCCTGCTAAGGGAGTATGGGGTGTAGAGCCTCATCGAGGGTTCGAATCCCTCTCGCTCCGCCAAATTGAAAAGCCCCCGCAGTGATGCGGGGGCTTTTTTCTGGTTCATCGAGGAATACCGGGGAAGGCGGCCCGGATCTTGAGGAAGAAGTACTCCTCATCGCGGTAGCCATAGGCTCGGCGCTTGATGACCTTGATGGTGTTGTTGATGCCCTCGACCACGCTGGTGTTGAGCGGGTGACGGCAGCGCGCCAGGATGCCGTGCCAATAGCCCTGCAGGCGCTTGGCGAAGAGCTGCAAGGCGGGGATGGCGCTTTGCTCGGCTTGCTCGCACCATTGTTCCCAGGCTCGGGTAGCCCACGCGGGCTTGCGGTAGAACCACAGCCGTTTGAGTTCGTCGCGCAACAGGTACACGCACAGCAGCGGCTCATTGGCGGCCAGCAGCTCTTGCAGCCGCACCGACTGCTCGGGCGCCAGATTGGTGTGATTACGCAGCAGCAGCCAGCGGCTGGACTTCAAGACCCGCCGAGCAGGCCGGTCATGGCGCAGCCGATTGGCCTGATCCACCCGCACACGGTCGATCACCTCCCGCCCGTACTTGGCCACGACATGGAACAGGTCGTACACCACCTCGGCCTGGGGGCAGTGCGCCTTGATCTCCAGTTCGTAGGCCGTCGTCATGTCGATGGCCACGGCTTCGATGCGCTGGGCCACGCCCACGGGCAACTGCTCAAAGAAGGCCCGCGCCGTCTCGCGTGA
>NZ_SCML01000060.1 GCF_005503365.1 Hydrogenophaga sp. 2FB
GGCTTGGGCGGGTGTGACACGCCCGGGCCTAGCGGCGGCCCTTTCACCGCGGATGGGCCCATTGTGCACCTGCCGGGCACTTAAGCCAAGTAAGCCAAATCATTTTGTTCGGCATTTATAAAAAGCGGATCACCAACTATTACTAGCAAGCCGCACTGGAAGGTCTGCATGAAGCCGGGAGGTCCTCGAAGCACCGGGCCTCCCCATCACCTGCGTCGCGGGGCAGCATCTGGATTGATATGGTCGAGATTGCGCACCCGGCGGCTCAAGCTACCCACCGAGCGCCAAAAAACGCACAGGCCACTGCCCGCGCCCAATTCACGTGGTGCGCTCTCAGCGCGCACTCGCGTCGGACTGAGCAGAAACGCGACCGCTGGCTACGCTACACCCCATGAGGTGCTCGTACATCCAGCCCATTCATCAGAAACGGCATGCCAGCCGTCGACACCTGGGCACCCTTCGAAAGTGAGAGGTCCAAACGGGGCACGTGAGAGATGCACACTTGGCACGCTGGTCATGGACTTCTTGCACGAGGTGCTGTAGTTCGACGCGCCATGCTATCTCGACGCCGAGCATCACATTGTCGGCAGCTACCGTGCACCCGTACGCATCCAAGATCAATCGCACAACATTTGCGCGTTCCATGAACGCCCCATATTCATTCGACAACAATTTGGGGAGCTTAGGTTAAGATTATTTGCATAATCTCTACCTCAAATCGTGCAGCCTGAATCCGCGTCAGACACAGCCTCCAACCCCGCGACCAGGAAATCTCCAATGGCGACAAGCACTTACCCAGGCCTGCCCGCCGACTTCAAGTCGCGCCTCAAGCCCAGCGCCGACCTGGTCGAGCGCCACGCCACCACCGCCAAGTACCACGGCGGGGTCTCTTTCAAGTCCCAAGCCTCGGCCGCCAAGCGCACGGCGACGACGCTGCGCAAGACCGCAGACGAGCTGAAAGACACCGTGAGCGCGGCCGATCTTCAGGCCCTGCAGCGTGCCGCCCAGGTGCTTGATCGGCAGGCAGAAGATCTGGGCGTGTTCGCGCGCTGGGCCGATCAGTACAAGGCGTTCAGCGACCAGCGCCGGCTCGAGGAAGACACGACGAGCGCCCGGGCGCTGGCCCAGGCACGTTGGGGCGATGACCGGGCGGCGCACCAGCTCGACCGACAACTCATGGAAGAGTGCGACAGCCTCATTGGCGGCGAAAAACTCGGGCTGTATGTGCTGAAAAACTACCCCCGTTTTGCCGGTGTGAAGCCGCAGAACTTCATGCTGAGCGGGTACCGGTCCACACGCCTGGATGGGGCCGATGAGCGCACCAACACGGCCCATCGCATCATTTCCATCGACGCTCGCAGCAGCCGCTACGAGCGCGCCAGTGGAGAGTTGATGGCCATGATCGGGCGCGACATTTTTGATGCCTACGTCGCCTATCAACGGGCTGAGCGGGGCCGCGCCGAAAAAGGTGATTGAAAAATGAACCGCGTGCGCATCGGCCCCCATCACCTGGCGTACTTGCGCGCCGTCGCCGACGGCCTGGAGGTGCAGGCCTGCGCGCGCACCTACCTGGGCATCGAGGATCCGCGCGAGGCGCACATCGCCCACAACGAGCTCAGCGCCCAGCTGCGCCTGGCGGCCAAACAAGCCGGCGAGCGCCACCACCGACTCATCGGCATTCGCATCCGCGAGAAGGCCCGCCAAGCGCCCAGCCAGGCCAAGCGCCCTACCCTGTCCGAGTTCATCGAAGCGCGCGACCTGGACGGCTGGAGCGAAGCCGAGCAGCTGGAGCTCTATGAGGCCGAGTACCCGCCGACGCCGCAAGCCTCAACCGCCCAGGCAACGCTGCAGCGGCGCGAGCGCAGCCGCCAGCGCGTGGTTGAAATCCTTCGCCGCCTGGAAGTTGACGGGCGCACCACCGCGCAGCCGCGCCCGACCGATGAAGTTGATGCCTGGTTTCCGGACCACCTGGCGCAGCGCCTGGTGCGCGCGGGCTACATCAACTTGCAGCAGCTGGCCGATCGTGTGCGCCAGGGGGGTCAGTGGTACAGCGGCATCATGGCCGTGGGCCGCACGAAGGCAGTTCACATTGCACAGCAGCTCGAAGCCATCCTGCCGGGCAGCACGCGCCGGCGCTCGATGGGCTTTGCGGCGCCGACGCAGGCCTTGATCGGTTCGCTCGAAAGCCGGACGAAAGCGGTGATCGAACGACCCGAAAACCGAGCCCAAATCCGATCTGGTAGCCAACCTGAAAGCCCATCGGATAACGCCCTGGTCCCGCCCTCCTCCAGCTTGAACACCGCCTGGCGCGAAGACAACATCGGCGCGATCCGCACCGACCCTCAAGCGCTGGCCATCTGGGCAGAGGCCTGCGCGGGCTCGCAAGCCACCCGCAAATCCTACCTTCGCGAGGGCCGCCGGCTGCTGCTGTGGCTGCAGATCGAGCGTGCGGGACGCCGCCTGTTGGACTTCAAACTCGACGACGCCCAGGCTTACCAGACGTTTCTCGCGTACGTGCCAGAGGGATGGATTTCTCGCGCCAAGGCGTCCCCTGACCAAGAGGGCTGGACGCCATTTAAAGGCCAGCTCAGCGCCGCGAGCCAGCGGCAAGCGATGACGATCCTCGCCAGCTGGTTCGATTGGCTGTGCAACGCTGAGTACTTGCGTGCCAACCCGTGGAAGCTTGTGAAGAAGACCGGCCAAAGCACGGCGTCGGCCCAAGACAGCCGCGCCCTGGACACGAAAGCGATATCGCTCAAGGCCATGGGCGAGATCGGAGCCTTCATCGAGCGCCAGCCGCCCTCCCCTGCCCGCTCGCGTGCTCGGTTCGTGGTCGCTTTCTTGTCCACCACGGGTCTGCGAAGCGCCGAGCTGCTGGCCGCGAAGATTTCCGACATCCGGGTCGAGCCTGAAGGGGTTTTCTTGCGCGTGGTGGGCAAGGGAGGGAAAGCCCGCGACGTGATGCTGGTCGACGTGGCGCTCAACGTGCTGGACGACTATTTGGCCAGCCGCGGCCTGGAGAGTCTTGATGTTGCGCCGGGCAACGCACCACTGCTGGCCAGCCTTGCAGACCCGATGAAGCCGGTGAGTTACCAGACTCTCTACAAGACCACCCGCACGTGGCTCGCTCGCGCGGTGGTCAGCCCCGCCCTGTCGGCAGCTGAGCAAAGCCGCCTGCAGGGCGCTTCGGCGCACTGGCTGCGCCATACTTTTGGGACGACCTCAGTGGCACTGGGCACACCTTACGATGTCGTACAACAGCAGCTCGGACACTCGCGCATCGATACCACGATGTCCATTTACAGCCGTGCGCCACTTCAGCGTCGGGCTGCAGAGCTACAGCGGGCATGGGCGAAGGTGGCTCAATAACAGCCCCCAAAAGGTCAAGTCGCAGCCCTGGGTGATGTACGGTACATCACCCTCTTCCCTGCACGCCCCTAATGTCAAAAGTGGGCGGCAAGGGCAAATCAACACGTGGAAGCCCAACCTGTAGGGGGAAGAAAAAAAAGGGGGTGATGTACCGTACATCACCCCCTTTTTTCATCCCAAGAGTTGTGCGATTAACTCTCGGATTTGATCGACCTTCCCAGGTGTGAGACCCGACTTGGGGATCTCAAAAATGTGCGCACTTTGGGTGCTGCGCAGGGTCGCAGTGACCCCATTTTTCCCAACGATGTTCTGAGTAGACTCGTCTTTTCCCTTTCCGGGTGCAGACACCTTCCCAGACAGAATGACGAACACGGACTCATCGCTAGGCCTTCTCTCACGAGAAACGACTTCCTTCGCAGCCTCCACCACTTCTTCGCCGTTCTTGTCGTACGCCGCTTTCAGGGGGGAAACCCAACGGTACTGAATGGCGAGCGGACTGGAGAAAGCGCACAGAACCTCTGTGGGAAGTGATGCAAGCGCAACAGCCTTAGAGACGTTTCCCTGGTCCACCCCTAGATCTTCCGCGAGCTTGCGTTGCGAGGGATACAAGCCGCTATCGAGGGCTCTCTTGTACATCAACCCTTGCTCATACGGTTTGAGATCAGCGCGTAGGCGGTTCTCGCGGTCCATCTCAGTGAACAACCGACGGTCGTCCATAACCTCGATCACTGCCAACACATCCACCCCAAGTTCCAGACAAGCGCGATGACGCCGGTGACCGAAGACCACCTCGAACTGCTCGGCCTTCCCACTAACTGGCCGCACCTTGATCGGTTGAACGTTACCCCCTGCTTCCTGGATCTCCTTCTTGAGCGCATCAAACTCCGCCCCAGAAAAGCTCTCGTTCAGCCGGTTGGCATATGACGAATGGCCGATCGTTTTGGGATCCATCTTCCTGGCAGGCACAGCGCCTTGCCAGTTACCCAACGCCTTCTCAGCTTCTTCAGCCCGCGACGTAAGTTGGATGACACGTTCATCCACCTCCATCATCGCTGCACTGAGTCCTCCTGGCCCTGTCTTCGTGGCGGCAAAGGGTTTATCACGCGCCGGGCGCTCAACCGGTGTTGCATTCTGCTGGTGGATAGCTTGCATAGCCCGCTGCGCGGGACTCAGTGCACGTTTATTCATTAGTGGTCCCCACTTCCTTTTCCTTCGCCTGGAGTTCGGTCTCAGTCGATTTCACAATCTGCGCGCAATCAGCCCAGAAACCCTCAATCTGCGGTTCGATGAAATTGATCAGATCCTCGTACGCGTCGTGTGCGCGCTTCAAGGTCTTGGCCTGTACAGAAGCGGGATCAATGTCGTACACCGTGCCAAACGTGGCACTGGCGCTGGCCGCGATACTTGTTTTTGGGATTTCGATCGGCAACACCTTCGGCCCGTACGCCGACATGATCCACTCCCTCACAGCCGCACTGGCCACGTCACCACGATCCACACGGGACAGCACCACATCAATGAAATGGAACTTCTTGTTGTCGGGATTTCGATCGAAAAGCGAAGTGCACGTCTCGGTAAACAAATTCCAGAACTGCGCACTCGAAGCAAAATCCAGCGAGCTTGGAGGAAGCGGCATCACAACACCGTTCGCGGCCATCAACGCATTGATCGTGATGTAAGAGAGGGAAGGGGGCGTGTCGATGATGATCACGTCATATTCGTCGCGCGCCTCATCCAATCCATTGTCCAACACGCGCCAGAAAGCAAAAGACCGGTCCTTCACCTGCTTAAGCGGCAACATGAACTCGGCTGAGAAGAGGAGGGGAGCGGCAGCCACCAGATCAATCCCATCCCAGTAGGTTTTCTGAATGCTGGGCATGATGCTTTCTGCCTCACCAGTGCATAGAGGCATGATCGTGTCTTCCTCTTCAACTTCACTGGCAGGCAGTACCCCAAACAGGGTCGTCAACGAACCCTGAGGATCGCAATCGACGACCAGGACTTTGTGCCCGCGCAGGCTCAAACCTTGCGCGAGGACAGCCGCGGTTGTCGTCTTGGACACGCCGCCCTTGAAGTTGGCCACCGTGATGACTGCCGCAGTGGCCAACGCAGGGTCTCGAAGATACTCGGAGCGCAAGGCGCGGACCCACTCGCGCGCTTCCGCCAAGGTCCACTCCCGCCGCCCATTGCCTTCGCGGTCTCCTGCGGGCAGTTCTCCCTTCTTCACCAAATACTGGAGTCGAGAGCGGTCGATACCGCATAGCTCACAAAGCTGCGCGCTGTTGAACACGGGTGGTTTCTTTCTTGCCTCAGGCGCCAGCATGAAAGATCGCACCTGGCTGATCACATTGCCGGCGTTCTCCGTGAGAGCCTCTAGCTCGGAAAGGCCGATTTCGGCCGGGGTAGGTTTGACCTTGCGCATGGGAGTTCCTCGCGACGCCGGGGTGCGCCGCATTCTGCGAATTTTAGCGAACAACTGGAAAAATGCAGAATTTCAAATCGGCTACGGCATCCCTGTGAAATACCGCCTTGCAGCAGAAAACCAAGCATTAGACCCACTTTGACAGGGATCCTCAGGCAGAAGACATTAGATCCCGCCAGCTAGAACTCAAAGGCTGCCCGCGTACAGCGGGTAGCTTGAAACTTTAAAGAAAGTCTTGAAAGAACTTGGGCATCTCAAAATATCGCATAACTCTTTGATTTATATAGTTATTTTCAGCATTGACGTACGTCAGAAACCGAAGATATGTACGACAAAAACCGAAAACGCGTACCCCTAAAACCGAAAATGCGTACCGGTGGAGCCATGTGCCTCACTTCGATTGCCGGACTTGCAGTTTTGGGCCAAGCAGATGCAAAAATCTGATGTTCGTCTTTCGCCGTACGCCAATTGCGGGAGCAAAGCGTACGGCGAAAACCGAAGATGAGTGGATTGCGGGCTTGTGGGAGAGCGGCAAGGTGTATGAATAGCTGAACCCAAGTACCGAAATCTGACTTCACGATGAAGACGTACGGCAAAAACCGAAGCTTGGCTGAGTGGGCACTTGTGGATGCCGTACGGCCTACATATAATTTTCCGTACGCATTTGACGCACCGAACACAGCCATGCCGTCCGCCCAAGAGCTCATCTACAAAAAATCGAATGACTTGATCGTGATGATTCCTTCAGTCAAGGAACTGTCCACGCTGTCACGCAAGATCTACACCATTCTTCTGTGGGAGACACAGAACCAATGCAAGCGCATTGTTGAAAGCACAAGCCAGGAGCCGTCGGCCACTCACACCTTCGAGGCCCGCCTGGCCGACCTGTTGTCCTATGTCGATGAGGACTACAAGGACTTTTACACGCGCGCCAAGAAGTGCTTCCACGAGATGCGCAGGACTGAGGTCGACTGGAAGCCGGTGGAGAAGGGCATCGAAGACGCCTGGGGCAACATGAGCCTGCTGAGCCAGGTCAAGATATTCAAGCGCAATAAAGAAGTTATTGCCCAGTGGGCGTTGCCGCCAGAGATCATGAGGCTCTTGATCAACCATGGCCTGTACACGTTGATCGATCTCAAGCAAATCGTCAAGCTTAGATCGTATGCCGCCATCGCTCTCTACGAGATCTTTGCTCGCTACAAAACGGTGCCGGGCGGTTGTACTTCCGCTCACTCACCTGAATGGTGGACGACGGCCATATCGCACAAGCCAAATGCGGCGCGGCGCGACTGGCGAAAGGTCAAATACGAAACGATCACTCCTGCCTTGCAAGAAATCAGTGAACTGACGGACATCGAAGTCGAAAGGCCCGAAGAAAAGCGGGACGGGCCGCGCAACAGCGTGACCGAGGTGTACTTCCGAATCCGGCGCAAGGCCACGGCGACCGAGGTGGATCAGAGTCTGCCGCTGGAGCTGATCGAAAAAGCCGCCGCTCTCGATGTGCCTCTTTCAACGATCAAGTCCATTGCATCGGAGTACCACCAAGGAGGCAGAATCGCACTGGCTGCTTTGAACAGACTCGAGCACGTGACCCGTCGCGAGAACGCAAGCGAGATTCACAACCGAAGTGCCTGGTTGCGCACCGTCGCGAAAGACATGGCGAAACATGTACTGACAGTGCCGTCTCCGAAGACTCCTGCAGAACCTCCGATCGAACTTAAGCAAACAGCATCCGACGAGATCCGCGCGCTGATCGTGGCATTGCCGCGGGAAGAACAATTGGGGTTACTGGAGCGTGCCGTCGCGGTGATGCGTTCTCGCGGCGTCATGTCCGCTCAGGCAACGCTGAAGTACAAGAACTTTGTGGACGCCAACGGCGCGTTGACGCCATTGTTCTTGAACTACATGGTCGAGATGTACAAGTCGGATCAACAACTGATCCAAGGCGAAACTGAGGTCGTGGAATAAGCATGAATATTCCATGGGACAACCTTAACGAATTCGAACCTGGTGCCTTGAATCAGGACCCGATGTCGGAGCGCGCCACCACAGCTCCTTACTCGCTGCAGGCCGAGCAGTCGATTCTTGGCGCGCTGCTCATGAACAACCGAACGCACGATCACATCGATGGTGTGCTCGACGAGCACGATTTTTACCGACACGAACATCGCATTGTGTTTGTGGCGCTTGTGGAATTGATCACTTCGGGCAGAGAGGGTGACGTCGTCACTGTGTATGAACACCTGGTTGCGAAAGGCCTCGCACAAGGCATTGGCGGCATCTCGTTCCTGAACACGCTCGCCCAGTACGTTCCCAGCGTCGCCAACATTCGGCGCTACGCAGAAATCATTCGCGAGCAAGCTGTCCTGCGCAAGCTGTTGATTGCCAGTGCAGAGATCTCCGACTCGGTTTTCAACAGAGAAGGTCGCGAAGTCGAGGTCTTGATCGACGAGGCAGAACAGAAGATCTTTGGAATCGGAGAGGAGGGCGGTCGACGCGCCACCGGTCCCGTGGCGATGAGCAAGCTCATCATGAGCGTCATGGATCGCGTTCAGGCTCGGTCCGAAGCTCAAAGCGATGTGACAGGAATCGCAACGGGCTTCAGGGATATCGACCGCATGACCGCAGGCATGCAGGAAGGCGATTTGATCGTCATTGCTGCCCGCCCATCGATTGGCAAGACCGCCTTCGCGGTCAACATCGCTGAGCACGTGGCCAGGATACAGAAACTGCCTGTCGTTATCTTCTCGCTTGAAATGGGCGCGAACCAGTTGGCCGATCGCCTGACCTGCTCCATGGGCCGGATCGATGCGAGCCGCTTCCGCACGGGGAAACTAACGGATGACGATTGGCTTCGTTTCAGCGAGGCCGCGGAAGAGATGGCTCGGATGCCATTGCACATCGACGAAACGGTGAGCATTACTCCCAGCTTGATCCGATCGAACTCACGTCGGTTGGCAAGAGAGCACGGCAAGTTGGGTCTGATCGTTATTGACTACCTGCAGCTCATGAGTAGCAATGCCGGCGCTCATGCCGAAAACCGGGCTACAGAACTCGCGGACATCAGCCGAGGGTTGAAGATGCTAGCCAAGGAACTGCGCTGCCCGGTGATCGCCTTGTCTCAGCTCAATCGAAGTGTGGAGGCCCGGGTGGACAAAAGGCCGATGATGAGTGACATCCGAGAATCCGGGGCCATTGAGCAAGACGCGGACACCATCATGTTTCTCTACCGTGACGAGTACTACACCAAGGACGCTTGTGAAGAGCCAGGGGTGGCGGAAGTGATCATAGGTAAGCAGAGAAACGGTCCTACCGGCACGGTCAAACTGGCTTTTCTGAGTAGCCTTACGCGGTTTGAATCGCTTGCGCGCGGCACATAGCGCGCTGCACACGCTTCGCCTGTCACGCGGTATAGGCCATGCACCTTTTCGCAGTGTGTCTTGGCCTTGCTCCTGTTGTCAGGCATACAACCTCAATGCAAAGTTGAACCTGGCCCTGAAAGAATGGCTGAGTGCGCTCGCTGAGTTCACGTTCTCGAATGCCCGGCCACCCAGGCGCGCATGGGCGTGAACTGTTGCCAGTGCTCGATCTCAATCTCTCCGTCGCTGCTGAGGTCGGGCCAGTGCCCGGTGGCCACACAGGCGTTGTAGACCGAGAGGCATTCCTGGAACTTCTTCGCGCCGTTGGTGAGGAAGGAATTGCTGGCCGATAGTGTGTGCACCGAAAACGGCTCGTTGCTTTCGGCGGCTATGAACACGAACGGCTTGGCGTCGCTCGTACCCTCGTATAGGGAGCGGCCAAGTGAATACATGAAGGCCTGCAGGTCGTAGTCGAACTTGACGACGGCATCGCGGCTGAACAAGTTCACGCTGGCGTGGCGAGTGGATTTCAGGTCGAACGCCAGATCCGGGTGATAGATGTCGTGGCGCACACGCAGCCGCAGGCCGGTAGTGGGCTCAGTGAAATAGATGCTCACCTCGGTCATCGACTCCTCAATGAAACGGCCCAGCGGGCGACCCTTGTAGGGTGTCTCGTGCACCTTGTCGGCCAACTGCCGCGCCGCCGAGAACGTCGGCTCGTCCACCACCAGCTTGAGCGCGTTGGTTTCCACGAACTCGCGGTAGGCCTTGGTCGTGGGGTGGACTATCTCGGGGTACACAGCCACTTCCTGGCCCACGAGATGGGGCTGCAGGAGCAGCAAATGCAGCAAGGTGCCGAAGTCCTTGGCGTCGCTGTCGCTGTGTCTGGCGGTTAGCGCAGTCTGGAAATGGGCGGGTGAGACGAGCAGGGGCTTGAGCAGCGAACAGCTGAGAGCGTCCCGGTCAGCGTGGTAGAGATGCGCCGGTAGATCCTTGAACAAAAGGCTGTCCTGTGCGAAGCCGGGCAGAGGGCGAGCCTCGTCGGTGGCTGTGGCAACAAGATTGAGCGCAGTGCTGAAATCGGTGAAGGTTTCCATGTGGCAAGGGTAGAAAGTCTTTTCACCATGAAAACACGGGAACCACGAAAGTCAAGCCGAAGCGCCGAGCACATGCTCACTCGTCCGAGCAGCCATGGGACTCAACTTCAGATTGAGATGCTCAAAAGGAAGCATCAGTAGCATGCGTGCAACTGGAGGTGGATTCGTACCTCCAGATTGCAAAACGACACGTGGAGAAAAGTACAACGGAGCACGCTCAACGAGACGATTCAGGCCCAAAAGGAGGGCTTGAATGGTCGCTGCCGCGTGATACCTTCAATGCGAGGAAAGCGCGAAATGAACGTACCCAGCAACGCACAGATAGCAGAAATGCACACACACCCAGTTCTTGTCCAAGCCAAATGGCAAGTGGAGCTTGACGACGCCATCCGGCGCAACGATGACGCAGGCATGTGGGATGTGGTCGCGCGCCAGGGTGACCAGGAGAAGGCGCAGGAGGCGATGGCCACGCTTGTCTCTCGACTGGCCTATCGGGTCGACGGTCGTGCGCGCTTCGCAGAGATGTTCTTGCTGCCCGTCATCGAACCCGCAGCGGGGGATGTGATCTCCAACGAGAAGAACTGGAAGGCGGCGAGCTTTGCCATTGGTGAGGCTTTGGACGGATGGCTTCCCAAGAAGGTAACCAAGACTGTCTTCAACGGCATTCGTCCCTTCGACTGGGTGGGCACCTGGCGGCCTGCAGTCTTGCGCAGCCACTTGAACCGCACGCTGCCAGGCAATGACCAGGCCAAGCTGACAACGATTACCGAGGCGATCGACTATCCGGATTCGGCACCGCGCCTGGGCTTTCTGTGCATGGTGCTGACGAGCCAGCTCGGCTGGCCGGCACTACCGGCCCCAAGCACCATGGCAGACAAACGCCTTCGCGACGTGGTGGGGTTCGCGCTGCAGCACACACAGCACTCGGTGCCGCCATTGGTGCTCACGCCCGACAGGGTTCAGTTCGCCGTCGTGGATGGCGTATGCCTTTGGCTCACAGAGCTTGATCAAGCGAACAAGATTCTTGGCTGGAGCGCTACACCCATCGCTACTTCTGCCGATGTCATCAAGATCGCCTTGCGTCTCGACAGCGAGAAGGTGCCTCTTACCCAGTTCACGTTACGAAAACACCAGATTGGCTTGCGCGGCGTGAACGATGTTCTGCAGGTGCTGGCCTCGCTGGCGCCGGTTTTGGATGTGCCGCGCGACGGCAAGCAGCCACCTCGGGACCTCGGCAAGCGCCATTGACAGAGCAGGCTTTCGTGCTTTCATGGATCGAACCGATTCAGGAACCACCGAAGGCCCGTCCACATGAACCTCAAGACCATCGCCATCACCCCCTTCGCCCAAGGCATCATCAAGGTCGACTGCGAAGCCGGCGATGAGCCCGGAACGATCCGGACTCGACCTGGGATGGTCGTCTGCGCGCGCCATCACGAAACGAGTGAACCGGGGGCGGTGGCTCCTGCACTCGCCAAGCACCCGATCCAGGACCGACTGATGGAGCGCGAGGCGAACCGGGAAGCCAACGCCATCGTGGAAGTGCCGGTGAAGATGTTCTTCAACAAGACCGACAACGCCATCACCGCGAACTACCGGGCCTATGACACCGGCACCGGCGCCCCGCTGTGCACAGGTGATGGCAAGAATGCAAAGCGCCAGAGCGAGGCGGGCGACTCCACGCAGACCATCACCCAAGTGCCTTGTCCCGGGCCAGATCGCTGCGCGTTCGCCCAGGCGGCAGGCAACGCCTGCAGGAGGCAGGTGAAGATGGTCGTGCAGATCGACGGCCAGGACGATCTGCTCAGCGTCTTCGAAGTGAGGTCATCCTCGATCAACAACTTTCGCACGCTCACCGCGCAACTGCGAATGATCGAGCTTCGCTTCGCTGGCCTGCGGCACGTCCCGCTGAAGCTGCAGATGTGGAAGGCGAGCAGTGTGGCCAGCAACTATCAGCCTTTCGATCTGCTGCGGCTTTCGATCAACGCCGCGAGTGACGCCGATGCCATGGCCACGGTCAAGCAGGCCCGAGATGCGGCCAGCGCGCAAGGCCTGGTTGACGAGTTCGATTCGGTCTTTGGGGGGGCCGCAGGAGAGTACGACCCGATGGAGACGCTGGGCGATGACTTCCAGCTGGTCAGCGACTTCTACGAGCCCACGCGTGTCACGCGGCGCGCGACGCAGCGGCGGATTGAATCAGCGACTCCGACGGAGGCGGCGAGAGAGTCTGCGGGCAGCGTGATCGCAGATGCGGTGCGTCGAGCCACCGAACACCGAACGAGAACCAGCGGACCCGAAGGCGTCGAACCAAGGGGGCGTGGGTTCGAATCCTGCCAGCCGCGCCACCTACATCAAGAGCGTACGTTCTTCGGAACGTAGGCCCGTGTTCTTTGCTGCGGGACTTTTGGGGAACTCGATTTTCCCGCTCCCAAGGGCCGCACCTGCCGTGGCCTTGCACGCTGCATGCTCGGCCTTGAGCGCCTGCAAACTTTTGTTCCAACCGTTGCTGGGGCGCGTGACCTTCTCCAATGCCTCGTGGATCTCGCGAATCTGCGCCATCGAATAGTGGTTCGTGATCTAACGTGCGCTGTGCCAGAGCACATCACTGCGCGTTGAGTCGTTGACACCGGCCTCGCGCACGCGCAAGGCAAAGTTGCGCATAGAAGAAGAAACGAAAAATCGGGATGGGCCATCTCGCTGGCGAGATGGGAGAGTCATGTGGCCTGAGCTAGGTGCTGGCCGTTCTGATAGCTAAGTCACGCCGGTTGACTTGGCTCTTGGTGTTGGAAGGCATCTGCCTTCACGCACTGACGTGCGGTGAGGTGAAGATACTGGGCTGGTCCAGACCGGTCTAACGAATCGGACCACTGCTGCGTCAGCGCGGCTGACCACCGATCCGCCCCAGTTCGTACAATCAAGTTTTGTGGTCGAGGCAGCGCACGACGGCTCTGGAATTCATCATGTCTGCGTTGGACTTCCTCGAGATCATCTTGCTTCTTGGCATTTTGGGCGCCTGGGCGTTCAACCGTTGGTTCAAGGACGCCAAAGAAGCACTGCGGCGCCAGACCGCAATCTAGCGCGCCGAACGTATTCGACTTGACCGGCTCTGGACGATGCGCAGTCGTAGAAGTCGCTGAAGCATGCACGCGCCTCGGTAGCCTCCCAGGCAGTGGTTGGCCACGGCCTTCGACCGCTCAGCGTCTTCCCATTGGGAATTCAAGCCAGGACTGCTCTTCCTCCGGCATTCACCCGATCGGTAAGGGCGCCAACTGACCGGGCAGGCCGAAGCGGCTCAAGCACGAAACTTAGTTTGCAGTGGCGCAGCGACGCCAAATCCGTGCAACAGGCGCGGGCGAAGATGCGGCCATATAGAGCGATCTACAAAAGCGATTGAGCGCTACAAAAAGTGTGTGAACACATCTCGTCGATGTTGATGTATGGCAACTAGGATCGCATCGACTCCAGGAGCATGAGAACCAAGGAAAACTTAGTTTTCGACGTGCTTTTTGTCGATACGTGTGATTGAGCGACCCGTAGCAGGGGCGGGATGGAATGTGCGCTACGCGTGAGCCCAAACCGGCAGAGGAAGGCCCTTTTCCAGTGCGAGCATCGAGTGAGTGACCGTTTGGATGTAGCGCAACTTCTGCCTCACGGTGTGCGGCCTGGAGGCATTGCGTAAACCCAGTTCATCCACCATGCGCTCCAGCAGTGGATCGAGGTAGGAGGCGTACTCCCACTTCGCCACATGCAGCCTTGGGTCGACCTGGCGCAGCTTCATCTTGAGAAGGTCGCGGCCATAAAGCGCGCTCAGCAGCCAGTGAGGCTCTTTGGCTGGGGCCGGCTCGACAGCGTAGTGTTGGCGGAAGTCAATGGCGGTCAGGTCGAGTTGATTCAGGTCGGGCATTTCGGGGCCAAAAACTTGGTTTCGATGCAATCAGGTTCTCATTGATCAACCTGATGTCAAGGGCCCCCGGAATGCAAAAGAGGCCGGACAAGCCTGCCTCATGCAGGCCATCTCGCAGCCGCATCAACCGTTCTTGCTGAACTGCGACTGCCCCGTGTTGCCAGACACCTCGGCGAAAGCATTTCCTCCATCCACTGCGTCACGGGTGTCAGCGTCCGCTGCTTTGCTAGGCGCAGCGCAGCGCGGCGTCGGCTTTGCGGCGATGTGCGGGTAGACCGAAGTAGGAGCGTGGGTTGTGCTCACCTGTTGCAAGGCGTCAGCCATTGCACCGGCGCCATTTACCATCCGCGTGAAGGCAAGACCAAGCATCATCAAATCGCGGGCATAGCGAGGCCGTAGCGTGGAGGGAAGCGCCATGATCTCGGCGTACATCCCAAGTGGGTCGTCTGGCGGGACATTCACACGAACTTGATAGACATGCGGTCTTGCGTCGGGAGTATCCGAGCTTTCCATCGTGTCACCTCCGGTCTTCGGCCTCCTTGTTGGTGGCAAATCGCTCGCTGCAAAAAAAATGACCGGGGGAATTCCGGCCCTTGTGCGCGAGGGCTGGCCATCTCAACCAGGAGGCATCAAGTCCAATGGCGAACCAATGCGCTCATGAGCACGCGTGATGGCTTCGTCAGTCAACGCGGCGATCTTCTGAACTGACTGCCGGCTCGATCCTCTCGCGGGAGCACTCATTGTCTGACGCGGACCAGCTGCACCGTGTGGCGCATTCGCAGCGCCAGGATGCGTTCCCTTGCCAGCGGGAACACCGATCGTCGCCGGTATGCCATTGGTTTGAACAAGGTAGCCCAAGGTCAAAAGCTGGCGAATGCGATCCAAGCGCCGCCGCTCAGGGATTTCCTTGAGGTCCGTGAAGAGATCTCCAATCGAGCGATGGATAGTAAGCCGCATGCGAACCTCGTCTGGGTCTTCCTCGCGCTCTTGGCGCGTCCTTCGCTGAGCTTCGGATGGCACTGAAGTCATGACCGCTTCCTTTGAAACGCTTAATGGCCAACCCGGCGCTGGACCTCGCCCATCAAGTGAAAGCCCTTGACGTTGGCATAGAGGCAATCCGGATCTTCTCGAAGCAGCCGCTTCAGATGGGGGTAGTTCTCGGCCAGGAAGTCGCCAAAAAGAGCGGCCCCACCACCGGTCAGCAGAATGTGATCGAGGTCATCCGTCTGCTTCACGGAGGCCATCATGATGTTTACCGACTCACGAAGGACCGCTTCGATGCTGGGCCGGTAGTGCGCAATCATGAACTCCTCGCCACCCACCACAAAGGAGTCGGCACCCGTCCGCAGCGCTTCATCGATGCGTTTGATGACCTCGTAGCTGTTCTTCCAGTTGGGGTTGAGCCGATCGGCCACTGCGTAGCAGCAGGCCAACATAGAGCGCGAGTGAGCGCCCGCGCGTGTCCAGTTCGGCTGCAAGTCTTGCGAGACGAACCAGTCCAGCGTTCCGCCGCCGGCGTCGACTACCAAGGTCCACCCAGAAGAAGCCATGCTTGCGGTGGACGAGCCCAACTGATAGAGCGCGCCCATCGGTTGAACGACAACCAGCACCTTCTTCACGTGAACGATGAGGCGCTCCGCGCCACCGATGGATGCGAGGACGTGGTCCCCCTCGAAGCGAGCGGGCATGGCGTCCCGGTACTTACGAAAGGTTGTAAGCGGCAGGCCCAGTACAAGTTGCTCGATGACCAAAGTCTGACGGGCACCCACGTCCTGCGCGATGTAGTGCAGCGCACCGCGCAAGAGCGCCATGTACTCATCAGTCTCACAGTAGTTGACCGGTACGGTCCGCGGATCGGTGCCAGACACGTGGAACTTGACACCACGACCCGCGAAGTAGCGCGTTCCGCCCAGCGTAACAAGCGTGCCGTCGGCACCCTTGCTGCCAGGCGCGGCCTGGAGTCCCACGCTTGGCACCACCGGCGCAAGTGCAGGGAAGTGGCCAGTGCAGATTTCGACGTTGCCACCGACCTCCACGCGGCCCGAGGTGTACTTCACATTGCTGTATCCGACATCGATCGCACAGGTTTCGATGACGATGGTCTTCATATCACGTTGCACTGGGACTCTCCTTGAAATGGATGCACTTCGTGTGCACGCCCAGATTGTTAGTGGCACGCCGATGTTTTGTCTCGCTACGCGGTCCAGTTCAAGCGAATCGCCCGGAGCGGGCAGCCAAACGCCCGAAATGGGCGGACAAAAAAGACAGCGAACGTTCCTTGTGCTAGCGCAACGCCCAAAGCGGGCTGCCAGAGGCCCGCAGCGGGCGCCGGCGAAGTTGCGAAGTGGGCCGCGTGGCAGCAAACACCCGAAGCGGGCGAATGAACTCGCAGACGGGATGGCCTGAAGAAGCCGGCACCACCGTGCCACATCTCCGGAAGAACGACCGCATCGAATCGCGCACCGCGCAGGACAGGTGGAAGCAGTCCCGGCGCGCCATCGATGACCGCCGAAAGGACGACATCTCGGTTGCTTTGTTCATATCCTTCTTGGTAGGCCAATTCAACAGGAGCGATTCAACAGTGAGTGATGACCAGAGCCAGCGTGGACAAGCCCTGCCAGGCTGCTCTACAACGATGACGGCCGGAGTGACCAAGAAGTTGAAACCGTGGATAACCCATGCCGCCGAAAGCAGTTGCCCACAACTGAACCGATTCAATTGCGGCCCTTCAGAAAAAGCCTTACATTGCATCCCGCTACGTCCACGTGACGTTTCGCAGGCCAAGTGCCTGCCCGTACAGCTCCCAAGCAGGAGCAAGCCGCACCTCTCCAAGTTGAGAGATGCGCGCCAGGATCAAGACGGTCCAAAACCGGGTCAGTGACCCAGCAGCTTGTCCCGCGACGCGGACAGGAAGTGGCGACCCCCTTGGGGTATAGCCCGCTAGCAATCCATCAGGTCCAACACTGGACCCGCCTTCACGTGTTGTTCTCTACAGAAGCACCTGAGCCGGCGACCCTCTGGGTAAATCAAGCAATCACTTCACGTGCCGACGCACGCGCCCACCTAGAGTGGCAAGTCAATCCGCCTGGCAAAGCTGGGAGCCCAAGAGGCTTACAAAGGGAATGGCGGGAAAGAGCGCTCGCGGAATGGGTCAGGGGTCAAGTCCCCCTGACAAGTGAAGTCACGAGATCAGCGAATAGCTGTTCGAGGCTGGCCAACCGAAAACGGCCCTGACCTTGAAGGTCAGTTAACCCCCCTGAGCCCGCTCACTGGTTCAGGGTGCCCCTCGCAAGAGGGTTGCCCCGCGGAGTCGCTTCCCGTGACGGCAGGATGGATTACTAACGTACTTGGCGAAAAACCCGACTTGAGAAAGATGCCCGTCAGGGGGCGCAAAACCTGAAATCCAAGCTGTAGAGGGGCCGCGAGGCCCGATGTAGGCGTGCGTGCGTTGTTCTGTTGCTTTTGTGGGGTCGGTCGATAGGCCGTGCTCAAGCAATGGCAAGGGGAGAACGTATGCACCAGGTGCGCAAGAGCGGGTAAGGCCGCGGGCGCGTGAATGTGAAACCGCGGGGCGACCCTGCAATGAGGAAGAACGACCATATGGAAGCAGAGCAGAGCATTGATGACGACGACTTCGAGTTGCCAAATCCAAAGGAGGTAAACCGGCAGATCAGCGCGGAGTTGGCGGCGCGCAGGCGTGCAGCGACCAAGCTGCGGCGAAACACGGGTGTGCTGACGAAGGTCGCCGCCCGCGCGGAGGACCGCTTTGCTGGGAACTTCCAACGTCAGGTGATCTACATCTTCGAGAACGCAGAGCTACCGGCGGGCACGGGGCGAAAGCGGGCGATGTCCGAGACGACGCAGACCGAGCACAAAGAGGCGCTCATGCGTGTGCAGAAAGAACTGAAGAAGGAGCGAGTGCTCCTGCGAAATCTGAACGAGGTGAGTCGCAAGCACGCAGGCATTCTGGTCAAGCGTTGGCTTGCTGCCGGCCAGTCATACGGAACGATCAAGAACAAGGTGAGCAAGCTCCGAGTGATTCTCACGCTGCTGGGTAAGCCTCAAGTCGTGCCGCGCGACGGGGAGTTCAAAGACTGGCTCGAGGAGAACGGCATCGCGCTGGAGAAGCAGCGCAAGAGCAAGATCGCGCTCGAGCCCAAAACCTGGACCGTCAAGGGTGTCGACCCGATTGCTGTGATGGCGCAGATGCGCGGAGAGCACGGTGAGGTTGCCATGTGCCTTGAGATGATGTTCGCGTTTGGTCTTCGCGCGAGGGAGGCAACGCACATGGCGCCAATCATTGGTGACCTGGGGGATAGCCTATTCGTGCGGGATGGTTCGGTCGGTGGTGCCAAAGGTGGCAAGGCGAGGACGATACCGTTCTCGGATGATCCGGCGATTCGTGTCTGGCAGCGAGACGCACTAGAGCGCGCGAAGGTTCTTGCGCGAAAGCACCGTCAGATGTGCCTTTCGGTTCCTGGCAAGGACTACGTGCAGATGAAGAACCACTTCTATTATGTGTGTCGCAAGTACGGGGTAACCGGGGACGGTCTTGGGGTTCTTCCTCACGGCCTGCGCCACATGTATGCCCATCGCCGCCATATGGAGTTGACGGGAAGGCCCGCGCCTGTGGTTGCGACGATTCCGATGGCGCAATACCGGGCAGATGCTGAGCGGCTCAAGGAAGGCGCTGCGCGACTGAGCTTGGAGATGGGCCATGTGCGCCCCTCGATCACGGCGGCCTACAACGGCAGCGTGCACTCGCAGTCCAAGGAGGAGGCGGCGCGCACGCAGGCCTGGATCGACCGTTTTGAATCGTGTGAGGGCCTGAAGGTGCTGGTGAAGTCTCTGGACTTCCGCGGCGTGTACCTGAGCGGCAAAGCAGCGCAAGGCGTTCGACTGCAGAGCGGCGACAGCATCCGGCTGCTGGTGGACAAGGAAAAGAGCCCGCAAATGGCGTTCGAGATCGAGGTCTTGCAGCGCTCGGTGGCCGGTCTGATCAAGCTGGAGGAGGGGTTGCGCGTGGAGGTCGTGCATGCCGCGCAGGCCGAGGAGCGGCGCGACATCTTCCTTGAGTTGAACCTGCAGGCCTAAGAGCGGACGGAGGCACGAATGGCAGAAAGCTGCCTTGCGACCCGGCAGGCAGAAGGGGGGCGACGAGACAGAAGTTGCGGCGGTCAGTGGGTTTGCGCTGGAACTGGCCCGGTTTGAGGTGCAGTTGCGCGATCTGCTGCTGAGCCGGCAGGACAAACCGGGGCGGGCCCCAAGAACCCGAAAAGTTAGTTTTCGACGATCAACAGTCGCTTTATCACGAGAGACGCGAAATGCACACCAAGGGCAATGTCAATATCCGAAGCATGCACACCCATGCGCTGCTGTTTGAAAAGTACGGCGTGCGAGTCACGCTGCGCCAGGCGGCAGAGATACTCCACATCAGCATGGACGTCCTGCGAGAAGAAGAAAGCAGGAATCTCGTCACGGTTCCGTATTACATTGACCACGGCGAGCAGTGGGTCGATATCCGGGACGTGGTCCAGTATCTCGATCTGGGCAGGGAGCATGCGCAATTCCTCGCGAATAAGCTGATCGAAAGGCAGTCCAACGGGATGAACGCTGTCTGAAGCAAGAGCAGCGCGCCACGCACCGAACATGCGCAAAAGGGGGCTGCACTGCGGTCTCCCTTTTCCTTTGCGTGTCGTACACCGGATACGCCATGCTGCGCACAGCTCAGATCGAGACTCACCTGCACGGGCACTCGTCACGCGACAGGTCGATCAATGGGCTGCGCAGGAGATCATGGCGACGCTCGTCTCCCGCTTGGCCTACCGGATCAACAGCCGCACGCGTTTCTGCGAGATATTTCTGATGCCGGTCATCGCGCCTGCGGACTGGGAGGTTGTCGGGAGCGACGCCGCCTGGAAAACCGCATGTTTCGCAGTAGGCGACGCTCTGGATCGCTGGCTACCCCGCAAGACGACCAAGACTGTCTTTCACGGCATTCGCCCATTCGACTGTGTCAGTGCCTGGCACCCTGTTGCACTGCGCAGTCACCTCTACCGCACCGTGCCGGGCAACGATCAGGGCGTGATCTCCACGCAGATTGAAAAGGTTACTTTGCCGGATGGGGCCCCGCGTCAGGGCTTCCTGTGCATGGTGCTTACCAGCGAGCTAGGCTGGCCGACGGTCTCCACCAACACCATGGCCGATTTGCGCCTGCGCGAGGTGACCGCGTTTGCGCTGCAGGAAGCCGTGCACCTGCCGGCCCCGATCGTGCTTTCACCCGATCGCGTGCAGTTCGCGATCCTCGAGGGCGTGTGTCGGTGGCTGAGCGAGCTCGACCGCGTGTGCAAGCTGTGAGGATGGAGCGCAACCCCCGTCGCATCCTCAGCCGATGTCGTGAAAGTCACGCTGCATCTGGACAGCGATCAAGTGCCGGAGACGCAGTTCACGCTGCGCCGGCACCAGATCGGCCTGCGCGGCATCAACGAAATCCTTCAACGGTTGATGTCGCTCGCACCCCACATGGACGCAGCGTGCGATGGTCCTGCGCCCGCTTGATTTTTGGCCACGCACGCTTGACAGCTCGTGCATTCGTGCTTCCATGGATCGAACCTGATTCACAGGTGAACGAAGCCATGCTCACCTACCAACCCGAATCGGTCGAAGCGATCCGGTCAGCGGGAGAAGTCGCTGCGCTGTCCGTGGTGTTGCGCCTGGTGAGCCATGAAAAACCAGAACTTGGAACGAAAACGTGAATGCGCTGAAAAATGGGATTGGCTTCTTGATTGCATGGACCGAAGGCGTGGTCGGGGTCTTGGCCGCCTGGATGGGGCGGGTTCTGCTCCAGGTCTGGTTGATCAGCTTGGTCTTTGGCGCCATCTTCCACGGTGGCCCGCAGATCTACCCCCAAGCCGACACGTTCGCGTTCTACGCCCCCGCGTTCCTATGCGGGATAGGTGTTGCGTCGCTCGCCTGGCGCATGTTGGGCTACTGGGTGTTGAAAGACATGGGCGTCAACGCGTCGCTCTGGATGCGCATGGTTGCGCCTTGGGCAGCGTTGGCCGGGGTGGCGGCAATGCTGTTCATGGCCTCGTTCTACACTTGGCTCTCGGTGAGCATGGCCTATCTCGCCGTGTTCACTTCCTTCAATACGCTGCTCGCGTGGCTGGTCGCCTATGGTCCTCTCCAAGCCGGTGCGAGGCACGAGCGCCGCGTTCGGACCGCCACGTGTGCCACGCGATCCGACGCGGCGAGCGACAAGAGGGAGCCGGTAGCCCGCTCCGTTCTCCCCGGACTGAGTTTCCAGCATATCCACGGCAACACCGAGATCAAGGGGCGGCTAAAGGACGCGGCGCAAGCCATCGTCGGTCGCCGCGATGCCCGGCAACCCGCGCGCAACGGCATCCTGCTCTTTGGTGAGCCGGGCAACGGCAAGACCGCATTCGCCGAAGCCCTGGCGGGTGAACTTGGGCTGCCATTCCTACAGCTGTCCCATGCCGACGTGGCGAGCGAGTGGGTGGGCGAGAAGACCGTTCGCATCAGTACCGCCTTTGCCCACGCACGGCGCCAGCAACCTTGCGTTTTGTTCGTTGATGAGGTGGACAGCTTTCTCGAAGCGCGCGACGGAGGAGCGCGGGGCGTGAAGGAAGACCGCGACGTGGTCAATGCCTTGCTGACGCTGATGGTGGATATCCGAAAGGAGAAGATCATCCTAGTGGCCGCCACCAACCACTTGGACCGGCTCGATGGCGCTGGTATTCGCGAAGGCCGTTTCGACTTCAAGGTGGAGATCACGCCCCCTGACGGCGAGGCACGCATCGGCTTACTGAACCACGGCCTCAAAACCAACCTCCCCGAGGCCCGCGTCGAGCAGTCTGTTGTGGAGGCGATCGCCCGGCGCTGGAACGGCTTCTCCGTGAAGCGCATCCTGGCCGTGACCGAAGAACTGACAGCCTACCTGCAGCGCCAGGGGAAGGTTCACCCTGAGTACGAAGACTTCATGGGCGCGCTGCGAATCTTGCAAGGGCGCCGGGGCACCACCCTGGAGAACGTGAAACCGTTGAGTGAATTGGTGCTCTCATCAGCCACCCGGGAAATGCTCAATTTGATTTCCGGGCGCATGTCCGACCCAGAGCACACCGAGGCGCACGGTGGCACTTTGCCCACCGGCGTCCTGTTCTATGGTCCTCCCGGCACCGGCAAGACCGCCACCGTCAAGGCGCTGGCCAAGGAGATCGACTGGGCATTTCTCCCTGCCACTGGCGCCGACTTGGCCCGCGATCCCAAGGAGTTGGAGAAGCTCTATTCCAAGGCCAAGGAACTGCGTCCCTGCATCATCTTCGTGGATGAGGCTGACGAGTTGCTCAAGAGCCGCGAGTTCTCCCAGCGCACCGAGGCAACCAACAAGCTGCTCACGCTCATGGACGGCGTGAATGACCGTGTGAAAGACGTGGTTTGGATCGCGGCGACGAACAACCCCGAGCAGATCGATGCGGCGCTACTGCGCGGTGGGCGGTTCACGGAGAAAGTGCTGTTCGAGCGACCGAGCGCGGAGGGGCTGGCGCTCTACTTGGAGAGTTGGTTCGAAAGCCGAAAGGTCAGGCTGGAGCGGGGATTCACGGTCGACGCGGTAGGGCAGATGCTCAAAGGGGAGAGCATTGCCAACGCCGAGGCGGTTGCGCAGGCTGCGCTGAATCGTGCGATTTCGAGGCGCAGTATGCCCGTGGTGGTCATGCCAGATGATTTGAATCAGGCGATCCGGATGGTGCTTTGACGTGGTTGAAGGGGAGTGTTGAAGGTGTAAGGCAGGCCGCACGCCGTGGCACTTGGGGACCCTTGCCTGCGCTGCGCTCGCTGGCGCCTGCGGGGTAGGTCACGACAGCACAGCCGTAGCCGGTGACGGGCGCGCGACAGCAGGCAAAAAGAGGCGGTTGAACGCGGTGGCCCTGGGGCGATATCGGGTCAAACGCGCCCGCTCAATAAAAGATAAATAACTAGCTGAGAGACAATTTTGGGTCGCGCTCCGGAGACGTCCTGGCGCTAGTGGGGCCCTGTTGATCGACCTTTTGTCTTTCTTTTGTTGACTTTGTAGCCAGAGCGCTCGTGTCTCTCGAGTGTCGAGGCGGTCAGCGGTACGTGTGGCGAGGTTTATCCGGAGGAGGGGGAGTTTGGGGTTGACATAGTTTGCTATTCATATATGTTTTATTAGAAAGGCGACTCGTATTTGAGAAGCTCTCTTGCCCGGCATCTTTGATGCATCCATCGCCGCCGTCGATCTGAGCACCACACCCGACCCCAGTAAGCGCTGAACAAACATGAAGCCCACCACCCATCGCAGCGCGCCCGTCGATGCGCCAACCCCAAAGCGTGGCCGCGGCCGGCCCCGTATCCATCCCATTGCGCCTGATCTCGGCCCCGAGCCCGAGCCGATCGCGCCACCCCTACATGGGCGCACCAACCCCGCCGCACCCAATCACCTGCAAGCCGTGCAGAGCTGGAGCGAGATCTGCCGCACTAAGCGCCCTCGCGCCATGGCCCCTAGCAGCATCGCGGCCAACGAGGTTCTGTGGGGCGGGTGGTGTCAGTGGCTCGCAGCTCAGGCACTGCACTGGAGCGATGCCACAACCAGCAACGTGCGCGCCTTCCTGGACGGGCCCGCGCCAAGCTTGCGCCGGCGCAGACGACCCCCGCTCAACCCCACGCGCATGTCCAGCCTCACGCGCGTGCGCTACTTTCGCGTGCTCAAAGGCATCTACGAAAACGCTGTCAACCAGCGCTGGATAGAGCAAGCGCCCACCACTGACGCCCCCCAGCCGGCCTACATTGCCAAAGATGCCCAAGGCGCAGTACTACCCCCTGGCGTGCTTGCGCGGCTGCAAAACACCAACCTGCTTCGCCAGACATTCGCGCCCAGCACCGATAGCTACCGCCAGTGGTGGTTGCTGCGCGACCGCGCGATCGTCGCCCTGACGGCCGAGACGGGCATCACGAGTGCCGAGTTGATCAACCTGAAACTCTGCGACCTGGGCGCAGGCGGGCTCAACATCTTGCGCGCGATGGATGCCACCGCGCAGCGCTCTGTGTATGGCGACGAGCCGTGCGAGAGCACCGACTTGAGCGTCAACGAAATTGGCATCGACAACCCCTGCGGGGCTCGGATGCCCCAGGCCCCAGTCGTGCTCACCATCGCCCCTTCGCTCACCTTGCAAGGTCGAAGCCTCACGCTGCCCGCGCGCGTGTGCGAAACGCTACTGCCATGGGTCAAACTGCGCGAACACCTGCTCACGCGCACCGCGGCCCGCTTTGGCCGATCCAGCGACCGAGACGCCTTCTTATACCGGCACAGCCTGCAAGGTCCGCTTTTCCCATCGCGCCAGAAACGCCGACGCACAGCGCAATCCGACTCAGCGCGCGAGGACCCTCAGCTACCGGCCAGCTCTACGTTTTACCCCATGGAGAGCGCGGCGCTTTACCTGATCTTCAAGCGAGCCTTCGCGGGCTTGAGCGAAGCGACCAAGCCCGAACAAACCCAGCCACAGGATGCGTCGCCGCTACTTGAGCACCACGGCGCCCGGGGCCCATCGGTCATCCGCAACACGATCATCCAGCTCTGGCTGAGGACACTGAGCGAAGAGGAGGTGCAGTGGCGCGCGGGCTTCAAGACAATCGAGAGCCTGCACGTCATCGCGCGAGGCGCCGGGATTGAAACGCGCTCTGAAAACGATCCCCAAAACCCAGAACATCCAGATGCAGCAAAGACTCCAGAACCGCATGCCGGACGCTGACATCCTGAAAATCTCTATGTTCTTGGGTATCGCTTTTGGGATACCGCCCAACATGCGTTTGGGCAAGCAGAACACGTCATTGGCCGAAGAGGGCGAAAGCGAGCACCGGCACTTCGACAACGAACTCGCCTTCCTCAACGCACTCACCCGGTTCGCATCGCTGGCAAGCCTTGGCGATTGAGCGCGCGGCCGACCAACCGCTACGCGAAGCTGGAAGCCGACCTGCAGGAGCGGGAGTCAGCCAATGCCCATCGCAAGATGGCCGGCACCGTGCGGGGCATTGCGCAAAGCGTGTTCCGAGCTGAGTTTGCGCGTCGCTAAGCAACGACTGAAAAGTCGATGCTTAGCGACGCGCAAAACTTGCGTTTCTTGGGGGCAACCCTAAAATCTGGAACATCCACATGCAGCAACTGCTTCAAAACTTCATGTCCGGCGCCGACATCCTGAAAATCATCATGTTCTTGGGTATTGCAGCTGCGATACCACTCAACATCCGTTTGGGCAAGCTGAACAAAAAACTGGCCGAAGAAAACGAAATCGAGCGCAGACGCTTCGATGACGAATTCAAGGCACCCAACGTCACCCGCCGAGCGGGACGCGCCTAGGCGCTCTGTTTGCGAGCCGCTAGGCTCACCCCCAAGCCGCCATCAGATCTTGGTCTGAAGGCGGCTTTTCTTTTCCCGCGCTGCAGCGTCCACAAGCGCTGCGCGCTGGTGACCATGGCGGCGCATCAACCGATGCGATCCTGTTCCAATAAACAAGAAGTAGCCTGGAACCTCCGGGCGCGGGTTGATTTCGTTGCGTGCCGCTTTGAGGGCGAGCAGCATGTTGTCGCCGTCCTCGGAGCCCATCGCGTGCTGCACTTCATCGAGGATGTCGGTGCCGACCGCAGCCAGTTTGTTCCTGTTGCCCCGTCGCCCGAGCATGGCCAGCGCCGCCTCGCGCTCTGCCGTTCCATTGGCGTGAGTGACCTCGACATCCACGATCAACCCGGTGCGGTTCTCCATGAGGATGTGCCCCATGTGGCACAGGCGGGACTTGTCGCCCTGGCTCTTCTTGAAAAGCCGGGCATCTGTGCCCGTGGTGCTGGCGTGGGTGTCGTTGCAGCGCTCCTGCCCTTTGAAGTCCATCTCGGGATTGCGTCCGGGCGAGCTTGCGCTGTCATCGTCCTTGCGCTTGAAGCTCTTGTGCGAGGCCCAGGCCTACCGCCTCGAATTCGTTGCTCATCGTCACCAGCAGCGCATCGACCACCGCGCGCAACTTGCACAGCAGATGCGACTGCGGAACGCGCTCTTCAAGGCTGATGTAGCTGAACATCGCCCCCTGGAAGTCTTGGTTGCCTCTCATCGTCCTTATCTGGTTCGTACTACGGTGGCTTCACATCGTAGTGGCCGATTCGAGCACCGGCGGGGGATTTTTCAACGCCCTGTTAGTGCGCGATGGCGAGTTCGATTTCCTCGTGCAGCGCAAGATCGAGCACGACTGGGCCGTCAGCATCGAACATGAGCCACTGAGTGTTTTGCGCACTGGCGAAGGTCAGGCAGTCGCGCATGTCCTGCGGCAACGCGGGATTGCTCAGCAGGTCCTGACGTGCGGGATCGGGCCCATAGACGAACCAGCCGTGCGCGCTCTTGGGGTGGTAGAGCTCGTCGTTGTCCAGCTGTTCGCGTGTGGTCTGGGTGAGGTGTGCCGTGCTCAGGCACAGCATCTGGTGGATTTCCATGGTGCGAGGGTGATGTTGGTGTGGCCACGCATCAATCGAGGGAAGTTGAAGTGGAACGTGTACAAGGCACGACCATCGGTGGCCGATTGGATTCTTCTGGCACAGATGGACGACGCCGAGTGCGCCATTCGATTCGTGCTGCTCAGTGGCCGAGTTTCGAAGTGCGGGCACCAGGCTCACTGCAGAAGCTCCAGTGGCGTTCAATAGCATCACCACCACTGAGGGCCTGATACAGGCAATTCGGGAGAGGTTGAGTCTGCAGCATGCGGACTCATGCCTACGTTCGTTTTGAATCTTCTTCCTCGACGAGGAGCATGGCTACCTTGCTCGAGATCAGGTGCGCTGCGCGCCTCCATGACCAATCCTCAGGTATCAGAGCTCGGTCTGTCTCCGCCAGCGCCTCAAGTACACGTTGCTCCAGCAGATCGCACGCGGCAGTTACGCGGGCACGGTCATAGTCAGGTCACGGGCGACTCGATGAGCCACGAGGAAGTCCAGCGCTAGAGCCATAGAGGTGCGCAGATCGTCGGGGTCAAGTTCGGCCGGATCCATGCGGAGAACTTAATGTCGGTCGTGCGTGTTGAACGTCGTTATGCTCGGCTACGATAACGGCGATCGGCCAGAAGAGGTCGCGCACATCGTGCCCGCCATTGTTGGGAAACCTTGGTGAAAGTTGTGCGACGAATGGCCTTCGCTAACCAGTTAATTTTCTTTCAAAAACTTCCACCATGACTCGAATTCATGCCGGATGCGCAGCCTTCGCTCTGCTTGCAATGACGGGTTGCGCGTCCGTTCAATACGGCGACAAGAATGTCGAAGCAAGTCTCAAAACGCTCGCTCCCATTGCCGGCAAAGCGAGTCTCTACGTGTGTCGAGAGCCTGCTGTCTGGGTCGGTGCAGGCGCTAGGTCAACGGTCATCGTCAACGACCAACCTATCGGCACCTTGAAACCGAACAACTTTGCTCACGTCGCTTTGGAGCCCGGAACGCATGGCGTGAAGGTAAAGAACTCACCCGGAGGCGAAAGCGGCATTCTGGACGTCACTGCAAAAGCGGGCGACGTGCAAATACTCTGGGTGGGCATTACAGGTGGCGGATTTGGGACGCTAACGGTCGACTTTTTCTCGAATCGAGTGGAAGCAGAACAGTGCGTCAAAAAGGCGGAGTACGCGGTCCCGAGTGCTCAGTAGCGCCTTCCCCCTTTAGGCGTTCCGGAGAGGATCTGATCAAAGCCCGAGCTGAGCCGTCTCTTCCAGAGGAGGGAACGGTAGGCACTCACGCCATTCTCTATATAGAGAGAGGCTAGACGTACACTCGACCAGGGGTAGTCCAGAACATCCTTGCCACTTGCCCTCTAACGGGTGCGAACGGCTTCGTTAGATGGTTTGATGGCGAAGTCTTGAAAGGGTTCAAAGGCATAGTTTGCAGCCGACATCGTCAGGCCGTACGATATGTCCATGACTAACTTTGCAGATAACCTCAAAAAAGAGGTCGCCCGGATAGCCCGTAAGGAGCTGAAAGGCGAGCTCGATGCATTGCGCAAAACCTGCACGGGCCAGCGGTCCGACATAGCAGCACTCAAGCGCGAGCTCAAGGCTTTACAAGGTCGCTTGTTCCGTGCCGAACGCGTGACCCACAAGACAGCGGCCGTGGTGTTGCCGTCGGCCCCCCCTCCGACCCAGCCCGCAACCCGCTCGCCAGTTGGAACTCTGGGATCTTTCAATCATGAGGCTTTCGCAGATTTCAGAAAGCGGCTCGGAATCACTCAGGGCGAGATGGCCCGGTTGGTTGACTCCTCTAGCTTATCGGTGTGGAAGTGGGAGACGGGCAAAGCGCAGCCTCGCGCAAGCGCTCTAGTCCGTATTCAGTCGGCCATGAAGTTGGGCAAGCGCGCAGCAGTTTCAAAGGCCAAGTCGGCTTGACGTGGACACTCAGAAGCGCCTGCATAGGCGTCTTTTGAATTTTGGTACTTGAAGATTGGCAAGGCCTCGCACAGCACCACTCACCATGATCGCTAAGGGTTCTTGTATGTAGCGGCCGCCACATCTGCGCGTTCACGATTTCAGAAAGTACCGATTCACGTGATGGACGCCTACCTCGTCAACCCTTCTGGAACCCGAGACATCGCCAGTCTCATGCTGGATGAGTGTCGGCAGCTCAAGGTGGTGAGCGCGTCCACATTGGCGGCCACCACCGCTCAAGAGCGACTCCTGTTTGGAGTTCAGCACGGACTCTACAGCTTCCCGACCGAGGAGCTTTGTCAGTTCCTGCGCTCTCGAATTGGGGGTCGGAGCGCCATTGAGATTGGCGCTGGACATGGGGTCCTGGCGAAGGCGCTAGGTATCCCCGCTACTGACAATCGCCAGCAGGAGGAGCCGGCCATGAAGGCTCGCTACGCTGAACTCGGACAGCCAACGGTTCCGTATGGAGAGCACGTCGAGAAGCTCGATGCTCACGCTGCAGTGGAGAAGTACAGGCCGAGCGTTGTCGTCGCTTGCTGGATTACCCATCGATTCGATCCAGCTCGCCCCCACGCTGGGGGCAGCTCCTTTGGTGTGAGCGAGGAGAGGCTCATCGAGTCGTGTGACGAGTACATCTTTATTGGCAATGAGCATGTTCATCGGGAGAAGTCCATTTGGACGCTTCCCCACGAGAGGATCACAC
Source organism: Hydrogenophaga sp. 2FB (assembly GCF_005503365.1). Classification (GTDB taxonomy): domain Bacteria; phylum Pseudomonadota; class Gammaproteobacteria; order Burkholderiales; family Burkholderiaceae_C; genus Hydrogenophaga. Next base: position 29,323 of record NZ_SCML01000060.1, read on the forward strand.
CGCCCTGGGTTTACTCGCGTGCCTTCAATGGGACACCCGACTTTCTTGCGATATGGCGCGGTGGCACTGCAATGAAGGGCCGAGCTCATCTCGACTCCGTGGACTTAGGTGCCCCACGGTAGGAACGAGGGTCCAGACCTGGTGCCACTCTTTGTCGACCCGAAGGTGCTTTGCCATGCCGTACGTACTGAACAGCACGATCGAGACGGCAGGCTTCTAAAGTTCGAGGAACTGTGCGAGCGAGTGGCGCATTCTTGATCCGATCAAGTGGTTTGGTCCTTCGGCGGCTGGGCAGCGCCGTTGGCTTGCTGCGCAACCTCGGCGCAGACTTTCATGAGTTCATCGAAGGGCAGGGCGTCGCCGACCATCACCTGATCTTCAAGCATCTTGGCGTAGTCTGTAGCGAGTGCCTCGCGCACCGCACCATCGGGCACGATCTGTAAGCCGCCTTCCACCGCGGCGAAGTAGTCGATGACCTTACCCGCGACATCTTTCTCGCTGAAGAAGTGGGACTTGTGGCTGGCTACAGCGCGGCCAACGGCGCGGTCTGCAACCACTGCCCGAAATTGGGAGCTGCGCATGATCGCCGCCAGGTCGTGCCAGTGTCGCGCGTAGCGCTCGCCACGAATCCTTCCCTGCGCGCAGTAGACGTGGGTAGCGGTGGCCTTCTCCCAGAAGGTCCGCGCAACGCTCATCACCAAGGGCGACGCAGTCGGAAACGTCACGCCGTCGACCTGTCCGTCCATGTCGCACGTCACGGCCATGACCGCGTGCGGCTCCCCGGTCGCACGGCCGCCGAATTCCAGCGTGACAACTGGTGCGACGTAACCAGTCCCTTGCCTGACGGCTGGGTAGTGAAGCAGGAGTTTGTCTTGGTCGGCGCCGGCGATTTCCAACTTGACATCCAGCTTCTCAAGATCGAGGGCCTTCTGCAAAGTCGGCTGCACTTCGGCAGCGATCCACGCGGGCAACCGGTCGCGAACAGCCTTGGTCCACTTGCCCGCTTGGCTGCGGCTTGCAGGCAGGAAATCTTCGCCGCCAGTGAGATCCGCGATGAGCTTTCGGATGTCGTAGGTGAGATCGAGGTCTTCGGAGAAGCGGTCGATGATCTTGTAGGCCTTCGACAGCGAAGTTCCGCCTTTGAAGGTCAGGTCGGCCGCAAACGCTGATTCGAACAGCGCACCAAGCGTCCAGACGACCCACACATCCTTCTCAAGCAGATGCGTGGGTCTGCCGGTGTTCTCGCGAGCCTGTTCGAGGACTTCGCCCTGGTCGTCCTTGCTTAGGGCGAAGTAGCGCTCAGGTTCAGCCACGAAGCGCTTCCTCGCCGATGGCGCGTGCCATCCAGGAGGGCAGGGCCGCGCGTGCGGAGGTCAACGTCCGCCACTCGGAAGGAGAAAGGGTGCGCCGCAGCGCAGCTAGTGACTCGTGCACGTGGCTGGGCCCCATCCATGCCAACGCCCGCACCGCCGCGCCGGCTTGGCCAGAACCCAGGGCGAGCATCCATCGGGGAGCATGTTTGACCGTGACTTCGGAGCGCCCCAGCTTGAGCTTTCGGGTGCGCCCCGAGGTCAGGTAGACCTCGCGGATGGGTACTTGCTGGGTCAGGCCCAGCGCATTGGCAGCGTTGGCGCCGTGGGGCGTTACCACTTCGCCGTTTTGCGCGGCTAGTGCGTGCACCACCTTTTCGGGAGCGGGTGCCCTGGTTCCGAAACGGCTTGAGACCGGCGTGACATAGGTGCCCCGCGCCACGCGCAGCAGCTTGCCTTCTCGGGTAAACCGAGAAAGCGCCTGATCGATGGCGGCGCGACTCCCCAAATGCAGGAATTCTTTGGGCGAAAGCACTCCTCCCTCGGGAAGGGCCTTGGCGTGCGACAGGATGGAAGCGGGAAGGGTGCTCATAGCGGCCTCGTATCAGAATCGTATCAGAGTTTCTGACATTTTGCCTTCAACTCGGACGGCCGGTCTCGAGGAGCCAGATTTGACGAAACGTGAGAATCAGATGCGTAGTTGCGGCTGGACAGGCGATGGCCTGTTCGGGCTCTTTATGTCGGAGCCGCGCCACGAAACGGTTGACCAAGTTGTAGGCGCCGTCAAAGCCGTGCTGGTCGACCAAGTCCTGTGTAGCACGTCTGCCGTGCCTCAATTCATCGGTCGCTCTGCTGCAGCCCCCCAGAATTCCAGAGTCTCCTCTTCGAGCGCGCGCATGGCTTCTGCAAGGGCATCGCCATCGGACTCGAACGGATCATCCCAAACGTGTGACGTGTTCTCCGCATCGACGACTTCGAGAATCCACTTCCCGTTTCCGTCGCTATAGATCTGAATGCTGACGGACACCCCAAGACGAGTGACCTGCTGGCTCAACGCAGATTCGATCAACTCTGGTTCGTGGCCATCGTCATGCTCAGGCATGTGAGACGCGGCCTCGGCTTGTCCGGACCATAGGCCTCTTCGGAAGGGCTTGGCGCTCATGGTGTCCAGTCGCTGGCCGCGCGCTCGCTTGCATGATTGCGCAGCCTTGTTGATCAATTCGTCGGCGGCGATAGTCAGCTTCTGGAAATTGCGCAGCAGGTCCTCGAGCTCTTGCTGCGCCGCCGGTTTCGATTCGTCCTCGAGAAAGTCAGCGGCGCCGCTGAACATCGAGTACACATCAGACAACCCCTGGACGGCATCGTGCGCTTTCTGGGGAAGCTGCATCTCTTCTTCAGATCCGAACAGACCATCGATGAAGCCATGGAGTTCCTGCGCACGGATCACGGCCAGGTGGCGCAGGGCCGGCCGCGTTGGCAGCACCTCGAAGCGAGTCAGGTAGAACGGATCGCGTAAGCTCTGGTGATCGGCGAGGCGATTCCAAAGGCCCTGCACGAGCGTGCTGACAACTTCCTGCAGGTCTCGTTCCGAGTCGAACGTGGGCAACTCGCCACCCCAGATTCGCGCTAGCGCGCCCAACGGGGAGGCGTTCAAGCGCGGACTGGCGATGTCGCCCATGAAGTATGTTCGTACAACATGAAAAGGCGTTGGACACCGGTGGCGCTCCAGCAGTGCCCGAGCCGCGCTTTCAATGGCGGCACCGGTAGGTTTCGAGTGGCTCATGGAGGTAGGCGCCGGCTTTGGTGCGCGTTCAGGTCAATGGCGAGTGGTGAGATTTTATCGACGGCAGAAGAACGAGCGACCAAGCGGTACTTGCCGTGCGGAAGGAATGAGGTCCGCGTCTTGCATAGAGCGGTTCATTTGCGAGCTCGCGCGCAAGCATAGGGTGGGCAGTATTCGGCGCTCATGGACCAATGGGCCCGGACGGCAATGCGAGTAGGTTGGCGACGAGGCTTGTCCAGGACCTGTTCAAGATATGCTCGTCGCACTCAAACGAACACGTCAACTTTCCGCCGATGAAATGACGGCGTTGTTGCAACTCGAGGTCTGAAAGGTCCACTGCCCATGACTACGATGACCACCGCCGACGCATTGCGCCTGGCGATCAATGTCCTCAGAGATTGCGCCGAGTCGGGCCGATTGCCCAGCGGGATTGAGCTCGATGCGAACGCAATGGCTCTGCATGTGGAGGCGGCAGAGACGCTGGATGAAGCGCTCGAAGCGCTCCGGGGTCACGAATAGCGCCCTCGCGCCTGGCCGGCAAGTACTGAAAGTCACATTAGCCGACAACTACTAAGGTCGAAATTGTGACGTGCCGCGCGCATTTCTTCGGTTGCGATCTTCTTGCTACGTCACGGATTGCGACGAGGAGTCGATCAATTCGGCAGGGAAGTCGGCCTGGAACCCGGGAACTGGCCCCAAAAAGCCGGACGAAGGTCACCATCGCAGGCCTGGCGCACGGGTGGCCGCCCAGTTGCGCTCCCAGTGCGCCAGGAACGCGTTCTGAGCCTCGATGGACTCAAAGCGCCGTCCCTTCAAGGCCGTGGCCTGGGGGTGGCCGATCGCGTGTTCGACCGTGCAGTTGCGGTTGGGGTCCCGTATCCGGGCCGTGTCGGCCACCACGCCGTAGTGCGCCAGCGTGGCTGCATACACCCTGTTGAGCTCGGGCTCGTAGAGGTCAGGGGTGATGACACCCTCCTTGAGGTTGTCCAGCACCACGTACTGCGGGCAGCCACCGAAGTGGCGAAACGCCCGCTCGTGCAACTCAGCCCAGATCTGCTGGCTGGACTTCCAGACCACGCAGCGGTAGCTCGCCCGCGAATAGCGCAGCGTGGCCACGAACAGGCGCGGTTTGCGCCGGCGATCACTGCCCGGCACCCGGGTAGGCGCCCCCTCTCCGTAGTCCACCTGCATCTCCTCTCCCGGCAGAAAGGACAGGCGGTCGAACTGTTCTGGCTCCTTGTGGCGCAGTCTGGCCACGAAGCGTTTGACCGAGTTGTACTGGCCGGCAAAGCCGTGACTGTCCACCAGATCCTGGTAGATGGCCATGGCGTAGCGCTTCAGACGCAGCTGCGCCTCGATGAAATCGCGGTGAGGTTCGCACAGGGATGTGGCCACCGGCGCTGGAGCCGGTGGCCAGGGTGGGGCAATTTGGGTGGCCGCGGCATCCGAGCCGGTGGACACCCCGGGGGAATTCGATTGCTGCGCAAGCCAGCGCTCGCGGTAGGTTCTGACCGTCTTGCGGTCTATACCTGTGATGCGGGCGATCTCCCTTTGCGGCGTGTTGCGCTCCAGCAGCGTGTGGATTGTGGCGCGTTGATTGGCTTCAAGACATTCACTCCTTGGCCTTCCCTCGGGGAAGACCGAACAATCGTCCTGCCAACAGGTGCCGACGGCGCCGGCGTTTACCCCCTGTCCCCGATCAAGTCAGGTGGGGGAATTTGGGTGGCCGCCGGGGGTAGAGATTTGTCGTCATGCAGAACTTCGGCAAAAGGATCACGCTGGCACCGGCGGCGCCGATGCCAGAATGTCACGAACTGCACCTCGAGGAGTTTCTGTGTACCGTCTAGTGTTTGTCATGCTCTCAATCGGCTTGTTTCTCTATGGTTGCGGATCCATGTCGCACAAGAGCTACCTGGAACACGCCGAAGCGGCGATCGCAGAGCGCAGGTGGGAGTCTGCATATGTGTTTTTGGAAGACGGATTCGTCACCGAGAACGTGGCTAATCGTGAGCGTGCATTGGCCCTTGTGAAAGCCTATCCGCAGATCCTCGCCGGGGGCGTTGCGACCTTTAGTGTCGCCCGTGTCGTTCGCATGATCGAGGCCAACGGTCTTGTCGCTGGCCCGAGGCAGGAATTGAAGCGACTTGAGATGTACAGGGTAGTCGCAACACCGGAGGCGGCCATGCAAGCAGAGCAGAACATTGCGGAGGCGTTTGCCCAGGTGAAGAAGGCTCGAGACCTGGAAGAGTTCAGGAAATCGCAGGAGCTCGCCCGAATTGAGCGCGAGAAGGCAGAAGAGCTGGCGCGAATGGAGAAGGCGAGGGCTGAGGAGGTGACTCGCCGGGCAATCACAGCAAGAGACCGTGAGGCACTCGCGTTGAGGATGGCCAAGGCGATTCCGATGGCCAAGGTCTCGTGCAAGGACTCGCTCGAGTGCGGAAAGACGTTTGCCCTTACCCAGATCTACATCCTGGAGCACTCCAAGATGAAGATCCAGTCGGCCAACGACACGATCATCGAGACGTACAGCCCCAACGACCCCCATGCAATTGGTGCACGTGCAACCAAGACTCCGCGATCAGGAACCACTGCTTTGGTGTCTCTTGACGTGTATTGCGGAAAGCCCAAGACTGAGGCGGACGTCTACATCTGCATGTATTCAGCTGTTGATGTCTACGAAGGGTTTGCCCCTTTCATTCAACGCATGCTCATCAAATGACCCAAATATGATGTGCCCGACCACGGGCGCGGCCGAATGCGTTAGAGCAATCGCGTGGAAGTACCAGGTGAGCTACACACGCACATCCGCTGACCAGTGGGCCGAAACCGTAACCCACCTGGCGGGCGATGAGGTCCACGCCGGACCCGTGCTGGATCTGCTGGCTGCGCTGAAGCGGGTCGCCTCTTCTCATACGACATGGCCACCCTGCTGGTCACTACCTACGTGAGCGGGAGCAGTGGTTTGAACCTTTGAAGGATCTCGAGCGGGCCGGAAACCTGTGTAACCGGCTCGGGGAGAAATTCCCTAAAGATTGTCCAGGAACTCGAGCCCCAGTTGTGGTCGAGTGGCACCGAACACTGAAGATGAACTACCTGGGCGCGTTGAGCCGGAGATCGAGTCACCAGGGCGCGGAATCCTGGATCCGTACTTGGCGCCGTCCGTAGGCGCCCACCAGGAACGCCAGCTGTGGGGCAGCGCGATCGGTGTGCTGCCAGGGCTCGATGGCCAGGGTTGGGAAGACATGGTGGTTGGCGGGTGCCGATGCAGTCTTGGACCGGATGTACCGCGAGTTTGAACAGCGCCGCGGCTATCAGATCGATACAGCGCCCGGAGAAGTGGTGTGACATCCCCGTCAAATTATGGCATTGACTCCATATGGTCTTAACTCCATAATTATCAACATGACTTGGACCGTCCTCTTTCATGCCGCTTTTGACGCTGAATTCGGCGATCTGAAAGGGACCTGCAGGACGAACTGTTGGCGCACGCCCGGTTGCTGGCTGAATTTGGCCCGGACCTAGGGCGCCCCACCGTGGATACGCTGAAGGGCTCACGGCACACCAACATGAAAGAGCTGCGCTTTTCGTGGAATGGTCAAGTCTGGCGAGTAGCGTTGCCTTTGACCCTCAGCGACAAGCCATCTTGCTGGTTGGTGGTGACAAAGGCGGCGCGGATCAGCGCAGGTTTTACAAACGCCTGATCCAGATCGCCGATGAGCGCTACGACGAACACGTGGACAGTCTGGCCCAGCAGAGCAAGGAGAACCATCATGGCAAGAAAACTCGATGACGTTATGGCCGCGCTGCCCAAAGCCCGTCAGCAGCGGGTAGAAGCACGCGCCATGGAGTTGGCGACCCTAAAAGACCTGCGCCAAGCTGTGCAGCAAACGCAGGAGCAACTGGCTGCCACGCTGGGGGTCCGTCAGGACACCATTTCCCGCCTGGAAAAGCGCAGTGACATGCTGCTCTCGACGCTGCGCCACTACGTCGAAAGCATGGGCGGCAAGCTCGAGTTGGTGGCGCAGTTCCCGAACCGCCCCCCAGTGGTGATCGAGCACCTGGGTGTGGATGTCGCCTCTGATCACAAGCCTGCGGGCGCGGGGCGCAAGGCCCGGGCGACGGTTTGAACGCTCCCTGCCATATCCAAGGACGCGAGCTTGCGCCAGGTGTCGACCGCCATGATGCGAAACCCTTCTGATCGCCGCACCCAACAGAGGTGCGATTTGCGATCTGGAAATGAGCGAACGCAGGTTGAAGGGGATGTGCACATCGCTGAGCGGCCTGAGTTTTGGGCGTTGGCCATGCCAGCTGCACATGATCGAGGCGCTGCGAGAACGGTGTGGTGAGGCGAGCGTCCAGCGTGACATCTAATGTGAACGCCAGGGCCAACCGCCAAAGTCCTGCTCGATGGCGCACGCCGAAGCTGAAGGGCTTTCTAGCCGGCCAGGGCTACGTCGAGATTCGAGTGATCGATGACACCGTCTGCGGGCTGCGCCGCTTCAACTTCACCGTGGGCCTGGTGGTCGGGTTGAGCTTTGAGGGTTACGAAAGGCGGTACTGTTACGAGCATGCGCGCGACGCGCTTGCGGCACTGGTGGCCTGGGACGGTCGTGAACATCCCGGCGGTCCTTGGATCAAGTGCAAGGGTGCAGGAGTGGATCTGTTGAACCCGGCACTGCAGGTCTAAAGACTCGGCCTGAGCTATTCAGAGATAGGCGTGCAACGTCCTTTCATGAAGCGCGTAGTGCTTCGAGGTCTCTGCAGCTGAGACCTTCAACAACGCAAATGCCAAGCTCGTCGAGCACGCTATGTCAGCTGTTGCGATTGATGGCGAAGTCTCTGCGGTCCCGCTCGCGCAAGGTTGCGCGCCACCATGGGACGCGCCTAGGAAGAAGGAATCCCGAGCTTCTCTCGTTCAGCTTCAACCCGCTTGCTGTTGGCCTCGACACTGTTCATGGCTGACTCGAGCGCCACAATGTCAGCGAGGAACTCGTGCGGCTCGGGTAGCGCCGGAGGCGCTTCGTCACCGCCCTCATGCACAAAGGTTGACACTCGGGTCATGCCCTCGTAGATGGCCTTCGCGTCCGAGTCTTCAACTCGCACCCCTCGTAGCTTGAGCGTTTGAATAGGTCGACGGAATCGCTTTACGGTACCAGCAAAGAGGTGGTCTTCGACCAACATCTCCCATGAGTCCCTGAGCCGTCGATATCCGACAGACACCAACTCAGAGTACTTCTCGTGGTCGCCATCCACTTCAAGCGCCTTTTTCGCACGCTGATAAATGTCCTTGAGCGAGTTAATGCGAGGAGCTACCTTTTGCGCTTCGAAAGGCAACTTGTCATTGCACTTCCCCTTGACGGCGCCGGCTGCAAATACATGCCGGACCGCGGCCTTGTGACCCTCCCTCTTTGCGCACTCCATCAATTCGTTCGCAAAGGCCAAGTCATGGGTAAAGACAATCACCTGCCTACGCTTGGCTTCGATAGCGAGGCGTCGTGCAATCCTTTCACGCCATCGATGGTCCAGGGATGTGACAGGGTCGTCGAACACAATGGCAGAACTTCCCGGAGCGAGTCCCACCTCCGCCAGGAATGAGGCGAGCGCGATTGCTCTTTGTTCACCCTCGCTCAAGATGCCAGAAGTTTTTACCTTGAGCGACCGATTGGCGGATACGAGCTTTAGCTTCTGCATCTGGCGACCCCGTTGTCCAGCCAGGTCCAGCTGAAGTTGAATGCCATTCACACCGAGATAAGCTAGGGCGTGTTAACACTAATAGCAATTACTAAGCCGGCGACAGACACTCTCGGGTATGGAAATCACGCCCGAACAATTCGCCACCATCGAGCACTGTCTGCCCAGGCAGC
>NZ_SCML01000061.1 GCF_005503365.1 Hydrogenophaga sp. 2FB
CCCATGCCCCGCGGCATGCCTCAGCCCTACCCGACACCATGATCAAGATCTTCATTGCCTTCGCCATCTTTGCCGCCGTCGCCCTGTTCGCCCTCATGAAGGGCGGTGACATCGACATGGGCGGCGAAAAACACGGCATGGACGCACCGCACACGGAACAGGCAGCGCCTGCCGCGCCCGCTGCGCCCGCGCCGGCCGAGCAGCCGAAGTAATTTTCCGCCCCATCCGGCAGTGGCCACGCGGGGCGACCCGCGTGGCCACATTTGTTTACAAGTTGCCATTTGCCTGCCCAAGGCGGAAACTCCAGAATTCGCGACGGATTTCACATCTGGAAACCAACACGGGAGGGGCGCCATGGTCACCAAGGCAACCGCCAGCGATTCCAAGAGGCCACAGGCCCACTCGCTGCACATTGGTCTCAACGAAGTCAGCGCGGCCCACTACGCGGGCTGGACAGGGCCCCTTGCGGCCTGCGAATTCGACGCACACGACATGGCCGCCCTGGCCAGGTCGCAGGGCATGAAGAGCACCCTGCTCATCACGAAAAAGGCCACGCGGGCCCAGGTGCTCTCGGCGATCCGCAAAGCGGCCAAGGCACTGGCCAAAGGCGACCTCTTCTTCCTGAGCTTCTCCGGCCACGGCGGCCAGGTGGACGACCTGAGCGGCGAGGAGCCGGACAAGCTCGATGAAACCTGGTGCCTGTTCGATGCCCAGTTGATCGACGACGAGCTGTATTACGAGCTCAGCCGCTTCAAGGCCGGCGTGCGCATCCTGGTGCTCTCCGACAGCTGCCACAGCGGCACCGTGGTGCGTGCCCCGCGGCCCCCACCCGGCACGCCCGAGCAGCGCCCGCGCATCATGCCGCGCGCGGTGGGCCTGCGCGTGTACGCCGAGCACAAGGCCTTCTACGACAAGCTGCAGAACGACGTGGCCAAGGCCGCGGGCGGCCGGGTGGAAGACCCGGACACCGCATTGGCCAACGTGACCGTCAGTGGCCGCCTCACCGCCATCGTGAAGAAATTCCAGCCCTCGGTGATCCTGATCTCGGGTTGCCAGGACAACCAGTTCTCCATGGACGGCAACCACAACGGTGCTTTCACCGAACAACTGCTCGCGGTGTGGAACAACGGCGGGTTCAAAGGCAGCTACGCCAGTTTCCATGCGCGCATCCGCGCCGGCCTGCCGCCCACGCAATCGCCCAACCTGTTCACGCTCGGGCCCTCGGCCGCGTTCCTGAAGCAAGCGCCTTTCTCCGCCTGAGTCTGGCGCCATTCCTTTCGCATCGCTCCACACAGGAGGTTTCATGCTTGGGATCCAGAACCACCGCCTCACCGGCCCCGATGTGAGCTTTCGCCAGACGCCCAACGCGGGCGGCGTATTGCGACCGCGCTTCGTGCTGCTGCACTACACGGCGGGCCGCAACCTCGAGAGCTCGGTCGAGTCGCTCTGCACGAAGAAGCCGCAGGGCAATGCCTCCGCGCACATCGTGCTCGGGCGCGACGGACGCATCGTGCAGCTTGCGCCCTTCAACGCGGTCACCTGGCACGCCGGCGTGAGCCAGTGGAACGGCATCGATGGCCTGAACCACCACGCCATCGGCATCGAGATGGACAACGCAGGCCTGCTGCAGCGCGACGGCGAGCGGTATGTGTCGTGGTTCGGCAAGCCCTATCCGGACGAAGAGGTGCGCCTCGCCGAACACCGCCACGGCGGCGGCGTGAAGCCCTGGCACCACTACACCGAGGCGCAGATCGCCCGCGCGCTCGAACTCTGCGAACTGCTCGTCGCGCACTATGGGCTGGAAGACGTGCTCGGCCATGAGGACGTGGCGCGTGGCCGCAAGATCGACCCGGGGCCGGCATTTCCCCTGGCCGCCGTGCGCAACCGCGCCATCGGCCGTGGTGCCGACGTGCCGCCGCGCCTGCTGGTCAACGCCGCCAGCCTGAACATCCGCAACGGTCCTGGCGCCGAGTTCCCCAAGGTCGCGCCCGCCCTCAAGCGCGGCGCCGAACTGGTGCTGCTGGAACCGCAAGACCGCTGGAGCCGCGTGGCCGTGGTCGGTGGCAACGACCTCGAAGGCTGGGTCTGCAACGACTTCGTGACCCGCATGCCGGCCACGCGCTCGGGGCCGGGGTCTGCCGTGCTCTCGCGCACCCAGCGATCGCTTGCACCGACCCGCGCCGAGCCAAGCAAGGCCACGGCCAGGACGCCCGCTCGAAAAACCCCGGCCAAGGCGCGAAGCAGAACCTGAGCCTGCCCACCGCCCGGCGAAGAAAGTGCCCGCATGAACACAGCATCCTCTGCCCCGGCCATCACCTTCGTTGTGCGCGGCCAACCCCAACCGCTGGCGGGCGCCACACGCGGCGCCGCCGCGGCCACCAGCACGACAGCGTTCGGCGGCCAGGGCACGGTCACGCAGCGCGTGCGCGTGGGCGCCACACGCGGCAGCAGCGACACCGTGCGCGTGAGCGCGCGCCCCGGGCTCGACGCGGTGGTCCTGCACATCAGCAATGGCCCCTCGCTCATGCTGCACCCCGAGACCGCGCGCGACCTGATGCTGGCGCAATCGGGCCTCACGCGCAGCGCGGCCGCCAGCCGCTCACGCGGGCACGGCGCGCCGAGCGAGGTGAACGTGCCGACGCAGCTCTCGTGGCAAGGGCTGGAGCAGGCGGGCGCCGCCACGCGCGGCCTCACGCGCGGGCGCATGGGCGAGGTGCTGCTCTCGGCCATCGAGGTGGTCACCGGTCTGCTCAAGGAGCCCGCGGCCAAGCTCACGGCCGCGAAGATCGGCGCGCGCGTGGACGGCCAGGTGGACCCCGGCGTGTATGCGCTCTCCGCCGACGCGTTCGCCGCGCCGCTCAAGGGCCGCCCCAAGCTCGACAGAATTCCCTCACCCGACAGCCCCGACGCACCCGTGCTGGTGCTGCTGCACGGCACCTTCTCCAACACCCAGGGCACCTTCGGCAAGCTCTGGCAGGAGCACCCGCACAAAGTGCGTGAGCTGTTCGCGCGCTATGGCAACCGCGTCTACGGTTTTGACCACCCCACCCTGCTCGCCAGCCCGATCGACAACGCCCTCATGCTCGCGCGTTCCCTGCCCAAAGGCGCGCGGGTGCACTTGCTCACGCACTCGCGCGGCGGGCTGGTGGCCGAGGTTCTGGCGCGTGTGTGCGCGCGACCCGAGCTGGACGAACGCTCGCTCGCCGCGTTCAAGGACCCGGCGCACCGCCAGCAGCTCAAGGCCCTGCGCGAACTCGCCGCCGAACTCAAGGGCCGCGACGTGCAGGTGGAGCGCGTGGTGCGCGTGGCCTGCCCCGCGCGCGGCACCTTGCTCGCGTCCAAACGGCTCGACGCGTATGTGTCGGTGCTCAAGTGGTCGCTGGAACTTGCCAGCATTCCGGTCGCGCCCTTGCTGGTCGACTTCATCGGCGAGGTGGCGAGCCAGCGCACCGATCCCGCGTTGTTGCCCGGCCTGGAAGCCATGACGCCTTTGAGCCCGCTGGTGCAGTGGCTGCACGCCAGCGAAGGTGAAGGCGGCGCGCCGCTGCCCGGCCAGTTGCGCGTGGTCGCCGGTGATATTCAAGGCGACTCGATCATGTCGTGGGTCAAGACGCTGCTGGCCGACGCCTTCTACTGGACCGACAACGACCTGGTGGTGCAAACGCGCTCGATGTACGGCGGCACGCCGCGCGCGCCCGCGGGCGGCCACGCGGCGGCCACCTTCCTGCTGGAGCGCGGCGGCAAGGTCACGCACTTCGCCTATTTCAGCAACCCGCGCACGGCCGAGGCCATTTGCGGCGCGCTGATCGAAGACGCGCCCGCCGGCTTTCGTCCGATCGGCCCGATGTCCTGGGCCGGCAGCACCAGCGACGGCCTGCGCGGCCGCGCCACGCGCGCGGGCAGCGAAGCCCCCGCGGCCGAGCGGCCCGCCGTCATCCTGCTGCCCGGCATTCTGGGCAGCCACCTGGCGGTGGACGGCAAGCGCATCTGGCTGAGCATGCGCATCCTCGGCGGTCTGGGCAAACTGGGCTACCGCGAAGGCGCCAGCAACGTGCACGCCGATGGCCCGATCGGCATGGTCTACGACGACCTCTCCGAGTTCCTCTCGGCCACGCACCAGGTGATCGAGTTTTCCTTCGACTGGCGCCGCCCGATCGAAGAAGAGGCCGTGCGCCTGGCCGGCGTGATCGACCAGGCCCTGAGCGCGCGCGCCACCACCGGCCAGCCGGTGCGCCTGATCGCGCACTCCATGGGTGGCGTGGTCGCGCGCACGGTGCAGCTGGAGCGCCCCGATGTGTGGCAGCGCTGGCTGGAGCGCCCGGGCTCGCGCCTCCTCATGCTGGGCACGCCCAACGGCGGTTCGTATGCGCCCATGCAGGTGCTCACGGGCGACGACACCATGGGCAATGCGCTCTCGTCGTTCGGCCTGCCGTTCCAGGACCACAAGGCGCGCGAGCTGATGGCCGCCATGCCCGGACTGATTCAGCTGCAGGCCGGGTTGATGGACGCGTCCCTGGGCCTGTCGCAAAGCGCGCGCTGGAAAGCCCTGGCCGACCAGGACATGAAAACCCTGGAGGAGACCAACTTCTGGCACGGCGTGGAAAGCCTGCGCGCCATCTACACCTGGGGCGTGCCCACGCAGGCCGTGCTCGACCGCGCGGTGGCCCTGCGCCAGCGCCTGGACCGCCAGCGCGACGAGGCCCTGGCCGGTTTTCGCGACCGTGTGCTCATGGTGGTGGGCAACGCCGCCAGCACACCCGCGGGCTTCGAGATCGATGCGCGCGAAGGCCTCGTGTACCTCAACCAGCCCGAGGGCGGCGACGGGCGCGTCACGCTCTCCAGCGCGCTGCTGCCCGGCGTGCGCGCCTGGAAGGTGGATGCCAAGCACGGTGACCTGCCCGATGTCGAGCACGCCTTCGAGGCCTACCTGGACCTGCTGCAACACGGCGACACGCAGCGCCTGCCGGTGGTGACGGCCACACCCGCCACGCGCGGCGCGGGCGCCGACGCGACCACGGCACTCGTGCGCAGCCGGCCATCGCGCCAGCGCAGCCAGGTCATCGAGCCACCGGCCGACGCGCACGAGGTGCTGGACGTCACCGACGAGGCGCCCACCACCACGGCGCCGCCCCACACCGCGCTGCGCATCAGCGTGCACAACGCCAACCTCAAGTTCGTGAGCCACACCATGCTGGTGGGGCACTATGTGTCCTCCACGCTCACCGGCACCGAGGGCGTGGTGGACCGGTTCATCGGCGGCGTCATGTCGGCCTCGCTGGCCGCGGGTCTGTACCCCGAGGCCACCGGCACGCACCAGATCTTCACCAACAACCGGCAAGACCCCGACAGCCCGCTCTCGCTGCCCCGCCCGCCGCACGTGGTGGTGGCCGGCCTGGGCGAAGAAGGCAAGCTGCGCAGCCTCACGTTGACCGCCACCGTGCGCCAGGCCACGCTGGCGTGGGCGCAGCGCGTGGCCGAAACGCCGGGCCAGGGCAACGCGCAGTTCGAGATGGCCGCGACCTTGATCGGCAGCGGCGGCAGCGGCATCACCGTCACCACCTCGGCCCAGGCCGTCGCCCAGGGCGTGCGCGAGGCCAATGAAAAGCTGCTCGCGGGGGGGTGGCCGCAGGTGAGCCACCTGCGCATCGTCGAGCTCTACCTCGACCGCGCGACCGAAGCCTGGAGCGCGCTGCGCCTGCTGACCCTGGCCGCGCCCGAGCACTTCGTGCTCACGCCCACGGTGGAGTCGGGCATCGGTGCGCTACGCCGCCCGCTCGACAGCGGCTACCGCGGCACGGCCTACGACTTCATCAGCGCCGTGACGCAGATCGACGAATCCGGCGAGCCCAGCATCGTCTACACGCTCGACACCCAACGCGCCCGCGCCGAGGTGCGCGCGCAGGCCACGCAGGCGCAACTGGTGGGTGAACTGGTGCGCCGCGCCTCGAACGACGCCAACCGCGACCCGCAGATCGGGCGCACGTTGTTCCAGCTGCTGGTGCCGGTGGAGATGGAAGCCAGCCTGGGTGGCACGAGCGAGTTGCTGCTGGAAGTGGACGACGGCACCGCAGCCATTCCCTGGGAATTGCTGGACGCACCGAACGACGGGCGCGGCGGCCCGCAAGCGCCCTGGGCCATTCGCAACAAGCTGCTGCGCCGCCTGCGCACCGTCGCCTTTCGCACCCAGGTGAGCGATGCGCGGCTGGAAGACTCGGTGCTGGTGATTGGCGAGCCACTCTGCGACGACACGCTGTACCCACCCCTGCCGTCGGCGCGCGCCGAGGCGGAGGCCGTGCGCGATGCGCTGAGCGCCGTGCTCGGCGGCGCGCGGGTGCACGCCCTGATCGCGCCCGAAGACGGCCTGGGCCCCGACGCGGCCGCCGTCACCACCGCCCTGCTCGCGCGGCGCTACCGCATCGTGCACATCGCTGGCCATGGCGAGCCCGAACTCGAACGCCAGGGCAAGCCGCCGCTGCTGCGCGGCGTGGTGCTCAGCGACGGCACCTTCCTTGGGCCCCGCGAGGTGCAGGCCATGCGCGTGGTGCCCGAGCTGGTGTTCCTCAACTGCTGCCACCTCGCGGCCGATCCGACCAAGCTGCTCAAGGAAGGCTACGACCGTGCGCGCTTCGCCGCGGGCGTGGCCAAGCAACTCATCCGCATCGGCGTGCGCTGCGTCGTGGCGGCGGGTTGGGCGGTGGAAGACGACGCGGCCAACCAGTTCGCCACCGCCTTCTACAAAGCCCTGCTCTCGGGCCAGCGCTTCATGGACGCGGTGCAGGCAGCGCGTGCCGCTGCCTACGCGGCCAGCCCCGGCGGCAACACCTGGGCGGCCTACCAGTGCTATGGCGACCCGGAATGGGTCTGGCAGCGCGACGAAGCCGAAGCCCGCCGCACGCCCACGCCGCTGGCGCAAACCTACGCCAGCATCGCCTCGCCGGTGGCGCTTGCGCTCGCGCTGGAAACGCTCGCCGTGCAAAGCGCCACGCAGGGCGCGGCGCCGGAAAGCCAACGCGAGAAGATCCGCTTTCTCGAAGCGCGCTTCGAGGCCGACTGGGGCGGCATGGGCGCGGTGGCCGAGGCCTTTGGCGTGGCGTGTACGGCCGCCAACGACATCGAACACGCGCTGCACTGGTTCCGCCGCGCCGTGTCGGCCAACGACGGCAGCGCGTCCGTGAAAGCCAGCGAGCAACTGGCCAACCTGATGGCGCGCCAGGCCTGGAAACGCATCGCCACCGCCCGACACGGCGGTGCGGACGCCGCGCGGCTCAAGCCCCTGCTCGCGCAGGGCCGCGACGACATCCAGATCGCCGTGCGAACGCTCGAAGCGCTGTTGGCCGTGGCACCCACCGTGGAACGCGAAAGCCTGCTCGGTTCGGCGTGGAAGCACCTGGCGCAGATCGAAGGCATCGCCGGCTCGCCCACCGCGCGCGCGCAAGCGGCCGCGCGCATGGCCGAGCACTATGGACGCGCCGAAGCGCTGGCGGTGCAGACCGGACGCAGCGACAGCTTCTACCCGGCCCTCAACCTCATCGCCGCCGAACTCGTGGCGCATGGCAACGACCCGCGTTGGCCCGGCCCTGACGCGCAACGCCTGCGCCGTGTGCGCGAGAGCCTGGAACACAGGCGCCGCGACGAACCGGACTTCTGGAGCGTGGCGGGCTTGCCCGAACTCGGCGTGTACGAAGCGCTGGCCACCCGCACGCTGCACACGCAGGCTCCCGACCTGCTCGCGGCCTTCGACGAGTTGTACCAACGCGCGGGCACCGCATGGATGTGGGCGTCGGTGGCGGACCAACTCGGCTTCGTGCTGGCGCAACACGAAGGCGGCAGCGGCGCCCACGCGCGCGCCGCCGCCGAGGTGTTGCAACGCCTGCGCCAATACGGTGGGCTCGGGCCTGCCGCCGGGACGTGAACCGCATCTTCATCAGCTACCGGTCGTCCGACGGCAAGAAGGACGCCGACCGCCTGTGCGCGGACCTCAGCCGCCTCTACGGCGAGGACCAGGTGTTCTTCGACAAGCAAGACCTGCGCGGTGGCACCTCCTGGCGCAGTGCCATCATGGCCGCGCTGGGCAGCAAGCCGGTGGTGCTGCTGCTCTTCACGCCCGACCTGCTCGGCATGCAGCACCCGGAGGGCGGGCGGCGCATCGACCACGAAGACGATCCGATCCGCGGCGAGATACTGACCGCACAGCAACATGGCGCGATCATCGTGCCGCTCTTCACCGAGGGCATGACGGTACCCACGAACGCCGAGTTGCCCGAGCCGCTGCGGTTTTTGAAAGAAGCGCACGCGCTGAAGCTGCGCACCGAAGACTGGAGCACCGACCTCGACAAACTCGTGGCCGACCTGCGCTCCCACGGCATCGCAACCGCCGTCGCCCCGAATGGCGGCACCACCACCCCACGCACGTTCGCGCAGCGGGTACAACGCGGGCTCATGTGGGTGGGCGGCACCTTCGTGGCGCTCATCGTGATCGGCCTGCTGCTGCCCGAAGATGACGAAGGCGGCACCCCCATCACACCCGTGAACCTTCAAGGACAGCCACTGCCCGCGCCTCAGCCCTCGGCGCAGGGCGGCCCGATCAACCCGCGCATGGCGGACGTCTCGGGCATCTGGTGGTTGATCGACGACGCCAACCGCCGCCTGCGCGTGCAGTTGACGGTGAGCGGCACCGCCGTGCAATTGCAGACCGACCCGTTCCCCGTGGGCTGGTACCCCAAATGGCAAGCCTACGCGCGGGGCGTGCTGGGCCAGGGCCTGGTGGTCACCGACGTGCGCTACGTCGGCAGCGGCGTGCTCTCCAACGTGATGGGCGTGCCGCGCATCGAGATGCCGGTGCAGGCCTATACCGGCGACGGGCGCGGGCCGCTGGACACCGGCGGCATCGTGCTCAACGCCAGCGCCAACGGCCAGGAACTCACCGGCATGCACTGGAGCAATGGCGATCAGGCCGAGCTGCCTGTTCGCCTGGTGCGCCGCCCCTGAGCGTCATCGTTCATGCCAACCCCATCCAGGAGCCCCTCATGACCCCACTCGTTCACGTCTGCACCCAGCGCGTGCTGCCCGCCGAACTCATGCGCTTTCAGTCCACCGAAACTCACCTGGGTCGCCCACGTGCCATAGCCGTGCTCGGCAAGCTCTGGATGAACGGCAGCACACTGCGCGTGCGCTTCATGGGCGGCACGCCGGAGCAACAGGCCAAGGTGCGCGAGCAGGCCGCGTGGTGGACAGCGCACGCCAACCTCACGTTCGATTTCAACGGTGCGTCCGACGCCGAGATCCGCGTCGCCTTCGACCCCACGAAAGGCGCGTGGTCTTACGTGGGCACGGACTGCCGCGGTATTCCGATGGACCAACCCACCATGAACCTGGGCTTCATGGACGGTGGCACGGTGGCGCACGAGTTCGGCCACGCCATCGGGCTCATGCACGAACACCAGAACCCGGCGGGCGGTATCGAATGGAACGAAGCCGCCGTGATCCACGACCTCTCGGGCCCGCCCAACAACTGGAGCGAGGCCACCATCCGCCACAACGTGCTCAACAAATACCGCGTCGACCAGATCAATGGCACGGCGTTCGACCCCGATTCCGTGATGCTCTATTTCTTTCCGAACACCTGGGTCAAGAGTGGCGTGGGCACGCACGCCAACCCCACGCTGTCGACCCACGACAAGGCCTTCATCGGCAGCGCGCGCGCGTACCCCAAGGCCGCACCCCCAGTGGTGAATGCGAAGGAGGTCAAGGTGGGCGCGACGCGGCGCACCTCTGCGTCCATCGGCCAGTTCGGTGAGGAAGACCTGTTCCAGTTCAGCGTGGCCGACGGTGGCGGCCACATCGTCGACACGCGGGGCTCGACGGACGTGGTGATGAAACTCTTCGGCCCCGACAGCCCCACCGCCGTGATCGCCGAAGACGACGACAGCGGCGTGGACACCAACGCGCTCATCCGCGCGGACCTGATTCCCGGCCGCTACTACGTGCAGGTGCGGCACTACAACCGCGCCAACGGTGTCGGCAAATACACCGTCAAAGTACGGCGGGCATGAAAAAGCGCCGCTGATTCAGCGGCGCTTTCTTTTGCTGCACACCCTCAGGCGGCGACCGCCTCTGCCGGCGCCGCCACCGGCTGGCGGATCAGGTAGTCGAAGGCGCTGAGCGCGGCGGTGGAGCCTGCGCCCGCGGCCACCACGATCTGCTTGTAAGGCACGGTCGTGCAGTCGCCTGCCGCGAACACGCCTTCCACGTTCGTGTGCCCCTTGGCATCGACCTCGATCTCGCCAAAGCGGCTGAGCGCCACCGTGCCCTTGAGGAACTCGGTGTTGGGCACCAGGCCGATCTGCACGAACACGCCTTCGAGTTCGACGTGGTGCACGTCGCCGCTCGCGCGGTCCTTGTAGGTCAGGCCGTTCACCTTGCCATCGGCGCCGGTGATCTCGGTGGTCTGCGCGTTCACGTGGATGTCGACGTTGGGCAGGCTCTTGAGCTTGCTCACCAGCACCGCGTCGGCCTTGAGGGCGTCGGCGAATTCGATCAGCGTCACGTGCTTCACGATGCCGGCCAGATCGATGGCGGCTTCCACACCCGAGTTGCCGCCACCGATCACCGACACGCGCTTGCCCTTGAACAGCGGACCGTCGCAGTGCGGGCAATAGGCCACACCCTTGTTGCGGTACTCGGCTTCGCCGGGCACGTTCACGTTGCGCCAGCGCGCACCGGTGGACAGGATCACGCTGCGCGCGCTCAGCGTGCCGCCGTTGGCCATCTGCACCCGCACCAGGCCGTTCGGCTCGCTTGCAGGAATCAGCTTCTCGGCGCGCTGAAGGTTCATGATCTCCACGTCGTAGTGGCGCACCTGCGCTTCGAGGGCCGCAGCGAATGCCGGACCATTGGTCTCGATCACGCTGGGGTAGTTCTCGATGCCCATGGTGTCGTTGACCTGACCACCGAAACGCTCGGCCGCCACGCCCACGCGAATGCCCTTGCGGGCCGCGTACACAGCGGCCGCGGCACCGGCGGGGCCACCGCCGACGATGAGCACGTCGAACGGGTCCTGGGCGTCGAGTTTCGCGGCATCGCGGGCATCGGCGTTCACGTCGAGCTTGCCGACGATCTCTTCCACCGTCATGCGGCCCGAGCCGAACACCTCGCCATTGAGGAACACGATCGGCACGGCCATGATCTCGCGCGCCGTCACTTCGTCCTGGAACGCACCGCCTTCGATGACGGTCGTCTTGACCTTCGGGTTCAGGATCGCCATCAGGCTCAAAGCCTGCACCACGTCCGGGCAGTTGTGGCAGGTCAGAGACATGTAGACCTCGAAGTTGAAGTCGCCGTCCAGCGCCTGGATCTGTTCGATCACGTCCTGCTCGACCTTGGGCGGGTGACCGCCGGTCCACAGCAGCGCCAGCACCAGCGAGGTGAACTCGTGGCCCAGCGGCAGGCCGGCGAAACGCAGCGCGGTGTCGCTGCCGGTGCGCTGCAGGCTGAAGGACGGCTTGCGGGCGTCCTGCCCATCGGTCTTCAGGGTGATCTTGTCGCTGCGCAGGCCCTGGATGGTCTGCAGCAGGTCCAGCATTTCCCGGGAGTTCTCAGAGTCGCTCAGGGAGGCGACGATCTCGAAGGGTTGTGTCACGCGCTCGAGATAAGCGCCGAGTTGAGCCTTGAGGGTGTCGTCCAACATGTTGAGTTTCCTTTTCTAAGCGACTTTGAGAACCGGCCTCCTCACGTGTCGAAAGGCGGCCAGAGGGCAACCCCGCAGGCCTTCTGGGCCCGCGGGTTCTGCAAATTTCAAACCGGTGAGGCGCGGCCCCATCTCGGATCGATGCGGTGGATCAGATCTTGCCGACCAGGTCCAGCGAAGGCGCAATGGTCTTGGCGCCTTCGTTCCACTTGGCGGGGCAGACCTGGCCTGGGTTGTTGGCCACGTACTGAGCGGCCTTGAGCTTGCGCAGGGTTTCCTTCACGTCACGGGCGATGGCGTTGTCGTGCACTTCGGCGGTCTTGATCACGCCGTCGGGGTTGACGATGAACGTGCCGCGCAGCGCCAGGCCTTCTTCTTCGATGTGCACGTCGAACGCGCGGGTCAGCTGGTGCGTCGGGTCACCCACCAGCGGGAACTTGGACTTGCCCACGGCGGGCGAGGTTTCGTGCCACACCTTGTGCGAGAAGTGGGTGTCGGTCGTCACGATGTACACCTCGGCACCAGCCTTCTGGAACTCGGCGTAGTTGTCGGCCGCGTCTTCCACTTCGGTCGGGCAGTTGAAGGTGAAGGCAGCGGGCATGAAGATCAGCACCGACCACTCCCCACGCAGGCTGGCGTCGGACACTGGCACGAACTTGCCGTTGTGGAAGGCGGTGGTGGCGAACGGTTTGACGGTGGTGTTGATCAGGGACATGGTTTTCCTTGGTTTGGGTTAAGAAACAGATGGCGCCTCGGGAGGAACTCCTGCAGCGCGATGAAAGAATCATAGCAAAAGACTAACGTGTTTCGTTATTGATAGTCTTTATTCGCCCCATAGGTTTTCTTTGCTGCCTTGCAGCAAATTCACGACGAACGGTCTTCCTGTTTATCACATCCGTATGGCGTGCGTGTCCGCGGGTGTTTTTGTCGTTGCCCTGTAGCTTTGCCAGATGTCTTACGGCGCTCCGGCACCGGCTATCACAAATAAATTATCAAATACTTAACAAGAATCGTTTTCATTTGTAATAATGCGGCGAGTTGCCAGCCAGCCCCCTGTATCCCGTCCTTTTGTGTGATGCGCGAAACCGAGTGGAAGCACGCCAGCCCTTCCATCAACGCATCCATGCATAAGGATTTTCAATGTCGCAAGCACGCACCTCGCCGGCAGCCCGGCGCGGCGACCCCTCGACCCCCCGTTTCCCGTTGCGCGCCACCGCCTTGGCCTGCGGCCTGTGTTTCATGAGCGCAGGCGCGGCCTTCGCTCAGCAGGCCGAAGTCTCCTTGTCTGAAGTCGTGGTGTCGGCCTCGGGGTTCGAGCAGAAGATCACCGACGCGCCCGCCTCCATCTCGGTCATCACGCAGGAAGACCTGGCGCGCAAGCCCTACCTGACGCTGCTGGATGCCGTGCGCGACGTCGAGGGCGTGGACATTGGCGAAACCCGCGACAAGACCGGCCAGGGCACCATCTCCATGCGCGGCATGGGCTCGGACTACACCCTCATCCTCGTGGACGGCAAGCGCCAGAACAACCACGGCGACATCTACCCGAACAACTTCAACGGCAACCAGTTCGGCCACGTGCCGCCGATGGACGCGATCGAGCGCATCGAGGTGATCCGCGGCCCGGCCTCCACGCTGTACGGCGCCGACGCCATGGGTGGCGTGATCAACATCATCACGAAGAAGGTGGCCAGCACCTGGAGCGGCTCGGTCACGCACGGCCGCACCTTCGAGAGCGAAGACGCGTACGGCAACGACCGCACCACCGACTTCTACCTCTCCGGCCCGCTGGTGCCGGGCAAGCTGGGCCTGACCTTGCGCGGCAGCCTCTACAACCGCGACGCCTCCAACCCGGGCTATGACACGGCGACGGACCCGGCCGGCAACGTGCGCTCGCGCTCCCTGGGGTTCGGTGGCGGCGGCAAGACCGTGGACAACGAGAACAAGTCGCTGGGTGCGCGCCTGTCCTGGACGCCGACCGACAAGCAGACGTTCTACCTGGACGTCGACAGCTCCCGGCAGACGTACGACAACCAGATCAAGATCAACGACCTGGGCCAGGAGGAATACCCCGTCGGCACGGTGGATTCGCTGGCGGCCATCTGGACGGCCAGCGGTGCGGGCGCCTCACGCCGCGCCAATCCGCGTGCCGGCTACGCGCCGCAGCAGGAGTTCACGCGCGATACGTTCTCGCTGACGCACGAAGGCAAATGGGGCATCGGCAACAGCACCATCTCGCTGTCGCACATCGCCACCAACAACAACGGCCGCACCCTCCCCTTCGGCGTGGAAGAGCGCAAGCACCTGCTGGCGATGATCGACGCCAATGCCTACACCGCGCCGGACGGCTCCGTCCGGAACTACGCCGGCATGACGCTGGCCGAACGCCAGGCCGCGGCCTCTTCCACCTTCCTGCCACGCCCCAAGCGCACGCTGGAAAGCCGCCAGTACACGCTGGACGGCAAGCTCGACATGCCGTTCGGTGACCACATGGTGGTGGTGGGCGCGCAAGTCGTGCGCGGCGAACTGGAAGACGGCGTCTTCGGCATGGAAAGCGGCACGCCCGGTGGCGTGCAGAAGCACAACATGGTGTCGCTGTTCGCGGAAGACAGCTGGAACATCATCCAGCCCCTGGTGGTAACGAGCGGCCTGCGCTACGACCACCACAACGTGTTCGGCAACCAGTTGAGCCCACGCCTGTACGGCGTCTACACGCTCAGCCCGAGCTGGACCATCAAGGGCGGCGCGGCCACGGGCTTCAAGACGCCCAAGACCACCCAGCTCTACAACGGCATCACCGGCTTTGGCGGTCAGGGCACCAGCCCGATGTATGGCAACCCGAACCTGAAGCCGGAAACCAGCCTGAGCAACGAGTTGGCCGCGTACTGGCAACACCCGCGTGGCCATAGCTTCAACGCCACCGTCTTCCACAACACCTTCGACGACAAGATCGCCAACCAGCCTTGCGGCGCGGGCACCGCCCAGGACTGCGCCACCGCGGGTGACTTCGCCGAGATCGGTTACGGCGCGGGCTCCAGCCGGGCCACCAACATCGACAAGGTGGTGATCCAGGGCCTCGAGCTGGCGGGCCGTTGGCAGATCGCACGCAACTTCGGCCTGCGCGGCAACTACACCTACACCGACAGCGAGCAAAAGAGCGGCGTCGAGAAGGGGCTGCCACTGGGCAACTCGGCCAAACACATGTTCAACGCCTCGTTCGACTGGCAAGCGACCGACAAACTGAGCTTTCTGCTCGGCGCGCAGGCGTTCATGGACCGCTTCAACCAGGTGCACCCCATCACCGGCGCGCGCGTGAACTACAAGAACTACCACGTGTTCAACCTGGGCGCCTCGTACCAGGCCAGCAAGAACGTGACATTCAACGCCCGCATCAACAACCTGTTCAACCGCGACTTCACCAGCTACAAGGCCGAGTTCCGCGACCTGAACGGCGATGGCGACTACGTGGACACCAACGTCGGCGGCACCGGGCGCAACGAAACCCTGTTCTTCGACGACTACAACAACAAGGACAAGGCCCGCAGCTTCTGGGTCAGCATGAACGTCCGCTTCTGATGCGTTTCTGAGCCGCGGAACACCCGGTTCAACGAACAGCGCCACGGCCCTTCGGCCCTGGCGCTGTTGGTCGTTCCCGATGCAGATTCACAACAAAATGGAAGAATTGTGAATAGGAATGATTTTTATTTGTGATAATCCGCAACGAAGCCAGCCTTAGCCCCGCCTGAAGACCTGCCGTGTGCCTGCACGGGCCAGGTGCGATGTGGAAGCGCGCCAGCCAAATACACCATCGCATCTCCCGCAAGGACTCCTTCAATGGCACACATCCGCAGCCGCAAGCACAGCAAACCCGTCCACCTCCTGGCCCTTCTCGCCGCGTCCGTTCCCGCCGCCGGCATGGCGCAAACGACCACCACCCTGCCCACCGTGACGGTGAAGGAAGCGGCCGAGGTGCCGTACAAGGCCGACAAGTCGGCCAATGACAAGATCACCGCACCGTTGGTCGACACGCCCAAGACGATCCAGATCATCAAGAAAGAAGTGCTGGAAGAGCAAGGCGCGGTCACGCTGATGGAGGCCCTGCGCAACACCCCCGGCATCACGATGCAGATGGGTGAGAACGGCAACACCTCGGCCGGCGATACGTTCCAGCTGCGCGGCTTCTCGCTGAACCAGAACACCTTTGTCGACGGCATTCGCGACCTGGGTTCCGTCACGCGCGACACCTTCAACCTGGAACAGGTCGAAATCGTCAAGGGCGCCGCCGGTGCCGAAACCGGCCGTGGTGCCGCCTCTGGCTACCTCAACCTGATTTCCAAGCAGGCCCACCTGGGCGACGAATCCTCGGTCTCTGGCACGATCGGCACAGCCAGCCGCAAGCGCGCCACGATCGACCTGAACAAGCAACTGAGCGAAACCTCGGCCTTCCGTGTCAACGGCATGGTGCAGGACAGCGGCGTCGATGGCCGCGACTACGTGGAGAACACCGGTCAAGGCCTGGGCCTGTCGTATGTGACCGGCTTGAACACCCCCACCCGACTGCACCTGTACAGCCAGCACATCCGCCAGAAGAACGTGCCCGATGGCGGCATTCCTTCCATCGGTTTCGAAGGCTTCTACAACGCCAACGCCACAATCCGCGCCGGTGCGAAGGTTGACCGCGAGAACTACTACGGCAGCGTGAACGACCGCGAAAAGATCAGCGCTGACATGTTCACAGCCAAGATCGAACACGACCTGGGCCAAGGCACCACCGTGCGCAACATCACGCGCTTCGGCAAGAACCACAACGAGCGTGTGCTGACCGGTATCAACGCCATCAACGGCACGGCGGCACCGGCAGTGATCACCAATCCCGCCACGTGGGAGATCAGCCGCTCGCGCCAACGCGTCGACCGCGAAAACACCATCCTGGCCAACCAGACCAGCATGAACACCGAATTCAGCGCGGGCGGCATGCAGCATTCGCTGGCCACTGGCGTGGAGATCATGCGCGAGACGTACAAAGATCGGTCATTCGCAACCACAGGTCTCACCATTCCCGCCGCCAACCTCTACAACCCGAACCCGTATCAGGCGATGGGCGTGCCTTTCGCCAGCGGCGTGGAAGACCACCGCAGCGTGAGCACGCTGGGCCTGTACGTGTTCGACACCGCCAAGCTCAACGAACAATGGTCGTTGAACGGTGGCCTGCGTCTGGACCGCTACAAGCTCAGAACCCGCGCATTCACGGCCACCGGCCTCAGCGACCTGGACGATTCGCGCAGCCTGGTGAGCTGGAGCATCGGCAGCGTGTACAAGCCGGCTGAAAACGGCAGCATCTACGCGTCCTATGCCACGTCGTCCACGCCGCCCGGCACCGACGCGCCGCTCAGCACCGCTGTCGCCAACATCAACAACCCGGCACTGGATCCGCAAAAAACCAATACCGTGGAACTGGGCACCAAGTGGGAGTTGCTCAACAAGCGCCTGAACGTGGCCGCCGCCGTGTTCCGCACGGTGAACGACAACCAGACCAGCTACGACGCCATCAGCAACACGACGCAGCAGTTCGGCAAGACGCAAGTGCAAGGTATCGAGTTGTCCGCGGTCGGCCAGATCACCAACTTCTGGCAACTCACGGCCGGCCTGGCCAAGACCAGCACGAAGCAGATCGATCAGTTCTCCAGCACTGCCACCACGGACAGCGTGCGCTGGTCGCCCGACCTCACCTTCACGCTCTGGAACTCGTACCAGCTCGACAAGTGGACGTTCGGCCTCGGCGCGCGTTACACGTCCGAGCAAAAGCGTGTGATCACGGCCGCCACCAACCTGGCGACGCAAAACGTGCCGAACATCCCGTCCTCCTGGGTGGCCGACGCTATGGTGGGCTACCAGTTCAACGACAAGGTGAGCGTGCGCCTGAACATCTACAACCTGTTCGACAAGGAATACCTCTCGGTGTTGAACAACGGTGGTTCGCGTCTGGCGCTGGGCGCACCGCGTTCTGCGGCCGTCACCGCCAACATCAAGTTCTGATCCCGACCTCCGCGTCAGAACACTACGATTGAAAAGGCCCGCCCCACGGCGGGCCTTTTCCCGTTTCAGGAATCCACGCCATGTTGCTGCACATCCCCCAGGTACTCACACAGGCCGAAGTGGCTGACATCCGCCAGATGCTCGATACCCAAGGCTGGGTGGACGGCTTGCGCTCCACCGGGCCGCAGGCGGCCAACGTCAAACGCAACCTGCAGCTCGACGCCGCGTCGCCCGTTTTCGCACCGCTATCTCAGCGCATCGCGCAGGCGCTGCAACGCCACCCGCTGTTCGTGTCCGCGGTGCTGCCCAACACCATGCTGCCGCCCATGTTCAACCGCTACGAAGGCGGCGGCACGTACGGCAACCACATCGACAACGCGATTCAGACCGACCGCTTCAGCGGACAGAAGGTGCGCACCGATGTGTCCACCACCGTCTTCCTGAGCGCCACCGACGAATACGAAGGCGGCGAGTTGATCGTCGAAGACAGCTTCGGCACACACGAGATCAAGCTGGATGCGGGCGACGCGATCGTCTATCCCTCGACCAGTCTGCACCGCGTGGAACCCGTGACGAGTGGCGTGCGCGTGGCGTCGTTCCTCTGGACGCAAAGCCTGGTGCGCGATGCATGGCGGCGCTCGATGCTGTTCGAGCTCGACATGACCATCCTCAAATTGCGCAACCAGTTGGGTGATTCAGCGGAGGTGGTGGCGTTGACCGGCCACTACCACAAGCTTCTTCAGCAATGGGCGGAGACGTAGGCCTCGCGCTGGGTGAACCGCGCGACGTGCATTCCTCCTTCCCCTTTCTGGGGGAAGGCTGGGATGGGGGCACGCGCGCCGACCACATCACGTCAAACGCGCCCCCATCCCGCCCTTCCCCAGCGGGGGGAGGGAGCCGATCCCCTCAGGATCAATACACGTCGCGCCGGTAGCGACCTTCCGCCGCCAGTTCCTGCAACGCCTCTTCGCCCAGGATCGTTTGCAACGCGTCATTGACCGCGCCAGCCATGCCTTCCAGACTGCCGCACACGTAGATCGCGGCGCCCTGCCCGACCCACTCCTTCACTTGCGCCGCAGATTCCGCCAACGCATGCTGCACATAGCGCCGCTCGGCCTGATCGCGCGAGAACACCCAGTCCACGCGGCTGAGCCACCCTTCTCGCTGCCACGCATCGACCTCGCCGCGGTAGTGCGCGTCGCAATGCGCATTGCGCTCGCCGAACAGCAGCCACATGGGCGCCACAGCCGCATCGGACACGCCTTGCGCTGCCGCAATGCGACCCCGCATGTGTCCACGCAAACCCGCCAGGCCCGTGCCGTTGCCGATCAGGATCAGTGGGCGACTGGCGTTGTCGCCGATGCGGAATCCGCCGTGCGCGCGCACGCGCAGCATGACGGTGTCGCCCGGCTGCGCGTCGTGCGTCAACCAGCCGGATGCCACACCCGGGCTGCCGTCGGCGCGGAGCGTCCGGCGCACCAGCAAATGCACCGCGCCGTCCTGCGGCACCGAGGCAATCGAATAGTCGCGCGGCTCGCCCAGTGCCGTGGGCACTTCGACCTGCACCAGATCACCGGCCTGCCAGTCGGGCAACGCGGCGTCATCGACCGGCTCCAGTGCGAGGTGGTGCACCGGCTCGCCAGCACTGCCCGGGTTCAAGTGCGTGCGCAACTGCAGCCGCCACGTTTGCAGCGCAGGCGCCTCCCAATCGGGCAGATCGTTGGTGCCTGCCAGGTGGCCCAGGTGCTGGCGCCAGCGTTGCAAGGCTTCGGGGTCGCTCTTGTCAACCTCGATGCGCTCGAACAAGGCTTGCGCGCCGTGCTCCATGAGCCAGTGGTCCAGCGCGCGGCCGAAGCCGCAGAAGTTGGCGTAGGTCTTGTCGCCCAAGGCCAGCAGACCCACGTGCAGGTGCGACAGCGAAGCCCCCGCCGTGGCCATGACCTGGCGCGCGAACGCCACCGCGCTGTCGGGCGGGTCGCCCTCGCCGTAGGTGCTGGCGATGCACAACAAGCGATCGGCCTGCTGCAGATCCGCCAGGCTGATCTGGCTCAGCGGCGCGAGGCGCACCGGCACGCCGGCCGTGTGCAAAGCCTGCGCGGTTTGCAGCGCGAGTTCTTCGGCCTGACCGGTCTGGCTGGCGTAGGCCACCCACCAGGCGGGCACGCCGGGTGTGGCGGGCAACAGCGCGTCCACTCTTCGCTGCGCGGCGCGTTGGCGGCTGCGGTATTGCCACGAAAAAACGCCGCACATCAGCGCATAACAGAGCACCGTGGCCAGGGCATAGAGGATTTTTTCGGGAGTCATTCTGCGAGTTCCTGCATCGCAGGGGTCAGGGTTTCGGTGAGTTGGCCGTCGCGCTCGCGCTGCACGAACAGCGCCGCGATGCCATGCGCCGAGGCCAGCGCCACGCCCTCTTCCCGCCCGAGCACGGTGAGCGCGGTGGACCAGGCATCGGCCCACAGGCACTCGGCGTGCAGCACGCTGACCGATGCGAGACCATTGGCCAAGGGCCTGCCGGTGCGGGAATCGATGGTGTGCGGCCAACGCGCGCCATCGCGAACGAACACGCGGCGGTAATCGCCCGAGGTGGCCACGCTCAGGCCATGCAGGGCCACGCGTGTGGTCGGCAGCGGGCGCTGCCCTTGTGCCACCGGCGGCGATTCCAGGTCGACCCACCACGGTTGTCCACCCGGGCGCAGACCATGGCCGCGCAATTCGCCGCCCACGTCCACCAGCGTGTGCGGCAAGCCCATGGCGCTCAGGCGTTGCGACACGCGGTCCACCGCATAACCTTTGGCGATCGCCGAGAAATCCAGCAGAACACCACCGGGTTGGTGCGCCTGACTGTTCGCAGCGTCCCACCGCAGGGCGCGCCAGTCGACGCGCGCCAGAGCGTGCCGCACGGCCTCATCGGTGGGTGGTGCAAAACCAGGGTCGGTGTAACGCGGGCTCGGGCCAAAGCCCCACAGATTCACCAGCGCGCCCGCCGCCGGGTTGAACGCGCCGCCCGACACATCGGCCAGCCAGCACGCGGCTTGCAGCACCTCGGCCATGGCCTCGGGCACGGTGTGCTGCGTGCCCGCGGATGCGCGGTTGAAGCGGTCGAGATCGGAGCCCGGCAACCAGGCGCTCATCTGCTCGACGACCCGATCCAGCTCTTCCTGCACGCCCGCCTTCACGCGCTCGGCAGACACCGCCGCGTGGTTCGTCGACCAGCGCACCTGCCACGTCGTGCCCATGGTCTGGCCATCGAGGCCGTGCACCTGCGCACCCAGCACAGGCGCTGCGCCATTCAACGCCAGAGGCACCAGCACGCGGTTCATCAGAGGTCGGTCCATGAAAAAAACAACCCCAGCCATCTGCATGGACTGGGGTCTGTGGGGCAGTCCTGTTCGCTCAGTTCGGCAGCACTTCGAGCGTCAGGCTGTAGCCCGAGCGGCGCACGGGTTCGGCCAAGGTGCCGGCAGGGCCGGTGGGTGCGGGACGTGCTGCGGGCGCAGCACCCGGCGCGGCTACAGCGACGGGCGTGGCCATGGCACCACCGGCACCAGGACCACCTTGGCCGCCAGGGCCGCCCGCGCCCGGCGCACGCGGCGGCGCGACGTTGACCCAGTACATGCCAGCGGCCGGCCACTTGACCTTGATCTCGCCGTTCTTGTCGGTCTCCATGCGGATCTCGCCGAGGTCGCTGCGGTAGCGCAGGCCCGCCAGAATCACGGTGGCGCTGTACCCCGCGGCCGGCTTGCCGTTGTCCAGGAAACGGAAGGTGGCCGTCTCGCCGGCGACCAGGTCGTTCGGGTGCGTCACCGGCACCAGCTCGATGCCACGGCCCGTGGGCTTGAGCGCTTCGGTGGTGGGCTTGCCCGAGGTGACGAAGGTTTCCACGCGGTTTTGCGACTGGCTCACGCGCAGGTCTTCGGCGTTGGCCGGAATTTCCTTGGCCAGCGATTCGGCCGTGCCACGCAGGCGCTTGGTCTCGGTGCCAACCTTGAAGCTGGCGATGATGGCGTCGTTCACCAGTGCCAGGCGGTACGTGCCCTGCTTGTCCAGCTTCACGTCGAACATGCTGCGGTAGCGGCCCTTGGCCTGGTTCTGCGCTTCCACGGGCTGGCCATCGGGGCCGATCACGACGAGGTTGTCCAGGCCGGCGGCGTTGTGCTCGTAATAGAAGATGTCGTTGGAGACGGCAGCGTCGACGCTCACCCAGGGCTGTTGGGCCGAGTAGATGGTGCCCGAGGGCAGCAGCCAGGAGCGGTGGGCGTGCGCGGCCATGGGCAGCGTCATCGCCACGGCGGCGGCCAGGGTGAGCGCACGGGCGCGCAAGGAAGTGGTTTTCATGGTGAGGGTCTCCAGTCGGGTTCTCAGGGTTTGACGGTGACGCTGATCGCGCCGAGTTCGTGTTCGCCTTTGGCTTGCGTCGTCGTGGCGGCTTTGGGTGGCCACACGAAAGGCACCTTCACCTGTTCACGCCCGCCCACCTCGCGCGCGGCTTCGAGCACCAGGTTGTATTCACCCGGCGCCAGCTTGCCCAGCGAGGTGCTGTCGGCGAACTGCACGCTGTGTTCACCCGGCGCGCGCGTGGCGCCGCTCAGGCCATCGACCGGCATGCTGAGTTCGCGGCCGCTCTTGCGCCACCAGGCGCGCATGTCCTTGAGCCACTTCGTGCCCTCGTTGTTGCGCAGCTTGATGTCGTACCAGACCGCGAGGTTGCCCGCGAAGGCCTGGTCGGGCTTCTCGATCCAGATCGCCACATAAGGACGGTGGTACTCGGCCACGGCCAGGCGTGGAATTTCGACCTTGAGCGCCATGTCGGCGGCCATCGCCGGCCACGCAAGCGCGGCCGTGGACATGGCCGTGGCGTATCGAATCATCGTCATGGGAACGCAGCTCCTTCAGAAGTCAATCAATCAATGGATGAACAGGATCACGAGCAGCAGCGGTATCACCAGCCCTGCGCCCACCACGGGCCAGACGGTGGGGCGGCTGGCCGCATGGAACTTGAGGATGAACAGGCCGGTGATGGAGAACACCAGGCAGGCCACCGAGAAGATGTCGAGGAACCACTTCCAGGCCAGACCGGTGTGGCGGCCCTTGTGCAGGTCGTTCAGATAGGAGATCCAGCCGCGGTCGGTGCGCTCGTATTCCACGGTGCCGGACTCGCGGTCGATGCGCAGCCAGGCGTCGCCACCCGGGCGTGGCAACGAGAGGTACACCTCTTCGGGCGACCACTCGGCGGCGCTGTCGGGCAGGCTCACATCCAGCGACTGCGCGAGCCAGCGGTGCAGGTCCGACGGCAAGACCGCTTCCTTCGGCTCATCGTCCTTGGGCGCGAGCGCGGTGACCAGTTCCGGCGGCAGTTGCGCTTCCTTCTGCTGCACCTGCGGCTGGGCCGCGATGTCGGCCGCGTGGTTGAGGGTGATGCCCGTGAAAGCGAACAGCAGCATGCCGATCAGGCACAGCGCCGAACTGATCCAGTGCCACTGGTGCAGGGTCTTGAGCCAGTAGGCACGGTTGGACGCCGCCTGGGCAGCTGGAGGGTTCTTCACGGGTGGTGGACTGCACAAAAACGGTTCGGAAAACAAGGGCTTTCAGGGGCGCGCGTGCCGAACCATCTGCACACCCGCAAAAGCCTGCGAATTATAACGATTCTCATTTAGAAGCTTGACCAAGGCGCTACAAAAAAAGTTGAGCAGCGCCCTGCTCTGCCAGCCTGAATCAGGACAGCGGCGGTGGCGCGACCCAGTCGCCGCCCAGTGCCTTGTACATGTCCAAAGCAGCGGTCAGGCGCGAGAGGCTCTGCGTGGACAGCGCGTCGAGCGCGGCGAACAGCGTGCGCTGCGCGTCGAGCACCGAGAGCAGATCGCCACTGCCCTCGCGGTAGCGCAGCTCGGCCAGTTCCAGCGACCGCCGCGCCTGCGCCACCACCTCGCGCTGCAGCGCTTCCTGGCGTTGGCTGCGCTCCACACTGCCCAGGCCGTCGTCGACCTCCTTGAGGGCCGTGCGGATGGCCTTGCCGTAGTTCTCGATCAACACCACGCGCTGCGATTCGGTGGTGCGGATCTGCAGGCGCTGGCGGCCGCCGTCGAAGATCGACTGCGCGAGCGACAGGCCGATGGACACGCTGCGCGTGGGATCGACCAGGCTCAGCAGCGCCGACGTGCCCAGGCTGCCCGACGCAGACAGCGACAGACTCGGCAACAAGGCCTTGCGCGCGACCTCCACGTTCGCGTCCGACGCCGCAAGTTGCGCTTCCGCGGATGCGAGATCGGGCCGGCGCGTGAGCAGCGACGACGGCAAGCCCGCCGCCAGCGCGGGCACCCGCAGTTGCGCGAACTCACCGGCTTCGGGCGCATAGCCCTGCGGCACGCGGCCCAGCAACAAGGCCAGCGCGGACGCGGTCTGGCGCTGTTGCAATTCCAGCGGCAGCAAGGCCGTGCGTTGCGACAGCACCGTCGTGCGCTGCTGCGAGACTTCGAGCGCCGTGGCCACGCCATTGCGCTGGCGCGCCTCCACGATGCCCAGCACGCGCTCGGCGATGGCGAGGTTCTCGCGCGCGATGCGCAGGCGCTCGGCGGTGTTGAGCCAGAGGAAATAGTTGTTCGCCACACCGGTCAGCAGCGCCAGGCGCGCGGTCTTCCAGTCGTACTGGCTGGCCTCGAACGAGGCTTCGCCAGCGCGCACGCCCGCGGCGATGCGGCCCCACAGATCGACCTCGTAGCTGACCGACAAGCCCACGCTGGACGATTCGCGCGAGGTGGTCGCCACGCCCGGCGCTTCCGTGCGGCCCGCCGTGCTGCCCACGCTGCCGCTCACCGACGGCAGGCGCGAGATGCCGGCCTGCTGCAATGCGATGTCGGCCTGGCGCATGCGCTCGATGGCGATGCGCAAGTCCGGGCTACCGGCCTGCGCTTCTTCAATCAGACGCTCCAGCGGCTGCGAACCGAACGACTGCCACCAGGCGGTCGTGGGTTGCGGCGTTTCCACGGCGGGCACGGCAGGCCCATAACTCGCGGGCATGTCGACGATGGGACCGCGAGCGGACTCGGTGGTAGCGCAGGCCGTCAAAGCCAGGGCGACGGCGAGGACCAGGGGCTTGGCCAACGGATACGAAAACGGTTTCATCACGGTGCTCATTCAGATGCGAGGGCCACGACAGGGTCGAGCCGCGCGGCTTTTCGGGCGGGAAGGAAGCCAAAGACCAGACCCGTGGCAAAGGCGCAGCCAAAGGCCAGCACCACCGGCGTGACGGAGTACTGCACCGCCGTGCCCGTGGCACCGATGACCGCCGCCACGCCCAGGCCGATCACCACCCCGACCAGGCCACCGATGGCCGACACCACCAGCGCCTCGATCAGGAACTGCTGCAGGATGTTGCGCGTGCGGGCGCCGGTGGCCATGCGGATGCCGATCTCGCGGGTGCGCTCGGTCACGCTCACCAGCATGATGTTCATCACCCCGATGCCGCCCACCAGCAGCGAGATCGCGGCGATCGAGCCCAGCAGGATGGTCATGGTGTTCTGCGTCTCGGTGGCCGTGTCGATGATCGAGGCCATGTTGCGGATCTGGAAGTCGATCACGCCATGGCGCTCGGCCAGCAGCGACTCCACCGCGGACTGCGTCTCGTCGATGCGGCTCACGTCGGACACCGCCACCGTCACATTGCGCAGGAAGCGCTGGCCCGAGAGGCGCAACTGGCTCGTCGCGTACGGCACCAGCACGACGTCGTCCTGGTCCTGCCCGTTGGGCGAGGCGCCGCGCGCGGTCATCACACCGGTCACCTGGAAGATCAGGTTATTGACCAGCACGTACTTGCCCAAGGGGTCCTCACCACCCGGGAACAGCGCGTTGGCCACGGTCTGGCCGAGCACTGCCACGGTGGCGTACTCCTGCTCGTCTTCTTCGGTGAAGAAGGTGCCCGACTTCACCTTCCACTGGCGGGCCAGCGGGTACTTCGAGGAGGTGCCGAGCACGCTGCTGGAGTAGTCGGACTCCCCGTAGCGCAGCGTGGAGGTGCTGCTCTGCTCGGGCACCGCCGCGAGCACGTTGGGCACTTCCTTGTCGATCGCCTGCACGTCCGCGAGCACCAGCGTCGCGGTGTTCTGGAAACCCCGTTGGTTCGGCGCGCCGGGGCGCACCAGCAACAGGTTGGAACCCATGGCGCTGATGCGGTCGATCACCACCTGTTTGGCGCCGTCGCCAATGGCCAGCATGGCAATCACCGACGCCACGCCGATCACGATGCCGAGCAAGGTCAGGATGGCGCGGAACACGTTGGCCCGCAGCGCGCGCAGCGCCGTCTTGGCCGCCTCCACCACGTCGCTCAGGTGCGAAATGCGGCCGGCGCGCGCGGTCCAGTTCAGTGCGGCTTGCGCGGCCTGGCCTTCGGGCGGGCGCGGGCCGGGATCGGCCACGATGTGGCCGTCCTTGATTTCGATCACGCGGTGCGCGTTGTCGGCGACTTCCTTGGCGTGGGTGATGAGGATCACCGTGTGACCTTGCGCGGCCAGGTCCTTGAGCAGCGCCATCACGTCCGCTCCACTCTTGCTGTCCAGCGCGCCGGTGGGTTCGTCGGCCAGGATCACACGGCCGCCGTTCATGAGCGCGCGCGCGATCGACACCCGCTGCTGCTGGCCGCCCGACAGCTGGTTCGGCCGGTGGTGCATGCGATCGCCCAGGCCCAGCGAGCCGAGCAACTCGCTCGCGCGAGCGTGGCGCTCGGCCGGTGGAATGCCCGCATACACAGCAGGCACTTCCACGTTGTCGGCCGCGGTGCCGGTGGCGATGAGGTTGTAGCTCTGGAACACGAAGCCGAACGCGTCGCGGCGCAGCTCGGCCAGCTCGTCGCGTTCCAGCTCGGACACATCGCGGCCCATGAAGTGGTAGCGGCCGGTGGTGGGTTTGTCCAGGCAACCCAGGATGTTCATCAAGGTGGACTTGCCCGAACCGGACGCGCCCATGATGGCCACGAGTTCGCCGGGGTAGATCTTCAGGTCGATGCCGTGCAGCACCTCGACCGACAGGTCGCCGTTCCGGTAGGTCTTGGTGATGCCGCTCAAATCGATCAGCGGCACGCCCAGCCCCTGCTGCGCACCGCGCAGCGCCTGCACTTCTGGCGACTGCGGCAACTGGCTCATCGCCGTGCTCCGGCCGGGGCGCCGCCGGGCATACCGCCGGGGCCACCGAGGTTTTGCTGGCCCACGCCCGTGCTTGGCCGCTGGGTGGTCGCGCGCTCGGGTTCGCGCACACCCGCGATCACACGATCGCCCTCCTTCAGGCCCGACAGCACTTCGGCATGCACGCGGTTGCTGATGCCGATGGTGATGTCGCGCTCCTCGATGCTGCCGTCTTCGGCCATGACCTTGACCTTGGCCTGGCGCGGGCCGCGCGACGCGCGCGACGAAGCGCTGTTGCGCGGCATGCCGCTCACGTTGGCGTCCGATGGCGCGCTGGCGTCCTTGCGGCCTGCGGGTGCGGCGGCATCGGTCTTCGCACCGCCTTTTGCATCCGCTTTGGCATCCACCTTGGTATCGGTCTTGCCGCTGCCATTGGCCTTGGCATTCGCATTGGCACCCGACGCCGGGCCTTTCTGTGTCGCCGCACCGGCGTTCGCATTGCCACCACCGGCGTTGCCCGCGGCTTCGCGTTCCTTGCGGCGCTGCTCGCGAAAGCGCGCACGCTCTTCTTCCGACATGTTCTGGAACGCCTCGGGGCTCATGCGAGGGCGATCGCCTTCGGCCCCACCCGCCGCCTCGCGTTCCTTGCGGCGCTGCTCACGGAAACGGGCGCGCTCTTCTTCGCTCATGTTCTGGAAGGCCTCGCGGTCCATGCGCGGGCGCTCGCTGGCCTGCGCAACGACGACCGTGTCGGCCACCGTCTTGAAAGCACTGCCGGAAATGGACGAGGTGGTGCCACGCGGGGCTGGGGTGGCCGGAGCCGCGCCGGGCGCAGCGGGAGCGGCTGGCGTGGTGGTCGACGGCGTGGCCGGTGGCGTCGTGGACGGGGTGCTGGATGGCGATGCCGAGCCCGGTGCGCGGCCGCCTGCCCCACCCTGCCCACCACGGTTGCCGCCTTGCGCACCACGCTGGATCGTCAGCGCCGACATCGGCACCACCAGCACGTCCTTGGCCTCGGCCACCACGAAGAACACCTGCGCAGTCATGCTGGTCATGAGGCTGCGGTTGTTGTTCGGCACCTCGAACAGCGCGTTGTAGAGCACCACGTTGTTGGTCACCGTGGGCGTGGGTTCGATCTTCTTGAGTTCACCGTACCAGCGGCGGCCCTGGCCGCCCAAGGTGGTGAAGTACACCGACATGCCGCCGCGCAGCTTGCTCACGTCGGCCTCGGACACCTGCGTCTGCACCGTCATCACCGACAGGTCGGCGATGCGCAAGATCGTCGGCGCGGACTGGTTGGTGTTGAGCGTCTGGCCCTGGCGCGCGGTGATGCTGACCACCGTCCCGGCCATGGGTGCATAAATCTTCGTGTACTTGAGGTTGGCCTCTTCCACGCGCATGCTGGCCTGCAGCTGCTCCATCGACGCCTTCAGCGAATTGATCTGCGCGCGCGCGGTCTTCACCGCCGTCTCGGCGTTCTGCAATGTCTCGGCCGTGGTGGCCTCTTCCACCATCAGGTTCTTCTGGCGCTGCAGGTCGCGTTCGGCTTTGGCCAGCGTGAGTTCGCGCTCGGCCATCTGGGCCCCTTGCGAGCGCAGCTGTGCTTTGCTGGCTTCCACGCGGGCTTGCGAAGTTTCCGCATCGATCTCGGCGAGCAGATCGCCCTCCTTCACCTCGGTACCCACCTCCACATGGATCTTGCGCAACTGGCCCGAGACCTGCGCGCCCACATCCACATAGTCGCGCGGCTGCAAGGAGCCGGTGGCGCTCACCTGGTCTTCAATATCGCCGCGTTGCACCGTGGCCGTGATGTAGGCGCTCTCGGTCTTGGCGCCCGGCCCCCAGCGGTAGTACGCGAAACCGCCGGCGCCACCGATCACGGCCAGGCCCACCAGCGCGATCAGCGCCAGTTTCCAGGTCTTGCGGCGGGTGATGGGCCTCTTGCCCGCTTCAGGTTTGACGTCGTTCATATCGGTGGATGTTCTTGTGATGCCAGGGATGGGCGCGATATTGCCCGCGAAATATGGAAAGAATGCGTACGCAGGGAGGCCAGGCTTGCACAAAGTTTGAAAGATTTGGGTTTAGTCTCGGCAACACCATGCAGATCGACCGCCCCGCCTCCCTGTCCCGCCTCCGCGCCGGCCTCTCACGGTTCGACACGCTGCGTGTCAAACTGTTCCTGGCCATCGCGGGCGCGAACATCTTGCTGGTCATGTCGGCCTACTTCATCTACAGCTGGAGCTTTGACAAGGGCCTGGTGGAGTACCTGAACCGGGTCGACGAGACGCGCCTGCAACCTCTGGTCGCGCGCCTGGCCGACGGCTACCGCCAGAACGGCAACAACTGGGACTGGATCGTGGGCGACCGCCAGCGCTGGTTCGAATTGTCGCGCGAGACCCTCGGCGGTGGCGGAGGGCGCCAGCAACGCCGGCCCGGCGAACAGGCACAGACACCGGGCAACGCCGGTGCGGGAACGTCGCCACCAGCCACCACCATCCCGACACTGCCGCCGCCACCACCCGAACCGACGACAGGCCCGAACAGCAACCCGCAACCCGCGCTCACCATTGATCCGCGCCTGATGCTCTTCGATGCGCAACGCCAGTTGCTCATGGGGCCCGAAGGCCGGGCCGAACAGGCGGTGTTCAAACCGATCGATGTGAATGGCCAGCGCGTGGGCTACCTCGGCTACGTGCCACGCCTGCAGATGGTGACCTCGCTCGAGCGCGTGTTCCTCGCGCAGCAGACCCGCACCTTCGCCGTCATCGCCGCGGCCATGCTGGCGGCGGTGCTGTTGAACGCGGCGCTGATCGCGCGCTGGCTCTCGCGCCGTCTGCATGTGCTGGGCGAAGGCACCGCCGCTGTGGCGCGGGGCGACTACGGCGTGCGCCTGCCCGCGCGCGGCCACGACGAGCTGGCCCAGCTCGCGCAAGCCTTCAACCACATGGCCACATCGCTGCAGGCGGCGCAGCAGGCGCGCCAGCAATGGATTGCCGACATCGCGCACGAGCTGCGCACGCCGCTGGCCACCCTGCGCGCCGAGATCGAAGCATTGCAGGACGGCATTCGCAAACCCGACACCGGCAACCTGAACTCGCTGGCCCAAGAGGTGAGCCGGCTCACGCGGCTGGTGGAAGATTTGCGGCTGCTCTCGCTGTCCGACCTGGGCGCGCTCGACTACCGGTTCGCCGCCGTCGACCTCGGCCGTTTTGTCGGCCACCACATCAGCGACGCGGCCAGCCTGCCGGGCAAGCCACTGCAGGTGAACACCGCCCTCACCGAAGGCCTCGAGATTCGTGCTGATGGCGACCGGCTCGACCAGGTGCTGTCCAACCTGCTGCAGAACACGCAACGCTACAGCGCCGACCCCGCCACGCTGCGCGTGCAGGTGCAACGCGATGGCCAAGAAGCCCAGCTGACCTGGGAAGACACCGGCCCCGGCGTGCCACCCGAAGCCCTGCCCCGCCTGACCGAACGGCTCTACCGCGTGGACGAATCGCGCGCCAGCGCCAGCGGTGGCTCGGGCCTGGGCCTGGCGATCGCGCAGGCGATTGTCGAAGGCCACGGCGGGCGCATGCAGGCCTCTGCCAGCGCGCTCGGCGGCCTGCGCTGGGACATCTGGTTGCCACTGCAGACGGAAGCCGCCCATGACTGAACGCATCCTGATCGTCGAAGACGAAAACAAGATCGCCGGCGTGCTGCTCGACTACCTGAAGCAGTCGGGCTACGACACGCACCACCTCACGCGCGGCGACGAAGTCGAGGCCTGGCTGGAACACCACCCGGTGGATCTCGTGCTGCTCGACCTGATGCTGCCCGGCAAGAGCGGGCTCGACATCTGCAAGGCCCTGCGCGCGGGTGCGCCCGGCAAGCCGGCGCCGGCCATCATCATGGTCACCGCGCGGGTGGAAGAGATCGACCGGCTGCTCGGCCTTGAGCTGGGCGCGGACGACTACATCTGCAAGCCCTTCAGCCCGCGCGAGGTGATCGCGCGCGTGAAGGCCGTGCTGCGCCGTGGCACGCACGCCGCGGCACCAGACCACAGCTTGCCCACCGGGCTGAAGATGGACGACGCGGCGTGGCGCGCCACCCTCGAAGGGCACGACCTGGGCCTGACCGCCGTGGAGTACCAGTTGCTCAAGGTGCTGAGCGCGCGCCCCGGACGCATCTTCTCGCGCGAACAGTTGATGGACTCGATGTACCAGGACGAGCGCATCGTCTCGGACCGCACCGTGGACAGCCACATCAAGAAGCTGCGGCGCAAGATCCAGGAGCACCTGCCGGAGCAGGAGCTCATTCACTCGGTCTACGGCTTGGGCTACAAGTTTGAGCCGCCGGTGAGCGCGTAAGCGCTCAGCGCGCAGCCGCGATCGCGCCCAGGCGCTGGCTGTTTTCGCGCAGCTCACCGATCGGGTCGCGCCCTTCGGTTTGCAGCACGATGGCTTTCACGCCCGCTTGCTGCACGGCTTGCGCCACGTTCGCCGGCAGCTCGCGGTGGTGCAACACGGCGGCCACGGAAGCGCTGCGCAGGCGCTTCGTCAGATCGGCCAATGCGTCGGGCGTCCACGCTTCATCGGCGCGCGCATCGGTGCCGGCCAGATCCAGATTGAAGCCATTGACGAGGTAGTCGAGCCGATCGGACAGGCTGAACACCGCCACGCTGCTCGCACTGGCCAGGCGCGCTTCGCTCTGCGCCGTGATGGCCAGCACCTGTTGGCGCAGCGTGGCCACGTTGGTCTGCAGGCGCGGCTTGGCCGCGGGCACGAGGCGCGCCACGTCGCCAGCGATCACGTCGGCCATGCGCCCGAGGTTCACCGGGTCGAGCCAGGGCAGATCGGTGGCCGAAGCGGCCTGCTCTTGCAGGGCCATGCCCGGCAAGGACGCATCGAGCGGGCGCGCCGCATCGATCTCGATCAGGCGGATGTTCTGGCGGCGCGCCAGCGGAAACAGCGGGTCGTCGGGCCAGATGGAACGCAGGCCCACGACCGCATCGGCCTGTCGCGCAGCCTCGCCCAGGGCGGCCGCGCCGCGCCCGGAGAAGAACGCGAGCTGGCGGTTTGGCGGCAGCGTCTCGGGCGCGGGCCGCAGCACCACGATGCCGGTGTCGCGCACCACCGCGGTGGTGAGCGCGGCCACCACCGGGTGTGACACCAGCAGGCGGGCCGGCGCGGCGGCGACTGCTGCCGTGGGCGCGGCCGCTGTTTGCGCGCTGGCCATGGACATGGCACCCAGCGACAAGGCCAGCAGGCCGACCTGACACCAGCGGGAAGGAGACAGACGCGAGGTCATCCAGCATGTCCTTTCAATGACGGGGTGAACCCACGAACGATCGCCGCGAGCGCGAAGAGCGCGCCGGCCGTGAGGATGATGGCCGCGCCCGAGGGCACCGGCAGTTCGAGTTCGATCGGCACCAGGATGCCGATCTGCGTGCTGATGGTGGCAATCAACACGCTCAGCCAGAAGAAGCCACGCAAGGACAGGCTCAGCAGGCGCGCTGCGGCAGCAGGAATGATGAGCAGTGCGCCGACCAGAATGGCACCAATCACCTTGACCGAGGCCACCGTCACGATGGTCACCAGCACCACGAACAGGTAGTCCAGCAGCTTCACGCGCACGCCGCGCACGCTCGCGAGTTGCGGGTTGAAACTGGCCAGCATGAAGCGGTTGTAGAGCGGCACGGTGAGCGCCACCACCAGCGAGCCGACCACGGCGAGCACCAGCAGATCGCCCGCGTCCACCGTGAGCACCGAGCCGAACAGCACATTCTCCAGGATGTGGATGTTCACGCGACCCGAGAGCATGAGCAGCAGGCTCGCGCCCATGGCGAGCGACACCGCGAGGAACACACCGATCAAGGTGTCGGGCGAGAGGCCGGTGCGGTTGCGAAGGTAGTTCAGCATCATGCCGAACAGCAGGCAGTAGGCGAACAGGCTGCCGTAGGGCCCGGTGTAGGGCTCACCCAGCAGGATGCCGATGGCCACGCCCGTGAGTGCGGCGTGGCCGACGGCCTCCGAGAAAAACGCCAGGCGCTTGACCACGACCAGCGTGCCCAGGCCACCGAGCACCGGGCCGATGAACAGACCGGCGAGCACGGCGTTGACCACGAAACCATAGGCCAGCGAGGCTGGCAACGTGCCCTGCTCCGCCATGTGCTGGATCGTCTGGCGCAAGGAATCGAACGCGCTCATCACGCCACCTCTTTCTCGTCGCGCCGGGCGCGGCTGGAGAACAGCGCGAGCACGCGGTCCGGGGTCAATGTGCTGGCCGCCGGGCCGTCGAACAACACGTGCCGGCTCAGGCCGGTCACGTGGTCCGCGAGGCGCGTGACCGCGTCGAGGTCGTGCTCGATCCACAGCACCGTCACGCGGGTGGCGCGCCAATGCGCGAGCAGCCGCTCGAAGGTGTCGACACCGGCCTCGTCCAACGCGGACATGGGTTCGTCGAGCAGGATCAGATCGGGCGATGGAATCAAGGCCTGCGCCAGCAACACGCGCTGGCGTTCGCCGCCCGAGAGCGCGCCCATGCGGCGGCCGGATTTTTCCAGCATGCCCACCTGTTGCAAGGCCTGCTCCACCGGCGCCTTCCAGCGCGGCGAGAGGCCGAGGAACACCGGCCGACGCTGGCACATCGCGCCCATGAAGTCCAGCACCGTCATCGGCAAGCCCGCGTCAAAGACCAGCGCCTGCGGCACATAGCCTACGGTGCCGGGCAGTTCGCCGGGCCAGTTCAGGCTGATCTGACCGCGGTGCGGCATCTGGCCCAGCAGGGCCTTGAACAGGGAACTCTTGCCACCGCCATTGGGGCCGACCAGCGCATGCACGCCGCCGGCGGCCACGCGGAAATTCACCTGCCGCAGGATGTCGGTGTGGCCGAGCGAGAGGTCAACGGCATCAAAAACAATCTCGGGTCCACCCGCCTCTTTCACGGACACAGGAATTCCTTCGGCCTTGTGGCCTGCGGTGCGAGCGCCCTTCGGAGCGGCCGGGCGGGCGCTCATGCGGACTCTCGGATCGCGCGCACCACGGTGGCCAGGTTGCGGGCGATCTCTTTCTCGAACTTGTCGGCCGTGTACGGGCCATGCGAAATGTGCGTGAGCGCGTAGAGGCGCACGCCGGTTTCGCGGCGGATGGTGTCGACATACGCCGACGGGAAATCCATCTCCGAGAAGATCACCTTCACGTCGAGCGAACGGATCTGGTCGATCGTGCCCTTGAGCTGCGAAGGGCTCGGCTCGATGCCGTGCGCGGGCTCGACCACGGCCGCCACTTCGAGACCGAACTCGCGCAGCAGGTAGTCGTACGCGCCGTGGATGGTGGCGATGCGGAAGTCGGCGCCCGGCGCCTGGGCCAGTTGACCCAGGGCATCGGCGCGCAGCTTGCGCAGCTTCTGCGCATAGGCGCGCGCGTTGGTGGTGTACGCCGTGGCGTTCGCGGGATCGAGCTTGCCGAGTTCGCGCGCGATGGTGTTGACCTGCGAGATCGACGCCGTTACCGACAGGAAGGTGTGCGGGTTCACCACCTTGCCAGAAGTGCCGCGCCCCGTGCCCACCGCCGCGAGCAGCGGCACCTGGGCATTGGCCTCGATCACTTTCAGGTCGGGCTTCTCGCTCGCCTTGATCATGCGGCCGGCGAAGTCGTCGTGTCCGACCCCATTGAGCACGATCACGTCGAGCGAACCAATGCGCTTGATGTCTTCGGTGCGCGGCTCGTAGGCGTGCGGGTTGAAGCCGGCGGGTATGACGGGGATGACCTCGGCCAGGTCGCCCACCACATTGGCGACGTAGCTGTAGTAAGGGTGCAGCGTCACGCCCACGCGCAGCTTGCGCGCCTGGGCCCACGCGGGCACGCTGGAAGCGGCCAGCGCCACCGGCGACCAGGCCAGGGCGGACAGCAGATGGCGGCGGCGCGCGGAAGGCGTGTGGTGGTCTTGCATGAATGAAGTCCCGAAAGAAAAGAGAAACGGAGAGGAATGGCGCGCGGATCAGCGCGCCACATCCTTGCGCGTGACGCCGGCGTCGTAGCGCACCACCACCTGGCGCCAACCCTGGCGCGTGAGCGATGCGTCGTCGAGCTGCTCGGGCCAGGCGCCCGGGCCTTCGCGCTGCACCCAGACTTCGGGCTCGTCGCCGTGGCCATGAGCGCCAGGCGCTTCGCCCACGCCCTTGGCAGCGGGCAGGCGCAGCAGCATCGAGGCCGCCACATCGGGTGCCGCACTGCGCCCCACATAGGCCACTTCATGCCCTTGCGTGGAGGTGCGCCACTCGTGCCCGCCACGCGTGCCCGCGCCCGCGCCGACGGCGAAAGGCGGCAGTTCCATCTCGCGCAGTTGCTCGACGCGCGGCAGCAGCTTGTCGGTCGCCACCAGCGCGGTGATTTCTTCCGCGGCCACCAACAGATCGGCGTGCACCCCCTGCTCCACCGCGTTGAGCTGCGTGCGCGCATCGATCTGGTTCGGCGCCAGCGCCGCTGCGGCCAGGGGTTGTGCGCGCGCGCCGATCAGGACCGTGGCTGCCAACAGGATGCAAGCGGACGCCAGCAAGACCCACAGTGTTTCGTGGCCCGCGCCAGCGGGCTTCACTACTTGAGTCGTCATGGCTTGACGTCGGTGTGGTCCACCTCGGCCGAATGCTCCCCGCCGTCGTCCAGGCGCACGAAGAATTCGCCAGCGGGTCGCTTGAACGTCCACGACGAATCGCCGCTCAGCGTACCTTTGAGCAGTACGCGCTCGTCATAGGCCTGTACCTGCACCCCCATGCCCACCGCATCGCTGCCATCCGAAAATTCGCCGACGCAACGCACCATGCCCTCCGCCGCCGGCCGGCAGGTGAGCATCAGGCTGTGGGCCGACGCCAGTCCCGGCAGCGCGGCCGCCCCCAGAAAGGTGGCGGCCAGGAAAAAGGAACGGGTTCGGGAGTGCATGGACCAGAATTCGGTGAGCGGCCACCCCGGTGGGAGCGGTCCGGCGTGGACAATAGCGGACTATGAATGAGAATTGTTCCCAATTATAGACAGCAAAACATCCCCGCCCCCTTCCTCATTGCTCCTGTTTTTGCTGCACCACGCCCAGGCTCCGCC
Source organism: Hydrogenophaga sp. 2FB (assembly GCF_005503365.1). GTDB lineage: Bacteria > Pseudomonadota > Gammaproteobacteria > Burkholderiales > Burkholderiaceae_C > Hydrogenophaga. The sequence goes on from NZ_SCML01000061.1 coordinate 35,910, forward strand.
CCATGACCGCACGCCCCGACCTCCCGCATCCGAACCGCACCCTGCCCGCCGGGGTGGTGACCCTGGCCGACCACGAGCAGCACGCCCAAGGCCTGCTGGACGACGCCACCTGGGCCTACCTGTTCGGCGCGGCCGCCGACGAACTCACCTTCGCGCGCAACCTCGACGCCTGGCGCCACATCGAGCTGCTGCCCCGGGTGCTGCGGCCGCTGGCGGGTGGACATACGCACGTTCAACTGCTCGGGCGCACGCTGCCCCACCCCATCCTGGTCGCGCCCATGGCCTACCAGCGCCTGGCGCACCCCGACGGTGAAAACGCCACCGCACTGGCGGCGGCAGCGCTGGGGGCGGGCCTGGTGTTCAGCACCCAGGCCTCAGCCCCTCTCGACGACATCGCCAAGGCGTTCCTGCCAGAGCCCGGACGCGGCCCACTGTGGTTCCAGCTGTATGCACAGCCCGACCGCGGCTTCACCCAGGAACTCGTGCGGCGCGCGGAGAGCGCCGGCTACGAGGCACTGGTGCTCACCGTGGACGCGCCGGTACAAGGTGCGCGCGACGGCGAACGGCGCGCCCACTTCCGCCTGCCCGACGGCGTCAGCGCGGTCAACCTCGCCGGCCTGCGCAGCCCACCACGCGTCCTGCAGGCCGGCCAGAGCGCCGTGTTCGACGACCTGCTCACCCACGCACCCACCTGGGACGACATCGCCTGGCTGCGTTCGATCACCCGCCTGCCCGTGCTGCTCAAAGGCATCCTGCACCCCGACGACGCCCGGCAGGCCATCGGCTGCGGCGCCGCGGGCGTCATCGTCTCCAACCACGGCGGGCGCACGCTGGACACCGCCGTCACCACCGCCGCTGCCTTGCCGCGCATCGCACAGGCGGTGCAAGGCGACGTGCCGCTGCTGGTGGACGGCGGCATCCGCCGTGGCACCGACGTGCTCAAGGCCATGGGCCTGGGGGCCAGCGCCGTGCTGGTGGGCCGACCGGTGCTGCACGGCCTGGCCAATGCCGGCGCCACTGGCGTGGCGCACGTGCTGCGCCTGCTGCGCGACGAACTGGAAATCGCCATGGCGCTGACCGGCTGCCGCACGCTGGCCGATGCGCCCGCGGCACTGGCCCAGGGAGATGCACCGCCCCGGCGCTGAAATACTTTGCACTTTTTTCTCGAGATCATGCGAATGCGAAACATTCTCGTTTAGAATGGCGCCAGTTTCCTGTCACACGCCGCACAGCCGCCCACGCGAAAGGACCCCCATGACCACAGGCCTCGCCGTTCTCGGTGCCAGTCTCATGCTCATGCTGGTCGCCGCGTGGTGGATTTTTCGGCACAGGTAGTTCATAACAAGGGCTCACCAACGGCCCCCACGTCACGTATCGAAGCGCCCTCGCCTTAGTCACCATGTCCACCGCCAGCGCCAGCGTCGCGCACCCCATGTCTTCCATGTCCAGCACCGAGCCCCGCCGCATCAACCGCCGCGTGCTCGTGGTGGGTGCCGTGGTCGGCCTGCACGTGCTGGTGGTCTGGGCACTGCAGACCGGCCTGCTGCACCGTGCCGTTGAAATGGTGATTCCGGTCCAGGTGCTGGCCGAACTCATCGAGCCGGCCCAACCCCTGGTCACGCCCGAGCCACCGCCACCCGCACCGGCCGTCAAGCAGCCGCAGCCCAAACCGAAGCCCGTGGCCCGGCCCGAGCCCACGCCGCAGCCCGTGCTGCGACAGGAACCTTCGCCCGTGGCGCCCGTGGTGGCGCCACCCGAACCCGCACCGCCCGCGGTGGTGGCAGCGCCCCCCGCAC
>NZ_SCML01000062.1 GCF_005503365.1 Hydrogenophaga sp. 2FB
ATGCGGGCCGGGGTGATGAGGCGAGCGCGCTCGTCGAGATAGCGCGCGTCGAGCAGGCTGCTCCAGCGGCCACCGGGGGCGGCGACGAAATCCGGGTCGGCCACGTACTGCGCGCGGTCGGCGAACGCCAGGCGCGAGGCTTCGGTGTAGCTGTGCAGCCATTCGGCGGAGGGGAGCGGGTTGGCCATCGCGCCCTGGACCAGCGGTTCCCGCGCCTGCGGCGTGCGCGCCAGCAGGCCCAGGATCTGGCCCACGGCGATTGCACCCGAGCTCGGCGGCGGGAAGCCGCAGACGTTCAAGGTGCGCTGCGCGGTGGTGTAGTCATGGCACAAAGCCTCGCGCTCCCGAGGTTGGTAGCGCTTCAGGTCGTCCAGGCTCAGGCTACCGGGGCGCACGGGGTGTTGCTGGACCTTGTCGACGATGGCTCGGGCCACCGGGCCTTCGTGCAGGGCGATCGGGCCTTGCGTGGCGATGTTGCGCAAGACCTGCGCGAGTTCGGGGTTGCGCAGCATGTGGCCGACCGGGTGGGGTTGTCCGTCGGGTCGGTAGAAATAGGCTGCGGCCACCGGGTCGGACTTCAGTGCGGTTTCGGCCAGCAGCAGCGTATGGAGGCGCGGGCTCACCGCGAAGCCCCGTTCGGCCAGCTGGATCGCGGGGTCGAACAGGCGCGCCCAGGGCAGTTTGCCGTGTTGGCGGTGCGCCTGCGCCAGCATCGCCACCGCGCCCGGCACGCCCACGGAGCGGCCGCTGGCCGCCGCGGTCATGAAGGGCAGGGGCTTGCCTTGTTCATCGAGAAACAGGCGCTCGTTGGCAGCCGCCGGTGCGGTTTCGCGGCCGTCATAAGCCTGCACCTTGCGCCCGTCGTAATGCAGCAGGAAGGCGCCACCACCAATGCCGCTGGACTGCGGTTCCACCAGCGTGAGCACCATCTGCACGGCGATGGCGGCGTCCACCGCACTACCGCCCGCGCGCAGGATGCGCGCGCCCGCCTCGGTGGCCAGCGGGTTGGCCGCGGCCACGGCCTGGCGCTGGAACGTCCAGCCCGGTTTGACGGTCAGGCCCGAGGCGCCCTCGGGCTGCTGCACGGACGAGGGTGCGGTGGGGGTGCCGCAAGCGCTCAACAGGGTGAGCGAGGCGATCAGGCAGGCAAAGCGTGTCATGGCAGGGCTCCCGTTGGTCGATGAGAGTGAGCAACCGTAACCCAGAAACGCCTGTGGACCGAGAGGTCGGTCCACAGATGCGTAAGAAGCCGTTTCACCGGCGGCGGCAGGCCGCCCGTGGCTTACTTCGGCGCCAGGCGGATGGCGCCGTCCAGGCGGATCACTTCGCCATTGAGCATGTCGTTCTCGACAATGTGCTTGGCCAGTTTGGCGTAGTCCTCGGGGGTACCCAGGCGGCTGGGGAAGGGCACGCCAGCGGCGAGCGCGTCCTGCACTTCCTTGGGCATGCCGAACAACATGGGCGTGCCGAAGATGCCGGGGGCAATCGTCATGTTGCGGATGCCGTTGCGGGCCAGGTCGCGCGCGATCGGCAGGGTCATACCGACCACGCCGCCTTTGGAGGCTGCGTAGGCGGCCTGGCCGATCTGGCCGTCGTAGGCCGCCACACTGGCGGTGGAGATCATGACGCCGCGTTCGCCTGTCGCTTCGGGTTCGTTCTTGCACATCGCGTCGGCGGCGAGGCGGATCATGTTGAAGCTGCCCACCAGGTTGACCATGATGGTCTTGGTGTAGACGCCCAGGTTGTGTGCGCCGTTCTTGCCCACGGTCTTCTCGGCTGGTGCGATGCCGGCGCAGTTCACCAGACCCATGAGTTTGCCCAGGGACACGGCCTTGGCCACCACCGCCTGGCCGTCGGCTTCGCTGCTCACGTCGCACTTCACAAAGGCGCCGCCGATCTCCTTGGCCACCGCTTCGCCCTTCTCGGCCTGCATGTCGGCGATCACGACTTTGCCGCCGTTGGCTGCCAGCATGCGCGCCGTGCCTTCACCCAGACCCGACGCGCCGCCGGTGACGATGAATACCTTGCCTTGAATGTCCATGGTGTGCTCCTGTGTGTATGAGGGGGATTGATGTGACGTTGACGTAAACGTCAATTCGACCGGGATTATGCGACATGCGTGTGTCACGCCGCTGTCACGTCGACGTCCTACGCTGTGCGCTTTGTTCCCGGATGGAGCCACCATGTTTGACAGCCCCGACGAGCTGATGCGCCGCATGCACGCCGACCTCATCGACAGCTACGACGAAGAGCTGGAGATGGAGCTGGAAGACGATGCGCTGGATCCGCGCGGGAATGGCGAAGCCGATGCGGCAAGCAAGGCAGCGCGCCGCACCTATTTCCGCGAGCTGTTCCGGTTGCAGGCCGAGCTGGTGAAGCTGCAGGACTGGGTGGTGGCCACGGGACACAAGGTCGTGATCGTGTTCGAGGGCCGCGACGCGGCGGGCAAGGGTGGGGCGATCAAGCGCATCACGCAGCGCCTGAACCCGCGGGTGTGCCGTGTGGCCGCGTTGCCCGCGCCCAACGACCGCGAGCGCACGCAGTGGTACTTCCAGCGCTACGTGGCCCACCTGCCGGCGGCGGGTGAGATGGTGCTGTTCGACCGCAGCTGGTACAACCGCGCCGGTGTCGAGCGGGTCATGGGGTTTTGCACCGACGAGCAGTACGAAGAGTTCTTCCGTTCGGTGCCCGAGTTCGAGAAGATGCTTGTGCGCTCGGGCGTTCAGCTCATCAAATACTGGTTCTCGATTTCGGACGAAGAGCAGAATCTGCGCTTTTTGGGCCGCATCCACGATCCGCTGAAGCAGTGGAAGCTCAGCCCCATGGACCTGGAGAGCCGCCGTCGCTGGGAGCTCTACACGCAGGCAAAAGAAACCATGCTGGAGCGCACCCACATTCCCGAATCGCCTTGGTGGGTGGTGCAGGCCGACGACAAGAAGAAGGCGCGCTTGAACTGCATCCACCATTTGTTGAAACAGATGCCCTACACGGAAGTGGAGCGCGCCAGCATCACGCTGCCCGAACGCGTGCGCCACGAGGGTTACCGGCGCCACCAGGTGCCAGGCGAAATCCACGTGCCCCAGGTGTACTGACCCCCAAAAGACAAAAGCCCTTGGCAAACACCAAGGGCTTTGTTTTTGGCCGGCGCGGAGCTTACTTGTACCCGACGCGGTCCAGCATTTGTTGGACCTTGGTCATGTTCTTCGCCACCACGCCCAGAGGCACGGTCTCGGCCTTGAAGCTGTCACCGCCGATGGCTTTGATGGCCGGGTTGTCGATCTTCAGGCCCTTGACGGTGGGGAACTCGTTGTTGCCATTGGCGAAGTAGTCCTGCGCGTAGGGGCTGGACAGGAATTCCATGAAGGCGATCGCGTTGTCGCGGTTCTTGGCATGCTTGGCCACGCCCGCACCCGCAATGTTCACATGGGTGCCACTGGTGCCCTGGTTGGGGAACATGACCTTGACTTTGCTCATCACGGCCTTGTCTTCTGCCTTGTCGGATTTGACGAGGCGAGCGATGTAGTAGGTGTTGGTCAGGGCCACGCCGCATTCGCCAGAGGCCACACCCTTGATCTGGTCGGTGTCGCCACCCTTGGGCGCGCGCGCCATGTTGTCCACCACGCCCTTGAGCCAGGCTTCTCCCTTCTGATCACCCAGGCGCTCCACCACGGTGGAGAACAGGGACAGGTTGTAGGGGTGCGAACCCGAGCGGGTGCAGACCATGCCCTTGAGCTTCGGGTTGGCCAACTGCTCGTACGTGGCCACGTCTTCGGCCTTGACACGGGCCGGGTCGTAGACGATCACGCGGGCGCGGGTGGAGAAACCCGTCCAGGTCACGCCGTCGGCGGTGGCGTGGGCGCGCAGGTTGGCGGGGATGGCGGCGTCCAGCTTGGCCGACTTGATCGGTTGGAACAGGCCCTGCGTGTCGGCAGTGGCCAGGCGAGCGGCGTCCACCAGCATGATCACGTCGGCCGGAGAGGCAGCACCCTCGGCACGCAGTCGGGCGATGATGCCCGCGTCGTCGGCGTCCACGCGGTTGATCTTGATGCCGGTGGTCTTGGTGAACGTGTCGTACATCACCTCGTCGGTCTGGTAGTGGCGGGCGGAGTACAGGTTGAGCACCTTGTCCTGTGCAAATGCCTGCGTCTGTGCGCCAAGGGAGGCGGCGGCAACGGCCAGCGCCGCGGAAAGCTTGAGCGAGTGTTTCATGCGTATTTCTCGATGGAAGTGGGTGGACGATGACGGCGAAAAACCGCCTGAGAAGGCAGCGCCTGGAACGCCCGGGATAATCGCGGAAGATGCTAGCACAAACAAGAATGGTTCTTAATGACATTTAAGAAAACGAAGGCTTGCTCCCGCCGCCTTGCAATGGGTGCCATGGTCATGCTGATGGCCGCGTGTGGCACCTCGGTGCGATTGCCCGAGACGCCCGTGACCGTACCCGTGCTCACGCCGGAGCCCGTCACCCGCGCACCCCGTCTGGGACTGGCGTTGGGGGGCGGTGCCGCGCGCGGCTTCGCCCACGTGGGCGTGATCCAGGTGCTGGAGCAAAACGGCATCCGCCCGGACTTTGTCGCCGGCACGTCGGTGGGCAGCATGGTGGCCGCGATGTACGCCAGCGGCAAAACCGCCACCGAACTGGAGGCCACCGCACTCAGCATGGAAGAAGCCATGCTCACCGACTGGGCGCTGCCGATTTTCGGGCGGGGCGTGTTGCGCGGCGAGGCACTCACGCGTTATGTGAGGCAGGCCGTGGGTGGCAAGCTGCTGGAGAACATGAAGATCCCGCTGGGCGTGCTGGCCACCGACCTGGCCACCGGGCAAGGTGTGCTGTTTCGCCGCGGCGACGCCGCGCAGGCGGTGCGAGCTTCCAGCGCTGTGCCCGGTGTGTTCGCGCCCGTGAACATCACAGGGCGCGACTATGTGGACGGCGGTCTGGTGGCGCCGGTGCCGGTACGCCAGGCTCGCGACATGGGGGCCGAGGTCGTGCTGGCGGTGGACATTTCGAGTGCGCCCGAGGGCAACTCGGCGGTCGGCAGCGTGCAGGTGCTGTTGCAAACCTTTGCCATCATGGGCCAGAGCATCAACCGCCACGAACTCGCTGGCGCCGACGTGGTCGTGCGTCCGGCACTGGCCGGGGTGGGCGGCGCGGACTTCAGCGCGCGCCAGCGCTCGATCGAAGCGGGCCGGGCCGCCATGCAAGCGGCGCTGCCGCAACTGAAAACCCAGTTGGCCCGCCGGCTGCCCATGACGGGGCGCGGCGAACCATAAAAAAAGCCCTCACTTTGCAGTGAGGGCTTAAGGGGTCCGATGAAATCGAATTTCGAAAAGGACCCGAGGAGACAACCAGAAAAACAGACTTGAGATTCAAGCGCTGCCTTTGTATGGGGGCCAGCGCGTCGTGGTTTGATCCTAGTGCGCCCACCTTGACCTAGGTCAGCGGGCCGATCAACGGCACGATCGCGGTGATGTTCAGCGCTTCTTGGCGGCCGACTTCGTGGCGCTCACAGCGGAAGCGGTCACGGTGTTGAAGTTGGACTCGGCCATTTCGGTGGCTTGCTTGACAGCCTTCTGCACCGATTCCATGGCGTTGTTGGCAGCGGAGACAGCGCTCTTCATCACGGCCACGGCGGTTTCGGAACCGGCGGGGGCGTTCTTGGCGGCGTTGTCCACGACAGCCAGGAATTTCTTCTGGGTGTCGCTGGCTTGTGCTTCAGCGGCCTTGCCGAACTCGGCACCGGTACCGGCGGCGATGTCGTACAGGTGGCGGCTGTAAGCCACGGTCTTCTCGGCCAGCGGCTGGAACAGGTTGGCTTGCAGGGCCAACAGTTCCTGGGCGTCCTTGACGCTCAGCAGGGCTTGCGTGCTGTTGGCGGACTCGGACAGGGCGGCCTTGGTGGCTTGCACGTTCAGATCCACCAGCTTTTCCACGCCTTCGAAGGCCTTCTGGGTCAGACCGAAGATGGTCTCGATGTTGGCTTTCTGGGCGGCAATCACTTGTTCGGCGGTCAACATATTCAATACTCCTGAGCTTGTAAATAAACTGGGTTTAGTTGAAGGCTGCGATGTAATTGCTGCGCTGCAACATGACCCGAATTATAGGGAAGGCTCGCAGGCATGCAAGCCTTTTTTGCTGCGCTGCAGCATTCTAGAGACGGGGTTCTAAAAGGCGGGTTCCGTGGCCCTGTGTCACGGCGCCGACAATGACAGACCATCCTGCGAGGATTTCACGCGTGCACGCCTTCTACGCCGACCACTTCGTTTTGCCGCTGCCCAGCGGGCACCGCTTTCCCATGGCGAAATACGCGCGCCTGCGCGAGCGGCTGGTGGCCGAATTGCCCGAGGTGCGGTTGTTCGAGGCCTTGCCAGCGAGCCCTGGCGAACTGGCCTTGGTGCACACCAGTGCCTACGTCGAGGCCGTGGACACGGGCGGGCTGAGTCCGGCCGCGCAACGCGAGATCGGATTTCCCTGGAGCCAGGCCATGGCCGAGCGGGCGCGCCGCTCGGTGGGCGCCACATTGCAGGCTTGCCGCAGCGCCATGGGGGACGGGGGGCTGGCGGCCAACCTGGCCGGTGGCACGCACCACGCGTATGCCGACAAGGGCAGCGGCTTCTGCGTGTTCAACGACTTCGCCGTGGCCGCGCGCCTGATGCAGGCCGAGCACGAAGCCCTGCGCGTCGCGATCATCGATCTCGATGTGCACCAGGGCAACGGCACGGCGTCGATCTTCTCGAACGATGCCTCCGTGTTCACGCTCTCGCTGCACGGCGCCCGCAATTTCCCGTTTCGCAAGGAAGCGAGCGACCTCGACGTCGAACTGCCCGATGGCTGCGACGACGGTGCCTACCTGGAGGCCCTGGAGCGTGCACTCGGCGAGCTGGAGCGCCGCTTCGAACCGGGCCTCGTGCTGTACCTGGCTGGCGCCGACCCGCACGAGGGTGATCGGCTCGGGCGCCTGAAGCTCACGTTCGATGGCCTGGAGGCGCGCGATCGGCGCGTAATGGATTGGGCCTGGAGCCGGCGGCTGCCGCTGGCCTTGGCCATGGGCGGAGGTTATGGCAATGACCTGGAGGCGACGGTGCAGGTTCAGGTCAACACCTACCGCACCGCGTTGCAATACTGGCAGCGTTGGCACGCGTTGACGCCCAACCCGACGACAGCGGCGGATGCCAGCCGCTGGCACAATGCCTCGGCATGAGCGCTCGCGCCGCAGCGCGCAGCATGAAGATTCCCCCCCAATGAGCAGCACCCCTGGCAGTCCCTCCCCGCGCGCGCAAGCATTGCCCCGCAGCGCCTATCGCGTGTTCCGACCCATCGGCACGCGCTGGGGCGACAACGACATCTACGGCCATGTGAACAACGTGGTGTACTACAGCTGGTTCGACACGGCAGTCAATGCGCACCTGATCGAGCAGGGCGCGCTCGACATCCATGCCGGCGAAGTGATCGGCCTGGTGATCGAGACGCAGTGCAACTACTTCGGGCCTTTGGCTTTTCCCCAGACCGTCTGGGCGGGCCTGCGCGTGGCGCACCTGGGGCGTTCCAGCGTGCGCTACGAAGTGGGCCTGTTCGCCGATGGTGAAGACCTCGCCGCGGCCTGCGGCCATTTCGTGCACGTCTACGTGGACCGCGCCACGCGCCGGCCGGTGCCGCTGCCCGACATTCTCAAGAACACCCTGGAGACCTTGCGATGAGTCAGAACCCCGCCATGCCCTTGATCGACGCCGCCAGCGTCGACAGCGCGATCAACAGCCGCATGTCGACGCGCGCCTTTCTGCCCGACGCGGTGCCGCGTGCGACCATCGAACACCTGCTCCGGCTGGCCAGCCGGGCGCCGTCGGGCACCAACACCCAGCCGTGGAAGGTGTATGTGCTGCAGGGCGCCAGCCGCGACAGTCTGGTCGAGAAGGTCTGTGCCGCGCACGATGCCGTGTGCGCCGACCCCTCGCTGGCGGAGCAGGAGGCCTACGACTACTACCCGGAAAAATGGGTCAGCCCCTACATCGACCGCCGCCGCGAGAACGGCTGGAGCCTGTACGGCCTGCTGGGCATCACCAAGGGCGACAAGGACAAGATGTACGCGCAGCACCAGCGCAACTTCCGCCTGTTCGATGCGCCGGTGGGCCTGATGTTCACCGTCGACCGCGTCATGGGCCGCGGCTCGCTGGTGGACTACGGCATGTTCATGCAGACGCTCATGATCGCCGCCCGTGGCCATGGCCTGCACACCTGCCCGCAAGCAGCGTGGAACAATTTCGCGGGGATCGTCCTGCCGCACATCGGTGCGGGTGACGACGAGATGCTGGTGTGCGGCATGTCGCTGGGTTACGCCGACCCGAACCATCTGGTCAACGGATTCCACACGCCCCGCGAGTCTGTCGAGAGCTTCACGCACTGGCTGGAATAATCGCCGGTTCCCTTTTTCAAATCCATCCAAGGACACCACATCATGATCACAACCCCCAGCGGCCTGCAGTACGAAGACACCGTGGTTGGCAACGGCGAAGTCGCCAAGGCCGGCGGCCCCGTGCAAGTGCACTACACGGGCTGGCTCTACAACGATGGCGTGCAAGGCGCCAAGTTCGATTCCAGCAAGGACCGCGGCCAGCCGTTCGAATTCCCGCTCGGCGCGGGCCACGTCATCAAGGGTTGGGACGAAGGCGTGCAGGGCATGGCCGTGGGCGGCACGCGCCGCCTGGTGATCCCCGCCGCGCTGGGCTACGGCGCGCGCGGTGCTGGCGGCGTGATTCCGCCCAACGCCACGCTGCTGTTCGAAGTGGATCTGCTCGCGGTTTGAGCCGTTGAAGCACCACGGCATCGCGCCCTGGGCGCGCGATGCCGATCACGACCCCAAAGCCCTGTGGAGACATGTTTGAGACAACGACAAGCACCCTGGTGGGGCTTGGCGGCCGCCCTGCTGCCAGGTCTGGCCCAGGCCGCTGAACTGGATGGCAGCCAGCTGTCCGTGTGGTGGGGCGTGCCGTTCGCGGGTGTGCTGCTGTCCATTGCCCTGGTTCCCTTGCTGGCGCCGGCCTTCTGGCACCACCATTTCGGCAAGGTGTCGGCCGCCTGGGCACTGGTGTTTCTGCTGCCGTTCGCCACGGTCATGGGGCCGGGCGTGGCATGGGCGAGCGTGGTGCATGCGCTGCTGGCCGAATACATCCCGTTCATTGTTCTGCTCACGGCGCTGTTCACCGTGGCGGGGGGCATTTTCGTGCGGGGCAATCTGCATGGCAGCCCGGGCCTGAACACCGGCTTGCTGGCCCTGGGCGCGTTGTTCGCCAGCTTCATGGGCACCACGGGCGCGTCGATGCTGTTGATCCGCCCGCTGATTCGCGCCAACGACAACCGCAAGCACAAGGTGCATGTGGTCGTCTTTTTCATCTTCATCGTCTCCAACGCCGGTGGCGCGCTCACACCGCTGGGTGATCCGCCGCTGTTCCTGGGCTTCCTCAAGGGCGTGGATTTTTTCTGGACGGTGACGCACCTCTGGAGCCACACGCTGTTCATCATCGGTGTGCTGCTGGCCGTGTTCTACGCCATTGACTGGTGGTACTACCACCGCCGCGAGGAGATCCAGCCGCAGGACCCGACGCCCGACACGCCGCGCCTGGGCTTCGATGGCAGCGTGAATTTCGGTTTGCTGGGCGTGGTGGTGGCGCTCGTGCTCATGAGCGGCCTGTGGAAGTCGTCCGTGGTGTTCAACATCGCGGGCACCGACGTTGGTCTTCCGGGCTTGCTGCGCGACATCGGGCTGATCGCGGTCACGCTCGTTTCGCTGCGCATCACCCCCGCGGGCGTGCACGAGAACAACCAGTTCGCCTGGGCCCCGATGCTGGAAGTGGCCAAGCTCTTCGCGGCCATCTTCCTCACGATCGTCCCGGTCATCGCCATGCTCAAGGCCGGCGTGGATGGCCCGTTTGGCGCCGTGGTGCGGGCGGTGACGAACGCCGATGGCACGCCCAATCCGGCCATGTACTTCTGGGCCACCGGGCTGCTGAGTTCGTTCCTGGACAACGCGCCCACCTACCTCGTGTTCTTCAACACCGCCGGCGGTGACCCGGCCACCCTGATGACGGCGATGGCCCCGATCCTGGTCGCCGTTTCCGCTGGCGCCGTGTTCATGGGCGCCAACACCTACATCGGCAACGCGCCCAACCTGATGGTCAAGGCGATCGCCGAAGACCGCGGTATTCGCATGCCCAGCTTCTTCGGCTACATGCTCTGGTCGGTCGGCATTCTGGTGCCGCTGTTCGCGCTGCTGACCTGGATCTGGTTCTAACCCCTTCTTCTGCCCCTTCTTCTGACCTCACTTCAAGAAAGTTGATGCCCATGAGCACCCGCCCCGCCATCCTGATCGCCCGCAAGGTTTTCCCCGAAGTGGTGGCCAAGCTGCGCGAGCACTTCGATGTCGACACCAACGAAGACGACGCGCCGCTGACACCCGCGCAACTGGCCGAACGCCTGCAAGGCAAGGTGGGCGTGCTCACCACCGGCAGCGAACGCGTCGACGCGGCCTTGCTCGCGGCATGCCCGCAACTCAAGATCGTGGCGAACATCGCGGTGGGCTACAACAACTACGACCTGCCTGCCATCACCGCGGCGGGCGTGCTGGCCAGCAACACGCCCGACGTGCTCACCGAAACCACGGCCGACTTCGGCTTTGCGTTGCTGCTGGCCACGGCGCGCCGCCTGACCGAGAGCGAGCATTTCCTGCGCGCGGGCCAGTGGAACCGCTGGGCGCTGGACATGTTCGCCGGCGCCGAAGTCAATGGCAGCACGCTGGGCATTCTGGGCATGGGCCGCATCGGCCAAGCCATTGCGCGGCGCGGCGCGCACGGCTTCAACATGAACGTGATCTACCACAACCGCTCGCGCCTGGACGCCGCCACCGAAGCCGAATGCAAGGCGCGCTACGTGGACAAGGCCGAGCTGCTCAAGACCGCCGACCACCTCATCCTGGTGCTGCCTTACAGCGCCGCGTCGCACCACGCCATCGGCGCGGCCGAGATCGCACAGATGAAGCCGACCGCCACCCTGGTCAACATCGCGCGCGGTGGCATCGTGGACGACGCGGCGCTCGCCGTCGCGCTGCGCGAGAAGCGCATCGCCGCCGCCGGGCTGGACGTGTACGAGGGCGAGCCCAGCGTTCACCCGGCTTTGCTCGAGGTGCCCAACATCGTGCTCACGCCGCACATCGCCAGCGCCACCATCACCACGCGCAAGGCCATGGCGAACCTCGCGGCCGACAACGTGATCGCCTACCTGACGCAGGGCAAGACGGTCACGCCGCTGAACCCGGAAGTGGCGGGCCAGCGCTGAGCACGAGACGATGACCAACGACACATTGCTCTGGCTGCTGCTGATCCTGGTGGTGTTCAACCTGGCGCTCGGCGTGTGGCTGCTGCTGCGCCGCACGCCGGTGGATGCGCAGGAACTCGCGCACCGCGAGCGCCTGCTGGATCAACTGCAACAGCAGGGGCAGCAGGTGGGCCAGCGCGTGGAGCGCGTGGAGAGCGAACTGCGCCGCGAGATCAGCGAGCAATCGCGCGGCGGCCGCCAGGAAATGCAGCAGACCCTGGCCACCTTCCAGGAAACGCTCTCGCGCCAGGAGGCCGAAGCCACGCGCACGCAGAACGCGCAACTCGACGCCTTCGCCGTGCAGCTCGTGCAACTGCGCGGCACGCTGGGCGACACGCTCACACGCCAATTGCAGGACATGAGCGAAGGCAACGCGCGCCGCCTGGCCGAGATCCGCACCACGCTGGACGCGCAGCTCGCGCAACTGCAGCAGAGCAACGCCAGCAAACTGGACGAGATGCGCGCCACGGTCGACGAAAAACTGCAGAGTACGCTGCAGGCGCGCCTGGGCGAGAGCTTCAAGCAGGTGGCGGATCGGCTTGAGCAGGTGCACAAGGGCCTGGGCGAGATGCAGACCCTGGCGCAGGGCGTGGGCGACTTGAAGCACCTGCTGACCAATGTGAAAACGCGCGGCATGTTCGGTGAAGCCCAACTGGCCGCCTTGCTCGAACAGGTTTTCGCGCCCGACCAGTACGCCGTGCAGGTGATGACCAAGCCGGGCAGCCGTTTCACGGTCGATTTCGCGATCAAGATGCCCGGCCGCAGCGAGGATGGCGCGCCGTGCTGGTTGCCGATCGACGCCAAATTCCCCAACGAAGATTACGAACGCCTGCTCGACGCGCAGCAGCGCGCCGATGTGGAAGGTGCCGAGCAGGCCGCGCGCGGGCTGGAGCAGCGCATCCGGCTCGAAGCGAAATCCATGGCCGACAAATACCTGCAGCCGCCACACACCACCGACTTCGCCATCCTGTTCCTGCCCACAGAAGGCCTGTATGCCGAGGTGCTGCGCCGCCCCGGCCTCATGGAAGTGCTGCAGCGCGAACACCGCGTGACCCTGGCCGGGCCCACCACGCTCATGGCCATGCTCAACTCGCTGCAGATGGGCTTTCGCACGCTGGCGCTGGAGAAGCGCTCGAGCGAGGTGTGGCAGGTGCTGGGCGCGGTCAAGACCGAGTTCGGCAAGTTTGGCGACGTGCTCGCGCGCGTGAAGAGCCAGACCCAGACCGTGCTCAACACGCTCGACAGCGCCGAGACGCGCAGCCGCGCGATGGGCCGTGCGCTCAAGGCGGTGGAGGCTTTGCCACAAGACCAGGCCAGCGCGCTGCTGCCGCTGGACCCGAACGACAACGGAGACACTTGAACCCCTCGCTACGAACCGATCTCACGCGCCTGATCGCGGCGCAGATCTGCATTCATGCCTGCATGACAGGCTTTCGCATGGCCGCGCCGCTCATGGCGCTGCGCGAGGGTTACAGCCCGGCCGCCGTGGGCATGTTGCTGGCGTTGTTTGCGCTGGCGCCGGTGTTCATGGCCTTGCCGTCGGGGCGATACGCCGACCGGCGCGGGCTCAAGAAGCCGGTGCTGCTGTCGGTGGGCATTGCATCGGCCGGTGCGGCGCTCGCGGTGCTGTTTCCGGTGTTCATCGTGCTCTGCGTGACGGCGCTGACCTGCGGCGCGGCCACGGGCCTGGCCATGATCGCGCTGCAGCGGCACGTGGGGCGCCTGGCCAACGGGCCGATCGAACTCAAGCAGGTGTTCAGCTGGATGGCCATTGGCCCGTCGATCTCCAACTTCCTCGGTCCCTTCGCGGCGGGCGTGGTGATCGACACGTTCGGCTTTCGGGCATCGTTCCTGTTGCTCGCGCTGCTGCCGTCGCTGGCGTGGTACTGGATACGGCACACGGTCGAGCACGCACCGGTATCGCCCAAGCCGGGCGAGGGCAGCGGCTCGTCATGGAACCTGCTGCGCGACAAGGGCTTTCGCAAGCTGATGGCGCTCAACTGGATGCTGTCGTCGTGCTGGGACGTGCACACTTTCCTGGTGCCGGTGCTGGGCCACGAACGCGGCCTGAGCGCCACCGTGATCGGCTCCATCCTGGGCGCGTTCGCGCTCGCCGCCACCGCCATTCGCCTGCTCATTCCGCTGCTGGCCGCGCACCTGCGCGAGTCGATGGTGATCGGCTCGGCCATGTGCGCCACCGCCGTGCTGTTCGCCATCTACCCGATGGTGCACGCGGCCTGGGCCATGGGCGTGTTGTCGGTGCTGCTGGGTTTCTCCCTGGGCACGGTGCAGCCCATGATCATGAGCTCGTTGCACCAGATGACGCCGCACCACCGGCAGGGTGAAGCCTTGGGGCTGCGCGCCATGGCCATCAATGGATCGAGCGTGGTGATGCCGCTGCTGTTCGGCTCGGCCGGCGCCCTGGTGGGCGTGGGCGCGGTGTTCTGGCTGGTAGGCGCGGTGGTGGGGCTGGGCTCTCCGCTGGCCTGGACGCTGCGCACGGAGCCTGCGCACGACGCGCCGCAGCGCATGCCCTGAACGTTGCGTTTCAGGCGGACGTGAGTCGGGGCGCGGGCGGTTTGCGCGCCACCGATGCCACGGCGCGATGCGGCGCGCGCGCCGCGGGCAGGCTGAAGCCCAGGCCGGCGAGGTACACATCCATCGTGTCGCGCCCGCTCTTCACGAGGTCAAACGCCTCGGGGTCCAGCAGCCAGTTCTGAATCAGGCCGTCCATGATCACGTGCAGGCCCAGCGCGGCGGTGCACAGCGGCACGCCAAGCTGGATGCCTTCGCGTTGCACCGCCTGTTGCAGGATCTCTTCGGTCATCTCCATGCATTCGTTGCGCACTTGTAGGTGGCGGTCGCGCACGGCCTGCATTTCGCTCACGTACTCGACCTTGTGCGTGGCCACCTCGAACACCCGGCGGGTCTGGTCGTCGGTGGCGGTCTGCTTGAGCGCGGCCATCATCGAGTCGCGCAGCGAGAGCAGGGGGTTGGCCGTGGTGTCGGCCGTGCGCGCGGTGCAGGCCAGCGTGCCTTCGAGCGGCATGGTCACGCGTTCCATCATCGCGTTGAACAGGTCGGCCTTGTCCTTGAAGTGCCAGTAGATCGCGCCGCGCGTGGTGCCGGCGGCGGTCGCGATGTCGTTGAGCGAGGTGCGTGAAACGCCACGCTCCTGAAACAACTGCTCGGCAGCATCGAGCAGGCTGTTGCGTGTGGCCAGCGCATCGGCTTTGGTTCGTCGAACCATGGCTTTGTGTCTCCAGAATAGAAGCCCTTGGGAGTTCTCGGGACTATACATACATTCGTGCATGTATGTATACTTTCCGGCTTTCGACGACACAACCTGCTAGGGTATTCCCTCGCGTTTGTGCCTTCCCGCCCTGTAGAGAGCGCCCCTTTTTCCAAAACTCCAAGGACTCCTATGCCCGCCTTGAGCCCATTCAAGCCTGTGCCCGCGTCGCACATCAACCTGATGCGCGGACTCTCCGTCATCGCACTGGCCGTGGTGCTGGCCGCCTGCGGAAAGTCCGATGCGCCCGAAGGCGCTGCTCCTGGCGGTGGCATGCCCGCGCCCGAAGTGGGTGTGGTCACGGTGGCCCCGACCGATGTCGGTCTGGTCACCGAGTTGCCCGGTCGCCTGGAGGCTTCGCGCGTGGCGGAAGTGCGCGCCCGGGCCGCGGGCATCCTGCAGGAACGCCTGTTCCGCGAAGGCAGCGACGTCAAGGCAGGACAACCGCTGTTCCGCATCGACTCTGCCCCCTACAACGCGGCCTTGCAGAGCGCGCAGGCCAGCCTGGCGCGCTCGCAGGCCAACCTCACGCAGGCCGCGGCGCTGGCCAACCGCTATGCGCCGCTGGTGAAGGAAAACGCCATCAGCCAGCAGGAATACGCCTCCGCCGTGGCGGCCCAGAAACAGGCCGAGGCCGACGTCGCTGCCGGCAAGGCCGCGGTGCAGACCGCCAACATCAACCTGGGCTATGCCCGTGTGACCGCGCCCATTTCGGGCCGCATCGGCCGCGCGCTGGTGACCGAGGGCGCGCTGGTGGGGCAGGGCGAGGCCACGCAACTGGCGGTGATCCAGCAGATCAATCCGATGTACGTGAATTTCACGCAGTCGGCCTCCGAGGTGTTCAACCTGCGCAAGGGCATGGCCAGCGGCACGCTCAAGAGCGCGAACGCGCAATCGGTCCCGGTACAGGTGGTGCTGGAAGACGGCAGCGTGTACGAGCAGCCGGGTCGTCTGCTGTTCTCCGACCTGACGGTGGACAGCGCCACCGGCCAGGTGACATTGCGCGCGGAAATCCCGAACCCCAAGGGCACGTTGCTGCCAGGCCTCTACGTGCGCGTGCGCCTGGAGCAGGCCAAGGCCAGCAATGCTTTCACGCTGCCGCAGCAGTCCGTGACCCGCACCAACCAGGGCGACACCGTCTCCGTGGTGGGCGCCGACGGCAAGATCGAGCCGCGCAAGGTGAAGGTGGGCGGCCAGCAGAACGGCCAGTGGGTCATCCTCGACGGCGTGAAGGCCGGCGAACAGATCATGGTCGACGGCTTCCAGAAGCTGCAGATGATGCCGCCCGGCACGCCCGTGAAGGCGGTGCCCTGGCAAGCGCCGGGCAGCGCGCCCGCGGCGGCGCCCGCCGCACCGACCCCTTCGTCCGCGCCTGACGCTGCGGCCCCGAAGACCGAGGCTGCAAAGTAAGGAGCGCCCGATATGGCGAAGTTTTTTATTGACCGGCCCATCTTTGCGTGGGTGATAGCGCTGTTCGTCATGGTGATCGGTGGCGTGGCCATCACCCAGTTGCCGATCGCACAGTACCCACCGGTGGCCCCTCCGGCCATCGTCATCAACACCGCCTACCCTGGCGCCTCGGCCACCACGCTGGAAGACAGCGTGTTGTCCGTGATCGAGCGCGAGATGAACGGCGCGCCCGGCCTGATCTACATGGAATCGGTGGCACAGGCCGATGGCAGCGGCAGCATCACGCTGAGCTTCGAGACCGGCACCGACGCCGACCTCGCGCAGGTGGACGTGCAGAACCGGCTCTCCCGGGCCACGCCGCGCCTGCCTGCGGCGGTGACGCAGCAGGGCGTGCGGGTGGACAAGTCGAACAACAACTTCCTGTTGTTTGCCATGCTGTCCAGCGACGATCCCGCGCTGGACCCGGTGGCGCTGGGCGACTACTCCGCGCGCTCCATCGTGCCCGAAATTCAGCGTCTGGCTGGTGTGGGGCAGGCCCAGCTGTTCGGTTCCGAGCGGGCCATGCGCATCTGGATCGACCCGGCCAAGCTGCTCGGCTTCAACCTGAGTTCGGCCGACGTCACCAACGCCATCCGCGCGCAGAACGCGCAGGTCTCGGCCGGTGAAATCGGCGCGCTGCCCAACGTGGGTGGACAGAGCATCGCGGCCACCGTGGTGGTCAACGGCCAGCTCGGCAACGTCGAGGCTTTCGGCAACATCGTGCTGCGCGCCAGCCCCGACGGTGCCACCGTGCGCCTCAAGGACGTGGCCCGCATCGAACTGGGCGGCCAGGCCTATGCCACGTCGGCGCGCCTGAACGGCAAGCCCGCGGTGGGTATCGGCGTGCAGCTCTCGCCCAGCGGCAACGCACTTGCCACGGCCGAGGCGGTGCGCGCCAAGATGCACGAGCTCGAGCGCTTCTTTCCCACCGGCATGGAGTGGTCGATCCCTTACGACAGCTCGCGCTTCGTGAAGATCTCCATCCAGCAAGTGGCGGCCACGCTCGGCGAGGCCATGGTGCTGGTGTTCCTGGTGATGTTCCTGTTCCTGCAGAACATCCGCTACACGATCATTCCGACCATCGTCGTGCCGATTGCGTTGCTGGGCACCTTTGCGGCGCTGCTTACCATGGGCTTCTCCATCAACGTGCTGACCATGTTCGGCATGGTGCTGGTGATCGGTATCGTGGTGGACGACGCCATCGTGGTGGTGGAGAACGTCGAGCGCATCATGAGCGAAGAGGGGCTCTCGCCGCGCGAGGCGACCCGCAAGGCCATGTCGCAGATCTCCGGCGCCATCGTCGGTGTGACCGTGGTGCTGATCTCGGTGTTCGTGCCGCTGGCCTTCTTCGCCGGCTCGGTGGGCAACATCTACCGCCAGTTCTCGGCGGTGATGGGTGTGTCCATCGCGTTCTCGGCCTTCATGGCCCTGTCGCTCACGCCGGCGCTGTGCGCCACGCTGCTCAAGCCGGTCGAGGCCGGGCACCACCACGAGAAGAAGGGCTTCTTCGGCTGGTTCAACCGCGGCTTCTCGCGCACCGCCAAACGCTACGAAAGTGGCGTGGCCGCGCTGCTGCCGCGTGCCGGTCGCACGCTGATCATCTACGTGGCGATCGTCGCCGTGGCGGCCGTGGTCTACATGCGCCTGCCCACCTCGTTCCTGCCCAACGAAGACCAGGGCAACTTGCTGGTGAACGTGCAATTGCCACCCGGTGCCACGCAAGAGCGCACGCTGGAGGTGATGAAGCAGGTGGAAGGTTTCATCCTGAAGCAACCCGAAGTGGAGAGCATGGTCGGCGTGCTCGGCTTCAGCTTCTCCGGCCAGGGCCAGAACGCGGCGCTCGCCTTCGTCACGCTCAAGGACTGGGAGGAGCGCGCGGCGCCAGAAAGCTCGGCCGAGGCCTTGGCCGGGCGCGCGTTTGGCGCACTCTCGGGCATTCGCGACGCGTTCATCTATCCGCTGAGCCCGCCACCCATTCCGGAACTGGGTGCCTCGTCGGGCTTCAGCTTCCGCCTGCAAGACCGGGGTGGTCTGGGCCGCGAAGCGCTGATGAACGCGCGCAACCAGTTGTTGGGCATGGCGTCGCAGAGCAAGGTGATCACCCAGGTGCGCCCGGATGGCCTGGAAGATGCGCCGCAGCTGCAGATCGACATCGACCGCGACAAGGCCAACGCCTTGGGCGTGGGCTTCGACGTGATCAACTCCGCCATCGGCACCGCGCTCGGGTCGAGCTACGTCAACGACTTCCCCAACGCGGGTCGTCTGCAGCGTGTGGTGGTGCAGGCCGACGCGCCGGCCCGCATGCAGCCCGAAGACTTGCTGCGCCTGAACGTGGTGAACAACAAGGGGCAGGCGGTGCCGCTGTCGGCGTTCGCGAGCACGCACTGGATCACCGGTCCGATGCAGACCGTGCGCTACAACGGCTACCCGTCGGTGCGCATCAGCGGCAGCGCCGCGCCTGGCATGAGCACGGGTGCGGCCATCGCCGAGATGGAACAACTCGCGGCCAAGTTGCCACAAGGCATCGGCTATGAGTGGACCGGCCAGACGCGCGAAGAAAAGCTCGCCGGCTCGCAGGCCATCATCCTGTATGCCTTCGCCATCCTGGCCGTGTTCCTGTGCCTGGCCGCGCTGTACGAGAGCTGGACCATCCCGCTGTCCGTGATTCTGGTGGTGCCGCTGGGCGTGCTCGGTGTGCTGTTGGCGACCTTGTTGCGCAACTACTCGAACGACGTGTACTTCCAGGTGGGACTGATCACGATCATCGGCTTGTCGGCGAAGAACGCGATTCTGATCATCGAGTTCGCCAAAGACTTGCAGGCGCAGGGCAAGAGCGTGATCGCGGCCGCGCTGGAGGCCGCCCACATCCGGTTCCGCCCCATCATCATGACCTCGATGGCCTTCACCCTGGGTGTGTTGCCTTTGGCGATTGCCTCGGGCGCGGGTTCGGCCAGCCAACGCGCCATCGGCACCGGTGTGATCGGCGGCATGCTCACCGGCACCGTGCTGGCCGTGGTGTTCGTGCCTATCTTTTTCGTGGTGGTGCGCACGATGTTCAAAGGCAGCGAGCGCCAACGCCGGCTCGACGCCGAACAAGCTGCCGCCCACCGTGGCCCTGGAGTGCACATTGATGTCTGAACGTATGAATCCCCCTCGCATCGTCCTGACGCTGCTGGCTGTCGCTGCACTGTCCGCTTGTTCGTTCATTCCCAAGTACGAGCGCCCCGAGGCGCCGGTCGCTTCGCAATTCCCTGGACCGCAGCCGGCCGCCGTGGCCGGTGCCACCTCGGGTGCCGACATCGCCTGGCAAGAGTTCATCGGTGATGCGCGGCTGCGCGATCTGGTGGCGCTGGCGCTGAAGAACAACCGCGACCTGCGCGTGGCCACGCTCAACATCGAGCAGGTGCGTGCGCAGTACCAGATTCGCCGCGCCGATCAGTTCCCGACGATCGGGATCGGTGCCAGTGGCAACCGCCAACCCAACGGCACCGGTGGCATCACCAGCCTCTACAGCGTGGGACTGGCGCTCAGCAGCTGGGAGATCGACTTCTTCGGCCGCCTCGGTAGCCTGAAGGAAGCTGCGCTGGCGCAGTACCTCGCTAGCGAGGAAGCACAACGCGCTGCGCAGACCAGCCTGGTGGCGGCCGTGGCCAGCACCTGGCTGAGCCTGCAAGCCAACGACGAACTGCTGGCGCTGACCGAGAGCACCGTGGCCACGCGCGACGAATCGCTGCGCCTGAGCAAGCTGCGTTTCGACGCGGGTGCGACGTCCGCGCTGGATCTGCGCCAGGCCGAGTCGCTGACGGCCGCGGCCCAATCCGCGCTGGCTCAGCAACGGCGCCTGCGCGCGCTGGATCTGAACGCGCTCACCTTGCTGGTGGGTCAAACGCCGCCTGCCGAGTTGCTGCCCGTGCCGCCGACCATGCCAGCGACCGTCGTCGCCACGACAACGGGCGCTGAGGTGGTGGCCGTGCCGACCGCGCCGGTGCCAGCCGCATCGATGCTGCGCGAGGTGCCGGCCGGCCTGCCGTCCGACCTGCTCACGCGCCGTGCCGACATCCGCCAGGCCGAGCAGCAACTGATTTCGGCCAACGCCAACATCGGTGCCGCGCGCGCCGCGTTCTTCCCGCGGATCTCGCTCACCGCGAGCGCGGGCACGGCCAGCAGCAGCCTCTCGGGGCTGTTCAAGGACGGTTCCTGGGGCTTCACGCTCGCGCCGCAGGCCCTGCTGCCGATCTTCGACGCCGGGCGCAACCGCGCCAACCTGGATTCGTCCAACGCGGCGCGCGACATCGCGATCGCGCAGTACGAAAAGGCCATCCAGACCGCGTTCCGCGAAGTGGCCGATGCACTGGCGGGCAGCGCGACCTTGGGAGATCAGTTGAGCGCCCAGGAACTGCAGGCCAGGGCCGAAGCCGAACGCTTCCGGCTGGCCGAGCTGCGTTACCGCAATGGCGTGGCGAGCTTCCTGGATGTGCTGGACGCGCAACGCTCGCTGTTCACGACCCAACAGGCGCTGGCGCAAACGCGTCTGGCGCAGCAGCAAAACCAGGTGAACCTGTACAAGGCACTTGGCGGCGGCTGGAAAGAGTAAAGACTCCTCCTCCAAGGGTCTTTTTTCACGGCGCTCCCTGGAGCGCCGTTTTTTTTCTTCTACCCCTTCAAGTCGTAGAACTTCAGGATGTGCTGCCACGCCGTCTGCGGATCGTCCACGTACTTGAACAGGTTCAGGTCTTCGGGCGAGATCGTGCCTTCTTCCACCAGCACATCCAGGTTGATCAGTCGCTTCCAGTAGTCCGATCCGAACAGCAGGATCGGCACCGGTTTGGACTTCTTGCACTGCACCAGCGTGATCACTTCGAACAGCTCGTCGAGCGTGCCGAAGCCACCGGGGAAGGCGAGCAAGGCCTTGGCGCGCATCATGAAGTGCATCTTGCGCAGCGCGAAGTAGTGGAACTTGAAGCTCAACTCGGGTGAGACGTAGGGGTTGGCCGCCTGCTCGTGTGGCAGCGCGATGTTCAAGCCCACGTTGAGTGCGCCTTCGTCGTGCGCGCCGCGGTTCGCCGCTTCCATGATGCCGGGGCCACCCCCGGTGCAGATGAAGAGCTGGTCGGCTTTGGCGCACTTGGCGCTGTAACGCGCCACCGTGCGCGCGAATTCGCGTGACTGGTCGTAGTAGTGCGCGTTGCGCACCATGGCCTGGGCGCGCGCGATCTCGCGCGCATCGCCGCTGCGCTCGGCGCGCACCAGTTGCTCCTGCGCTTCGCTGGGTTCGCGAAAACGGGCACTGCCGAACACGACGATGGTGTTCTCGATGCCGGCGTCGTGCTGCGCCAGGTCGGGCTTGAGCATTTCCAGTTGAAAGCGGATCCCGCGCGTCTCGCGGCGCAGCAGGAACTCGGGGTCTGCGAACGCGAGGCGGTAGGCGTCTACTTCCAACGGAAAGCCTTCGTTGGCGTGGGACTGCAGCTCCGCCCAGGCATCGGCCAGGCGGCGTTCGTTCAGGTCGTGTGAAACAGGGGCGTCCATAGAAGAATTCCTAGTGTCGAGATGGATTTTTCAAGTTGCCGTTCACAGGGCCAGCGCCAAAGCCAATGGCACGAAGACCACGGCCAGCGCATTGCCCAACATGATCATGGCACCGACCTTGTCGGGTTCCTGGTGGTATCGGTCGGCCAGCATGAACTGCATCACGGCCGGTGGCAACGCCGCGAACAACAGCAACTGCCCGCGCGCGGCGCCTTCCAGGCCCAGCGCCCACGCCAGCGGGAGGGCGATGGCCAGGCCAATGAGGGGGCGCGCCATGGCGCCGAGCAGCCCCACCGCGAGGCCTTCGCGCGTCAGCGCGGTCAGGCGCACGCCCAAGGCGAACAGCATCATGGGCAGCATGGCGTCCCCCAGCAGCTTGAGGCCGGAGAGCACCATGTCGGGTGGGCGCACGTCGGTCAGCGCGCTGAAAAAGCCGAGCGCGGTGCCGATCATCAGCGGGCTGGTGAGCAGGTCGCGCGTGCGCGCCAGGCGGCTGGTGATGCGCGCACCGAGCGAGAAGTGCAGCAGGTTGCTGACCGAAAACAGCGCCACGGCGGCGCCGAAATGTGCCGGGCCAAACGCCAGCAAGGCCAGCGGCAAACCCATGTTGCCGCAGTTGTTGAACATCGCCACCGGCACCAGCGTGCGCGGCTGTGCGCCAAAGGCGCGTGCCAGCGGCCACGCCAGCAGGCCGCTGCCCAGGATGATCACCGCGCCGCCCACGAGAAGCACCAGGTGCTCGGCGATGACGAAGTCACGCGACGCGAGCGCCGAATACACCAGCATGGGCGCGAGCACGTCGAGCGCGATGCGGTTGAAGGTGCCCATGTCGGGCGCTTGCCGGCGCGCGTAGGCAAAGCCGATCGCCACGATCAGGAACACCGGAATGATGACGTCGGCGATGCGGGCGATCAGGTCCATGTGGGCGAAGAGGGTGAACGGGTGTCGGAAAGCGAAAAGGCTCCCGCAGGAGCCTTTTTCAAGGGTTCGTCGTGTGCGACAAACGCTCAGACGCGCTTGCGGTACTCGCCGGTGCGCGTGTCGATTTCGATCTTGTCGTCTTGCGCCACGAACAGCGGCACGGCGACTTCGAAACCGGTGGCGATCTTGGCGGGCTTGAGCACCTTGCCGGACGTGTCGCCCTTGACCGCGGGTTCGGTCCAGGTGATGACGCGCTCGACGCTGGTGGGCAGTTCGACCGAGATGGCCTTGCCGTCGTAGAACACCACTTCAACGGTCATGCCGTCTTCGAGGTAGTTCAGGGCGTCGCCCATGTTTTCGGCTTCCACTTCGTACTGGTTGTAGTCGGTGTCCATGCAGACGTACATCGGGTCGGCGAAGTAGGAGTAGGTGCACTCCTTCTTGTCCAGGATGATCTGGTCCATCTTGTCGTCGGCCTTGCAGACGACTTCGGTGGCCATGTTGTTCAACAGGGCCTTGAGCTTAAGGCGCACGGTGGCAGCGCCACGGCCACCGCGGCTGTATTCGGTTTTCAGGACGATCATCGGGTCCTTGCCGTGCATGATGACGTTGCCGGCGCGGAGTTCTTGAGCGATTTTCATAGGGGTTCCAACGGTTGGGCCGCGTGCTCCCGGTGTGCGCTGGACACCCGAAAACTGAGCTGATGGTGGCGGTCTGTGCGGCGAGGCAGACGGCTGGCGGAATCGGGGTGGGCTTGAATCCGGCCCGGTTTTCCGCAAAGCCTCGAATTTTATCGCTTTTCCAGTACGAAGCCGAGCAGCTGGCTGCACAGATCGGCCTGGGCCAGCAGGCGTTGCCGTGCGGCGAGGGCGCAGTCGCCCCAGGCTTCCAGGGTGCCGGCGTCGGGCCAGATGGCCGACGCCGCGCCGATGCCGTTCCAGGCGCGGTGAAAGTCGCGCAGGGTGGCCGGTGCTTGAAGCCAGTCCAGAAAAGCCTCGAGCTTGGCGTGGTGCGCGTCGTCGTGTTGCGGGTAGATGTGCCACACGAAGGGCTTGCCGGCCCAGAGAGCGCGCGCCAACGAGTCTTCGCCCCGCACGAAATTGAGGTCGGTCACCCAGAGCAGGTGGTCGAAGTCGTGCTGGGTCAGAAGGGGAAGGGCATGCAACTGGCAGCCCGGGTCGGTGGGTGCACCGGCGGCCTGCGCCGCGTGCCAGGCCCGCCCGGGGGTGACCAGCCAGTCGCTGGGCGTTTCATCTCTTGCGGCCTGTTGCAGCACGGCGGGCAGGGCGGCCGGTTCGTAACAGAACAGGCTGACGCGGCGCGTGTGGGCGCGCACGGGCAGGCGCAGGTCGGCCAGCCAGGCCTCCGCGTCAAACGCCGCCTGCCGCGCCAGCAGATCGTTCTCGCGCAAGAGGCCACCCGTGCGCGGGGTGAAACCCGGGTAGAAGAACCATTTGGTGACGAGGCCCCGCAGGAGCCCGCTCATGACGGGCGAGGGCAGGCGGTGCGAGCGCTCCACGTAGGACTCGGCGCTGAGGTATTCGAGGTTGATCCAGACCGGCGCGCGCGCGCCGCCCGCCACCTGGGCGGCGAGGGCTTCGACGCACTCGGGTGGGGGCTCGCAGCCGAAGGCCTCGATCCACACATCGGCGGGCGGGTGGTCGTTTGCGGGCAGCGGCGAGGTCCAGTGCAGCACCTCGATGCCGGGCACGTTTCCTTGCAGCGCGCCGGGCGCCATCCAGGCCAGGGCCTGTGGGTCGTCGAGCCACAGGCGTACGTGTTCACCCCGGCGCGCCAGCTCGGCAGAGAGCCGCCAGCACACGCCGACGTCGCCGAAGTTGTCGATCACCTTGCAGAAAATGTCCCAACGCATGACCGCGATTGTCGGGGCTGGACGGCCGGGCGACCGTTTGCAAGCGCTGCCTATGAGGCCCACAGGGCCGCTGAAGGCGTGTGAGGGGCGAAACCATTGCTGATGAAGCCCATCTGTAGATGGGGGCGGGAGCGTCGGGCCACAATACGCGCCCATGTCCGACAACACGCATTCCGACCAACTGCTGAGCGAAGTGGCGGCCCTGCCGGGGCTGCCCGGCGTGTACCGCTACTTCGATGCCCAGGGCCAACTGCTCTATGTGGGCAAGGCGCGCAACCTCAAGAAGCGCGTGTCGAGCTACTTCCAGAAGACCCACGACGGCACGCGCATCGGCCACATGATCAGCAAGATCGTGCGCATGGAAACCACGGTGGTGCGTTCCGAGGCCGAGGCGCTGCTGCTGGAGAACAACCTCATCAAGACGTTGAACCCCAAGTTCAACATCCTGTTCCGCGACGACAAGAGCTACCCCTATCTCAAGATCACCGGCACGCGCGAGGTCTTCAAGCCCTCGGCGCGCATCCCTTCGCCATCGCAGGCGTTCCCGCGCATGGCCTATTACCGGGGCGTGGTGGACCGCCGCCACAGCTACTACGGCCCTTACCCCAGCGCCTGGGCGGTAAAGGAATCCATCACGCTGTTGCAGAAGGTGTTTCGCTTGCGCACTTGCGAAGACACGGTGTTCGCCAACCGCACGCGGCCCTGCCTGCTGTACCAGATCAAGCGCTGCAGCGGGCCCTGCGTCGACCTGATCGACCACGAGGCCTACGCGCAGGACGTGCTCGACGCCGAGCGTTTTCTGCGCGGCGAAACCCAGGCCGTGCTCGACACGCTGGAGCAGCGCATGCTCGCGCACGCCGAGAAGCTGGAGTTCGAACAGGCGGCCGAGATCCGCAACCAGATGAGCGCGCTCTCGCGCGTGCTGCACCAGCAGGCCATGGACACCGTGTCCGACCAGGACGTGGACGTGCTCGCGGTGAAGGTGCATGGCGGTCGCGCCTGCGTGAACCTGGCCATGATCCGCGGCGGCCGCCATCTGGGCGACCGGCCTTACTTCCCCGCCCACGTGGACGACGCCACCGCCATCGGCAACGCGCTGGCCGAGGAGGGCGAGGAAGGCGCCAAACCGGCCGACCCCGCCGAGCGCGTGGCCGTTCAGGTGCTCGAGGCCTTCATCGCGCAGCACTATCTGGGCGTGGCGATGCCGCACACCCTGGTGACCAGCCACCCGGTGGGAAAATCGCTGCTGGACGCCCTGACCGAACAGATCGGCGCGAAGGTGAACGCCGTGCACCACCCGCGCGAGCACCGCCGCATCTGGCTCGAAATGGCGCAGAAGAACGCCGACATCGCGTTGGCGCGCCTGCTGGCCGAAGAAGGCAGCCAGCAAGCCCGAACCCGAGCGCTGGCCGACGCGCTGCACCTGCCCGACGACCAGCTCGACACGTTGCGTGTCGAATGCTTCGACATCTCGCACACCGCCGGTGAATCCACCCAGGCCTCGTGCGTGGTGTTCGAAGGCCACAAGATGCAGAACAGCCAGTACCGCCGCTACAAGATCGAAGGCATCACTCCGGGCGATGACTACGCCGCGATGCGCCAGGTGCTGTTGCGACGCTACGGGCGGATCGCCGAGGCGATGCGGGAAGAAGGGGCTGGAGAGGTGGCGACGCCGGAGGTGGAGATCCCCGTCGATGCGCAACCCGACGCCACTGTTCGGGCCGAGCCGGTCGTTGCCCTCGCCGATCAGGAGCCTTCACCCACCGAGCCGACCGTCGAGTCCATCGCCGGACCGCGCATGCCCGACCTCGTGCTGATCGACGGCGGCAAGGGCCAGGTGAGCATGGCGCGCGAGGTGTTCGAGCAACTCGGCCTGGACCTGTCGCTCATCGTCGGCGTGGAAAAAGGCGAGGGCCGCAAGGTCGGCCTGGAAGAGCTGGTGTTCGCCGATGGCCGCGAGAAGGTGTACCTCGGCCACGACTCCGCCGCACTCATGCTCGTGGCCCAGATCCGCGACGAAGCCCACCGCTTCGCCATCACTGGCATGCGCGCGCAACGCGCGAAGGTGCGCACGGGGGGCAGCAAACTCGAAGACATTCCGGGTGTGGGCCCCAAGAAGCGCGCGCGGTTGTTGCAGCGCTTTGGGGGTGTGCGTGGCGTGGCTTCTGCCAGCGTGGAAGACCTCAGCACGGTGGAAGGCATCTCGACCGAGTTGGCGGATGCCATCTACCGGGCTCTGCATTGAGCGCTGGACACGGCGTTGCGCCGTGTCCAGCCATGTCAATTTTCGGTGAGCAGTTCAGGCAGCCTGGCCATCACGCGGGCTTCACAAGCGTCGAGCGTCTCATCCAGCGACTGTCGAACAAGCTGGTAGTCGTCTTGCGCCCAGCGGGTGCGGGGCAAGGGCTCGGCAGAGACGTCGCTGCAGTCGACCACCACATTGGGACTGAGTGTCCAGAAGTTGGGACCTTCCCGGCGTTTGAACACCTCCAGTTTCGTCTGGAGCTGGTAGGTTTCTTCGTCGGTGCCCGTCAGCGCGTGGTAGACCAGACTCGAACTGCCTCCGGCAACGACCAGAGGATTTTCATAGACGCGGTTGGTCAACGCGGCATTGCTCGCAATGGCAGCGTCGACCTTTTCCTGCAGCCGCGTCACGAAGTCGGTGGGGATCGGGTTGCGAAGATGGTCCCGGTGGGTCACGTCTTCGATGCGATCTCCTCGAAGGTCGTCCTTGCTGAAGGGTTGCACGCCGATGCCGCCAACCAGTGCGAGCATGGCGACGTTGAGAAAGACCTGCGCAGCCACCGCTTTGCCCGTGGTGGAACGGCTCACGATGGTGATTTCTTCGGGGGTGCTCTTGAGTCGGTAGCCGCTCGGGGATGCTTGGGAGTAGGTCACGCGCAAGGGCGTTGCGGTGGGCGATTGGGCTTCGGTGGTGGGCGTGCTGGCACAGGCGCACAGCATGGCCGCGACGATGATCGGCACCGGCCAGCGTGGTGGATGGGTGAACATCAGCGGACCAGGAACTTCGTGCCGTCGATCTGGGTCGGGTAGCCCGTGCCGTCAAGGGGGAGCGCGCCGCCAGCGATGCTGAGGAACAGCTTGGCGTCCTTCACGTCCGCGAGAAATTTCTTGCCTACGATCTCGCTGAGCGTGCCATCGGGGAGCTTGTTCAGCACGAGGCCGAGGCCGCCGTCGGCTCCGCTCGAACTGGCGGTCCAGGCGCCAGTGCCCTTCATCACGTTGTCGCGACCATCGAGCACGGTTTTCACAGGCGACACCAGGATGGTGTCCGTGACCAGGCCGCGCTTGACCATGCAGGCGGCGTCATCGAACACCAAGGCCGCGAAAGCAATGCGAAGCGATGCGCCCTCCACTGTGACGTTGACGTCTCGCAAGTGGTAGCGGTAGGCATTGTTGTAAGGGAAGTTGGCGAGACACGCGACCGGGGTGTTGGGTTTCCAGATGCCTGCGAACTCGGTCAACGAGAGGGGTGCATCGGTGGGTGCGCTCGCGTTGGCGCCGCTGCCACTTCCGCCACTCCCGCCGCCACCTCCGCAGGCGGTGAGAGACAGCGCGACAAGGGATGCGAGAAAAGTGTGTGTGACGTTCATGAGATGTGTTGAAGCAATGTCGCGGGGCGTGCAGACCAGAGCCAACGACCGGCCCCGCAGCGCGGTCGTTGAGGTTGGAAAAACGGTGTCTGACCTGGTCGCCGCGAGGCATCGGGGCGGGTGCTGGCCGGCGGTTCACTTCGCTCGAAGGAAGCGGGCTTGCCAGCGCGTGGGTCAGCGCGGCAGCGATCAAACCAGAAGGCCTGGCTTTTTTGAATACTTCAGATGTACTAATTTGCACATCAAGCGGGCGTCCCGGGAAAAGACGCCGCAGCTGCGGTCAACGCATAATCCCAGCCATGTTCTTCAACATCCCCACCTTGCTCACCTGGGCACGCATCGTCGCCATCCCGTTGATCGTGGGGGTGTTCTATCTGGAGAACATGAGCGTTGCGGAGCAGAACCTGATCGCCACTGTCATGTTCATCGTGTTCGCGCTGACCGATTGGGCAGACGGCTACCTGGCCCGCAAACTCAACCAGACCTCGGCCTTCGGCGCCTTCCTCGATCCGGTGGCCGACAAGTTCCTCGTGTGCGCCAGCCTGCTGGTGCTGGTGCACCTGGACCGCGCCGACGTGTTCGTGGCGCTAATCATCATCGGCCGAGAAATCGCGATCTCGTCCTTGCGCGAGTGGATGGCGATCATCGGTGCGACCAAGAGCGTGGCCGTGCACATGATCGGCAAGGTCAAGACCATGGTGCAGATGATTGCGATTCCCTTCCTGCTGTTCAACGGCACGCTGTTCGGCGTCATCGACACGCAGGTGTGGGGCACCTGGTTGATCTGGATCTCGGCCGTGTTGACCATCTGGTCCATGGTCTATTACCTGCAGAAGGCCATCCCCGAGATCCGCTCCAAGTCGCATTGAGGAAGCGGCCATGAACGCCCCGACGTCCACGCAAGACAACGCATGGCTGCGCGCCATGCCCTGGGTGTTCGTGCTGATCTGGAGCACTGGTTTCATCGTCGCGCGCTACGGCATGCCGCACGCGCCACCCATGAAGTTCCTCGCGGTGCGTTACGCGCTCTCCATCGCCTGCTTCCTGCCCTGGATTCTTCTGTCCGGCGTGAAGTGGCCCAGCAGCCGCGCCCAGTGGTTCCATCTGGCTGTCACCGGTGTGCTGATGCACGCGGGCTACCTTGGCGGCGTGTGGGCGGCGGTGAAGGCCGGCATGGGCTCGGGCCTGTCTTCGCTCATCGTGGGTCTTCAGCCGGTGCTCACCGCCATCTGGCTCTCGGGCACCGGCTCCAAAGTGTCGAAGCGCCAATGGCTGGGCCTGGTGCTGGGCTTTGCCGGCCTGGTGCTGGTGGTCTCGCGCAAGTTCGGCGCGGGTGGGCCGGGCGATCAGGCGAACTGGCTCAACCTCTCGTTCGCCGTGATGGCGCTGTTCGCCATCACCGTGGGCACGCTGTACCAGAAGCGCTTCGTTGCCGCGTGCGACGTGCGCACCGCCAACGCGGTGCAACTGCTGGCGGCGCTGCTCGTCACCTTGCCGCTCGCGCTGCTGGAAGCCGAACGGATGGACTGGAACGGCGAGCTCATCGGCGCCATGGCCTGGTCGGTGCTGGGCCTCACGCTGGGCGGCAGCTCGCTGCTCTACATGCTGATTCAGCGGGGCGCGGCGGCCTCGGTCACGAGCTTGATGTACCTCGTGCCACCGTGCACCGCGTTGATTGCATGGGTGCTGTTCGCCGAACCCATCACCGCCGTCACCCTGGCCGGCACGGCGCTCACCGCGTTCGGCGTGAGCCTGGTGGTGCGGGCGGCGCGCTGACCGCCCCGCGTTTCCAGGGTTCTTTGCGGAAGCGCTCGGCCAGGAAGTCCACCAGCAGCCGGATCCGGCGTGGGCTCTGCGAGCGGTAGGGCGCGAGCCAGTGGATGTCGGCGTCGGGCATGGCGTACGTCGGCAGCACCCGCACCAGTTCGCCGCTGGCGAGTTGGGGTGCGATGTCCCACAGGCTGCGGAGCATGAGTCCATGCCCCGCGAGGCACCAGTCGCGCACCAGCTCACCCGAATTGCTCGACATCGGGCCGCTCACCGGCACGTGCTGCACCTGCGCATCGTTTCCGCGTTGCAGGCGCCAATGATCGAAACGTTGCCCGGGCCCACCGTCGTTCTCCCGAACCACCAGGCACGCGTGTTGGGCCAGATCCTGCGGGGTGCGCGGCGTGCCATGGCGCTCGATGTAGGCGGGTGATGCGGCCAGCACGCGCTGGTTGGACGCCAGGCGGCGCGACACCCATTCGGCCGCGCGCTCGCGCGGCGCGTTCCAGAGCCAGATCGCACCATCGAAGCCTTCCACGGCCAGATCGGGCAACTGTTCTGTGAGTTGCACTTGCACCTGAACGCCCGGGTGTTGCAACTGAAACGCCGCCAACGCGGGCCCCACCCACAGCCGGCCAAAGCCGAAGGTGGCGACCACGCGGACGGGGCCGGCAGGCTCCGCCTGGCGTTCGCGCAACTCGGCCTCGACCTCCTTGAAGCTGCGCAGCAACTGCACCGCGCGTTCGCACAGCGTGTCCCCTTCGGCGGTGGGGCTCACGCGCCGGGTGGTGCGTTGGAACAGCCGCATGCCCAACTGCGCTTCCAGCGCCGCCAGCCGTTTGGTGACGGCCGAGGGCGCCACACGCAGCGCCCGAGCCGCCATCACCAGGCTGCCATGCTGGCGCACCGCGAGCACGAGCTCCAGATCGGGGCGGTCCATATTGTTTCCTTTTTGGAAGTAATCAATGGCTGCATTATTTCTGAATGTCGGGCTATGCTGGCGCCCATGTTGAACCACTTCACATCCCACACCGTCGAGCGCGATGGCGTGCCTCTGCACACCCGCATCGGTGGCGAAGGTCCACCGCTGCTGTTGCTGCATGGTCATCCGCAGAGCATGGCCATGTGGCATCGCGTGGCGCCCACGCTGGCGAAACACTTCTCGCTGGTGCTGATGGACCTGCGCGGCTATGGCGATTCGGCGCGGACTGCGGCTGATGCGGCGCACCATGCCCACAGCAAACGCGAGATGGCGCGCGATGCCATCGCCGTCATGGCGCACCACGGTTTCCACCGATTCGATGTGCTCGCGCACGATCGTGGGGCGCGCGTGGCGCACCGGCTCGCGGTCGACCACACCAACGCGGTGCGCTCGCTCCTGCTGCTCGACATCGCACCCACGCTGGCGATGTACGAGCAGACCGGCGAAGCCTTCGCGCGCGCCTACTGGCACTGGTTCTTCCTGATCCAGCCACCGCCTTTGCCCGAAGCGCTCATCGACGCCAACCCCGCGCGCTACGTGCGCAGCGTGATGGGTAGCCGCCATGCAGGGCTGGCTGCGTTCGACCCGGCTGCGCTGGCCGAATACGAGCGCTGCGCCGCGCAGCCAGGCACCGCGACATCCATCTGCGAGGACTACCGTGCCAGTGCCACCATCGATCTCGAACACGACCGCGCCGACATTGCCGCCGGGCGGCAGCTCTCCCAGCCGCTGCGCGTGCTGTGGGGCGAGCATGGCACCGTGGCGCGCTGTTTCGATGTGCTGGCGCTGTGGCGCGAGCGCGCTGTGAATGTGTCGGGCCACAGCCTGCCGTGTGGCCACTACATCGCCGAAGAAGCGCCCGATCGCCTCATCGCCGAAGCCCTGTCTTTTTTCCAAACCGTCCAGAAGGAACAACCATGAGCAAACACCGCATCGCCGTCATCGCCGGGGACGGCATCGGCACCGAAGTCATGCCCGAGGGCCTTCGTGTCCTGGAGGCCGCGGCCACGAAGTTCGGCATCGACCTGCAGTTCGACCACTTCGACTTTTCCAGCTGCGACTATTACGAACACCACGGCAAGATGCTGCCCGACAACTGGAAGGACCAGATCGGTGGGCACGACGCGATCTATTTTGGTGCGGTGGGTTGGCCCGACAAGGTGCCCGACCACGTCTCGCTCTGGGGCTCGCTGCTCATGTTCCGCCGCGAGTTCGACCAGTACGTCAACATCCGTCCGGCAAAACTCATGCCCGGCGTGACCGCGCCCGTGGTGCGGCGCGACGGCAGCCCGCGCGAGGCCGGCGAGATCGACATGGTGATCGTGCGCGAGAACACCGAGGGCGAATACTCCAGCATTGGTGGGCGCATGTACGCGGGCACCGAGCGCGAGATCGTGGTGCAGGAAACAGTGATGTCGCGCATCGGCGTGGACCGCGTGCTGCGCCACGCGTTCGAGGTGGCACGCTCACGGCCCAAGAAGCACCTGACCAGCGCCACCAAGTCCAACGGCATCGCCATCACCATGCCCTACTGGGACGAGCGCGTGATCGAGATGGCCAAGGAGTACCCGGATGTGAAGGTGGACAAGTTCCACATCGATATCCTCACCGCGCACTTCGTGCAACGCCCCGACTTCTTCGATGTGGTGGTCGGCAGCAATCTCTTTGGCGACATCCTGAGCGACCTCGGGCCCGCCTGCACCGGCACCATCGGCATCGCGCCCAGCGCCAACCTGAACCCCACGCGCCAACACCCCTCGCTGTTCGAGCCGGTGCACGGCTCCGCGCCAGACATCGCTGGCAAGGGCATCGCCAACCCGATCGGGCAGATCTGGTGCGGCGCCATGATGCTCGACTTCCTCGGCCACCGTGGTGCGCACGACGCGGTGATGCGGTCCATCGAAGCCGTGCTGCAGCCCGGCAGCGGCGCGCCGCGCACGGCCGATCTCGGCGGCACCGCGGGCACCCGCGACGTGGGCCGCGCGATCGCCGAGGCTCTTCATCGCGCGTGAACGTGGCAGTGGTGCAGTGCAGCGTGATCAGGGCCGCGACATTTTGTTGCGCGCCGCGCCGCGCCGATGAATGCGTCTAGAATCTCGCCTCTTGCGCCGCAGGTGTTGCGCCATGGCCCGTCGTGTATTGACAGGGCTTGCGCGCCGTGGGTCTAATCACTCAGCGATTGCCACGGTGTTGGTGTCGTCTTGCGGTCTAGAGCGATCAGGTTTTTTGCCAGCGGCCTGCGCCGTCTCCGGAAAAAACACCTGTCCAACCTGAACATTCATCTCAATCAAGAGGGGCTATTTGTGAACAAAACCGAACTCGTCGAACACATTGCCAAGCACGCCGACATCTCCAAGGCGGCTGCAACGCGTGCACTGGACTCCACCATCACCGCTATCCGCACCACCTTGAAAAAGGGTGGCACCGTGTCGTTGGTCGGTTTTGGCTCCTTCGCTGTGACCAAACGTCCTGCTCGCAAAGGCCGCAACCCCCGCACGGGCGACGAGATTAAAATCAAGGCCGCCAAGGTGCCGAAGTTCCGCCCGGGCAAGGCACTCAAGGATGCTCTGAACTGAAGCATTCACCCGGTTTCCGGTGGGGTGCTTAGCTCAGTTGGCAGAGCGGCGCCTTTACACGGCGTAGGTCGGCGGTTCGACCCCGTCAGCACCCACCACCATCGAAAAGGCGAACCAGGGTTCGCCTTTTTTGTTGCCGGCAACGGCAATGCCACTCGGTCATTCACACAGCAGGATTCAAGGCATGTTTGACACCATTCGCAATCACAAGAAGTACCTCATGGGCTTCCTGATGATCCTGATCATTCCCTCATTCGTGCTGTTCGGTATCGAAGGCTACACGCGCTTCAACGAAAGCGGCGAGCCAGTGGCCACGGTCAATGGCAAGGAGATCACCAAGACCGAATGGGACCAGGCGCACCAGCAGGAATCGCAACGCCTGCGCGAGGCCATGCCCACGCTTGACGCCCGCCTGCTCGACAGCGAAGCCGCGCGTTACGCCACGCTGGAACGCCTGGTGCGCCAGCGCCTGCTGGCCACCGCCGCCGACAAGCTCAACCTCTACACCAGCGACGCACGCCTGGCGCGCGACCTGCAGCAGAACGAAGCCATCGCCACGCTGCGCAAGCCCGATGGCTCGCTCGATGTCGAGGCCTATCGGCAACTGGTGGGCCGCCAGGGCATGACACCTGAAATGTTCGAAGCCCGCGTGCGCGCCGACCTGTCGCAGCGCCAGGTGTCGCAAGGCATTCTGGGCTCGGGCTTTGCGCCCACCGCGCTGGCCTCGATTTCGCTCAACGCCTTCTTTGAGCGCCGTGAAGTGCGCGTGGCACGTTTCGCCGCCGCCGACTTTGCCGCGCAAGTCAAGCCGACCGACGCCGACATCGAAGCCTTCTACAACGCCAACCAGGCCAGCTTCCAGGCGCCCGAGCAGGCCGACATCGAATACCTCGTGCTCGACGCGGCGGCGTTGCAGAACGCCGTGGTGTTCAACGAAGCCGACGTGCGCACCTACTACGAACAGAACGCGTCGCGGATGTCCGGCACCGAAGAGCGCCGCGCGAGCCACATCCTGCTGACCGTGCCGGCGGGCGCCTCTGCCGACGACAAGGCCGCCGTGCGCAAGCGCGCCGAGGCTTTGCTGGCCCAGGTGCGCGAGAAGCCCGCGAGCTTTGCCGCCGTGGCCAAGGCCGAGTCGCAAGACCCGGGCTCGGCCGCCAAGGGGGGCGACCTCGACTACTTCGGACGTGAAGCCATGGTCAAGCCGTTCGCGGACGCGGTGTTCTCGATGAAGAAGGGCACGATCTCCGACGTGGTGGAAAGCGATTTCGGTTTCCACATCATCCAGCTCACCGACATCAAGGCGCCGCCCGTGCGCAGCTTTGAATCGATGCGCCCGGAGATCGAAGCCGAGTTGAAGAAGCAGCAGGCGCAGAAGCAGTACGCCGAAGCCGCCGACACCTTCAGCAACCTCGTCTACGAGCAAGCCGATTCGCTGCAACCCGCGGCCGATCGCCTGAAGTTGCAGATCCGCAAGGCCACGGTGCAGCGCCAGCCGCAGGCCGGCACGACCGGTGTGCTGGCCAACGAGCGGCTGCTGGGCGCGCTGTTCGACAGCGAGGCGCTCGACAAGAAGCGCAACACCGAAGCGATCGACACCGGCTCGGGCCAACTGGTCTCGGCGCGCGTCGTCAAACATTCATCCGCACACACCCAGGCACTGGCCGAAGTGAAAGAGCAGGTCCGTGCGCGCCTGGTGACCCAGCGTTCGGCCGAGATGGCCCGTGCCCAAGGCGAGAAGCAGTTGCAGGCCTGGAAGTCGGGTGCGGCCGGCACCGGTCTGGGTGCCGCGCTGACCGTCTCGCGCGAGAACCCGCAGGGCCTGACGCAACCCGTGCTGGACGCCGCGTTGCGCGCCGACCCGAAGCAACTGCCCGCATGGGTCGGTGTGAACCTGGCGGATGAAGGCTATGCGGTCGTGAAGGTTGAACAGGTGCTGCCGCGCGACACGGGCAATGCGCAGCGGCTGAGCCAGGAAGTGCAGCAGTACAGCCAGTGGTGGTCGTCGGCTGAAAACGAAGCCTACGTCAAGACGCTCGAGGAGCGTTTCAAGGCCCGCGTCCTGGTGCCCAAGCCGGCGGCGGTGGCGGCGGCTCCCGCACGCTGATGGAATTTGCTGCGGAGGCTCGCCCGAACTGCCATCCGGTTCGGGCTATAATTCGCGGCTTGCGGTGGCTGTAGCTCAGTTGGTAGAGTCCAGGATTGTGATTCCTGTTGTCGTGGGTTCGAGCCCCATCAGCCACCCCAAAGAATCCAGAAAAAGCCCGGCCTTGTGTCGGGCTTTTTCTTTGGGCGCCTCTCCGTTCCAGAATCTGCAGGCGCCGGGTCCGGTCACTTCTTGAATGCAACCCCCATGACCATGACGTACCGGCACCTGGGCCGCAGCAACCTCCAGGTCTCCCGCCTCTGCCTGGGCACCATGATGTTCGGCGGCCAGACGCCCGAAGCCGAAGCCACGGAGATCTTCGCCTCGGCTCGCGCGCAAGGCGTCAACTTCATCGACACCGCGGACGTGTACCACAAGGGTGCTTCGGAAGAGGTGGTGGGGCGGCTGCTCAAAGGCCAGCGCGATCACTGGGTGCTGGCCAGCAAGACCGGCAGCGCCTTCGGGCCAGGGCCGAACCAGGGCGGCCTCTCGCGCGCCTGGATCATGCAGAGCGCCGAGGACAGCCTGCGCCGCCTGCAGACCGACCGCATCGACATCTTCTATCTGCACCGCGATCCGCAAGACGCCAACCTGGAAGAAGCCGTGGGCGCGCTGGGCGATCTGCTGCGCGCCGGCAAGATCCGCTACTTCGGTCTGTCCAACTTTCGCGGCTGGCGCATCGCCGAGGTGGTGCACCTGTGCCGCGCGCTCGGTGTGCCACTGCCGGTGGTCTGCCAGCCGTACTACAACCTGCTCAACCGCGGCCCCGAAGTCGAGATCCTGCCGGCCTGCGCCCACCACGGCCTGGGCGTGGTGCCGTACAGCCCGGTGGCGCGCGGCGTGCTCACCGGCAAGTACCAGCCCGGCGAAGCGCCAGCGGCCGACTCGCGCGCGGGGCGTGGCGATGCGCGCCTGCTGGCGACCGAGTTCCGCGAAGCATCGATGCACATTGCCAACGAGCTGGTGCGCCATGCCCAGGCGCGTGGTGCCAAGGCCTCGCAGGTCGCGGTGGCCTGGGTGCTGGCCAATCCGCTGGTGACGTCCGTGATTGCCGGTCCGCGCACGTTGGCGCAGTGGGAAGACTACCTGCCCGCGCTGGACCTCACGATCAGCGCCGAAGACGAAGCGATGGTGAACGCCTGGGTGGCGCCAGGGCACCCGTCAACCCCGGGCTACAACGATCCGGCGCACCCGTTTTTTGGACGGCCGGTGTAGGCGGGAAATCGATCCCGTGGAGCTCGAACCCGCGCGGCTAAGAAAGCCGGTGTTTACGCATCAATCACACCCGAGGCGTTCGGGGCATTGACTTGTGCCGTGACCTGGTCCCGCGCGGGCGCGAGCGCGTGCTGGCGCGCAAGAGTCCGTCGTTCACGCCCGCACCGGTGTGAACCTCAGCGCACGAACTGGTTGGTGTACAGGTCCTTCAGCGGCGTCTCCTTCGGGACGATGCCGTTGCTCACGTAGAACTTCTGCAGCTCGCCCAGGCGCGCCTCGTCCATCTGACCCGGCACCTTCTGCTTGGCGTAGACGTACTGGTTGAACAGTTCGAAGGACTTCTGCACGCTGGCTTCCTTGCCCTTGTGCACTGGCACGTGCGCCACGTAGGCGATGGTGGCGGCCTTGGGGTCGGCCATGATGTCCTTCATGCCCTTGACCGTGGCGCGCACCAGCTTCTGAATCAGCTGCGGGTTCTTGGCGATGGTCTCGTCCGAAGCCAGGATGGCCTGGGCCATGCTCTTGAAGTAGAGGTCGGCCGGCATGATGTCGACCTGTGCGCCCGCGTCCATCGCGCTCACGGTCCAGTCGGGCACCGTGGCCATGGCCGAAGCCTTCTTGGCGGCGAACTGTTGCCAGATGCCCCCGGGGCCGGCGGCCTGGATGTTCACGTCGTTCTTGGTCAGGCCGACCTTGCTGAGCATGCCGAGCAGGGCGTAGTAGGTGGTGTCGGTGTAGGCGAGCACGGTCACGGTCTTGCC
>NZ_SCML01000063.1 GCF_005503365.1 Hydrogenophaga sp. 2FB
CCCCAATTACCCCCACCCTGGCCGCGCAAGCGCCGGGGCTGGACATCCAATGCGAAAGCAACATATGAATACACCAAAGCGCACCGGCATATCCCTGGTTCAAACCGTCCAAACCGCCACGACACACCGCATGGTTACCTTGGGGTTCACTCCCGAGCAAGCCGCCCGCATCATTCGGGTGCGTCGTGTCCTGCCACTGGTTGAAGATCGCCATTGCCCGTCCATCGACGCCCGCAAGCTGTGGGAGAAGATCGGCAAACCCCACGGGCGCTTCAACGATTGGGCGGCTGCCTACATCAAGCCGCTGATGCACCGCGCCGACTTAACTACGGAAATCTCCGTACTAAAAACCCCTGTGCGAGGCACCGCCCGCATCGACTATCGCCTGAGCAGGGATATCGCAGCCCATCTCTGCATGTTGACGAACACAGCAGAGGGTGCGCTGGTCCGGGGTTACTTCCTCGACATGGAAGACTTGGCCTTGCGGCTGGTGACCCACGGCGCCGTTCGCGTGTGGGCCATCGTGGGCATCGACAACAGCGTCACGCACCTGATGCACAAGCGAGCCGGCGACGATGCCAAGGCGGGAAGGATCAGCAGGGCTGCAGTTCGCGGCACCGCGCTGGACAGGGAGCGCCTCTTGAAGGCCACAGTGTGTGAAGTCCTCACGGGCCACGCACCCGGATACTGGCGGACAACGCATGGACGTTCGGTTCGGGATGTACTTGATACCGAAGACCTCCACATCTACAGCCAGTGCTACGAAACCGCGAGAGCGGCAATTGAAACGGGCGCGAACTCGCGGCCCGCATTGATCAAGTATCTGCGCAAGCCCTACGGAGGCCGCGTAAGTTCCGCCAAGTACCGCAATGGCACGGCGGTGGGTAGCTCGGCATGACCAAGCTCGAACTCAACAGCCGTATGCCCTACATGCTCATGAACTGGGCAGAGCACGACACCCGAACGGCTCGCCTGTCGTTGGAAGAGCGCGGCATGTTTGATGTCGCCCGCTCCGCCTTGTGGCGTGTGGCCGGTTGCAAGATGCCGCTCGACGCCTTGAAGTTGCGCCTTCGTGTGGCCGCCGCGTCACCTCAGGAGGCTCTGCTGGATACGTTGGTGGCCCTTGATCTGCTGACCGTGGACGGCACCGGGTGGGTCTACGACGATGTGCAAGTTCGTGAGTTTGAAGCTGCTGTGCAGAAGGCCGAGACCAACCGCGAGAACGGCAGGAGGGGGGGAAGGCCGAAACGTCAGGAGCCGTCACCGTCCCAGCCATCGGCACCCGCCCGAGAGGTGGATCGTGCGGACTTCTGAGAAACCCACCGGTTGCGGTTCGCTTTTGGTTCGCTAAGGCATACATGATCCAACACCCATGAACCAAGACCCATCACACGAGATTCAATGATGTGATGGGCATTGTGGTGGACGACCACGGGGAGATTTCTCTCCTGTGGTCTCCTCACATACGTGGCTTCGTTGGAGGCTCGCGCAGGTACGGCACTATCTGTAAACGCGGTTGGCCTTCAGACCGTCGCTACCTTTGCGGTGACCATCCACTCAGATGTAACTCGAAGCAGAGACCCATGACCGTAGCCATGCCCGTAGGTGTCGCCAGTGTCCTTCTTCCCATGGCCCGTGATTGCGTCACTGATGTCCTTGGGGCACTGTACGGCCCGCAGCTGGTCTTTGACGGTATGGCGTAGGTCGTGGCAGGTGTGCGCGAGCGTCTGCCTCCGTAACCACGCGTTGAGGGCGTTCGAGGCGTGTGTGGCCTTGCACATGGTCTCATTGGTGTACTGAGGGAACGCGAAGAATTGATTGGGTGTGGCTCCAGCCTTCAGGCGTTGGGCCGCCCACAGCGCA
The DNA here is from genome assembly GCF_005503365.1 of Hydrogenophaga sp. 2FB. Lineage (GTDB taxonomy): Bacteria > Pseudomonadota > Gammaproteobacteria > Burkholderiales > Burkholderiaceae_C > Hydrogenophaga. Next base: position 1,864 of record NZ_SCML01000063.1, read on the forward strand.
GACCCAAGCAACGGGACGGTGCGGTCCTTGACCCCTCGAATGCCCTTGGCACCCTTGATATCGCGCCAGGGGTGAACCTGCAAGATGACGTGAGGAATCGAGGCCTCCAAAACGATGTCTTCAAGCGGGAGCCCCACGATTTCGGCCAGGCGTGCGCCCGTGCCTGCCAGCATCAGCAGAATCAAGCGCATCGGGTCGGCCTTCGCTCGACAGGCCGCATCCATCGTCGCTAGCTCGGTCGCTGTGAACGGCTCGCGGTGGTTCTTGTCGTGGCCTTCCTTGGGAATCTGCAACGACGCAAAGGGGTTGGGTCGGGAGAGGTCTTTCTCGCGGATGTACGTAGCGAACACAGCGGACAAGACGCCCAGGCGGCGGCGCACGGTGGCGGTTTTGACCGTGCCCAGCGAACTCTCCAGGTAGCTGCGGGCGTCGCCGCGTCCGAAGTCGTCTATGGCCTTGTCACCGGTCACCGCAATGAGCCCATCGAAGGCCCGGCGCTGGTAGGTCACGAAGCGCTCGTTGTCGCGTTGCGGGTGAATCCCTAGGTGCAACTCCAGTGCATCGGTGAGGGAGTCCCGCGTCTTCCCGTGCAGAAGTCGCCCCGCTTCAATCTCCACTGGGCTCAGGTAATCCTCGGGCGCAGCTTCGTGGTATTCCTCATCGTCACCGCCCGCGTACTGCATGCGCTTGTTGTCCATGTGGTCATGGAGCAATTCAATCGCCATCGGGTGGTTTTCGGTGGTTCCTGGCACCACGCCGCGAGCCTTCAGGAACGCCGTCGCGTGAACCTTGAGGGCCTTCGGGGAAGATTCTGGAGAGGCGCGAAGCCCATTCCATTCGGCCTCCAGCTTGGCATTCAACGCGGATGCCATGCGAGCTACCTTGATCGGGTCGGCTGTCTTCAGGTCTTGCTTGAAATTGGCACCGGGATAGCGTTCGCGCAGGTCAGTAGGAATAGCCCGCTGGTAGATCGTGGTTCTACCTCGGGGGTACGTGTACTTGATGGTCACTTGCAGGAGGCCAAGGGAAAGATGCATGGGGCAGAACTACCACAGGTTCTACCACGCTTGAGCCCTTGAAATCGCCCGGAACCCACTGTCTATGCGGGTTCCGGGACTTATTGGTGGTGCCGGAGAGATGAATCGAACACCCGACCTTCTCATTACGAATGAGCTGCTCTACCGACTGAGCTACACCGGCAACGCCCGAGATTATAGCTCGGTGTGAATCAGGTCTTCTGGTGGTAGCTGGTGACCCGCTCCACCTCGTTCTTCGACCCCAGGATCACGCTCACGCGTTCGTGCAGTTTGCCGGGCTGGATGTCCAGAATGCGCTGGTGGCCGTTGGTGGCCGCGCCGCCGGCTTGTTCGACCAGCCAGCTCATCGGGTTGGCTTCGTACATCAGGCGCAGCTTGCCGGGCTTGTTCGGTTCGCGCTTGTCCCAGGGGTACATGAAGATGCCGCCGCGCGTGAGGATGCGGTGCACGTCGGCCACCATGCTGGCGATCCAGCGCATGTTGAAGTCCTTGCCGCGCTCGCCTTCCTTGCCGGCCAGGCATTCGTCCACATAGCGCTTCACCGGGGCGTCCCAGTGGCGCATGTTGCTCATGTTGATCGCGAATTCCTTGGTGTCGGCCGGGATCTGCACATGCTCCTGGGTCAGCACGAAGGAGCCTTGTTCGCGGTCGAGCGTGAACATGGCCACGCCGTCGCCCACGGTGAGCACCAGCGTGGTCTGCGGGCCGTACACGCAGTAGCCGGCAGCCACCTGGTGTGAGCCGGCCTGCAGGAAGTCGTGCTCGCTCACGCCGGCGCTGCCTTCGGGCTTCTTCAGCACGCTGAAGATGGTGCCGATGCTGACGTTCACGTCGATGTTGCTGGAGCCATCGAGCGGGTCGAACAGCAGCAGGTATTCACCTTGCGGGTAGCGGTTGGGCACGACGTAGATGCTGTCCATCTCCTCGCTGGCCATGGCCGCGAGGTGGCCGCCCCATTCGTTGGCTTCGATCAGCACCTCGTTGGCGATGATGTCGAGCTTCTTCTGCATCTCGCCTTGCACGTTTTCCGTGGAGGCGGCGCCGAGCACGCCACCGAGGTCGCCTTTGTTGACGGCCTGGCTGATGCTCTTGCAGGCGCGCGCCACCACTTCGAGCAGCAGGCGCAGTTGGGACGGGATGTGGCCGTCGACGCGTTGTTGTTCGACGAGGTAGCGGGTGAGGGAGATGCGTTGGGTCATGGCAGTCGTGTGTGGGGAATCAGTCGGCCAGCGCGCGGGTGATGACTTCGCGCACGTCGTTGCTGAGGTTGGTTCGGGCCGCCACGCGGGCGATGGCTTCGCGCGCCGCGCCGCGGTAGGGTTCGGCGAGTTTTTTCCAGCGGTCGAGCGCACGCGCCAGGCGCGCCGCGACCTGCGGGTTGAACGCGTCGAGTTCAACCACGCGCTCGCTCCAGAACATGTAGCCAGCCGCGTCGGCGCGGTGGAAGGCGCCGGGGTTGGCGTTGCAGTAGCTGAAGATGACGCTGCGCGCGCGGTTGGGGTTCTTGAGGTTGAAGTCGGCGTGCTTCGTGAGCGCACGCACGGCCGGCAGCACGTTGCCGTCGCGGTCGGGCGCGCTGGCCTGCAGGGCGAACCATTTGTCGAGCACCAGGGCTTCGTCGCGGAACAGGCTGTGGAAGCGCGCAAGTGCATCGCGGGCGAGCGCGTGCCCGCTCACCACCAGGGCCGAGAGCGCGTTGAAGCGGTCGGTCATGTTGCCGGCGTCCTTGAAATGCTGGTAGGCCTTGCCAGGCCACACGGTGTCACCGGTGTGGCGCGAGGCCAGGCACAACATGCCGAGCGACAGGCCCGCAAGGGCGCGGCGGCCGGTGCTCAAAGGATCGGGTTGGTAGGCGCCGTTGTCCTTGTGGTGCTCGAACGCCCAGGCCCAGTCGTCCTGCAGGGCGCTGGCGAGCTGCAGGCGCATGGCTTCGCGCACGGCGTGCACGCGTTGCGGGTCGACTTCGGCCAGCTGCTCGGCGATGTAGGTTTCGCTCGGCAGCGTGAGCACGAGTTCCTTGAATGCGGCATCGAGCTGGTGGTGGCGCAGCACGTCGCGCATGGCGCCGAGGAAGGCGCCGTCCAGCGGCGCGTCGGGCAACTCGCCACTGGCGAGGATGGCCTTGAGCGCGCGGCGCAGGGCCAGGCGCTGGCCGGCTTCCCAGCGGTTGAACGGGTCGGGGTCGGACGCGAGCAGCGTGAGCAGTTGCGCGTCGGTGTAGTGGCATTCGAGCACGACCGGCGCGGAGAAACCGCGCAACAGCGAGGGCACGGGCGCGCTGTCGAGGTTCACGAAGGTGAAGCTTTCGCTGGCCTGCGTGAGCACGAAGGTGCGGCTGCCGGTCTCGGCTTGCGTCCAGTGCGCCAGCTGCAAGGGCAGTTGCTGACCGTCGGCGCTCAGCAGGCCGAGCGACACCGGGATCACGAAGGGTTCCTTGGCGACCTGGCCCGGTGTGGGCAGGCAACTTTGCGACAGCGTGAGCGTGTAGGTGCGCGCGGCTTCGTCGTACACGCCTTCGGCCTGCACGTGCGGCGTGCCGGCCTGGCTGTACCAGCGCTTGAACTGCGGCAGCAGGCGGGTGAGGTCGCTATCGGGGTTGGCGTCGGCGATGGCCTGGGCGAAGTCGTCGCAGGTGACGGCCTGGCCGTCGTGGCGCTCGAAGTAGAGCTTCATGCCCTTGGCAAAGCCTTCGCGCCCGACCAGGGTCTGCATCATGCGCACGACTTCGGCGCCTTTTTCGTAGACCGTGACGGTGTAGAAGTTGTTGATCTCGGCGTAGCTGTCGGGCCGCACCGGGTGGGCCATGGGGCCGGCGTCTTCGGGGAACTGGGCGGTGCGCAGCACGCGCACGTCTTCGATGCGCTTGACCGCGCGCGCCGAGGGCTCGGCGCACAGGTCCATGCTGAACTCCTGGTCGCGGAAGACGGTGAGGCCTTCCTTCAGGCTCAGCTGGAACCAGTCGCGGCAGGTGACGCGGTTGCCGGTCCAGTTGTGGAAGTACTCGTGGCCCACCACCGACTCGATGTTGGCGAAGTCGGTGTCGGTCGCGGTGGCGCTGTTGGCCAGTACGTACTTGGTGTTGAAGATGTTGAGGCCCTTGTTCTCCATCGCGCCCATGTTGAAGTCGCTGGTGGCGACGATCATGAAGCGCTCGAGATCGAGCGGCAGGCCAAAGCGCGCTTCGTCCCAGGCCACGCTGTGGATCAGCGAGTTCATCGCGTGTTCGGTCTTGTCCATGTCGCCGGGGCGCACGTAGACCTGCAGCAGGTGCTTGTTGCCGCTGCGCGAGGTGATGCGCTGTTCGCGCGCCACGAGTTGACCGGCCACGAGCGCGAACAGGTAACACGGCTTCTTGTGCGGATCGATCCATTTGGCGAAGTGGCGGCCATCGGGCAGGGCGCCTTCTTCCACCAGGTTGCCGTTGGACAGCAGCACCGGGTACTTGGCCTTGTCGGCGCGCAGCGTCACCGAGTAGCTGGCCATCACGTCGGGACGGTCCAGGAAGTAGGTGATGCGGCGAAAGCCCTCGGCTTCGCATTGCGTGAAGAAGGTGCCCTGGCTCACGTAGAGGCCCATGAGCTGCGTGTTCTTCTCGGGCACGCAGATCGTGAAGATCTCCAGATCGAACGGCTCGTGGCCTTCGGGGAGCGATTCCAGCACGAGCTGGTCGCCTTCGATCTTGAACGAGCAGCCCGCGCCATTGACCAGCACCCGCGCGAGGTTCAGCTCTTCGCCATTAAGGCGCAGCGCCTGTGTCGGCACGTCCGGGTTGCGGCGCAGGCGCATCTTGTTGAGCACGCGGGTCTTGGCCGGGTCCAGGTCGAAGCAGAGGTCGACGGTGTCGATCCAGTAGGCCGGGGCGGCATAGTCTTCGCGGCGAACCACGGTGGTGGGGCCTTCACGCAATGAGCTCATGTTCAGACGCCTTGTTTGAGGGAAGCTTCAATGAAGGGATCGAGATCGCCGTCCAGCACCTTCTGCGTGGCGGAGATTTCGACGTTGGTGCGCAGGTCCTTGATGCGGCTGTTGTCCAGCACGTACGAGCGGATCTGGTGGCCCCAGCCCACATCGGTCTTGGTGTCTTCGAGCTTCTGCTGTTCTTCCTGCTGCTTGCGCAGCTCGTGGTCGTACAGGCGCGAACGCAGGCGTTTCCACGCCACGTCGCGGTTGCTGTGCTGGCTGCGGCCGTCCTGGCACTGCACCACGATGCCGGTGGGGATGTGCGTGAGGCGCACGGCCGAGTCGGTCTTGTTGATGTGCTGGCCGCCCGCGCCCGAGGCGCGGAAGGTGTCGGTGCGCACGTCGGCCGGGTTGATGTTGATCTCGATCGAGTCGTCCACCTCCGGGTACACGAAGATGGACGCGAACGAGGTGTGGCGCCCGCCGGACGAATCGAACGGGCTCTTGCGCACCAGCCGGTGCACGCCGGTTTCGGTGCGCAGCAGGCCGAACGCATACTCGCCTTCGACCTTGATGGTCGCGCTCTTGATGCCGGCGGTGTCGCCCTCGGACTCGTCTTCGATGGTGGTCTTGAAGCCCTTGCGCTCGGCGTAGCGCAGGTACTGGCGCAACAGCATGCTGGCCCAGTCGCAGGCTTCGGTGCCGCCCGCGCCGGCCTGGATGTCCACGAAACAGTTCAGCGGATCGGCCGGGTTGTTGAACATGCGGCGGAATTCGAGCTTCTCCACCTCGGCCGCGACCTTGGCGGCTTCGCCTTCGATGGTGACCAGGCCGGCGATGTCGCCGTCTTCGCTCGACATCTCGAACAGCTCGGTGTTGTCGGCAAGCTCACCGGTGAGGCGGTCGAGCACCAGCACCACGTCTTCCAGGGATTTCTTTTCGCGGCCCAGGTCCTGGGCGCGTTTGGGGTCGTTCCAGACCGTCGGGTCTTCGAGTGCGGACTCGACTTCCTTCAACTTCGATGCTTTGGCATCGTAGTCAAAGATACCTCCGGAGTTCGACCACGCGGGTGGTCAGGTCTTCGAGCTGGCTTCGGATGGCGTTGCTGCGTTCGGCTTCCATGGGGACGGTTTCCTGCTGTCTGTGTTCAAAGACAGCGATTTTCTCATGGGCCGGCCGGCACCGCAGGCGGCGGTGCCCGTCAGAAGCGCCAGCTGGTGCCCACCATGATGGCGGCGGTGCCGAGGATCTGCACTTCGACCGCGCTGCGGGGCGTGAGGCGGTAGCCGATGGCCGGGATGATGGCTGGCGAAAAGCCGCTCACGTTCATGGGCACCTTGCGCTCGTACTTGCCCACGTAACCATAAAGAATGCCTGCCGTCACCGAGGCGTAGACCTTGGGGTAGCGCGGAATGAGGCCGGGCCACGACTTGCCCACGAACGCGTAGGCCGAGGGTTGGCCGAACGAGTTGCGGAACAGGCTGATGCCGCAGAGGCGGTCGTCGGGCAGCAGGCGGCTCAGGCTGGCGGCGAACACCGGCCTGTGTTCGTCGTCGTGCTGCCAGTGGTGGGTGTAGGGCGAGAGGAAGGCTTCGTAGCGGGGCTCGGTCGAGCCCTCGGCAGCGGGTTCGTTGAGGCCGGGGCACAGCGACCAGTCGCTGGCCAGGACGGGCGACGACAGCGTGGCCAGAAGAGCGAGCGCCGACAGCGCGCGGGAGAGGGGGAATGTTCTGGGCATGGACAAGGGTAAAACCATGCGCCCAGTATGGCGTGTAGGACAGGAGGTGTTTGAAACAACCCGTAGTCCGATCGTGAAGCGCCCTGGAAGGCGCGAATCAGTCCGGCGCGAGAAAGAAATCTTCGAGCATGCGCGCCACTTCCCCCGGTTGGTCGTGGTGCATCATGTGCCCGGCGTCCTGCACCTCGGCGCTGCGCGCGTTGGGCACCGCCTTCAGGCGCTCGTGGAATTCGGCGAGCGTGAACTTGCCTTTCCACCAACCGCCCAGGCTGTCTTCGCTCGCGGTCACGCACAGCAGCGGCGCGCTGATGCGGCGGTACAGCTCCAGCGTTTCGTCCACTTTGAAGAGTTGGGCGTTGATGACCTTGTGGCCCGCATCGCCCAGGATCTCCCACGCACCTTGCGCATTGGGTGCGGCCCAGTGGCGCGCCAGCCAGTCGGCCTTGTCCTGCGACAGGCGCGGATTGGTTTTCATCAGGCGCTGCGCCACGCCGTCGACCGTGTCGTAGGCCTTGAGCGCCATCTCGCCGCGGTGCAGCGACTTGACCTGGTCCATCCACTGCGCGAGGCGCCCGGGCGCTTGCGAGGGCTTGGTTTCGGCCATGCCGAAACCTTCGAGGTTGACGAGGCGGCGGATGCGCTCGGGTCGCGCACCGCTGTAGAGCATGGACACGTGGCCGCCCATGCTGTGGCCCACCAGGTCGACCGCGCGCTCGCCGGCGTAGTGGTCGAGCAGGACGTCGAGGTCGGCGAGGTAGTCGGGGAACCAGTAGTTGTCGGGCGCCGGGCCGGGCGCGCGCGTGAGGCCGAAGCCGCGCCAGTCGGGCGCGATGATCCAGCGGTCGGTGCGCAAGGCATCGACCACGAACTGCCAGGACGCGGACACGTCCATCCAGCCGTGCACCAGCACCAGGGGTGGCCGCGCGGCATCGGGCTGGCCCCATTGGCGCACGTGGTAGTTCAGGTTGCGCACCGGGACGAATTCGGTGCGGGAAGGTTTCTGCTCTTGGTACATTCGTTCGATCATAGAGAACGAGATGGAGACCACCCATGCGACGGAGTCAAACCAGCGACAAGCCCCTCACGCCGTCCATGGACCTCTATGACAGCCTGCACCGGCGCTTTGGCTGGGAGGTGCCGACGCATTTCAACATCGCCGACGTCTGCATGCGCCGCTGGGCCGAGCGCCCCGCCACCGCCAGACGCACGGCGGTGATCGCCACCGCGCCCGGACAACCCGATCGCCGCCACAGCTACCGCGAACTGATGGAGCAGGCCAACCGCTTGTCCAACGCCCTGGCGGCGCTGGGCGTGCAGCGCGGCGACCGTGTGGCGATCGTGTTGCCGCAACGCTTTGAAACCGCAGTGGCCTACATGGCGGTGCTGCAGATGGGGGCGGTCGGCATGCCGCTGTCGCAACTGTTCGGCCCCGATGCGCTCGAATACCGCCTGCACGACAGCGAGGCCGTGCTCGCCATCTGCGACCAGCCGTCCATGTCCGCGTTGCTGGGCGTGCGCGAGAACTGCCCGCTGCTGCGTGGGGTGATCGGGCTCGATGGCGATGGCACGCCCGAGGGCATGCGGGCCGACCTGGACTGGTCCGAGTTGCTGGCGCAGGAGCCAGCCGAGTTCGACCCCGTGGCCACCCGCGCCGACGAAGCCGCCGTGCTCATCTACACCAGCGGCACCACCGGCAACCCCAAGGGCGCGCTCATTCCGCACCGCGCGCTCATCGGCAACCTGAGCGGTTTCGTGTGCAGCCAGAACTGGTTCGGCTTCGATCCCTTTGATGCATCGGCCCCGTCGAAGGCGGTGTTCTGGTCACCCGCCGACTGGGCCTGGACCGGGGGCCTGATGGACGCGTTGCTGCCCACGCTGACCTTCGGCCGAACCATCGTGGGCCACAACGGCCGTTTCAGCCCGCAACTGGCGTTCGAGCTGATGCAGCGCCATGGGGTGACGCACAGCTTTCTGTTCCCGACCGCGCTCAAGGCCATGATGAAGGCGGTGCCGAAGGTGCGGCCGAGCTACCGCCTCAAGCTGCAGGCCCTGATGAGCGCGGGCGAGGCCGTGGGGGACGCGGTGTTCGCCTACTGCCGCGACCAGCTCGGCGTGACGGTCAACGAGATGTTCGGCCAGACCGAGATCAACTACGTGGTGGGCAACTGCGCGCGGCTCTGGCCGGCCAAGCCCGGCAGCATGGGCAAGCCCTATCCGGGCCACCGCGTGGCGGTGATCGACGACGACGGCCAGGAGTGCGCGGTGGGAGTGCCGGGCGATGTGGCGGTGCACCGGCTGGATGTGCGCGGCGAACCCGACCCGATCTTCTTCCTCGGCTACTGGAAAAACGAAGCGGCCACGCGCGGCAAATTCACCGGCGACCCGGCCAGCAGCTGGTGCCGCACCGGCGACCTGGCGACGCGCGATGCCGACGGGTATCTCTGGTACCAGGGGCGCGCCGACGATGTGTTCAAGGCCGCGGGTTACCGCATCGGGCCGAGCGAGATCGAGAACTGCCTCGTGAAGCACCCGGCCGTGGCGAACGCGGCCGTGGTGCCCAAGCCCGATGCCGAGCGGGGTGCGGTGGTGAAGGCGTATGTGGTGCTGGCTTCGGGGCATGCGGGTTCGGATGCGCTGGTGGCCCAACTGCAGTCACATGTGAAAGGCATGCTCGCGCCCTACGAGTACCCGAAGGACATCGAGTTCATCGACGCTTTGCCGATGACGACGACGGGCAAGGTGCAGCGGCGGGTTTTGCGCTTGCGGGAGGAGGCTTTGGCGCGCGAGGCGCTTCGTTCGTAGATCTCGCGAGACTCGCGGGCGCGGGGTGCTCTGCTCCGCGGGTGTCCCCCGCCGGCTGGTGCCGGCTCCTCCTTTACCCCGCTGCGCAGAACACCCCACACCCACGAGCCCAAGTGGCGGTAACGCACCATGGATGAAAGCGCATGAGGGTGCCTGCGCGCTGCGGAAGAGGCTCGTTTCCATTCAACCGCTGGTTGAACCGGGGCGTCACTCTCGACGGATGGTGGGGTTCGCGGGCGCAGGCGCCAATTCGCGGTTGCCACAGAGTTTGAGTGAGGGAGCGGTGTTGACAAAGGGGTGTGGGCGCGCCCGGGCAGACGCCCGCGAGCAAGCGCCGGAGAACGCGGACCACGCCAGCCGTCAGCGCGAGGTTCCTCAAGAAAAAACAGGACTCAAACCAAGGGGCCGTCGAGGTCAGCGCGAGGGTGCCCCGAGCGAAACGGAACTCAAGCCAAGGGCCGCCGAGACCGAGACTGATCCCGCGCCACCTCGATGAACTCCAGCACCTCGGCACGCGGTTGAGAGCCCCGCCGCCACACCAATCCCACGTCGACCGTGGGCACGGCATCGCGCAAGGTCCGCACCTCCACGTGCTCCGCGTCCAGCGTCCAGGGGCGGTACAGAAAGTCCGGCAACACCGCCAACCCAGCACCCACCCCCACCAGAGACCGCACCGCTTCGAGCGACGAGGTGCGCAAGACCGTGCGCGGCTTGAGCTGGTGGCGCGCCCACACCGGGCGCATCAGCAGTTCGATGCGGTCCGCCTGCAGCACCACCAGGTCGTGCTGCACGCATTCGGCCAGGCCCACCTCCGCCTGCGAGGCCAGCGGGTGGTCGGCCGCCATCCACACGCGGTTCGGTGAGCGCGTGAGCGTCTCGGCCACCAGCGCCTGCGGTTCGCCCAGCGCGTTGCTCACCATGATCGCGATGTCCAGCTCGCCATTGATCAACAGGTGTTCGAGAAAAGGCGGGGCGTCTTCCACCACCTTCAGGTCCACCTCCGGGCAGGTGCGCCGAAAACGCGCGAACACTTCCGAGAGGTAATAACCGGCCACCAGGCTGGTCACGCCGATGGTGAGCGCGCCGCTCAGCGGGGTGGCGCCGGGGTGCACGTCGCGCGTGGCGTCGGCCACCGCGCCGATCACGCGCCGCGCCTTCACCAGGAAACGGTGCCCCTCGGGCGTGAGCCGCATGCCCTTGGGGCTGCGCTCGAACAGCAGCACACCAAGTTCGTCTTCCAGCTCCAGCACGCTCTTGGTGATGGCCGACTGCGCGATGCTGAGCATGCGCGAGGCCGCGGCCACGGAGTCCGATTCGGCCACCGCGAGGAAATAACGGAACTGCTTGAGCGTGATGTGCCGGTTCACTGCTGCGGTGCCAAAAAGATATGGGTAAACCCTTGATCTCTATTTTCGAGATAGCTTACCGCAGCAATATTGAATTTTGAAAGCGCGGGTGGGCTTCATACGATGCGCTGCAGACGGCCCGCCGGGCGGTGGGCTGCGTTTCTGAAACCGTTCTTCATCGAAGGTGATCGACCCATGAAACTCGCACAACGCCCCCTCGCCCGCACCGTCGCGGGTCTCGTGACGACGGCCCTGTCCCTGCTCATCCTGGTGCCCGCCGCGCAGGCGCAATCGGCGCTGAAGAAGCTGGGCAAAGGCGAAGGACAGGTCGACATCGTGGCCTGGGCCGGCTACATCGAACGCGGCCAGACCGACAAGAACTTCGACTGGGTGACCGATTTCGAGAAGAAGACCAGCTGCAAGGTCAACGTGAAGACCGCCGGCACGTCCGACGAAATGGTCGCGCTCATGAACGAGGGCGGTTTCGACCTCGTGACCGCCTCGGGCGACGCGTCCATGCGCCTCATCGCCGGCAAGCGCGTGCAGCCCGTCAACGTGGACCTGATCCCCAGCTACAAGTCCGTGGACCCGCGCCTGCAGAAAGCGCCCTGGCACTACGTGAACAACACGCACTACGGCACGCCGTACCAGTGGGGCTGGAACGTGCTCATGTACAACACCACCGTGTTCAAGGACAAGCCACCCACCAGCTGGAACGTGGTGTTCGAGGAAACGACGCTGCCCGACGGCAAGAGCAACAAGGGCCGCGTGCAGGCCTTCGACGGCCCGATCTACATCGCCGACGCCGCGCTCTATCTGATGAAGAAGAACCCGGCGCTGGGCATCAAGGATCCGTACGAACTCACCGAGGCGCAGTACAAGGCCGCGCTCGACCTGCTGCGCGGCCAGCGCAAGCTGGTCGGCAAGTACTGGCACGACGCCTTCGTGCAGATCGACGACTTCACCAACGAAGGCGTGGTGGCCTCGAGCAGCTGGCAGTTCATGGCCAACATCCTCAAGAGCAAGAACCGCCCGGTGGCCACCGTGGTGCCGGCCGAAGGCGCGACCGGGTGGGCCGACACCACCATGCTGCATGCCGATGCCAAGCACCCGAACTGCGCCTATATGTGGATGGAGCACTCGCTCAACACCAAGCTGCAGGGCGATCTCGCGGCCTGGTTCGGCTCGGTGCCTTCGGTGCCCGCGGCCTGCAAGGGCAACAAGCTGCTGACCGACCAGGGCTGCGCCAACCAGGGCTACAACAGCTTCGAGAAGATCTCGTTCTGGAAGACGCCGACGAGCAAGTGCACGACACAGAACAACAACTGCGTGCCGTACCACAAGTGGGTCTCCGACTACATCGCGGTCCTCGGGGGACGCTGATCCCATGACGGTTGCTGTCACGCTTGAAGGTGTGTCCTGCGTGTTCGGCAGCGGTGCGCAGGCCCTGCGCGCTGTCGATCACGTGGACCTCACCATCGAAGGCGGGGAGTTCTTCACCTTGCTCGGACCCTCGGGTTCGGGCAAGACGACCTGCCTGCGCATGATCGGCGGCTTCACGCTGCCGACCTCGGGGCGCATCCTCATCGGCGGACAGGACGTGTCGCACCTGCCGCCGTACGCGCGGCCGGTGAACACGGTGTTCCAGGACTACGCGTTGTTCCCGCACATGAACATCCGCGACAACGTGGCCTACGGGCTGATGGTGCAAGGCGTGGAGCGCCGTGCGCGTCATGCGCGCGTCGAGCAGATGCTGGACCTGGTGCGGCTCTCCGGGGTGGGCGAACGCCGGCCCGGCCAGCTCTCGGGTGGCCAGCGCCAGCGGGTGGCGTTGGCGCGCGCGCTCATCAACCAGCCGCAGGTGCTGCTGCTCGACGAGCCGCTGGGCGCGCTCGACCTCAAGCTGCGCGAGCAGATGCAGACCGAACTGAAGGCGCTGCAACGGCAACTGGGCATCACCTTCCTTTTCATCACGCACGACCAGCACGAGGCGCTTTCGATGAGCGACCGCATCGGCGTGTTCAACAAAGGCCGGCTGGAACAGGTGGGCGCACCGCAGGCGATCTACAACCAGCCGGCCACGCGTTTCGTCGCCGAGTTCGTCGGCGCGGCCAACGTGTTCGACGGCGCGCGCGCCCGCGAGCTCGCCGGCGTGGACAGCGTCATGCTGCGGCCCGAGCGCATCCGCCTGGGCGCACCGCGGCAGGCGCGCCTGAGCGGTTCGGTGATCGACGCGCAGTACTTCGGCTCGTTCTCGCGCGTGCGGGTGGACTGGGCCGGTGAAGCGGTGTCGGTGGACCTCAATCCCGAGCACCACCCCGAACTGCCCACGCCGGGCGACACCGTGCACCTGCACTGGCAAGCCGATGCGGTGCACCCGCTGCAAGGCGTGGCGCCATGAACCTGGCCTTGCCCACCATGGCGGTGGCGCCCCGCCACGGCGCGCTGCGCCGGCTCTCGGACCTGCTCTACACGCGCCGCGGCCTGCTGCTGGCCGCGCTGCTCGGGCCACCGCTGCTGTGGTTCGGCGTGGTCTACCTGGGCTCGTTGTTCGCGCTGCTGGCCAACAGCTTCTTCGCGCTCGACGAGTTCTCCGGCGTGGTCAACCGCACGGAACTCACGCTGCAGAACTTCCGCGAGATGACCGACCCCGCCAACGTGGACGTGGTGCTGCGCACCGTGGCCATGGCGGTCAGCGTCACGCTGGCCTGCGGCGTCATCGCCTTCCCCATCGCGTACACCATGGCGCGTTATGCGCGCGGCCCGCTGAAGGCGCTGCTCTACATCGCCGTGATGCTGCCGCTGTGGTCGAGCTACCTCGTGCGCCTGTACGCGTGGAAGCTGCTGCTGGCCAAGGAGGGCGCGATTTCCTGGGTGCTGGCCGAGGTGCACATGACCTGGCTGCTCGACGCGGTGCTGTCCACGCCCGGCATCGGCGGCAACTCGCTCTCGTTCTCGCGCCTGGGCACCTTCATCGTCTTCGTCTACATGTGGCTGCCCTTCATGATCCTGCCGATCCAGGCCGCGATCGAGCGCATCCCGGGTTCGCTGCTCGAAGCCTCGAGCGACCTCGGCGCGCGCTCGGGCACCACGTTCTGGAAGGTCATCTTTCCGCTCGCCATGCCGGGCATCGCGGCCGGTTCCATCTTCACCTTCTCGCTCACGCTGGGCGACTACATCATTCCGCAGGTGATTGGCGACTCCACGCTGTTCATCGGCCAGGTGGTGTACCGGCAGCAGGGTGTGGCGGGCAACGTGCCGTTCGCCGCCGCGTTCTCGCTCGTGCCCATCGTGGTGATTGGCGTCTACCTGTGGATCGCCAAACGCCTGGGGGCCTTCGATGCGCTCTGACCCTTCGCGCGCCGGCTGGGGCCTGAAGGCCGCGACCTGGGCGGGCGTGCTGTTCCTGCACATCCCGCTCGCGCTCATCATCCTCTACGCCTTCAGCGCGGAAGACAAAAGTTATGTGTTCCCACCGCCTGGGCTGACCACGCAGTGGTTCGCCGCCGCCTGGGCGCGCGAGGACGTGTGGGCCGCCATCGGCCTGTCGTTCCGCGTCGCGCTGGTGGCCACCGCGCTGGCGATGGTGCTGGGCACGCTGGCCGCGGCGGGCCTGGCGCGCACGCGCTTCTTCGGCCGCGATGCGATCTCGCTGCTGCTGATCCTGCCGATCGCGCTGCCCGGCATCCTCACCGGCATCGCGCTGCGCACGGCGTACCACACGGTGGAGATCCCGTTCAGTTTCTGGACCATCGTGATCGGCCACGCCACCTTCTGCGTGGTGGTGGTCTACAACAACGCGGTGGCGCGGCTGCGGCGCACCAGCCCCTCGCTGATCGAGGCCTCGATGGACCTCGGCGCCGACAGCTTCCAGACCATCCGCTACGTGATCCTGCCGCAGCTCGGGTCGGCCTTGCTCGCGGGTGGGCTGCTCGCCTTCGCGCTGAGCTTCGACGAGGTGATCGTCACCACCTTCACCGCGGGCCAGCAGACCACGTTGCCGATCTGGATGCTGCAGGAACTCATCCGCCCGCGCCAGCGGCCCGTCACCAACGTGGTGGCGGTGGTGATCATCGCGCTCACCTTCATCCCCATCCTGGTGGCGTACTACCTCACGCGCGCCGACGAACAACCTGCCGGGCGCTGAGCCCGCACCCCTTTTCACCGAATGGAGACCACCATGGGAAAGACCCCCGATGTGCAGATCCCGATGTCGACCGAGCTGTTCATCGACGGCCAGTTCGTGATCGGCGAAGGCGAGGCCGAGCGCGTGCTCAACCCGGCCACGGGCGAGGTGATCGCCAAGGTACCCGAGGCCTCGTACGAGCAGATCCACAAGGCGGTGCTGGGCGCCAGCCGCGCGTTCGACAGCTGGAGCGACACCACGCCGATGGAGCGCTCGCGCCTGCTGCTCAAGGTGGCCGACGCGATCGAGCAGCGCGCCGCGCAGTTCGCGCGCCTGGAGTCGCTCAACTGCGGCAAGCCGTACCTGCGCGCGCTGGAAGACGAGATCCCGGCGATCGTCGACTGCTTCCGTTTCTTCGCGGGCGCGGCGCGCTGCATGAGCGGTTCGGTCGCGGGCGAATACCTGCCGGGCCATACCAGCATGATCCGTCGCGACCCGGTGGGCGTGGTCGGCTCGATTGCGCCGTGGAACTACCCGCTGATGATGGCGGCGTGGAAATGCGCGCCCGCGATCGCGGCGGGCAACACCGTGGTGCTCAAGCCCAGTGAGCAGACGCCGCTGACCACGCTGATGCTCGCGCGCGTGATCGCCGAGATCCTGCCCAAGGGCGTGTTCAACGTCATCTGCGGCCGTGGCCCTAGCGTGGGCCAGCCGCTGGTGGAGCACCCGCTGGTGCGCATGGTCTCGCTCACCGGCGACGTGTCCACCGGCCGCAAGATCCTGCAGGCCGCCACCGGCACGCTCAAGCGCACGCACCTCGAGCTGGGCGGCAAGGCACCGGTGATCGTGTTCGACGACGCCGACATCGACGCGGTGGTGGAGGGCATCCGCACCTTCGGCTACTACAACGCGGGGCAGGACTGCACCGCGGCCTGCCGCCTCTATGCGGGTGCCAAGGTGTACGACCGCCTGGTGGGCGACCTGAGCAGCGCGGTCAAGACCATCCAGATGGGCACGCAGGACGAGCCTGGCGTGGAACTCGGCCCGCTGATCACCGACCGGCAGCGCGACCGCGTGGCCAGCTTCGTGGAGCGCGCGCAAATGGTGGGCCACATGGAAGTGACGGCGGGCGGCAAGATGCGCGCGGGCAGTGGGTTCTTCTACGAACCCACGGTGATCGCCGGTGCGCGGCAGGACGACGAGATCGTGCGCCGCGAGGTGTTCGGCCCCGTGGTGTCGGTCACGCGCTTCACCGACCCTGACGAGGCCGTGACCTGGGCCAACGATTCGGACTACGGCCTGGCCTCGTCGGTGTGGACGCAGGACGTGTCGCGCGCGCTGCGTGTGGCGCGCAAGCTGCAGTACGGCTGCACCTGGATCAACACCCACTTCATGCTCGCCAACGAAATGCCGCACGGTGGCATGAAGGCCAGCGGCTATGGGAAAGACATGTCGATGTACGCGCTGGAGGACTACACGGTAGCCCGCCAC
Organism: Hydrogenophaga sp. 2FB; assembly: GCF_005503365.1. Lineage (GTDB taxonomy): Bacteria > Pseudomonadota > Gammaproteobacteria > Burkholderiales > Burkholderiaceae_C > Hydrogenophaga. The sequence continues at coordinate 18,304 of NZ_SCML01000063.1, forward strand.
ATCATGGCCAAACTGTGAAGTGGCGTAAAAAAACCCGGCACTGCCGGGTTTTTTGTGAAGCGTGCGCCGATCAGCGCGCTGCTGCGGGCTCGGCCACGTAGATTTCCACGCGGCGGTTGGCGGCGCGGCCCTGGGCGGTGCCGTTGTCGGCGACCGGCTGGCTCGAGCCGCGGCCATCGGTGGCGATGCGGGTGGCCGCGACGCCGCGGGACACCAGGTAGTCGCGCGTGGCATTGGCGCGGTCGAACGACAGCGGGTTGTTCACCGCGTCACTGCCGGTGCTGTCGGTGTGGCCGACGATGGCGACAGCGGTCACCGGGTTGGCGTTGAGGGTGCCGGCGAACTGGCCCAGCACGCGCTGCAGCGTGGGGCTCACCGTGGAGCGGCCGGTGGCGAAGCCGGCGTCGGCGGGCACGTCGAGCTTCAGCCGGTTGTCCGTGGTCTGGCTCACGCCGATGCCGGTGCCGGCCGTGGCGGCTTCCATCTGCTTCTTCTGTTCCTGCATCTTGTTGGACCAGACGTAGCCGCCCACCGCACCCGCGCCCGCACCCAGCACCGCGCCGGTGGCCGCGCCCTTGGAGCCGCCCGTGGCCGCGCCGAGCAGCGCGCCCGCGACGGCGCCGATGCCGGCGCCCTTGGCGGTGCCGCTTTGCGTTTCAGTCATGTTGGCGCAGCCGGCAAGGGCGAGCGCGGCGGTCAGGGTCGTGATGGTCAGGCCGCGGGTCAGTTGGGTCTTGATTTGCGTCATGTGTTTTCTCCACTGCGTTATTGATGAGGTTGACGAAGGGTGCGGGATAACAGCTTGAACGAGAACGCGGGTCTTCCCGAAGGGCCCGCACAGGCTCACGCTGGTGCACTCTAAACTTATACCCTGCCCCATGGGCACGACAACTTCCCGCACTCCTATTTACAAATACTTGCATGACACCAGTTTCATTGGGCGCGAGCGCGCTGAAGGTAACGCCCATCTGCCTGGGCACGATGACGTTTGGCGAACAGGTGAACGAAGCCACCGCGCACCACATCCTGGACCGCGCGGTGGAGCGCGGCATCAATTTCCTCGACGCGGCCGAGATGTATTCGGTACCCGCGCGCGCCGAAACCTGCGGCTCGACCGAAACCATCATCGGCAACTGGTTCGCGAAACGCCCCGGCGCACGCGAGAAGCTCGTGGTGGCCACCAAGGTCGCCGGCCCGGCGCGCGGCATGCCGTGGCTGCGCCCTGACGTGTCCAGGGCCGGCATCATCGAAGCGTGTGAAGGCAGCCTGCGCCGCCTGCAGACCGACGTGATCGACCTGTACCAGATCCACTGGCCCGCGCGCAACCTGCCCGCCTTTGGCGCGCTGTACTTCGACCCCGCCAAGGACAAGCCCGTGCCCTCGGTGCTGGAGCAACTCGAAGCGATGGCCGACCTGGTGAAGGCCGGCAAGATCAAGGCGGTGGGCCTGTCCAACGAATCGCCCTATGGCGTGCACGAGTTCGTGCGCCTGGCCGAGCAACACGGCCTGCCGACCGTGGCCACGGTGCAGAACCCGTACTGCCTGATCAACCGCAGCTATGAAAACGGCCTGGACGAAACCTGCCACCGCCTGAGTGTGTCGCTGCTGGCGTATTCGCCGCTGGGCTTTGGCCTGTTGAGCGGCAAGTACGACGAAACCGGTCTGGTCGGCAACGCGGGCCGCATGGCGATTTACGACTCGATGCGCAAGCAGCGCTGGGGCCGCCCCGAAGCGCTGGAGACCGCACGGCGCTACAACGCGCTGGCGCGCGAGCATGGCCTCACGCCGACGCAACTCGCGCTGGCCTTCTGCTACACCAACTGGCGCGTGGCCAGCACCATCATCGGCGTGACCACGGTGGCCCAGCTCGACGAATGCCTGGATGCGTGGGGCACGACGCCGTCCAAGGACTTGCTCGCGGCAGTCGACGCCATCCGCTGGACGTCGCGCGACCCCGCGCAATGAGCGGGAGCACCCCCGCCGCGCTTCGCGCGACCCCCTCAAGGGGGCGATGCCTGCGGCCTGGCAAAGCCAGTTCCGCGGCATCTCTGGAAAAGGGCGCAGCAGGTTGGCGTTGATGGACTTTTTTGTATGGCCAAGAAGACCCACGTGAGTGAGACGCCCGCCACCGCCTGGCTCAAGGCGCATGGCGTGGCGTTCACCGAGCATCCTTACGAGTACCTGGAGCACGGCGGCGCGCAGCACAGCGCGCAGGTGCTCGGCTTCGATCCGTTCGCGGTGGTCAAGACCTTGATCATGCAGGACGAGGCCGCCAAGCCGCTGGCGGTGCTGATGCATGGCAACCGCACGGTGTCGACCAAGAACCTGGCGCGGCAGATCGGCGCGAAGTCGGTCGAGCCTTGCAAGCCCGAGGTGGCGAACCGGCACAGCGGTTTTCTGGTCGGTGGAACCTCGCCCTTCGGCCTCAAGCGCGCCATGCCGGTGTGGGTGGAAGCGTCGGTGCTGGCGCTGCCGAAGATCTGGATCAACGGCGGGCGGCGCGGTTTTCTCGTCGGCATCGATCCGGCGGTGTTGTCCGGTCCCTTGGGCGCCAGGCCGGTGAACTGCGCGCTGGCAGAATAGCCAGCCCAACACCCGCGCCAATACCGTGCACAGACGCGGCGATTCGAAGCGCTCGAGGAGACCCTTGCATGACCTATTCCCTGCTGGCCACGGTGGCCGCCTACCTGATTGGCTCGTTGTCGTTCGCGGTTCTCGTGAGCCGGCTCATGGGCCTGAACGACCCGCGCACCTATGGCAGCAAGAACCCTGGCGCCACCAACGTGCTGCGCTCGGGCAACAAGGCGGCGGCACTCATCACGCTGCTGCTCGATGCCCTCAAGGGCTGGCTGCCGGTGGTGGCGGTGAAATGGTGGGGAGAGGCCTATGGCCTGGGTGACGGCACGGTGGCGCTGGTCGGTCTGGCGGCCTTCCTGGGCCACCTCTACCCGGTGTTCTTCCGTTTCCAGGGCGGCAAAGGTGTGGCCACGGCGGCCGGTGTGATCGTCGGGTTCAACCCCTGGCTGGGGCTGGCGGCCTTGGCCACGTGGGTGATCATCGCGGTGTTCTTCCGCTACTCGTCGCTGGCGTCCATCGTCACCGCGGTGTTCGCGCCGGCGTACTTTCTGCTCGGCAACCGCGTGGCCTGGAACGCCCCGGGTGTGATGGTGCTGGCGCTGGCCGTGATGGCCGTGCTGCTGGTGTGGCGCCATGCGGAAAACATCAACCGCCTGATCGCCGGCAAGGAAAGCAAACTGGGAGCGAAGAAGACATGAGCGATTCACACATCACCCGCATCGGCGTGGCCACACGCTACAGCGAAGCCGCCGTGTTCAATGGCGTGGTCTATCTCGCCGGCATGGTGCCCGAGCGCGGCGACACCGACATCACGGGCCAGACGCAGGACGTGCTGGAGCAGGTGCACCAGCGCCTGCAGGAAGCGGGAAGCGACAAGTCGCGCATCCTGCGCACGCAGATTTTTCTGGCGGACATCGCCGACATCGGCGCGATGAACGCGGTGTGGGACGCCTGGGTGGTGCCGGGCACCGCGCCACCGCGTGCCACCGTGCAGGCGGCCTTGGCCGATCCAGCCTGGCGCATCGAGATCGTGGTGACCGCCGCCGTGGCCGGCGAGAGGGTTTGATCCAGAAACACCGAGGAACCGACTTTGTCGGGCCTCAGGTGTTGCCCCCTTGAGGGGGTGGCGTGAAGCGCCGCGGGGGTGCTTTTCCTAGTACCGCCGGTCCAGCGTCAACTGGTCGTTGTTGCGCTGCATTTGAAAGCGTGTGAGGAAGCTGTTGCCCAGCAGCACATAGGTCATGGATTGCGGCAGCACGATGGCGGCCACACCATGCACCTGCGCGCTGCCGATGCGCACGGAGTCCAGCTGCACCTGGTGCCCCAGCACCTGGCCATTGGCGGTGCTCACGGAGACCTTGCGGCCCTTGGTGTAGTCGAGGTTGATGCGCCTGGCGTCGGACTCGCTGAGGATGACGGCAGTCGCGCCCGTGTCGACCATGAACTGCACCGCGCGTCCATTGATCTGGCCCGCCGGCAAAAAGTGGCCGCGCGAATCGGCGGTGAGCACGATGCGTTGCGCGCCCGACCCTTCGGCGCCGGCGGGTCGGCCCACGCTCACCGGCGCATCGCCCACGCGCAGCGTCTGGCGTTGGCCATTGATGTCGAACACGGCCGCATCGCCCTGCGTGCTCAGCAGCTTCACGCCTTGGTGCGCTTGTCCGGGTGCCAGGAAGCGCGGCGAGGCGCCATCGATGTTCACCAGCGCCTTGCCTCCTGCCACGCCCGAGAGCGCGACTTGTTGGGCCAAGGCAGATGGCGCCACACCCCACAGAGCCACAGCAACGAGCGAGGCTACGCCCATCCAGAGGTGCCGCGGAACCGGCTTTGCCGGGCCGCGGGCACCGCCCCCCAGGCGGGGGGTGACGCCGCAGGCGGCGCGGGGGGTGTTCATTCAGTCTCTGAAGTTGTTGAACGACAGCGGCAGGTCCTTCAACTCGCTGCGGATCAGCGCCATGGCCGCCTGCAGATCGTCGCGCTTGGTGCCGGTCACGCGCACCGCATCGCCTTGAATGGCGCCTTGCACCTTCAGTTTGCTGCCCTTGATGACCTGCTGGATCTTCTTGCCGTCTTCGGTGCTGATGCCGTTGCGCACCTTGACGACCTGCTTGACCTTGTCGCCGCCGGCTTTCTCCACTTTGCCGACGTCGAGAAAGCGCGCGTCCACGCCGCGTTTGGTGAGCTTGCCGCGCAGCACGTCGTCGATCTGCTGGAGCTGGAAGTCGGCGTCGCCGTGCAGGATGATTTCCTTTTCCTTCTCCTTGAGCTCGATCGCGGCACTGGTGCCTTTGAAATCGAAGCGCGTGCCGATCTCGCGCGTGACCTGGTCGACCGCGTTTTTCACTTCGACGAAATCGGCTTCGAGTACGGTGTCAAAAGAAGGCATGGCTGAAGAATCCTGGGGGTGGGTGAGACAATCCAAGAATGGTAGTCGAGAACAACGTGGCGCTCCAGCCATACAACAGTTTTGGCATCGTTGCGCGCGCGCAGCGGCTCGTGCGCGTGCGCCAGGAAGCCGATCTCATCGAACTCATGACCAGTGCCAACTGGCCCGTGCTCACCCGCGAGGCCCCTCCGTTCGTGCTGGGCGGTGGCAGCAACCTGGTGATCACGGGTGACGTGAAGCCGCTGGTGATCAAGATGGAGATTCGCGGGCGGCGCCTGATCGAGGAGACCGACAAAGGCTGGCTGGTGGAAGCGGGCGCGGGCGAGAGCTGGCACGAAACCGTGCGCTGGACGCTGGAGCAGGGCTGGCCCGGTCTGGAAAACCTGGCGCTGATTCCGGGTTGCGTGGGCGCCTCGCCGGTGCAGAACATCGGTGCGTACGGCGTGGAGTTGCAGGACCGGTTCAGCGAGCTGGACGCGATCGACCTGCAGACCGGGCAGGCGTTCACGCTGAACGCCGCGCAATGCGGCTTCGGCTACCGCGACTCGGTGTTCAAGCACACACCAGCCGGCGACAAAGGTTTTGGATTGGCCGGGCGCGCCGCCATCACCCGCGTGCGTTTCTGGCTGCCCAAGCCCTGGAAGCCGGTGCTGGGCTATGCGGATCTGGAGCGCAAGATCGCCGAAACCGGCATTGCCCATCCGGACGCACAGCAGATCTTCGACTGGATCTGCGCGATCCGCAGCGCCAAGTTGCCCGACCCGGCGGTGATCGGCAACGCCGGCAGCTTCTTCAAGAACCCCACCGTGAGCGAGGACCAGTGCGCCGACATCATCGCGCGCGATCCGAAGGTGGTGCACTACCCGATGGCCGACGGCAGCATCAAACTGGCGGCGGGCTGGTTGATCGACGCCTGCGGCTGGAAGGGCCGGGGTGTGGGTAACGCGGGGGTGTACGAGAAGCAGGCCCTGGTGTTGGTGAACCGCGGTGGCGCCACGGGTGGCGAGGTGATGACCTTGGCCAAGGCGATCCAGACCAGTGTGTATGAGCGCTTCGGGATTCTTCTGGAGCCTGAGCCTGTGGTGGTCTGACGGGGGTTTTCTTCGCTCCTCCGTGCACGCAACCATGTGCGCACCTACACCCCTCAAGATCGGGGTGACCTGGCGTTCTGCGCAGCGGGGTAAAGGAGGAGCCGGCACCAGCCGGCGGGGGACACCCACGGAGCAGAGCGCCGGGGCGCCCCGATCCCGCGAGGTTGCTGAGCGAAATTACTCGCCCTCGAGCTTCAACATCTGCGAACCTTCACCCAAAGACAGGAGCCCGGACTTGGCATAGATGCCCAGCTTCGCCCGCGTGTCGGTGATGTCGAGGTTGCGCATGGTCAACTGGCCGATGCGGTCCAGCGGCGAGAACGGTGCGTCTTCCACCTTCTCCATGCTCAGGCGCTCGGGCGCGTACGTGAGGTTCGCGCTCTCGGTGTTGAGGATCGAGTAGTCGTTGCCGCGGCGCAGCTCAACGGTCACCTCACCGGTGATAGCGCGCGCCACCCAGCGTTGCGCCGTTTCGCGCAGCATGATCGCTTGCGGATCGAACCAGCGGCCCTGGTACAGCAGACGGCCCAGGCGCAAACCATTGATGCGGTACTGCTCGATCGTGTCTTCGTTGTGAATGCCCGTCACCAGGCGCTCGTAAGCGATGAACAGCAGCGCCAGACCCGGCGCTTCGTAGATGCCGCGGCTCTTGGCTTCGATGATGCGGTTCTCGATCTGGTCGCTCATGCCCAGACCATGGCGACCGCCGATTTCGTTCGCCTTGAGGATCAGGTCCACAGGGCTCGCGAACGTCTCACCATTCAGCGCGACCGGCTGACCTTCTTCGAAACGCACCGTCACGGTCTCGCGCTTGACCTCGACCTCGTCTTTCCAGAACGCCACGCCCATGATGGGGTTGACGATCTGGATGCCGCTGTTGAGGTGTTCCAGGTCTTTCGCTTCGTGCGTCGCGCCCAGCATGTTGCTGTCGGTGCTGTAGGCCTTCTCGGCGCTCATCTTGTAGCCAAAGCCGTTGGCCGTCATGAACGCGCTCATTTCGGCGCGGCCGCCGAGCTCGTCGATGAACAACTGGTCGAGCCACGGCTTGTAGATTTTCAGGCTCGGGTTGGTCAGCAGGCCGTAGCGGTAGAAACGCTCGATGTCGTTGCCCTTGAAGGTCGAGCCGTCGCCCCAGATGTGGACGTCGTCTTCCTTCATCGCGGCCACCAGCATCGTGCCCGTGACGGCGCGGCCCAGTGGCGTGGTGTTGAAGTAGGTCACGCCCGCAGTGCTGATGTGGAAGGCGCCGCACTGCAGGGCGGCAATGCCTTCGTGCGCCAGTTGCGTTCGGCAGTCGATCAGGCGCGCCTTCTCGGCGCCATAGGCCAGGGCCTTGCGCGGAATTTCGTCGTAGTCCGGCTCGTCGGGCTGGCCGAGGTTGGCGGTGTACGCGTAAGGGATTGCGCCCTTTTGCTTCATCCACAACAGCGCGGCGGACGTGTCCAGGCCGCCGGAGAAGGCGATGCCGACTTTCTGTTGCGTGGGGAGGTTTTGAAGAATGGTGGCCATGGCGGTCTTTCGGCGGCGGATCGATCAGCCGAAGTGGCAGATGTAGTGGTAAGGCTCGGTCACGCGGATCTGGAAGCTGCTGTTGCCCGGCACGCTGAATTTTTCGCCCGGGCCCGACTTCTTCCACTCGCTGGTACCCGCCACCTGGTATTCACAGCCACCCGCCACGCATTCCATGATCTCGGGCGCGCCGGTGTTGAACGTGAGCGTGGCGGGCAACACCACACCGACCGATTTTTTCGTGCCGTCGGCAAAGGTGATGCCGTGGCTGACGCATTTGCCGTCGAAATACACGCTGGCCTGGGTGTTGACGGTCACGCCGTCGAATTGGGTGGTGCTCATGGTGTTGGGAGAGATGTGATGCAAAGACGAAAGGCGAAACCGCGATTTTAGGCCGCGGCCCGCAGCGGGGCTGGCCCGGTCAGATCCGGCGCTGCCAGTCGGCGGCGTTGAAACCCACGGTGATGGCCCCGCCGGTCCACGCCACCACCGGGCGCTTGATCACGCTCGGGTTGGCCAGCGCCACGGCGCGGGCGCTGGCCGCGTCTGTCACACCGGCGCGCGTGGCCTCGTCGAGTTGGCGCCAGGTGGTGCCCTTGCGGTTGATCACGGTGTCCCAGCCGGCGGCGGCGAGCCATTGATCGAGCTCCGCGCCGGGAATGCCTTGTTTCTTGAAGTCGTGAAAGGCGTATTCCACGCTGTGCTCGGTGAGCCAGGCGCGCGCCTTCTTCACGGTGTCGCAATTGGGGATGCCGTAGAGGGTGATCATGGGCTGCATTGTCCGCGATGGGACAATCGCCCCCATGCTTGATATTCCCGTGCCTACCCACCCCACCACGCTGGCCGACTGGCTGGACCACGCCGAGCGCCTGCACCCGGTCACCATCGACATGGGGCTGGACCGCGTGCAGCGCGTGGCACGGCGCATGGGCCTCAAGCTCGACTGCCCGGTCATCACCGTGGCCGGCACCAATGGCAAGGGCTCCACCTGCGCCATGCTGGAAGCCATCTACACCCAGTCGGGCTACCGCACCGGCGTCTACACCTCGCCGCACCTGGTGCACTTCGAAGAACGCTGCCGCGTCGCGGGCGAGGCGGTGGCCTCGAACGATCTGGTGCCCGCCTTTGCCGAGGTGGAAGTGGCGCGCAAAGGGCAGACCGGCGACGACGGTGGCGAGATCAGCCTGAGCTATTTTGAATTCACCACGCTCGCCATCCTGCGCACGCTCGCGCGCAGCGGTCTGGACGTGGCGATCCTGGAAGTGGGCCTGGGCGGCCGGCTCGACGCGGTCAACATCATCGACGCCGATTGCGCGGTCATCACCAGCATCGCCCTTGACCACATGGCCCTGCTCGGCAACGACCGCGAAGCCATCGGCTCCGAGAAGGCCGGCATCATGCGCACCGGCCGCCCGGTGGTGGTGAGCGACCCGGTGCCGCCGCAAAGCATTCTGGACCGCGCGCTGGAGGTGGGCGCGAACCTCTGGCGGCTGGGCAAGGACTTCCATTTCGCCGGCGACCAGCAGCAATGGGGCTGGGCCATGCACCCCTCGCACGGCGGGCGGCGTTACGCCGGCCTGGCCTACCCGGCGCTGCGCGGCGCCAACCAGCTGGTCAACGCCTCGGGCGTGCTGGCGGCGGTGGAGGCCTTGCGGGGTCGGCTGCCGGTGACCGCGCAGGCGGTGCGCAATGGCCTGGCGCTGGTGGAGCTGCCGGGGCGCTTCCAGATCGTGCCCGGCACGCCCACCCTGGTGCTGGACGTGGCGCACAACCCCCATTCGGTGGCGGCACTGGCCGAGAACCTGGACGCCATGGGCTTCTACCCCGGCACCCACGCGGTGTTCGGCGCCATGGCCGACAAGGACCTGGCCACCATGCTGGAGCGCATCGCGCCCCTGATCGACCACTGGCACCTCACCGATCTGCCCTTGCCGCGTGCGAGCAAGGCGACGGCTCTGCAAGCCATGCTCGACGCCCATCCGGCCACCGCGCCGGGTGGCAAAAGCAGGGTGGCCGGTGTCCATGCAAACCCCATGGACGCCTTGCGGGCCGCGGTGTCCGCCGCGGACCCCGCTGATAGAATCGTCGTCTTCGGATCGTTCTACACAGTGGGTGGCGTTTTGCAGGACGGCGTGCCCCGAATGTCGGCGAAACACCTGTCCGCCTAGCCCTCACACAGAGCGTCCTTTCCGCCAGGCCTTCATGGCGCCACGCTCCCACCCCGAATGTTCAAATCCCGTTCAGGCTCCCAGGGCAACGCCTCGACCCCCCCGCCACAGAGCATCGAGGCCGTGCGCCGCCGCGCACGCCACCGCCTGATCGGCGCCAGCGTGCTCGTGCTGGTCGGCGTGGTCGGCTTCCCGCTGTTGTTCGACACCCAACCCCGGCCGATTTCCGTCGACATTCCGATCGAAATCCCCGCCAAGACCGCGCCGGTGGCCAAGCCCGCTGCTGCGGCTGCTCCTGCACCCGTCGCCGCCGCACCGGCTGCCGCGAAGCCGGCGGCGGCAGAGCCCTTGTCCAGCCGCGACGGCCTGAGCGCCCGCGAAGAGGTGGTCGAAAAGACGCCCAAGCCGGCGGCGCCCGTGGCGGCCGCCACGCCAGCGCCGACGACCCCCGAACCTGCCAAGCCGGCAGCACCAGCCGCCCCAACCGATGCCGCCCGCGCGCGCGCCTTGCTCGAAGGCAAGCCCACGCCCACCGCCCAGGCCACCGCGAAACCCGCCAGCGCCGCGGCCGAGCGGCTGGTGGTGCAGGTCGGCGCGTTTTCCGAGGCGGCCGGCGCGCGCCAGGTGCGCCAGAAACTTGAAGGCGCGGGCCTCAAGACCTACACGCACGAGGCCAAGACCGCCGACGGCACGCGCATCCGTGTGCGCGTGGGCCCTTTTGACAACCGCGCCGATGCCGACAAGGCCGCTGCCCGCGTGAAGGCCATGGGTCTGCCTGCGGCGGTCCTGACGCTTTAGCCTGCGCACGCTGATGCTCCTGACCGATTGGGTGTTGCTGCTGGGTTTGCTGTTGTCCGTGTTGCTCGGACTGTGGCGCGGGCTGGTGTACGAGGTGTTGTCCGTGCTGGGCTGGATCGCCGCCTTCGTGCTGGCCCAGGCCTTTGCCGATGAAGCCGGTGCCTGGCTGCCGATGGGCAACCTGTCACCCCCGCTGCGTGTGGCGATCGGTTTCGTGCTGGTGTTCGTGACCGTGGCATTCACTGCCGGCCTGGGTGCCTGGCTGGTGCAGAAACTGGTGGCATCGGTCGGCCTGCGACCGGTGGACCGCGTGCTCGGTGGCGCTTTTGGTTTGTTGCGTGGGGTGGTGATCCTGCTGGCGGTGGCGCTGGTGGTGAGCATGACCCAGATGCAGAACGCTGCCTGGTGGGCAGACTCCAACGTGGCCAAGGTATCGACCGCCACGCTGGTCGAGGTCAAGCCCTTGTTGCCCGAGCCGGTGGCCCGATATATACGTTAGTTTTTTGAGGATTCAATCATGTGTGGAATCGTGGGCGTGGTCAGCAAGACGCCGGTCAATCAGCTCATCTACGACGCGCTGCTGTTGCTGCAGCACCGCGGGCAGGACGCTGCGGGCATCGTCACCCAGCAGGGCCGCAAGTTCTTCATGCACAAGGCCAAGGGCATGGTGCGCGACATCTTCCGCACCCGCAACATGCGCGCGTTGCCCGGCCTGTGCGGCCTGGGCCAGGTGCGTTACCCCACGGCGGGCAATGCCTACAGCGAAGAAGAGGCGCAGCCCTTCTACGTGAACGCGCCCTTCGGCCTGGTGCTGGTGCACAACGGCAACCTCACCAACGCCAAGGCGCTGGCGCAGGAGCTGTTCCAGACCGACCACCGCCACGTCAACACCGAGAGCGACTCCGAAGTGCTGCTCAACGTGCTGGCGCACGAACTGGAGAAGGTCACGCGCGGCATCACCCTGAAGCCGGCCGACGTGTTCGCCGCCGTGCGTGGCGTGCACCAGCGCGTCAAGGGCTCCTACGCTGTGGTGGCGCTGATCGCCGGTCATGGCCTGCTGGCGTTTCGCGATCCGCATGGCATTCGCCCGCTGTGCATCGGCCGCAACAAGGACGGTGGCGTCATGGTCGCCAGCGAGTCTGTCTCGCTGGAAGGCAACGGTTTTGAACTCGACCGAGACCTCGTGCCCGGCGAGGCGGTGTTCGTCGACCTCGACGGCAACATGCAGTTTCAGCAGTGCGCCGACAAGATCAGCCACAACCCCTGCATCTTCGAATACGTGTACCTGGCGCGGCCCGACTCGGTCATGGACGGCATCTCGGTCTACCAGGCGCGCCTGAACCTGGGCGTGACGCTGGCCAAGCGCGTGATCTCCACCGTGCCGCCCAACGAGATCGACGTCGTCATCCCGATCCCCGAATCTTCACGCCCCAGCGCCATGGAACTGGCGCAACTGCTGGGCCTGCCGTACCGCGAAGGCTTCGTGAAGAACCGCTACGTCGGCCGTACCTTCATCATGCCGGGGCAGGGCGTGCGCAAGAAATCGGTGCGCCAGAAACTCAATGTGATCGGCAGCGAATTCAAGGGCCGCAATGTGCTGCTGGTGGACGACTCCATCGTGCGCGGCACCACCAGCCGCGAAATCGTGCAGATGGCGCGCGACGCCGGTGCGCGCAAGGTCTACCTGGCCAGCGCCGCGCCGCCGGTGCGTTACCCCAACGTCTACGGCATCGACATGCCCACGCCCGGTGAACTCGTGGCGCACGACCGCACGGTGGAAGAAGTGCGCGAGATCATCGGTTGCGACGCGCTGATCTACCAGGACGTGGACGCGATGAAGCAGGCCATCGGCTCGCTCAATCCCAAGCTGAACGGCTTCGACGCCTCGTGCTTCGATGGCGTGTACGTCACCGGCGACATCACGCTGGAAGACATCGCCCGCCTCAACGCCGGCCGCGACCAGAGCGAAGAGGGCGAGGAAGACACCTCGCGCCTGGCCTTGCCCAACGCGCAGGTTGTCTGAAGGACCGTGCCCATGACGCAGAAAAAAAACCTGGAACTGCACCGCGACACGCTCGCTGTGCGCGAAGCCGTCGAACGCAGCCAGTACGGCGAAAACTCCGAGGCCCTGTACCTCACCAGCGGCTACGTGCAGCCCAATGCCGAATCCGGCGCGCGCCGCTTCGCTGGCGAAGAAGACGGCTTCACCTACGGCCGCTACGGCAACCCGACCGTGGCCAGCTTCGAGAAGCGCCTGGCCGCGCTCGAAGGCGCCGAAGCCTGCATGTCCACCGCCTCGGGCATGTCTGCCATCCTCATGATGTGCATGGGCCTGCTCAAGGCCGGTGACCACGTCGTGTGTTCGCAGTCCATGTTCGGCTCGACCATCAAATTGATCGGCACCGACCTGGCCAAGTTCGGCGTCACGTCCAGCTTCGTGCCACAGACCGACGTGGCCGCCTGGAAGGCCGCCCTCACGCCGAACACGAAGTTGTTTTTTGCCGAGACGCCCACCAATCCGCTCACAGAGGTGTGCGACATCCGGGCCCTGGCCGATCTCGCGCACAACGCGGGCGCGCTGCTGTGCGTGGACAACTGCTTCGCCACGCCGGCGCTGCAGCGTCCCATGACGCTGGGCGCCGACATCGTCATGCACTCGGGCACCAAGTACCTCGATGGACAGGGCCGCGTGATGGCCGGCGCGTTGTGCGCCAGCCAGGAGATGGTCACCAAGTCGTTTCTGCCGGTGCTCAAGAGCGCGGGCATGACGCTGGCGCCTTTCAACGCCTGGGTCGTGCTCAAGGGCCTGGAAACGCTGGACATCCGCATGCAGGCCCAGTCGGCCCGCGCGCTGGCCTTGGCGCAGTGGCTGGAGAGCCATGCGTCCGTGGCGCGCGTGTTCTACCCCGGCCTCGCCAGCCACCCGCAGCACGCGCTGGCGATGGCGCAGCAAGACGGGTGTGGTGGTGCGGTGCTGTCGTTCACGGTGAAGGGCGCCAACCCCGATGAGGCGCGCTCGCGTGCTTTCCACGTGCTCGATTCGCTGCAGGTCATGTCGCTGTCCACCAACCTGGGCGACACCAAGACCCTGATGGCGCATCCCGCCAGCACCTCGCATGGCCGCCTCACCGAAGAGCAGCGCCAGGCGGCCGGTGTGGTCCAAGGCCTGATCCGCGTCGCGGTCGGTCTTGAGCACCTTGGCGATATCCAGGCCGACCTCGACCGTGGCCTTTCTTCCTTCTGACATGACCGCACCCATCCGCACCCGCTTCGCGCCGTCGCCCACCGGCTTCATCCACCTCGGCAACATCCGCTCGGCGCTCTACCCGTGGGCGTTCGCGCGCTCCACCGGTGGGGCGTTCATCCTGCGCATCGAAGACACCGACCTGGAGCGCTCTTCGCAAGCCGCGGTGGACGTGATCATCGAAGGCATGAAGTGGCTCGGCCTCGACCACGACGAAGGCCCGTTCTACCAGATGCAGCGCATGGACCGCTACAAGGCCGTTCTGGCCGACATGGTGGCTGGTGGCCTGGTCTACCCCTGCTACATGAGCGTGGCCGAACTCGATGCGCTGCGCGAAAAGCAGATGGCCGCGAAAGAGAAGCCGCGCTACGACGGCACCTGGCGTCCCGAGTCCGGCAAGGCCCTGCCGCCCGTGCCCGAAGGCGTGAAGCCCGTGCTGCGCTTCAAGAACCCGCAGGGCGGCGTGGTCGCGTGGGACGACAAGGTCAAGGGCCGCATCGAAATCGCCAACGACGAACTCGACGACCTCGTGATCGCGCGTCCCGACGGCACGCCCACCTACAACTTCTGCGTGGTGGTCGACGACATCGACATGGTCATCACCCACGTGATCCGGGGCGATGACCATGTGAACAACACGCCGCGCCAGATCAACATCTTTCGCGCGCTCGGCAAGGAGCCACCGGTGTACGCCCACCTGCCCACCGTGCTCAACGAGCAGGGCGAGAAGATGAGCAAGCGCAACGGCGCCAAGCCCGTCACGCAATACCGCGACGAAGGTTACCTGCCCGACGCGATGGTGAACTACCTCGCGCGCCTGGGCTGGAGCCACGGCGACGATGAAATCTTCAGCCGCGCGCAGTTCCTCGAGTGGTTCAACCTCGACCACCTTGGCCGCAGCGCCGCGCAGTTCGACGATGCCAAGCTGCGTTGGGTCAACGCCCAGCACCTCAAGGCCATGGCCGACGACGCGTTGGCGCCTCTGGTGGCCGCGTATCTGCAACAGCAGGGCATCACGGCCGACGAGCGCCTGCCGCGCATCTGCGGTCTGTTCAAGGACCGCTGCGACACGCTTGTGGTCCTGGCTCAGTGGGCGAAAGCGTTTTACGCCGACATCACGCCCAACGCCGACGAGCGCGCACAACACGTGACCGACACCGTGCGCCCGGTGCTGGCCGCGCTGACGGACAAGCTGTCGGCCTGCGCCTGGGACAAGCCGGCCATCTCGGCGGCCATCAAGGAAGTGCTGACGGCGCACGGGTTGAAGATGCCGCAACTGGCCATGCCGGTGCGCGTGTTGGTCATGGGAACAGCCCAGACGCCATCGCTCGATGCCGTGCTGGAACTGCAAAATCGCGAGACGGTGTTGACGCGTTTGCGGAACGCCTGAAAAAACTCGCTATAATTTGAGGCTTGCTGAAATGCACCGGCGACGAAGTCGCAGGCACAGATCGGCAAACCCTGTGGGGGTATAGCTCAGCTGGGAGAGCGCTTGCATGGCATGCAAGAGGTCAGCGGTTCGATCCCGCTTACCTCCACCAAATTTGAAGTCGCAATGAGTCGCTCATGGCGGCAACGGAAGAAAAAACAAGCTCTTCCGCTGCTACAATGCGAGGCTCTTTGAGTCCAGGTTATGACCCTATCGTCTAGAGGCCTAGGACATCACCCTTTCACGGTGAGTACCGGGGTTCGAATCCCCGTAGGGTCGCCAAACAAGCCGCAAGGCAAGTAGGCAACAAGTGGTTGGCACTTGGTTCGCAAGAACAAACGCCATCTACCAGGAGTGGTAGTTCAGTTGGTTAGAATACCGGCCTGTCACGCCGGGGGTCGCGGGTTCGAGCCCCGTCCACTCCGCCAAAATGTCGTTGTAAATCAACAGCTTAGATAAAGCCCGGTGCGAAAGCAGCGGGCTTTTTTCTTGCCCGAACGGAAATCAGTGTCCCCGTTTTGTCCCGGGAAATACTTTGAAGGACTTTGAAGTACCTGGAGGATCGTCCCGGTTTTGTCCCCACTTTCAATGCAAGCAGAGTGGAAGCGTCGCTGTGAGAGCGCTTGATGTCAGGCTCTGTACCAGTACGTCGGGAGTGTACTTTCGGTGGCTGCCACCACCTGAGCCGATGCCATCGGCGCGTGTGGTATTCTGCGTGCAGTCATCCATCTGAATGTGGATAAATTGAACGTCCGTTTTCAACGGACTCGAGGCTTTGATCGTCGTGATGTCCCAAGCTGACCGTCCGACACAAGCCCTCCCACTCCATGCTCAATCGCGCACTCATGTGCGGCATCAACATTTCCCAATGTCGTGGAATGTCGATGAGTCGAACACTTCACGTGTCTCGATCGATCATCTGTCAGTCTCAACCCGTCAGCTCGTTGAAACTGGGCGCGTCCGCGCCGCCAGGAAGAGCCATGAGCACAGCGTTACTGATCCCCTACCTTGAGGGAGCCCGAACAATTGGTATTGCCAACCAGACAGCAAAAAACTGGCTTTCTGCCGGAAGGTTTCCAGTTGCGACCTTCCTGATCGGACGCCGAAGGATGGTTCGAGTTTCAGATCTCGAAGCCTTTGTCGCAGGCCTTGGCGAGCCACCTCGCGAGACCGTTTGTTCCAAGGTGGCACCACCTGCTGTCGAGCTCAAAAGAAGCAGGGGCAGACCTCGGAAGTCTGCAAACTCAAACGGGGTTTCTCGCTCTATTTGAGCAGCGGTTTGCGGTGACCGTGCACTAAGTACTCGGCGAGTCTCGGAGAATATGAAGTGAATACTGATGGCTGTCGTCCACCCTTGGAAGGTGAGAGGCAGCAGTGCAGCGAAAGCGGGTGCTGGCCAACGGCTGCATTCAGGAAGATCAGTTTTGAAATTTGGCGTACCGGTCGGCGGTCACTCGCCGCCAGTACAGTGCAGAAGCCAGAACTTCGACCAAGCTCACGGAAGTGGGCTACCGATGAATCGTTGTTCACTCGGACGTGAGCAATCTGCAAATCGAGACGGCTATCGAGGATGACGCTATCCGCCGCCGAGCCTACGGCTGTGTCAGCTGTTCCGCAGGCAGACCAAACAGTTTTCGTAGCTGTTTCAAATTGTCCTCATTCGGTGTCACGACTTCGAGGTAGGTTTCCTCATTGATCGGTATACCCATGTCACGACGCACTGCCGCGATCAGTGGAATCGTTAGCTTAGACAATCGCGCATGTTCGGCGTAGCAATGCTTAGTGAACTCAAGGTGCAAGGGCCGCAGCGTTTGAGCAAGTTTGGTGTGAGATGCATCATGCTCGGCGGCCAATTTCGACTCTCGCTCAAAAAGCGCATTCAAAGCTGCAAACCGCTCATTTGTCATCGACCCAGCCAGATGCCCTTCGCGCACCAGATCGGCAAGCTTGGCCGTCGATTTTTGATAGTGATCGCGCATCGAAGCATGCCTTAGCGTTTCAGCTCTCATGTCGTCGAGCGCAATACGATCAACTCTTAGCGTCATGAAAGTATCGTCAAGCTGCCGGTATAACGTCGCAAACTTCAACGCTACTTCTTCACTTGCTACGACGTGCAGGCGCGCCGTACCTGAAGCTCGCTTAGCAAACGCATCACGAACCTCAAGCGCAGACTTGTTGAGGTTCTGAATCTCGGTAATCGACGCCATTCCCAACGCAATGGCTTCAGCAGCATCCAGGTAAATCTGCTTGCGAAGATTAAGTTCATGCTCCTTGGCACGCATCGCTTGATCATGCGTATGTTCCTCAGCGCGCATCGCTTGTAAGCGTCCAGCGATCCCATCTTGACGGTGGAGGCAAGACAACGCAGTGGTCAGAAAGGCTGTACCCAGCGATGCGGCAGCAGCTCATCAATCCGGTGGTGGGGATGTGTTT
>NZ_SCML01000064.1 GCF_005503365.1 Hydrogenophaga sp. 2FB
AGCATGCGCTGGGCGGGGGTGCGCGGGTTGGGCACGGGCACAGCAGACAGCAGGATTTGCGTGTAGGGATGCAGCGGGTTGTTGAACAACGCATCACGGTCGGCGATCTCGACCACATGACCCAGATACATCACCGCCACCCGGTGACTGATGTGGCGCACGACCGCCAGGTCATGCGCGACGAACAGGTAGGAGATGCCGAACTCCTGCTGCAAATCCATCAGCAGATTGACCACCTGCGCCTGCACCGACACATCCAGCGCCGACACGGGTTCGTCGCAGACGATGAGCTTGGGCTGCAGCGCCAGTGCACGCGCAATGCCCAGCCGCTGGCGCTGGCCGCCAGAAAATTCGTGCGGAAACCTGTGCACGGCCTCCGGGCGCAGACCGACCTTGGAGAACAGCCACTGCACACGCTCGGCGCGCTCCCGGGCACCCTGCTGCAGGCCGAAGTTGCGCAGCGGCTCGGCCACGATTTCGCCCGCACTCATGCGCGGATTGAGCGAGGCGTAGGGATCCTGGAAGATGATCTGCACATCGCGGCGGCGCTGGCGCATGGCCTCCTTGGGCAGGCCCACCAGTTCCTGGCCATCAAGCCGGACCGAGCCCGACGTGGGCTCGATCAGGCGCATGACCGATTTGGCCGTGGTGGTCTTGCCGCAGCCCGACTCACCCACCAGCGACAGGGTTTCACCATGCCCCACGTCAAAGCTCACGCCATCGACCGCCTGGATGGGGGGACGCGCTGCGCGGAACAGACTTTTGGGCGAGACATAGTGCTTCTTCAGGTCGCGCACCTGAAGCAGGGGCGCTCGGTCTTGCGGCAGCACGGGCGGGGACAGGACATTCATGCGGCCACCTCGGACAGGTTGTGCGGTTGATCAAGGGGCACGGCAAAGCAGGCCACGACATGCCCGTTGCCATGCGCGGTGAGCGCCGGTGTCTCATGGCGGCAGCGCGCCTGCACCTCGGTGCAGCGGGCGGCGAAGGCACAGCCCTTGCCCAGCTCGTGCGGCGCAGGGACCATGCCGGGGATTTCCGCCAGGCGCTTGGCCTGGGTGTTCATCGCTGGCATCGAACCCATGAGGGCCCGCGTGTACGGGTGCAGAGGGCGCTCGAAGAGGTCTACCACCGTGGCCTCTTCTACCTTGCGGCCGGCATACATCACGACCACGCGATCGCAGCTCTCGGCCACCACGCCCAGATCATGGGTGATCATGATCACGCCCATGCCGAGTTCCTTTTGCAGGCGCTTGATCAGGTCCACGATCTGCGCCTGGATGGTGACGTCAAGCGCCGTGGTCGGCTCGTCTGCGATCAGCACCTCGGGGTTGCAGGCCAGCGCCAGGGCAATCATCACGCGTTGCCGCATGCCTCCCGAAAGCTGGTGCGGATACTCCTTGACGCGTCGCTCGGGCTCGGGGATCTGCACCAGGCGCAGCATCTCCAGCGCACGCTGCATGGCCGCTGCGCGGCTGACCTTCTGGTGCAGTTGCACCGTCTCCGCGATTTGCCGCCCCACGGTCAGCACCGGGTTGAGCGAGGTCATGGGCTCCTGGAAAATCATGGAGATGCGGTTGCCGCGGATCTGGCGCATTTCGCGCTCGGTGAGCTTTAGCAGGTCCGTTCCGCGATAGCGGATGGCGCCACTGGCGAAACGTCCGGGGGGCGTGGGCACGAGGCGCATGATCGACAAGGCGGTGACACTCTTGCCGCAGCCGGACTCGCCCACCACGCCGAGCGTCTCGCCCGCACGCAGCTGGTAGCTCACGCCATTGACCGAGCGGACGGTTCCACTCAGCGTATCGAAATAGGTACGCAGACCGTCCAGCTCAAGCAGCGGAACATCTTGTGCGGTTTCTGGTGAAGGGTGGGGACGCATGGGTGAAGACCTCACAACTGGCGTGACAGGCGCGGATCCAAAGCGTCGCGCAGACCGTCTCCGAGCAGGTTGATGGCCAGCACGGTGGTGGCCAGCAGGATGCCGGGGTAGAGAATGATGTGGAACGCCACGGCCACGAAGTTGCGGCCCTCGGCCATCATGTTGCCCCAGGTCGGCGTCTGGGCGGGAATGCCGACGCCCAGAAAGGACAGCGAGGCTTCGATCAGCACCGCAGAGGCGGCAATGAAGGTGGCCTGCACGATGAGCGGGGCCAGCATGTTGGGCAGGACATGGCGCCAGAGGATGACGGGCAGGCGTGTCCCCACGGAGTGGGCGGCCTCGACGTACAGCTGCTCGCGCAGGGTGAGCGACAGCGAGCGCACCAGGCGCACCACACGCGGAACCTCGGGGATGGTGATCGCCACGATCACCGTCAGCAGGCTGCCCTTGGTCACCGCCATCAGCGCGATCGCCAGCAGAATGCCCGGTATCGCCATAAGGCCGTCCATGACGCGCATGATGAAACCGTCGGCCCAACGCACGAATCCGGCCATCATGCCCAGGAGCACGCCCAGCACGGTGGTCATAAGGGCCACGGAGATCGCCACGATCATTGAGATGCGCCCGCCCCACAGGGCGCGGCTGAACACATCGCGCCCCATGGCATCGGTGCCGAAGAAATGATCGGCCGAAGCGCCCTGCATGCGCGCCAGCGGGTCGATGTCCTGCGGGTCATGCGTGGCCAGCCACGGTGCCGCGACGGATAGCGCGGCCACCACCAGCAGCAACAGCGTGCCGATGAGCAGCGTGGGGTGCTTGCGCACCCAGCGAAAGCGCTTGGGGCGTACGACTTGCACCTCGTCTTCGACGAGGGCCCGGGAGTCGGAGTAGAGAACGGTGGACATGGTAGGCGGGCCGATGGGATTCTCAGTACTGGATGCGCGGGTCAAAAAGGCGGTAGCTCAGATCGATCAGCAGATTGATGAGCACATACACGCCGGCGGAAATCAGCAGCACGCTCTGGATCACGGGGTAGTCGTGGCGCTGCACCGCATCGATGACCAGACGCCCCACGCCCGGAATGGCAAACACCGTCTCGGTGACCACCACACCGCCAATCAGCAAGGCGATCCCCACACCCACGGTGGTGGCGATGGGAATCGCCGCATTGCGCAGCGCATGCACCAGGACGGACAGAACCCCCAGGCCCTTGGCGCGCGCCGTGCGGATGTAGTCCTCGTGCAGCACCTCGAGCACGGTGGCACGGGTCATGCGCGTCACGAGCGCGATATAGACCAGCGCGAGGTTCACGCAGGGCAGCGCCAGGCTTTGCAGCCACGGCCCTACCCCGTCCGCCAGGGGCACATAGCCCTGCACCGGAAACCAGCCGAGGTTCATCGCAAACGCGAAGATCAGCAGGTAGCCGACCAGGAAGACCGGCACCGAGAAGGAAAACACGGCGAACAGCATCACCAGGCGATCCACCCAGCTGCCGGCTCGGTAGGCCGCCACGGTACCCAGCGGCACGGCCAGGAGCAGCGTCAAGGCCATGGTGAACACGGCAATGCTCACCGTCGGCTCCAGGCGCTGCGCCAACAGCTCGGTCACGGGCACATTGGTGAAGATCGACGTACCCAGGTCACCGGTCGCCAGACGACTCAGCCAGGTCATGAACTGCTGCCACAGTGGCTGGTTCAGCCCCAGGGTCTCACGCAGCTTGAGAATGTCCTCCTCCGTCGCCAGGTCACCCGCAATCAGCGCTGCAGGGTCCCCTGGTGACAAGTGGATCAACATGAACACCACCACGGCGACAACCGCCATCACAGGCAGGGTGGCGAGCAGACGTCGTATGAAATATCCCATGGGGTGTTCTTCGATCCAATCAGCCAGAGAATGCGCAGAGCGCTTACTTGTCCAGCACCCACACGTTGGGCATGCCCGCCCACATCAGTTCCACGCCCTTGAGGCTGGAACGCGCCGCCGAGGCAGCGGAATACTGGCCGGCGTTGACGTAAGGCATGGCTTCGTAGGCGCGGCGCTGAAAGGCATCGAGCGCCGACTTGCGGCCCGCGGCATCCGTGGCCTTGACCCATTGCGCACGCAGTTCGTCGAGCTTGGCATCGCAGGGCCAGCCTGGCAGCGAGTTGCCGCAGGGCGCGCCCAGGTAGGCATTGGTCACGGGAGAGTTCGCATCGAACTCGCCAGCCACCGTCACGTACATGTTCCAGCCGCCTGCCGCAGGTGCATCGCGCTTGGCACGGCGCGCACCGATCGAGGCCCAGTCGCTGTTCTGCATGTCCACGTTCATGCCGATGCTGCGCAGCGTTTGCGCGGCCATCAGCGCTTCGGCGTTGAGATAGGTCACGTCGGTGGGCACCAGCAGCACCACCTTCTCGCCCTTGTAGCCAGATTCGGCCAGCAGCTTCTTGGCCTGCGCGAGATCGGGTTTGCGGAAAGGATCCGCCCCTGCGGCGGTGTCATTGGGGCTGCCGCAGATGAAGAACGTGGCGCAATAGGTCACGCGCATGTCGAGTGGGAAGCCCATGGCGGCGGTGAACTTTTCCTGATTCACCGCATGCGCAACCGCCTGGCGCACCTTGGCGTCGTTGAACGGTGCATGGAGATGGTTGAAGATCAGAAACCCCTGGTAGGTACCGCCGGAGAGGATCTTCACGTCCGGGTCCGTACGCAGTGGCGAAATGTAGTCCGGCGCCACCTGCTCCACGTAGTCAACCTCGCCACGCTTGAGTGCCGCCGTGGCGCTGTTGGCGTCGGGCAGGTACAGCCACTCGACGCGGTCCACCTTGGACTGCTTGTTGCCCGACAGTCCACTTGGCGCTTCGCTGCGGCCGACATAGTGCGGATTGCGCACAAACACTGCCTTGTTGCCCGGCACCCATTCATCGCGCTTGAAGGTGTACGGACCTGAGCCCAGCACTTCCGTCAAGGGAGCGGTCGCGGGCAGTTTTGCCAGGCGCTCGGGCAGGATCACCGGGGGATAGCCCGAAGGCTTGGCCAGCGCCTCGAGCACCATGCCGAAGGGCTCTTTCAGCGACAGTGTGAAGTTGCGGTCATCCACCACCTTCAGTTCAGCACCCGCGCCGACCATGCTCTTGCCCAAACTGTCGCGGCTCATCCAGCGGTTGATCGATGCCACGGCATCCTTGCTCGTGACCGCGCTGCCGTCCGAGAACTTCAGACCCGGGCGCAGAGTGAACGACCATGACATGCCGTCTTTCGATCTGGTGTATTTCTCCACCATCTGCGGCTTGGGCAGGCCCTTGGCATCCTGCGCGAACAAGGTGTCGTAGACCATGTAGCCAAAGTTGCGCGAGATGTAGGCGGTCGTGAAGGTCGGGTCAAGGATCTTCAGATCGGCATGCGCCACCACTTTGAGCGTCTTGTTCTGAGCCCAGGCGGGCGTGGCCAGGGCGCCGGCAGTCAGCAGGGCCGCTGTGGCGAGGGAGGCAATCGTTCGACGTTTCATGGAAACTCCTTGAGACAGGCTGAGAAGGAAAATAGGGGGTAGGCAGTGCGAGGTCACTGCGTCTGGGCACCGGCCTTGAGCGGCCACTTGGGCAGACGCGCTTTGCGATACGGCAGCGCATCAAGATCCAGCGTCACCGAGCCTGGCGCCGCGGCATAGATCACACGCTGGGCCACCTGCGAGAACGAGGCGTAGAAATGCTGGGAGGACTTCACCACGACGATGGCCTTGCTTTCGAGCACGCAGCCGAGCTGGGTGAAAAGATCCCTGCCCATGGCCTGATTGCGTGTGGTGATCAAAACGACCTCGATGCCGTTGGCATCGATCAGCGCGCAGTCGCCCAATGGCACCGGAGTGTTCGCCAGGCCGGTCATGACCATCGCGGGGAAAAGCGCCTTCACCGTGCAATCCAGATCAATAGGGTCACCCGAAAGCGGGCTGATCTTGCCGCCCACACGCAGCATGAGTCGCGCGCCCACACCGGCATCGAACGCAATGCGCACGGCGATCGGATCCCACAGCGGGCCCAGAGCCGCGTTGGAGATGCCGCGTTCCACCATGCGGCGCAAGAAGAACGTGGAGTCGCCAGCGGCACCGCCCCCGGGGTTGTCAGCGCCATCCGAGATGACCACCGGCCCGGCGCCTTGCGCCAAGGCTTGGTCCAGTGCCCCGTCCACGTCCGGGAAGGTGATGGCCAGCGCCTCACGCAAACCAATGAGCTCGTCGGCCAGTTGCCGGGCCAGTGCTTGCGCTTGCTGCGCATTGCCGTCGGTGTAGACCAGCAGCTTGGTGCCCATCTCGGGCACATCCCCCCAGGCAAAGCCGTGGGCCACGGAGATCGACAGCACGCCGTCCTTGCCCTCCAGGGCCTGGATGCGGTCCACAAAGCCCCGCGCGGGCTGGCGCGAGGTGTGCATCGTGACGATCATTTCGCAATCCACCATGGCAGCCACCGGGCGAATCTTCTTTTGTACTGCGGCGGCGCACAGGTCCACCAGTTCCAGGCCGCGCTCCAGCACATCCGTGTGGGGATATTCCTTGAAGGCGATCAGGATGTCGGCCTTCTCGACCATCGTGGGCGTCAGATGCGCATGGGGATCCAGCTCGGCGCCCACCACCACGTCCGGCCCCACGAGGTCACGCACGCGTGTCA
Organism: Hydrogenophaga sp. 2FB; assembly: GCF_005503365.1. Classification (GTDB taxonomy): domain Bacteria; phylum Pseudomonadota; class Gammaproteobacteria; order Burkholderiales; family Burkholderiaceae_C; genus Hydrogenophaga. Next base: position 6,523 of record NZ_SCML01000064.1, read on the forward strand.
GGAGGTCCCCCTCGCAGTCGTCATAGCCGTCGGCCACCATGGCGCCGTGCAGGCCCAGCACCACCATGTCCACGGGCAGGGCCTTTCGCAGATCGCCCAACAGCTCTTCTCGCAGCGTTTCGTATGCGTGGCGTGTGGTGGTACCGCTGGGCTGGGCCCCAGCGACCATGCCTTCCACCAGATCCCACCCTGCGGCCCGCCCGCGCAGCCTGGCCGCGCAAAGGGGACCCGCAAAGAAGGTCATCTGCTCAGGATGCTGTCCGGCCCCGAAGTAGCCCCGGTCGTGAAAGGTCGACAAACCCGTGGGCATGGGCGCGAAGGTGTTGGATTCAGTGGCCAGGGATCCGGAGAAGACACGCATGAAAGCCTCTTGATGGATGATGAAAGAGAACCGTGTGGCGGGCGTCGTGAGCGCCCCGTCAGAACAGCCGCGCAGGCGACAGCATGGCCTCGGTCAGCCCGAAGCCCGCCAGGCGCTCGGGCAACGGCAGGCCGCGCACCAGCGCCGCGCAGGCCTCACCCATTGCCGCCGACGTCTGGATGCCATAGCCACCCTGCGCCACAAGCCAGAAGAACCCCGCATGGCCGGGTGCGAAGCCCCCGACCAGGTCGCCGTCGCGTACGAAGGAGCGCAGACCGGCCCAGGTGCGGATAGGGCGGCGGATCTCCAGCGTGGTGTTTTCAGCGATGCGGTGCATGGCGATGGCGACATCCATCTCCTCGGGCTGCACATCCTGCGGGGCCACCGGGTCGGCATTGGCGGGGGAACCCAGCAGGACGCCGGCATCGGGCTTGATGTACCAGCCCTCGGCCTCGTTCACGCCGATGCACATGGGCCAGGCCGAGACATCCAGGCCTTGCGGCGGCGCGAAGGTGAATGCAGAGCGGCGGCAGGGCTGCAAGCCCAGCGTTGGTACGCTGGCCAGCGCAGCGAGCTGATCACCCCAGGCTCCAGTGGCGTTCACCACCACAGGGGCGCAATACCGGGGGCCCTGATCGCCCGTCTGCACCTGCCACAGCGCACCGTCATGGCGAAGCGCCGTCACCTCGGCGTCACACACCAGCATGCCGCCCGCCTTGCGCATGCCGCGCAGGTAGCCTTGGTGGATGGAGTGAACATCCATGTCCGCCGCATCAGGTTCCAGCACCGAACCGGCCACCTGCTCCGGGCGGAACACGGGCACCAGCGCCAGGGTTTCCTCGCGGTCAAGCCGGCGCGCCTGGGGCGTCATGGAGCGCAGCACCTCCCAATGCGCGTCCAGTTCAGCCTCCTGACCTGGGGCCGCCACCATGAGCGCGCCGCGCGGCGCCAGCAACGGGTGTTCGGCAAACCCTTCTGGCGGATGCTCCAGAAAGGCGCGGCTCGCCATGGTCAGTGCACGCACCTGCGGCGTGCCATAGCTCTCCATGAAAAGCGCAGCCGACCGTCCCGTGGAGTGATAGCCTGGCTGCGACTCCCGCTCCAGCAGCACGACACGGCCGTGGGGCGCCAGCCAGTAACCGACGGAGGCCCCCGCAATACCGCCCCCCAGAATGATGAAGTCGGCATGTTGAATGGCGGAGGAAGCTGTCATGGTGGTTGAAACCGGGATAGGGGGCGAGAATGGACGTCGCGGGTCAGACGCCAGATGATTTCATTCTAGTGACAAAATTTGCACATCCGCAAAATTTCTATCTGTCATTCCTGGGTAGTTCCTTCGATTGACAAATTGATTTTTGCGGATAAGGAAATTTCAGATACGCAAATCTTGTACCAGTTAACACGCACCAACAGGGCCCGTTGACTGACTGGCTGCTGGCACAATGAATCGCCCCACAGAAATTCAGCATGGCCAACACCCCCCAGCCGCCCACCGCATCCGCAGCGCCCACGCCCCACACCCTGGACCGCGCGGTCTTTGGCAAGCGCCTGCGTGCGGCGCGCAAACAGTTTGGCTGGACGCTGGCGCAGGTGGCGGACCTCTCGGGCGTTTCCATCACCACCATCTCGCGGGCCGAGCGGGGCCAGCTCGCGCTGAGCTATGAAAAGTTCTCGGCACTGGGCGCTGCACTGCACATGGACATGGGAGCCATGTTCTCGGAAGCGGGGGTACAGGCCACCGCGTTTGACGGCCCGGTACTGACGCGTGCGGGCGAGGGCGTGGTGTACCGCGGCGTCTCCTTCTCTTACGAGTTTCTGGGCACCACGGCGGTCGGAAAGAAGATGAGCCCCATCCGGGGCACGGTACATGCGCGCCATCTCGCAGGGCCCGAGGACTTCGTGCGCCATTCCGGCGAGGAATTCGTGTACGTTCTCAGCGGCTCCCTGGAGGTGCATTTCGACACAGGACAGGTGCTGGCGCTTGAGCGCGGTGATTCGCTGTATTTCGACAGCCGCATCGGGCACGCCTATGTGTCCACCGGCAAGCACCTCGCGCGGGTGATCGGTGTGACGATGGGCGAGAGCGGCATGATGAAGCTGGCGCGAGCAAGCGAGGACATCACGGACACCCGGTCTGCATTGCCTGGCGACGACGCCTCGGCGGCTGGTACGACGTAGCTTGCCTGCGGCCTTGGCTGGGTCGCGTACTTCACACCCACCTCACAAACTTCATAGCGCCCTCACAGCGCGCCACAACACTGCCTCCACAACAGTCACTTGTGGAGGATCTTTTGTTCAAACACCCCTTGTTCACCAAGCTGGCGGCGCTAACCGCCATCACCGTGTTGCTGCTCTTTGGCCTGGGCCTGATCGAAGACGTGGTGCGCGACCGGCTGCGCTACCGCAGCCTCACCGCGCAAAGCGTGGCCGAGAGCCTGGCCGGGCCGCAGACGCTGATGGGCCCCATGATCCACAGCGCCTGCGTGGAAAGCTGGGATGAAGAAGTCGGCAAGGGCGACGAGCGCCGAATGGCCGAAAAGCGCCGCGAGTTCATCCTGACCGCCATGCCCGAACAGCTCAAGCTCACCACCGGCGCCGCGATGGAAGAACGCGCACGCGGCCTGCACAAGGTGAACACCTACAACCTCAAGGCCAACGTGACGGCGCAATGGGGTTCGCTGGCCAGCCTGTTGCCGCAGAGCAGCATGAAGAATTCGCGCATGCACTGCGGTGCCCCCATTGTGATGATGGCCGTGGGCGATGCACGCGGCATCCGCACCGCGCAGTTCACCATGGACAGCCAGGCGCTGGCGCTCAAGCCCGGCACCTTCCACCCCACCTACAGCCGGGGCCTGCACGCAGCGTTGCCAGAGTCGGTGCGCAGCCAGACCGGCGGCCTGACGGCCACCCTGGATCTGGAGTTGGTGGGTACTGAGCGCCTGGCCATCGTGCCGCTGGGCGGCAACACCGAGGTGCTAATGACGAGCAGCTGGCCCCACCCCTCGTTTGCCGGGCGGTTTCTGCCCTCCGAGCGGGAGGTGAGCTCCGGCGGTTTTGGGGGTATGCCGAGATACGGTTAAAAATGATACTTAAGCTGTTTGGATCTGAAGCATGCACAAATTCAACAAAATTGGAATAAGGTACTTAAGGGTCCGGGCGGCTTCTGACTGAAATCCATCCGCGTTCGGTTCACTTCATATCGAACTTAACGAGATTGCCGGACTTAACTAAAGTAAGGTAAACTGTTTGCAAGACAGCGCCATCGGCATCTCGGCCGGCTCCGTCGCTGCCAGGAGATCCATGATGATTGTTTGGAAGACCGACGAGCCAGCGTCGAGCACAGTTTTTGCCCACTACCAGATCATTCGCCGCAACGGCGCAGTGATTCCATTCGAACCGAGCAGGATCGCCGAAGCCATGAAGAAGGCATTCTTGGCAGTACATGGAACACTGACCGACCGGGAACGCCGCAAGATCCTGTGCCAAGGTCTGACCTTTTCCTTCTTTGAACGCGTGGCGGTCTGGCGTTGCCAGATCCGGCTGCTCGCACTCGATTTCAAACGGGCCAGGCTGGTCCAGGGAGCTCATGCCCAGGGGCACGCCGGCACTGTCGCTCCCCTGGGCCCCAATGTCGGACGGGGATTCTTTTCGGCAGCGAAGCCGAATCTGCGTAACGCGCCTTGAGCGCACCACGGTTGAACACGCATGAACACTCTCTCCATCACCTCACCGTATGCCCCGGGTAATGCCCGCGATCGACGCGACGCGCCTTCCGACCCTTACGCTACTGCAGCCCAATCGGCCGCATTGCTGCGTTCGGGCGCGCAGTACCGCCGTGATCGCATGGAAGCCGCTGACATGATCACCACGGACGAAGCAGCGGAGCTGGCCGGCACCAGCCGCGTCACGATCAACGCCTGGATCAAGGCGGGACGTTGCATTGGCGTGGCGAATCTGCGTCGTGGGTTCAAGCTGCCGCGCTGGCAGTTCGAGCCCACCGTCTGGCCCTTGCTGCAGCCCTTGGTGAAAAGCCTGGGCACCAGCGACGGTTGGCAGTTGCTGTCCTTTCTAGAGACGCCTTCGATGGCCCTCGACGGACAGACACCACGCGCGGCGCTCGAACAAGGCGTGTCCAGCGAGCGCATCCTGGCGCTGGCTACGGCTGAGGCTCATTGACCTCATTTCATGAACCTCACCGATCTCAACCCACCGTTCATTGAGCTTCCCGAACATCAGTTGTGGCACCGCATTCAGCGGGCAAGGGCGCGTTCCGGCAGCGTGCGCATGCGTGGCTTCACCATGGCCCCCACCGGTACGTTGTCCGGACGCTTCGATCTGGAAGATGAAGCGACTGCCTATCTCGCTGATGGAGAGTTAACCGCGCTGTACGAATCGCTGTTTCGTCGCGAAGCGCGCAGTCTCCATCTCGACAGGCTCAAGGAACGCACATTGACCAGCTTCCGGACGACTGCCAGGCTCCGGCTGGTAGACCTTCGAGGACTGGAAGAGCGGTTCCCCGTATTGCAGTCGCTGCGTTACGAGTCGACTCAGGCCTTCGCTGCAGACTGCAGGCGTTCGGACGCTCACGGAGTCTTGTATGCCTCCGCGCAGCACCCCTATCACGGCTGCGTGTGCCTGTTCAAAGAGGGCATCGCACGTATGGTGAGGGTCTCAAACATATCTCTCGTGCAGCCTGGCACCGGACGGCTGCATCGCAGCGTCGTGCTTGCGGCGCACGGCTCCCAGGTGCCGATCGTCCAGTAGCCACCTCTATTGAGGGTCGGCCGAGATTCCTGCAAAATCCGCAAAAAAGAAGCTAAGTATTTGATTTAACTAATATTTTTTCCTACTGAGTGACCGTAGCCACCATCCAACGCGCCTTCGACTATGTGCTCAAAGCATTCCATACGCTGTACAGCGTATGGTTGGTGCGCAGCCAGGGCCTGGAGCTTGGAGCGAAAGCATCGTGCTGTTGCGCTACTAGCGTTTGAGCACGGTCTTCGTTTTGGACCGCGTCGCGGGTGTCCCAGTGTTGGTGCCCCCCTTGGGTAGGCGTGCTTTGAGCTGGACCAATAGGTCAGCCATGTCTTTTTGCAACTGCTCCTGGTGCGAGTGCGCCATCTGCAGATCCTCGCGTGCAGAAAGGATCTCACGGGCCAAGCCGGCGTTCTCGGCGATCAGGGCGCTGACCTGCACCCGAAGCGACTGGGCTTGCTCGTGCGAATCTGCCAACGAATTGGCCGCTTTTTTATTGTCATCTGCGAGCAAGAGGGTGACGCGCTTGAGTTCCTGCCGGGCCTTATCGACGTCCTCCAACAGTCGACGTTCCTGAGCTGAAGCTCGTTGCTCCAGGCGCTCACGCTCCTGCCGGTGCTCCTCGTTCAGCGCATTGAGGCGACCACGCTCGGCTTGCAACGCTTGCGTTGCCGCAGCATGCTGGGTGCGCACGGATTCAATGTCGGCGTCCCTACCCGCCAGCCCTTTTTGCAGGTCGGTGACCTGGCGCATCAGATCGGCGATCTGGTGGTCCTTGGCCAGAAGTGCTGCGCCCAGTGCTTCCGAGCGCTCGTTCAACCGTTGCTGTTCTTGATCCAAGGCTGTTCGCTCCGCAGCGAGCCGCTCCACCAGCCCTTCCAGCGCGTCTCGATCAACCTGTACCGATTGAGCCGCTTGCTCCTGGGCATGCTGCTGGGCGCGACCCCACAGCGTCTTGGCCGCCCGCAGAACCGGTGCCGGCAGAGTGCCCTGCTCTCCGGCGCCCTCATCGCCACCCCCCAGCCGTTTGGCCAGAGAGGCGTACCAGGCATCGAGCATGGGGGCCACGGTGTTCGGCGACCCCCGGCCAAGATACGCGCGCACGCGCTCGATCGTGGGCCGCTCGCCGTGCGCGAGCACGGCGTCGGCCGCGGCCCAAACCTCATCGGGCTGAACGCCGCGCGTGACTCTCGTACTTTTCGTTTGCATCGCCCTGCTCCGCGCTGTAAATTACCCACGATAAGAGATTGTTATCGTGAGTTATCGCTCTTTTCTGTATGATCCAATACATAGTATGTGTGATAAATCTCTATTCGTCACCCTGCCCTGAACATGCGCCTGCCCATCCTCCAGAAAACTCCCGCCCTGCAGCCGAACGAGCTCAGTGATGTGACCGCGCAGGCTGTGGCCGACCTGCTGCGCGAGGGGGAATCGCTCAACACGCAGCTGAGCTACCGCAGCGCACTGCGCTACTGGGCCGCCTGGTATGGGATCCGCTACGGCGCGCAGATCGGCCTGCCGTTGCCAGCGGCCTGCGTGCTGCAGTTCATCGTCGACCACGCACAGCGCAGCAGCCCCAAGGGCCTGGTGCACGAACTCCCGCCCGAGATCGACGCCGCCCTGGTCGAGGCCGGCTACAAGGGAAAGACGGGACCGATGGCGCACAACACGCTGGTGCACCGCCTGGCGGTGCTCTCCAAAGCCCACCAGATGCGTGACGTGAAAAACCCGTGTCAGGACCCCAAGGTGCGCGAGCTGCTCTCGCGCACGCGCAAGGCGTACGCCAAGCGTGGCGAGTTGCCCAAGAAAAAAGACGCGCTGACGAAGGATCCGCTGCAGCTCGTGCTGGCCACCTGTGATGATTCATTGAGGGGCAAACGCGACCGCGCCCTCCTCCTCTTTGCCTGGGCCAGCGGTGGGCGGCGGCGTTCGGAGGTGGCTGCGGCCGATATGAAGTTTTTGAAGAAGACCGGGCCTGGGGAGTTTTCTTACGAGCTGGTCTTCTCGAAAACCAACCAGAGCGGCGTCGACCGGCCCGAGAACCACAAGCCCGTGCTGGGCGCAGCGGGTGCAGCACTGGAAGATTGGCTATTGATCAGCGGGATTCGGGAGGGCGCCCTCTTCCGCCGGGTGCTCAAGGGCGGCCACCTGGGCGGCCCGCTGTCCGCAGCGGCGGTGCGCGACATCGTTCAGGCGCGGTGTCTGTTGGCGGGGGTTGAGGGGGAATTTTCTGCGCACTCGCTGCGCAGCGGCTTCGTGACGGAAGCCGCTGCGCAAAATGTCTCACTCGCGGACACGATGGCGATGACGGGTCATCAATCTGTTGCTGTAGTACTCGGTTATCAGCGCAAGGGCGGGCTCTCCAAGAGCCCAGCCTCACGTTTGCTTAGTTAAATGCCGGGACTCATCCACGTAGTTGTTCGGCTGAATTGCCGATTGTCTCAAGAGTTCCCGCGGCGATGAAAACCGCGCTCAGCCTGGCGCGGGTGCGCGCGGGCGGGCCGATGGGGCTGTCGGTGCAGCGCGTGCTCGACATGGCCACCATCGAAGCCGCACCGCAAGCCTTCGGGCGCGTTGATGGCCGAGGCGGTCACGCGCGAGAAGGTTACGGGCCTGTGGGCCGGCTCGCCGCAGTTCCTGGCGGATCTTGTCGAAGCGGTCGACACCAGCACCGCGCGCTACGACCTGCGCTCGGTGGTCCAGATTTCCTGGGCCTGGAAAGCGATGAGCCCCACCATCGCCGCTGCGCTGACAAGGCTGTGCGGCCCGGGCGTGCAACTGGCGGGACGCATCGGCCAGACCGAAGCGATTGCCTGCACGCGCTTCTGGCCCGACCGCTGGGCCGAGAAGTTCGAAGCCGAAGCGCCCAAGCGCAACTTCGTCGGCGTGGCCAGCCCCTTGTTGGCTGCCGCCGTCATCGACGAGAACGGTCAGCTGATGGACCCGGTGCGCGACAAGGGAAAACCGGGCGAGCTGGTGTACCGCTCGCCCGCCAACACCGCCGGCTACTTCCGCAACGACGACGCCACGCGCGACGCCACGCGCTCGGGCTGGTTCCATTCGGGCGACTGTTGCGAGTACGACGACGACCACCTGCTGGTCATGGTCGACCGCTTCAAGGACCTGGTGAAGTCCGGCGGCGAAAACGTCTCCAGCGTGCGCGTGGAAGGCGCGTTGACCGAACACCCCGCCGTGGCCGAAGCGGCGGTGGTGGGCTTGCCGCACGCGCGCTGGGGCGAAGCCGTGACCGCTTTCGTCATCCTCAAGCCGGCCACCTCGGTCGACCCGCTGGCGCTGGTGCAGCACTGCCGCACGCGGCTGGCCGGTTTCGAATCGCCCAAGCGCGTGGTGTTGGTGGACGAGTTTCCGCGCACGGTCGGACGCAAGGTATTGAAATTCAAGATCCGAGAGGCCTACGCCGACCTCTACGCCGACGCATGAGCACGTCCGCCACCCTCTCCTTGCGCGTCGGGCGCGTTCGGCAGGAAGCCCAGGGCATCCGGCGCTACGAACTGCTCGCCGACGGCGGCGCACTGCCGCGCTTTGAAGCCGGGGCCCATCTCGACCTTCACCTGCAAGACGGGCTCAAGCGCAGCTATTCGATCTGCAACGCACCGTCGGAAACCAACCGCTATGAAATCGCCGTGCTCGACGATCCCGCGAGCCGCGGTGGGTCGCGCTTCGTGCACCAGGCGTTGCACGAGGGCGTCCAGCTGACGGCATCGGTGCCGCGCAACAACTTCCCGCTGGTGGAGCAAGCGCCACACACCCTGATGATCGCGGGCGGTATCGGCATCACACCGTTTCGCGCCATGGTGCACCGCCTGCAAATCCTCGGGCAGGCCTGGACCTTGCACTATTGCGCGCGCACCCGTCAGCACGCGGCCTTTGTAGAGGAGTTGCAGCAGCTGGCGGCATCGGGCCAAGGCCAGCTGCATCTGCACTTCGATCTGGAGCCTGGCGGTGCGCCGCTCGACATTGCTCAACAAATTGCCTCGGCCGATGAGAACACGCACCTCTATTGCTGCGGGCCAGGTTCAATGCTGGACGCGTTCGAACGCGCGTGCAGCGAACGGCCGCCGACGCGCGTGCACCGCGAGCGTTTCGCGGCAGCCACACCGGTGCCTTCCATCGGCAAGACCTTCGAGATCGTGCTGGCCCGACAAGGCCGCACCCTGAAGGTGTTGCCGAACAAGTCCATCCTCGAGACGGTGCTCGAAGCCGGCATTGACGTCCCCTACTCGTGCTTCGAAGGTGTGTGCGGCGCCTGCGAGACCGAGGTGCTCGAAGGCTGCATCCAGCACCGCGACACGCTCCTGAGCGAAGACGAGCGGGCCGCGGGCGACAGAATGATGATCTGCTGCTCAACCGCCACATCGCCGTCTCTCGTGCTGGACCTCTGATACCACCCTCGCGCCAGCCCGCCCTGCGCACAGTCTGGCGTGCGCGCTCACCATAGTCGGGTTCGGCGCTGAATGCGATCTGCACAAGGCCGGCGGCTATAGCGGGCAGCCCGGCCGCGCTACTGGCGCCAGATCTGAATAGTTACAACTTCACCATATTGATCAGACCACCATCTACAGGAAGCACGACGCCGTTGACGTACTTTGACTCGTCTGATGCCAGGAATAGGCTGGCACTCGCGATGTCCCATACCTCTCCCTGTCGCCCCGTGGGAGACATGGCGTCTCGCTTGCGCCACATCTCTTCCAAATCCCCGCCATACAGCGCCGTGTTGTTCTGCTCGACGATCGGGGAGCGGATGAGCCCGACCAGTACCACGTTAGAACGGATGCCCTTCGATGCGTATTGGATCGCAATCTCTCGCGACAGACCAATGACGGCCGCTTTCGAGGCTGCATATGCCAGCTTTGGAAATGGAATGGTTCGCACCCCATTGATGGATCCCACATTCACAATCGACCCGCAGCCTTGTCTCTCCATGTGGGGCAATGCGTACTTGGAGGTCAGGAACATGCTTTTCGCGTTGATGTTCATCATGCGGTCCCACTGATCTTCGGGATAATCCACGGGACCGCCCGAGTTCGTAATGCCGACGTTGTTGTGCAGAACGTCCAGCCGACCGAAGTGAGAAGTGCACGCCTCGATCATTCCGCGACAATCGTCCGCACGAGACACATCTGCGCGAAAAGCCAAGCAATCGCCACCTTCGTTTTGAATCAGCTGGGCGGTGGCCTCCGCAGAAGCCAGATCAATGTCCGCAGCAAGTACCCGTGCTCCTTCACGAGCGTAAACAATGGCACACGCCTTGCCATTTCCAACGCCCTCACCGCGGGTGCCCGCGCCGGTTACGACTACTACCTTGCCATCCAGTCTTCCAGCCATGGCGTTCACCCCACGCGGCGGTTCGCGCCTGCCCAAAACTTGTCACGGATCTCGCGCTTGAGTACCTTCCCGTTCGGACTGCGCGGCAGGCTCGTAACAATGTCGACCGTCTTGGGTGCATGAACCGAACCAAGCACGGATTTCACAAGCTGGACAATCTCTTGCTCGGTCGCGTGCGTCGAAGGCTTGAGCTGGATCACCGCCTTCACTGCCTCGCCCCACTTTTCGTCAGGTACACCGATTACTGCACAGTCTTCCACAGAGGGGTGTTCAGCAATGACGTGTTCGACTTCGGCGCTGAAGACGTTGAAGCCGCCTGTAACGATCATGTCCTTCTTTCGGTCCACGATATAGACGAAACCATGATTGTCCTTGTAGCCGACATCTCCCGTGTGATGCCAACCGAACATGGATACCTCCTCGCTGGCTGCAGGGTTCTCGTAGTACCCGCCAAACACCAAGTCGCCCCGAGCAACGATCTCCCCCCGCTCACCAGGAGCAAGGATGACGCCGTCATCGCCCATGATCTCAACCCTCTGCCCAAGCGTCGCACGACCGCAACTTGCCCAGCGGTCACTACCCTCCGGTGCGTCAGTAATGTCACGCGTCGCAAGGAAGGTTAGAAACATTGGAGCCTCGGCTTGTCCGAATGACTGACAGACGACAGGGCCAAACACCTCCATGGCCTCTTTCAACTTCGCCGGAGCGACAGGCGCCGCGGCGAGAACGATTGAGCGCAAAGAGCTGTAGTCAAACTCATGAACGCGCGGATGGGCCAGGAGGTTGTACAAGACCGTCGGGGGAATGTAGAAATGCGTGACCTTGTGGCGTTGTATCGCATCAAGGATGCTCAAGGCATCGGCCGATGGAAGGACCACATTGGTAGCTCCCTCCGCCATCATCATGAGTGCGACAACACCTGCGCCGTGGGTCATGGGCGCTGCAACCAGGTGCACCGCGGGCCGGTCCGTAGGCAGGCATGCCCAGAACGCCTTGATAGCAGACTCCCATGTCCGCTGAGTCCACATGGCGGCTTTGGATAATCCCGTGGTTCCGCCGGTCGGAAAAACCGTTTCGATGCGACCTGATTCGTCCAGGGGCTCTGGCGCCGGCACCTTTGCCTGGGCAATGAATCTATCAAAGGACATGCCGATGGAATCTTCCTGGCTCTGCTCTATGCACACCAGATGTTGCAGTGTTGGCACCGTGTCCCGAAGCTCTCGTACCTGGCCCTCCAGCGATGGATGGAAGAACAAGACCGTGCACTTTGTTGTGCGAAGAAAAGCGGCGTTGATGGCCACCGGGTTTCGCATGTTGATGGGGACCCATCGCCGCCCCGCTCTGAAAATCCCGATCATGGCGCAAAAGGCTCGCGGATCGTTTGGGCTGTAGATAGCAACGTTCGCATCGCCATCGCTTACCGCATGCAGCCCGGCGGCAATTTTTTCAGCCAAGGTATCCACCTGCGCGTAGGTGCATGCCCCGTTGCCGTCCGCATCCACGAACGCGATACGGTCGGGCGCACTCAGAAGGCCGCGCCGGAAGAAGTCGATGAGTCTCATTGCAGAAGTCCAAAATGCTACAGGTAACTTGTAGTGTATCGAGCCGCGCAGGGGGCGCATCTTGGGGAAACTACTGGTACAAGCTACTTGTTATATATGAACCGCCCCGGCTTTCGAGGAGGCCGATTGGTTTAAGTTGACACTTCTGTCGAGGTGTCGCTGGCGGCGAGTTGCCTCCAGTAGTTTGCCTCAGCTTCTGCCGGAGGGATGCCCCCAATCGGCGTGAGCAGTCGGACGTGGTTGAACCAGTGCACCCATTGCAGGGTGGCCAGTTCCACGGATTCCCTGGTCTTCCAAGGTCCCCGGCGGTGAATCAACTCGGCCTTGTACAGACCGTTGATGGTCTCGGCCAGCGCGTTGTCATAGCTGTCTCCCCTGCTGCCCACCGAAGGTTGTATGCCCGCCTGGTCCAAGCGTTCGGTGTAGCGGATGCTGACGTACTGACTGCCCCTGTCGGAATGGTGCGTCAAGACATGGGCCGCTGGCTGGCGTTCGTACAGAGCCTGCTCCAGGGCATCGAGCACGAAGTCCGTCTGCATGCTGCGACTGACGCGCCAGCCCACGATGCGCCGAGCGTACACATCCACCACAAAGGCCACATACAACCAGCCTTGCCAGGTGGAGACATAGGTGAAGTCCGACACCCATAGCTCGTTGGGACGGCTGGCATGGAAGTGCCGGTTGACGTGGTCCAGCGGGCACGGGGCCGAGGTATCCGGCGTGGTGGTGCGCACCGCCCTGCCACGGCGTGCCCCTTGCAAGCCCATGGCACGCATCAGACGCTCGACCGTGCAGCGCGCCACCACGATGCCCTCGCGGTTCATCTGCAGCCAGACCTTGTCGGCTCCGTAGACCTGCCAGTTGGCGTGCCACACGCGCTGAATGTCGGCCTTCAAACCCTCGTCACGCTGGGCGCGTGCACTGCGCAGTTGCGCGTTGCGTTGCCGGGCTGCGTGGCGCCAGTAACACGACGGGGCCATCTGCAGCGCCCGGCAGATGGGCTCGACCCCGTAGTCATCACGGTGGCGGTCGATGTAGGCCTTCACGACTTGAGTCGGCGGTCGAGCTCCGCCTGCGCGAAAAACGCGCTGGCCGTCTTCAGGATGTCGTTGGCCCGGCGCAATTCTTTGACCTCACGCTCCAGTTCCTTGATGCGCTGCGCATCCGAGGTGGTGGTGCCGGGGCGCTGGCCGCTGTCGACCTCGGCCTTCTTGACCCAGTCGTTCAAGGTCTGTGGCACGCAGCCAATCTTGGGGGCAATCGATTCAATCGCTGCCCACAGCGACGGGTAGTCGGCTCGGTGCTCCTGCACCATGCGCACGGCGCGCTCGCGCACTTCCGGGGAGAACTTCGGTGACTTGTTCATAGCTCCATCTTCTCAAGTGTTGGAGCCTCCTCAAAACCCGGGGCGGTTCATATATGCCTTAATCATCCACCAGAAGCTCTTTTAGAGAACCCTTTTTCAACTCTGTTGCGAAGAGCTTTAGGCTCGATTAACGCTTGGGGTCATTCCCACAGGAGACTAAGTATGAAGAGACGTTCTGTCCTCGCCTTGCCTTTGATGGGCGGCATTGCTCCGCTGCTGTCCAGGGCGCAAGGCACCTTTCCTGACAGGCCGATCAGGCTAGTTGTTCCTTTCTCAACGGGAACCGCGTTGGATCTCGCTGCGCGCATGATGGCGGAGGGCGTCAGCGAAGAGATTGGTGGATCAATCGTTGTAGACAACCGTCTCGGAGCGTCCGGCGTGATCGGAACCGACGCAGTTGCGAAGGCCGTGGCAGACGGCTATACCCTCCTCTTCACCGCGCCCGCGCACTACATCAATCAGTTCGCATTCGCGTCGCTTCCCTACGATGCGGTGAAGGATTTCCGCCCTGTCACCAAGATCAGCAACGCGCATTTGGTGATGGTTGTCGGTAAGAGCTCCCCTTTTTCGAACGTCAAGCAAGTGATCGAGTACGCCAAGGCGAATCCGGACAAGCTGCGATATTCATCCAGCGGACAGGGAGGCACTATCCACCTGGCGTTCTCGCTGTTCAATTCAATGGCGGGGACACGAATAGAACACGTCCCGTACAAGAGCGGAGCTCAAGCCCTCACCGACGTGATTGCCGGTCACGTCGACATTACGTTCACAGCAGTGGCCAGTGCGTTGCCGCATGGAAAACAAGGGACACTGAAGCTCTTGGGCGTGAGCGGCCTTCAACGTTCGCGCGCAATGCCGGACGTGCCGACCATCTCCGAGTCAACGCTGCCAGGTTTTGAGCTGACATCATGGGGTGGCACCCTTGCTCCACATGGAACGCCTGATGCCATCGTGGAGAAGTTGAACGCAGCAATGGTCAAGGTTGGCCAACGCCCCGAGTTTCAGTCGAAACTTGTCGCTATGGGTGTCGAACCCGACGTCCTGAACACGGCGGCGTTTGCCCGTCAGATTGATGTGGAGGTGCCTAAGTGGAGGCAGTTGACCGATATGACCGGCGTGGCGAAAACCATGAAGCAGTGATTGCCTTTCTTTCAAGTACACAAGCCATGAAAACCCTCCTCCCTCTGTTGATTGCCGCCGCATGCGCTACAACGACCACAACCGGCTTCGCACAAGACTCCTTTCCATCGCGTCCGGTGAAATTGATCATTCCTTATCCCGCTGGCGGTGGCGGAGACATCCTGGGGCGTGCGATGGCACAGGCTTTTAGCAAATCGACTGGACAGGCTATGGTCGTTGAGAATCGAGCAGGCGCCAACGGCATGATCGGCGCTGCGGCGTGCAAGAACGCGCCTCCGGACGGATATACCTATTGTCTACCGGTCTCTGACGTGATGGCCATCAATCCTCATGTGTATAAGACCGTCCCTTACGATCCTGCACGCGATTTTGTCGTGGTTGCGCCAGTAGCAACGGTCATTCTGGCCTTCGTCGCCAACAGCTCCGTGCCGGCAAGCAACTTAAAAGAACTGGCAGCATGGTCGCAGTCGAACAAGGACAAGGCAAACTTCGCGACGTGGGGCATCGGTAGTGCAGCGCACTTGTCCTTGACCGCTTTCAATAAGACGATGAATGGTAGCCTCACCAATGTGCCGTACCCAGGCGTGCCGCAAATGCTGCAGGCGACCCTGAGCAATGACGCAAGTGCTACATTGCTTTTCTACGGACCCATCGCACAGTACATAGATGCGGGGCGCCTCAAACCACTTGCTATCCTGGGCGACAAGAGATATCGCGCAATGCCCAATGTGCCGACCGTCAGCGAGCAAGGCTTTAACTTCACGCCCACCGTTTACTACGGTGTCTATGCGCCGACGGGAACACCCGCGCCCATCTTGGCACGCATGAGCCAGCTCATCGGGTCGGCCGCGGCCGACCCAGAGGTAAGGAAAATCATGGACGCTGCGGGCTTTGCTCCTCTGGAGGAGTCGAACCAGGCTTTCGCCGAACGGGTTGCGCGCGACCGCGCAACCTGGGGTCCGATTGCCAAATCTCTAAATCTCGCGTTAGAGTGAAGCCACAGAAGGAGGCGAACGCTTCCTCGCTCTAAACTACGCCGCATGCCCAAAAATCAGACCGAAAAAGCAGACGTCGTGAAGACTTCCAAGCAGTTGGAGCCTTCCGCCCATCAGCTAAAGCAACTGATACACAAGGGGTTGGTGTTGCACTTCATGGTGCAGCTCAGCATTGGCGAAGACGCCGACGCTCGCCTGGGTACAAGTTCCATGGGCCGTGTGCATCACCGAATCCTTTACTTTGCGCATTTCACCCCAGGCATCACGGTCAGTGAGCTTCTGGCGGTGCTCTGCGTCAAGCACCAGAACATCCAGGCCGCGCTTCGGCAATTGGTGGAAGAGGGCTACATCTTGACGCGTGCCTCAGCGGAGGATGGTCGAGTCAAACGTATCTACTGTTCGCGCAAGGGCGACAAGTTGCTTGAGTTTGTTTCGGCAGGCCAGCGCGAGCGGATTCAGCGAGGTTATGACAGCGTAAGCGCTAGGGACCTCCAAAGCTACTTCAAAGTGATGGAAGCGATGCTCGATGATGATCGACGAGGATGGGTTCAGCGCCTGACCGAACTCGATGACCCCTCCGAGTCCGTCTGAGTCACTTCTGAAAAACGGCGACGGCGTGCATAGATGGGCCATCGGAATAGATCTACTGTATGACCACACTGCCCTTTGTTCCCGAACAGCCGGACTCTGAACAAGTGAGTGCAGTCTTCGATAGATTGCGTCATCGTTGGCAAGGGGCCCCCGTCCTGCACTTGTATCGCCTACTGGGCTGGTCTCCTGGACTGATCGGGCCTTGGCTGGATTTTTCCAGTGCCCTACGTTTTCGCCTTACGATTTCTCCAGCATTGCGTGAGCTGATGATTGTGCGCTCGGGACAACTCCTCGCGGCTGAGTACGAGTGGAAGCACCACTGGGTGATTGCCAAGGAGGAGGGAGTCTCCGAGGAAAAGCTTCAGGCACTTGCCCATTGGCAAACCAACGCTCTGTTCGATGCCGACGAGCGTGCGGTCCTTGCATTAGCCGACGATACGGCAGCGGGAACCGGGGCGTCCAAGGCGACGATGCTTCAACTTGCTGAGCGCTTCTCCAATGAGCACGTCACGGAATTCGTGGTCACCGCCAGCTTCTATGCCGGCGTTGCTCGAATAGTCAACTCGTTTGATGTGCCGCTGGAGCCTGGCTTTGAGTCGATGACTCCCCGGGACGACTAGCGAAATCATCGCTCATAGATCGCCACCGCACATACGGCCTCTTCCAGGCCGATGATGCCCCCTCCATTCTGCTGCAGACCAACGCGGGCATTTCGAACTTGAAGCTCCCCCGCCTCACCACGCAACTGATTGACGATTTCGTGGCACATGGAAAGACCGGTGGCACCGATCGGGTGTCCCTTTGACACCAGACCGCCCGACGGATTGATGGCAACCTTGCCGTCAATAGCGGTCGCACCAGAAACCGCGAAGGGCCCGCCTTGGCCATCAGGGCAAAAACGCATCATTTCCGTCTGATAGATCTCACAAAACGATGTGGCGTCATGCACTTCTGCCAAGTTCACTTGATCAGGGCTGATGCCTGCCTGCTTGTAGGCTTTGTCCGCCGCGGCTCGGGACAGACCTGCCTCTCGCTCTCCCCGGTACTTGCCGCCAGAAAGCGCCAGCGCACGAATCTTGACGGCCCGCTCGCGAACACTGGCCGGCTGTGTTTGCAGGAACCGCTCTGAGCACAGAACTGCGGCTGCAGCACCGTCACCGACGGGTGCGCACATCGCCCGCGTGAGCGGGTTTGAGACCATGCGGTCGTCCAGGACCTGCTGGGCTGTCATGGCAAACCGATACTGGGCCAGTGGGTTCAGGCTACCGTTGGTGTGACTTTTTGCGCAGGCCGCAGCAATTTGCTCGGATGTGGTGCCATAGAGCTTCATGTGAAGCCTTGCTTGCATTGAGTAGGTGTCCATCGCGACAGATCGATCTGGCGACATCTCAAAGGGCTGATCCAGTCGTTCTCCGATCTCGCTGTAGTGGCGGATCCACTCCTGCGGGTCCAGTTGGTCCGCTCCCTTGCCAAACTCGGGCAATATCGCAGACGGGTTCTTCTGGTCGTACAGCTTCTCGACACCGACGGCAACCGTCACTTCGGCATCGCCAGCCCGTATTTCCTTGTAGGCGCCATTGAGTGCCAAACTGCCCGTGGCGCAAGCGCCCTCGACATTGATCACCGGCGCGCGATCACGAAAGAGACCTTCGCGAACCAGTGGAATGAAGGAGACATTGCCCCTCACCATGGGTTGACCCCAGTAGTGCATCACGCAGTTGCCAAACCAAGCGGCTTCAATCAACAGGGGATCGACAAGCCCGGCGTCCTTCACTGCGCCAAGGTATGCCTCACGGGTGAGCTCCTTGAATCCCTTTTCAGGCCAGCGACGAAATGGGGTTGAGTAAGTTCCAAGAATGTAAACAGCTTCTGACATCGCGCACTCCAAATGGCGACCTTCACCGTCGGATTGACGGACGAGGTCTGATACGGCAAATAATACAACCAACTTGTGTTAATTGACTTTTTTTCCGCGTGGAGAAGGCGCTACTTGCAACTCCGCAGGAACCTCGTTGAGCCGTGCTTGCCTGGGAAACTGAACCACGACCAACAGGGAGTTCGAAGCCATCGTCACCAAATGCGGAGCCGCCTCGGGCGGCGCCCAGTACAGGCACGATTCCTCTGGTAGATCGGTCGTTCCTTCGCTGAACTTGCCCCGTATTACCACGTAGAATCTACCGCCTCCGCTATCTCTCTCTGGACACGCCACAGACTCTCCTGCTTGGGACGTGCAGGCCCACGCGGCCAAACCATCCTCTCGCAATTCCAGAAGCGTCTGCCATCCACGAGCAGGAGCCGCCGGGTTGAGAGAGGCCCACTTTTGTTCCTTGAAGATGCCGAGGGTCATGGCCGTGCGAGCCTCTGGCAAGTACCAGGCGCCTTTCTCTGTGAGAACGCGAAGCGTGAAGTAGTCGAGTCCTTCTTCGCCAGCCCGCGTAGGGCCATAGCCCGACTGAGGCGATGTGTAGTGCACGCTACCAGGCTGCAGAATATGTGACCCTAGCGTTCCTGATCCGCGCAGAACGACCTGGAACTGGTGCTGCAGGTGAAAGTGAACGGGCAGTGACCAGCCCGCCGCCTGACGTGCAATCAGGGCTTGCGGACCGGGCGGTTCACCCGGTGAGGTCTCGAAGAGAAAATCTGCCTCTCCACGGAAGTTTCCTTCATCGAATCGCATGCGACGTCCAGCGGACCGAGCGTCCTCGACAAGGCCAATACAAGTGCCCATACAAATCCAATCCCTCGAAATGTGGTCAACATGTGACGCGGCGAGAGCCATATGCCACAATGAGATTGTATGAATTGTGTGCGCAACGCAAACCCCTGAGAATCCCTAATGAAACTCTGCACTTTTGCTCTTGCATCGCCTCTGGGTGAGCTGCGCCGGGTCGGTGTGGTGGTCGAAGAAGGCATCGTCGATGCGACAGCTGCCCGTATCGCATTGCTTGAGAATACGTTGCCTTCGCCAGCCGCTCGACGGGTGGGCGAAGCCCAGGTCCCAGCTGACATGTTGCAACTGATTGGATCTGGCGCCGAGGCGATCCAGTGGGTTCGAGAAGCAGTGGCACACGTGCGCAAGAGTGGGCAGGAGGCGACGAGTGGCGGTGTTTCGGTAATTCACGCACCGAATTGCGCGCGCTTGCTCGCGCCCATTCCGCGGCCTCCAGGCATCGCATGCTTCATCACATGGCGCGCGCACGTCGAGGACAGCAACGACAAGGGCTACACGATGCTCAAATTCCCTGAGCCTGGAAGTGACCTTCGCGCGTACTACAAGGCAAACCCCGATGCTGTGGAGGGTCCAGGCACGTGTATACCGAGGCCACCCTACGCGACGTATACAGATGTCGAGTGCGAAATGGCGGCTGTGATTGGCACCGGAGGAAAAGACCTTTCCATCGATGAGGCTCGCGAAGCCATCGTGGGCTTCACCATCTTCAACGACGTCAGTTATCGCGAAATCCAGTTGCGTGAAATGGCGTTCGGCCTGGGCCCCACCAAAGGAAAAGACGCGGACCAAAGCAATGTTCTAGGCCCCTGGCTGGTCACAGCCGACGAGGTTGGGGATCCGCACGATCTGCGGATGTCATTCGAGGTGAACGGCGCACCCGTGAGCGGTTACCACACGTCCGGTATGGCCTGGAGCTTTGCCGACCTCGTGTCCTATCTTTCAAAGGGTCAGACCTTGCATCCTGGTCAATTGGTGACCAGCGGGGCATTCCCTGGCGGCTCCGCGCTAGACGCGAACATTCGTCTGAGTAGAGGGGACATTGTGGAGATGCGTATCGAAAAGCTTGGCAGTCTTCAGAACATCATTGGCTAGGTTACAAATGGACTTCCAGAAAACCGTCGGCAGCAACTGGCTCGGCCGCACGGAACGCGTCCTCCAGTTTGGCGAACTGCTGGGAAAGAAGGCGCCTGCAGCATCCATGTATTCAGTGTATTGAGAAAATACAGCGTATGAATGAACGGTCACGGTCCAGGTTCGCCACTTCCTTTGGTTTGGACGATAAGAGGCTGGCAATTGGCTCACACTATGCGCAAGCGAAAAGCCAGGCCTTGCCGGAAAGCAGCGGAAGTGGGTGGAGTCAATGACGACGGCCTCTTGACGCTGTCGTTAACGTAGACCACATCCGCAATGCTTGGGCTGACTGCTGTGCTCGCGTTACTTGATGGGGTGATCTCAATTTCGGTGCGGAAAGTCGGGTTAGCAGCCGAGGGTTAACCCGCATTCGCTCAAACCTTCTGGAACCAACGAGAACAATTCCGTAGACTCCAACAAGGCTTGGAACTGCGCAGGCCATGGGGAGAACCAGCTTGCCAGGCTTCTATCTGCGTTTTGTCGGATCCGACACCCTTCCCAAGTCTCTGTCCAGGCGCGAGGTCGAAGAATGCTTTGGACTGAGCGCTGAAGACATCCACGAGCTTCGCCCGCCCCGCTTCCGGGGTACAGCTCGGCTTGGCGCGGCCGTTCAACTGGTAATGCTGCGCGCCACTGGACGACACCCAGATGCCCTCTCAGGCCTGCCACCCGTGCTGCTGCGGCACCTGACATCAACACTGGGCATGAGCGCGACGGACATCGCATCCGTGACGTCGCTGTACAAGGACCGGGCCACCCGCTTCGAGCATCAGCTTTGGGCACGGCAACGCGTTGGCTTCGCGGTTGTGGACGACACCACAAAAGCACTGCTTGCCGATGCCCTGCGCGAGCTTGCCACCACTGCGGTTTCGGTGAACGATCTTGTGCATCAGTCGGAGCACTGGCTTTTCGACCGCCGCCTCGTGCTGCCTGGCGATCGAAACCTCAGGGACATGGCCCGCACGGCATTTGCCGACCAGGAGAATGCGGCGCTCGAAACGATTCGCATAGGCGTGCCGCGCGAGCACATCCACAGGGCGCTTTTGCACACGTTCTCAAAACGATCTGGACCGGGTGGGCACACCGTGCTGGATTGGCTGCGAACGCCACCGGGCAAGCATGGCCAGCTCACCCTGAGCGAGGTCACCAAGAAAATCGAGTGCCTGAAGGCATTGCATGTCCACGAATGGAAGCTGTCGGCGATTGCGCTGAACCGGTTAAAGGCCTACAGCCAGGAGGTGGTCAATCGAACACCATCAGCAACAAAGAACCTGTCCCCCGAACAGCGCGAGTTGGAGATGGTCTCATTCCTGCACGTCACTTTGCTTGAGCAGACCGACCTGGCTGCGGAGATGGGTGCGCGACGCCTCACCGATCTCTACCGCAAGGCTTCCGGCAAGGTGCTCAAGAAGCAAGCCGACAGCTCCGTCGATTTACGCGCTGAGCGGGTGGAGCTCAAAGAGGTCCTCTACGACAAGAAATTGACCGCCGAGCAAATCGTCGCCGCGATGCGCAAACTTGTGCCGCAAAACGAGCCCGACTTCGCAGGCACGCGTGCCCAGTTGGTTCGCGAAGCACTGGTGAAGGAAGAGGCACCGCGTGTCTCAGCGCTCCTCAACTCACTGGGCATCCTGGAGATCAGAGGCGAGGCGTCGGACAAGGCGCTGAGGCAACTCAAGTTGCTGCGCGATCTGGCCAAACGGGGTGCAACCAGCCTGCCTGAGGGACTCGACGTTTCTTTTGCCGACCCCGGCTGGCATCTGTTGTTGCAGAGCCCAGACCGCAAGCTCGCGCTTGCTGCACTGAAGGTCAGTGCAGCAACGGCACTGCGCAAGGCCATCAAAGGCGGAAAGCTCTGGCTGGCGCACAGCGGCAGACACCGCAGTCGCGCCGATCAACTGATGTCTGAGCCGGAATGGGCGCAAAAGAACATGTCGCTCATCCGGGCGCTCAGCCTCACCGACGATCCCTACAAGTTCCTGGAGCGGGTGTTGGAGCGCGTCGACGCCGGCCTGGCCCAACTCGCCAAAGCTGTCGAGGAAGGCGCGCTCACCATCGACAACCAGGGACACATCAGCATCGCACCCATCCAGGCGCTTGAAGTCGAACCCCAGGTCACGAAGACCCGCGAAAGCATGTTCAACATGATCGGCGGCGCCCAGTTCGGGAACATGCTCGTTGAGATTGATGCCAAAACCCGCTTCAGCCAAGCGCTGCTGGGCCGTATGGCCAAGGATATTGGTGAGCTGAAGGCGGTGTACGGCGCCCTGTACGCGCATGGGACGGAGAACAACGCCAAGGGGGTATGCGCCATGATCCCCGGCCTGCAAGTCTCTCAGATTACCATGGCCATGCGCGCCTTGGAGGCCAGCGGCCGCCTGCGGGAGGCCAACACACGCATCATTGATTTTCAGCAGAGCATGCCGATCGCGATGCTCTGGGGCCAGGGCGACAAGGCATCCTCCGATTCGATGACGCTCGATACCTCGCGGCACCTGCACTCGGCGCGCATGGAGTACCGCCGCAAACAGCATGGGGTGGGCATCTATGTGCACATGCTGGACACCTGGGCGCTGTTTCACGACCAGCCCATCGTCATCAACGACCGGCAGGCCGCGCCAGCGGTGCATGGCGTCGAAGCACACAACTGCACTCGGCGTGAGGACCAGATCCGCCTGTCCCTGCTGGCCGTCGACACCCATGGCTACACCAACGCAGCCATGGCGATCGCCAAGCTGCTTGGCTTCGATCTGTGTGTTCGCTTGCGCCAGTTGTCGGAGCGCAAGATGTTCATGGCCTGGGGCGACGCGCCCCCCGAATCACTGGAGCGGTTGGTCGTGGGCAAGGTCTCGCTGCGAAAGATCCGTGCCGGCTGGATGGAGCTGCTGCGCCTGATCGCCTCCATCCGCCAGGGCCGCCTCACGGCCGCAGAAGCCATCGCCCGCCTGGGCAGCGCCGCCCGGGGGGATCCTGTGCACGCGGCCGCAGACGAGCTGGGAAAGCTTTTGCGCACCGTCTTTCTGTGCGACTACTTCACCATTCCTGAGTTCCGCCGCGAGATGCACGCCCTGCTGAACCGCGGCGAGTCCATCCATCAACTGCAGCGCGCCGTGTACCACGGGCGTGTGGGCGTCTCGCGTGGCCGCCGCGCCGATGAACTGCGCACCATCTCGACGTCCCACACCCTGCTGACCAACGTTGTGATCGCCTGGAACACCATGAAGATGCAGGATGTCGTGGACCGCTGGAAGGCGATCAAGCACCCCATCGAGGACCACTGGATTCGGCGCATCGGGCCGGTGCACTTTGAGCACGTGAACTTCAAGGGCACGATCACCTTCGAGATCGATTCGTACGCCGACGCGCTCATTCAGCGCCAGCCCAAGCTGCGCGCGCGCCGGGTTTGATCCTGGTCGGTCCGGACGACGGTCGACGAGGCGAACTTCTTCGAGTATTGCAAGCAGCGTTCGCTGCGCTTCCAGTCTTGCGCACGCTGCGGCACGCTGCGGCATCCGCCGGTTCCGATGTGCTTTGCATGCCAGTCCTGTGAGACGAACTACGTCGAGGCCCCGTCCGAGGCGCGTGTGTACAGCTACACCGTGGTCCGGCACGCCAGCCACCCTGCGGTCGAGAAGATGCTCCCCTACGTCGTGGCCGTGGTGGACTTCCCGGATATGCCCGGTGTGAGGCTCATCACCAACCTCACCGACATCGATTCGAAGAAGGTGTCTATCGGCATGCGCTGCACGCTCTGGTGGGACGATATTGGCGACGGCATGTTCCTCCCACGCTTTCGACCGCTCGACGCGGTCACCAGCGCCGCCTGAGACCGCCTGTATGGCCCATCCCTGCAGGCCCAACAGCTAAAACGCACTTCGTGTACGCAGAAGTCGCGTCAATAGGGTTTACGCGGATACAGCTTACTTCACTGCCATATTCATAATAGACATCTGCAACGCCTCAATTCGATGGCGGCGCACGAGAAATACATCACCGCCCTGTGTGGCCTGGAGATAACACATGAGCTTTTGCCCTGGACTCAATCGTCGGCAGTTCGCTGCCATCACCGCGGGCCTGACCGCCGCTTCCTTCGGTTCTTTGGCGCGAGCGCAGGGCACCTGGCCCGGCAAGCCAGTGAGGGTCGTGCTCGGCTACGCGCCGGGCGGCGGGTCCGACGTCATGGCCCGCGTGCTGTCGGTGCCCATGAACGAGATGCTCGGCCAGCCGATCATCGTGGACAACAAGCCCGGCGCCAGCGGTAACATTGCGACCGTCGAAGTTGCCAAGGCACCGGCGGACGGTTACACGCTGCTGTGCGCGCCGACCACGCAGATCACGGCCAACCCGTACATCTTCAAGATGCCGATCGATCCAAACAAGGACATCGTACCCATCGCCGCGGTCGGTCGCTATTCCATGAACCTGGTCACCCGGTTGGGCCTGCCGTTCAAGACCTTCAAGGATTTCCTGGCCTACGGCCGGGCCAATCCGGGCAAGCTCACTTACGCTTCGGGTGGTACGGGCACCCAGCCGCACCTGGTGGCGGCCGCCATGTTCAAGCAGGCTGGCATCCAGGCCATCCACGTGCCGTACAAAGGCTCGGGCCCCGCGCTGCAGGCCATGCTCACCGGCGAGACTGACATGGTCATCGACCCGGGCATTGCCTTCCCCCATGTGCGTACCGGCAAGGTGATGATGCTGGCCACGGCCGGCGCCAAGCGCCTCTCGCAGTTCCCCGACATGCCCACGATGCGCGAAGAAGGCCTGCCGGGCATGGATTTCTATGCCTGGATCGGCATGTACTCGCCCGCGGGCACGCCGGCAGCCGTCAACGCGAAGATCTCGGAAACGCTGGCCAAGGCGCTGCAGGTGCAGGCCGTGATCGACCGGTTCAACGGATCGGGCGCGGAAGTCATCTACGAGAACGCGGCCGGCTTCAATCAGGTGATCCGAAACGAGACGCAGGTCTTTTCGAGCCTGATCCACGAACTCGGCATCAAGGGGGATTCATGAGCGTTCGCAAAGAATCCGGCGCGGCATCGGTCGCACGTGTGGGGTTCGTCGGGCTGGGCGACATGGGCGAGCCCATGGCGCACAACCTCCTCGCCAAGGGCTTCGAGGTTTCCGTGTTCGACCTTCGCCCGGGGCCGCTGAAGATCGCGAAGGACAAGGGCGCGCAGGTGGCCGCAAGCCTCGCCGACCTGGCAGATAGCTGCGACACCATCGGCCTGTGCGTTTGGAACGAAGACCAACTCACCGACTGCATCTACGGCGAAGGCGGGCTGTTTTCGAGTGAGACGACCGGTAGGACCCTGCTCATTCACAGCACGGTGACACCGGGGTTCATCGCGCGCCTGGCCAAGAGCTGTGGCGAAAGAGGCTGGCACTTGCTGGACGCCCCCGTGAGCGGCGCGCGCGCCGGTTCCATCGCCGGAACGCTCACGCTGATGGTGGGCGGCGATCGAGCCTCGTTCCTGCGCTGCGAGCCCTACCTCAAGGCGGTCGGATCGAATGTCTTCCACATGGGTGAGACACCGGGTGCCGGTTCGGTCATGAAGCTGTGCAACAACGTCATGGCGCTGTGCAACGCATTCGTTGCGAACGAGGCGTTCAAGCTTGCGACGGCGTTCGGCATCGACGAGCGCCGCGTCATCGAGTGCGCGCGTGTGAGTACCGGAAATTCGTGGATCATCGAGCACCCCGGATTTTTCGATAATCTCCTGACCACGCATCCGCAGCCCGACGTTTTCTACAAGGACCTGTGGGAAGCGGTCGAGGCGGGCAAGAGCAAGGGTCTTGAGTTGACGATTTCCGGCTTGGTTGCCCTGTGCGGCCCGCGGATGTCGGAAGAACGCAAGACCGTGATTCGCGAGCGCAGCTCGCGGGAATCCAAGGAATGATGATGAAAGCAACCGAGCGGGTCGCCGATTACGTGGTCAACACCGGGTTCGACGATTTCGACGTCGAGGTGATCAACAAGGCCAAGGCACTGATCGTGAGCACGCTGGGCATGGCCGTGGCCGGCTCACGCATCCATGCAGGCGAAGTGCTGGCCCGCTATGCCAAGGAGTCAGGTGGTGTCGAGCAGGCCAGCGTGATCGGCGCGGGCTTTCGCACCACGTCCGAGATGGCTTCGCTCGTCAATGCGACTGCGGCGCACAGCACCGAGCTCGAGGACGACAGCTGGCCTGAGTCCATGTATACATGCCACATCATCCCGGCGGTGTTCGCGCTGGGCGAGGAGCTGGGATCCTCGGGCCGGGAGATCCTCGAAGCCTTCATTCTCGGCTACGAGATCCAGGCGCGTCCCGGCATGATCCTCACGGACGGCGGCGCCACCGAGCGCGGCATCCTCACCGCGCCCAGCCTGGGCGCGATCGGCATCGCCGGCGCGGCATCGAAGCTGCTCAAGCTGAGCAAGGAAGAGACGCGCATGGCCCTCAGCCTCGCCGTCTCGCAGGCCAGCGGCTCGACCCGCCAGATGGGAACGGGTGCGCACCTGTACGAAGCAGGCATCGCGGGGCGCAACGGCATCAGCGCTGCCAAGCTCGCCAAGCTGGGCCTCACCGGCGAGCCGAACGTCTTTGAAGGCAAGAAGGGCTACTTCGACACCCTTGCCGGCATGCCCGACCTGGAGTTCCCGCTGGGCCGCGGAAGCGATTTGCGGGTCATGGCCGTCGGCTTCAAGAAGTACACCGCCTGTTACCTCATGCAGCGCATTGTCGACGGCGTGATTGAGATCATGACGGCCAACAAGCTGAGCGCGAACGACGTGGAGAAGGTGGTGGTCGAAGTCAACCCGACCTTCCCCGAGATCATCAAGTTCCCTGCGCCAGCCAACGGCGAGGAGTCGCGCTTCAGCATGCACCACTGCGTGGCCGCTGCGATCTCCGGGGAAGAGATCTCTGTGCGCACCTTCACCGACGAAGGCGTGAAGAATCCCAAGTTGCAGAAACTGTGGGACCGTACCGAGGTGGTCGTGCATCCGGAGTGGAAGCGGGCGATCCTCGGTGAATCCAATCCGCTGACGATCCGTACCCGCAGCGGGGCGGAATTCAAAAAGCTCTGCGTGATCTCGCACGGCGACCCGGAAGATCCGCTGACCGACGACGAGGTTCGGCACAAGTACCTCTCCTGCACGCGGGACATCATCGACGACGCACGGGCGAACGAGGCGGCGGACATGCTGTTCTCGCTCGATCGCCAGCCGAACGCGAAAAAGATCCTGGAGTTGTTGACGTACTGAAGACTGCAACCCCGCCTATGCGGGATTGCAGGCGCGAGGTGCATCGCGCCCCATGCAAAACGCCGGCTCACGTTGGCGTTTTCGTCTGCGCCGCCCGTCGCCGGGCGTGCCGTTCTTAATCCATCCTCAGCACCAGGCGACCGGTCGCCGCTCGCGCCTCCATGACCGCTATGGCTTCCTGGAACTGGTCTAGGGCGTGTTAACACTAATGGCGACGGCGACGATTGCGCCAGAAAATCTCCGACATGGAGATCACGCCCGAACAATTCGCTACCATTGAACACTGCCTGCCCAGGCAGCGTGGCAACGTCAGCCTGAGCAATCTGCAGGTGGTCAATGCGATCCTCTATGTGGCCGAACATGGTTGCAAGTGGCGCGGACTGCCCAAACGCTTCGGCAACTGGCACACGATTTACACGCGCATGAATCGCTGGACCAAAGCTGGCGTCCTGGATCGCATGTTCGAGGAGTTGCAGCGTGCGCAAGTCGTGCGTATCAGGATCGAAGCCGTCTCGCTGGACTCCACAAGCATCAAGGTCCATCCCGACGGCACAGGGGCACTAAAAAAAAGGTCCGCAGTCCATCGGAAAGTCCCGAGGCGGATGGAACACCAAGATTCATATGGTTGCCGCGGATGCTCGAACGGCCGTGACGTTTTCGCTCTCGCCTGGGCAGGCGCACGACGCACCCGAAGGCCGGCGCCTGCTCAGCAGTCTTGGGCCGACCAGCAGACCGGTGCATTTGTTGATGGACCGTGCCTACGAAGGCAACGAGACACGGCAGCTGGCACTGGATCTGGGTTTCATTCCGGTGGTGCCACCAATGAAGACGCGGATCGAACCGTGGGACTACGACCGCGAGATGTACAAGCGGGGGTGATCTCAATTTCGGTGCGGAAAGTCGGGTTAGCAGCCGAGGGTTAACCCGCATTCGCTCAAACCTTCTGGAACCAACGAGAACAATTCCGTAGACTCCAACAAGGCTTGGAACTGCGCAGGCCATGGGGAGAACCAGCTTGCCAGGCTTCTATCTGCGTTTTGTCGGATCCGACACCCTTCCCAAGTCTCTGTCCAGGCGCGAGGTCGAAGAATGCTTTGGACTGAGCGCTGAAGACATCCACGAGCTTCGCCCGCCCCGCTTCCGGGGTACAGCTCGGCTTGGCGCGGCCGTTCAACTGGTAATGCTGCGCGCCACTGGACGACACCCAGATGCCCTCTCAGGCCTGCCACCCGTGCTGCTGCGGCACCTGACATCAACACTGGGCATGAGCGCGACGGACATCGCATCCGTGACGTCGCTGTACAAGGACCGGGCCACCCGCTTCGGGCATCAGCTTTGGGCACGGCAACGCGTTGGCTTCGCGGTTGTGGACGACACCACAAAAGCACTGCTTGCCGATGCCCTGCGCGAGCTTGCCACCACTGCGGTTTCGGTGAACGATCTTGTGCATCAGTCGGAGCACTGGCTTTTCGACCGCCGCCTCGTGCTGCCTGGCGATCGAAACCTCAGGGACATGGCCCGCACGGCATTTGCCGACCAGGAGAATGCGGCGCTCGAAACGATTCGCATAGGCGTGCCGCGCGAGCACATCCACAGGGCGCTTTTGCACACGTTCTCAAAACGATCTGGACCGGGTGGGCACACCGTGCTGGATTGGCTGCGAACGCCACCGGGCAAGCATGGCCAGCTCACCCTGAGCGAGGTCACCAAGAAAATCGAGTGCCTGAAGGCATTGCATGTCCACGAATGGAAGCTGTCGGCGATTGCGCTGAACCGGTTAAAGGCCTACAGCCAGGAGGTGGTCAATCGAACACCATCAGCAACAAAGAACCTGTCCCCCGAACAGCGCGAGTTGGAGATGGTCTCATTCCTGCACGTCACTTTGCTTGAGCAGACCGACCTGGCTGCGGAGATGGGTGCGCGACGCCTCACCGATCTCTACCGCAAGGCTTCCGGCAAGGTGCTCAAGAAGCAAGCCGACAGCTCCGTCGATTTACGCGCTGAGCGGGTGGAGCTCAAAGAGGTCCTCTACGACAAGAAATTGACCGCCGAGCAAATCGTCGCCGCGATGCGGGGTCTCCTCGTTTTCAGTGCAATAAGTGACGGTACGAAAAGCTAGCACTGGCGCGGAGGTGGTGTTGGTAGATCGTTGATTTCATTGACTTTCCTGTTCACTTTCAAATC
>NZ_SCML01000065.1 GCF_005503365.1 Hydrogenophaga sp. 2FB
GACCCCACCGCCGCCGAGCCCATCGACCTGGTGATCTTTGGCGGCGCTGGCGACCTCTCGGTGCGCAAGCTGCTGCCCGCGCTGTACATGGCGCACCTGCACCACAACCTGCCCGACGCCACGCGCATCCATGCGCTGGGCCGCCAGCCCTGGGACCGCGATACCTTCACCGCCTTCGTCCACGACAAGGTGCGCGGCTTCATCGCTCCCGAGTCGCTGGACGAAGCCGCGTGGCAGCGCTTCGTGGCGCGGCTGAACTATGTGTGCCTCGACGCCACGCAGGCGGCCGACTTCACGAACCTGGCCAGCGCGCTGCAACCCGGCTCGCTGCGCGTGTTCTACCTCGCCACCGCCCCCACGCTGTTCACCGCCACCTGCGCGAACCTGCATGGCGCGGGCCTGATCGATGAGCGCTCGCGCGTGGTGCTGGAAAAACCGCTGGGCCACGACCTGGCCTCGGCGCGCGCCATCAACGACGAGGTGGGCCGCTACTTCAGCGAAGCGCAGACCTTCCGCATCGACCACTACCTGGGCAAGGAGACCGTGCAGAACATGATGGTGCTGCGCTTTGGCAACACCATCTTCGAACCGCTCTGGCGCAGCCCCTACATCAAGAGCGTGCAGATCACCGTGGCCGAGTCGGTCGGCGTGGGCAGCCGCGCCGGCTTCTACGACGGCACCGGCGCGCTGCGCGACATGGTGCAGAACCACCTGCTGCAGCTGCTCTGCATCGTGGCCATGGAGCCCCCGGTGTCGCTCGACCCCGACGCCGTGCGCGACGAAAAGTTGAAGGTGCTGCGCTCGCTGCGCCCCATGACCGTGGCCGATGTGGCGCGCGACACCGTGCGCGGCCAGTACACCGCCGGTGCATCGAATGGCGACAAGGCCGCGGGCTACCTGCAGGAAGCCAACGTGCCCGCCGACAGCACCACCGAAACCTTCGTCGCCCTGCGCGCGCACATCAACAACTGGCGCTGGGCCAACGTGCCGATCTTCCTGCGCACCGGCAAACGCATGGCCGAGCGGCGCTCGGAGATCGTCATCGAATTCGCCGACCTGCCCTACACCATCTTCCCCGACGCGCCGCGCCAGCCGGTCAACCGCCTGATGATCCGCCTGCAGCCCGAGGAACACGTGCAGTTGCAGATGATGGCCAAGGAACCCGGCAGCGGCATGCGGCTGCGCCCGGTGAGCCTAAACCTCGATCTGGAATCGGCCTTCAGCGCGCGCCGCGCCGAGGCCTACGAACGCCTGCTGATGGACGTGATCAAGGGCCGCCTCACGCACTTCATGCGGCGCGACGAACTGGAGGCCGCGTGGACCTGGGTCGAGCCGATCATCGATGGCTGGAGCACCCTGCACGAGAAGCCCCGCCCCTACACCGCCGGCAGTTGGGGGCCCGCGGCCTCGTCCGCTCTCATGGCGCGCGAAGGCTCCGCTTGGGCCGAAGAGGTTTGAGCCCATGAACCCGCGCGACGACGGCCTGGTGCCCCCACCCCTGCTGCAGGTGCACACCGCCAACAGCGCGGACCATCTCGCGCGGCAACTGGCGCAGCACATGGCGCGCCGCTTGCGCAAGGCCATCACCACGCGCGGCCATGCGGTGCTCGCGGTGTCGGGGGGCAAGTCGCCGGTGGCCCTGTTCGAGCAGTTGCGCCAGCAGCCTCTGGAATGGGACCACGTGACGGTGCTGCTGGTGGACGAACGCTGTGTGCCGCACACCCACCCCGACAGCAACAGCGCGCTGGTGCGCACCCATTTGCTGCAAGGCGCGGCGGCCAAGGCCAGCTTCGTGCCCTTCTTCGACCAGGTGCCCGACGTGCTTGACGACGCCGCGCTCGACGCCCTGGCCGATGGCGCCAACGCGCGCCTGGCGGCACAGCCCTGGCCCATGGACGTGGCCGTGCTCGGCATGGGCGAAGACGGCCACACCGCCTCGCTGTTTCCCGGCGCGCCGCAGCTGCCCAAGGCCTTGCACCACAGCGGCCCGGTGACCTGGCTGCGCCCACCGGCCGCACCCCACGTGCGCCTGACCCTCACCCTGCCCGCCTTGTTGACCACGCACGAGCTGATGCTGTCGATCACCGGCGCCACCAAGCTGGCCGTGTACCAACAGGCCTGTCGGGCCGCTGATGAAAACCTGCCGATCTCGCTGGTGCTGAACCAACACGTCACACCCGTCAGTGTCTGGCTGGCCTGAAAAAAATCGGAACCCCACGATGACAACCAACGCCCCACTTCACCCCACCCTGGCCCACGTCACGCGGCGCATCACCGAGCGCAGCGCCGCCACGCGCGCCACCTACCTCGCCGCCATGGCCGCGCAGCGCAAGAGCGGCACCCAGCGCACCGGCATGGGATGCGCCAACATGGCCCACACGACGGCAGCGCTGCCGCTGGCCGACAAGCTCAAGATCCACGCCGAGCGCGCGCCACACCTCGGCATCGTCACGGCCTACAACGACATGCTCTCGGCCCACCAGCCGTACGAGACCTACCCGCAGAAAATCCGCGACCACGCGCACGCGCTCGGCGCCACCGTGCAGGTGGCCGGAGGGGTGCCCGCCATGTGCGACGGCATCACGCAGGGCGCGGCCGGCATGGAGCTCTCGCTGTTCTCGCGCGATGTGATCGCGCTCTCCACCGCCGTGGCGCTCACGCACAACGTGTTCGATGCGGCGCTGTTCCTCGGCATCTGCGACAAGATCGTGCCCGGCCTCTTCATGGGCGCGCTGCAGTTCGGTCACCTCAGCGCGGTGTTCGTGCCCGCGGGCCCCATGACCTCGGGCCTTTCGAACGACGCCAAGGCCAAGGTGCGCCAGCAGTACGCGCAAGGCCTGGTGGGGCGCGAGGCGTTGCTCGAATCCGAAGCACAGGCATACCACAGCCCCGGCACCTGCACCTTCTACGGCACCGCCAACAGCAACCAGATGCTGATGGAGATCATGGGCCTGCACCTGCCCGGCGCCTCCTTCGTCAACCCCGGTACGCCGCTGCGCGACGCGTTCACGCGCGGCGCGGTCAAGCGCGCCGTCGCCAACACCGGGCGCACCGGCGAGCCCGCGCTGTGCCTGGCCGACATCGTGACCGAGAAGAGCATCGTCAACGCCATCGTGGGCCTGCTCGCCACGGGCGGCTCCACCAACCACACGCTGCACCTGGTGGCCATGTCGCGCGCGGCCGGTGTGCTGATCGACTGGGACGACCTCGCCGAACTCTCGCACGCCGTGCCACTGCTGGCGCGCGTGTACCCCAACGGCAGCGCCGACGTGAACCACTTCCACGCGGCCGGCGGCATGGGCTTCCTCATGAAAGAACTGCTCGGTGCGGGCTTGCTGCACGCCGACGTGAACACGGTGATGGGCGCGGGCCTGGAGGCCTACACGCGCGAAGCCTGGCTCGACAACGGCCAGCTCGCCTGGCGCCCGGCCCCCGACCAGAGCGGCGACCTGGCGGTGCTGCGACCGGTGAGCGACCCCTTCAGCGCCGACGGCGGCCTGCGCCTGCTGCAAGGCAACCTGGGACGCAGCGTGGTCAAGGTGTCGGCCGTCAAGCCCGAACACCGCGTGGTGCGCGCCCAGGCCGTGGTGGTGAACGACCAGCAGGACCTGCTCACGCTCTTCAACGAAGGCAAGCTCGAGCGCGACCTGATCGCCGTGGTGCGCTACCAGGGCCCGCGCGCCAACGGCATGCCCGAGCTGCACAAGCTCACGCCACCCCTGGCCGTGCTGCAGGACAAGGGCTTCAAGGTGGCGCTGGTCACCGACGGCCGCATGTCCGGCGCATCGGGTAAGGTGCCCGCCGCCATCCACCTCACGCCCGAGGCCCTGGCCGACGGCCCGATCGCGCGCGTGCGCGACGGCGACTGGATCACGCTCGACTGCGAGCGTGGTGTGCTCGAACTCGAGGTGGAGGCCAGGACCCTGGCCCGTCGCAAGACCGTGCACCCCGACCTCACGGGCAATGCGCACGGCAGCGGACGCGAGCTGTTCGGGCTGTTCAGGCAGCAGGCCGGCGCGGCCGAGCTGGGGGCTTCGCCATTGTTTGGAGCACTTTGACAACGCCAACGAAACACACCACACCATGACCACCACCTGCTTCACCCGCCCCAGTTTCAAATCCCGCGTCGTGCCCGTGATCGTGCTCAAGGACGCCGCCCATGCCGTGCCGCTGGCCCATGCGCTGCTCGAAGGCGGCATCGACGTGATGGAGATCACCCTGCGCTCCGGCGTGGCGCTGCAAGCCATCGAGGCCGTGGCGCGCGACGTACCGGCGATGCATCTCGGCGCCGGCACTGTCACCCGCGCGGCCGAGGTGCCGCAGGTGATCAACGCGGGCGCGACCTTTGCCCTCTCACCCGGCTGCACCGACGCACTGGTGGACGCGGTGCGCACGGCGAACCTGCCCTTCATTCCCGGCGTGATGACCCCCGGCGAGGTGATGCGCGCCCGCGACCAGGGCTTCACGCTGATGAAACTTTTCCCCGCCGCCCAGGCCGGTGGCATCGCCATGCTCGCCGCCCTGGGCGCACCCTTGCCCGACGTGCGCTTCTGCCCCACCGGCGGCGTGAGCACCGAGAACCTGCGCGCCCTGCTGTCACTGCCCAATGTCGCCATGGCCGGCGGCTCCTGGCTCACCCCGGCCGACGCGCTGCAAAGTGGCGACTGGAAGCGCATCACGCAACTGGCGCGCGAAGCGACCGCCCTGGCGGCTGGCGTCTAATGGCTGCTCGACCGAACCCCAGAACCGCCATTCACGAGACATGACCCAGCCCACCTCCCTGCCTGCCTGGGCGCAGCTGCAATCGCTCGCCGCGGCACCCCAGCCCCACCTGCGCGACGTGTTGCCGTCCGATACGGGCCGCGCCGCGCGCATGAACCTGAAAGCCGCCGGCATCGAGCTCGACGCCAGCCGCCAACGCGTGTCGCCCGCGATCCAGCAGGCCTTGAACCACTTGGCCGAGCAAGCCGGCGTGGCCCGGCAACGCGACGCCATGTTCAAGGGCGAGCACATCAACAACACCGAAGACCGCCCGGTGCTGCACGTCGCCCTGCGCGGCGACCCCTTGCACACGGGCCCCTGGGGCACGGCAGTGCAGTCCGACGTGCAACGCGAACTGGCACGCATCTGCGACTTCGCCGAAGCGCTGCGCGCCGGCACCGTGCGCGGCCACGCGGGCGACGCCATCACCGACGTGGTGAACATCGGCATCGGCGGCTCCGACCTCGGCCCGCGCATGGCGGCCGATGCCCTCGCCCATCTGGCGCACCCGGGCGTGCGCGTGCATTACGTCTCCAATCCCGATGCCTGGGCGCTGTGGAGCGTGCTGCGCCACCTCGATGCGAAACGCACGCTGCTGATCGTCTCCAGCAAGACCTTCACCACGCAGGAAACACTCACCAACGCCGCGAGCGCGCAGCGCTGGCTCACCGACAACGGCTGCCCGGCCGATGCGCTGTCCCGGCATCTCGTGGCCATCACCGCCTCACCCGCGCAAGCGGCGAAGCTCGGCTACCCGGCCGAGCGGACCTTTCTGTTCTGGGACTGGGTGGGCGGGCGCTACTCGGTGTGGTCGGCCCTGGGCCTGCCGCTGGCCATTGCCATCGGCGCCGAGCACTTCCGCCTGTTCCTGGCCGGCGCGCGCGCCATGGACGAGCACTTCCGCAGCACGCCACTGGCGCAGAACCTGCCCGTGCAGATGGCGCTGCACGGCCTGTGGAACCGCAACTTCCTGCGCCTGCCCACGCATCTCATCGTGCCCTACGCCTCGCGCCTGGGGCGCTTTACGCCGTTCGTGCAGCAGATGGACATGGAGTCCAACGGCAAGCACACCCACCTGGATGGCACACCCGCCACGGTCGACACCGGGCCCATCGTCTGGGGTGGTCTCGGCATCGATGGGCAGCACGCCTACTTCCAGCTCATCCACCAGGGCAAGCACACCGTGCCGGTGGACTTCATCGGCGTGCAGAACGAAGACACGCCCTTGCCACTCGCCGCCACGCACCACGAGGTGGTCAACCTCAACCTGCGTGCCCAGGCAGAAGCCATGGCCTTCGGCCGTTCGTTGACCGACACACAGGCTGCGCTGCAGAAAGAAGGCCTGAGCGAGTCCGAGGCGCGCGCGATGGCGCCGCACCGCAGCTTCGACGGCAACATCCCCAGCCACATCCTCTGGCTCGACCGCCTGGACCCGGCGCGCCTGGGTGCGCTGATCGCGCTGTACGAGCACAAGGTGTTTACCCAGGCCGCGATCTGGAACATCAACGCCTACGACCAGTGGGGCGTGGAGCTGGGCAAGACGATGGCGAAGGCCATGGCGAAAAACGCCGCCGCGTAGCCCTTACCTTGCACTGCAGCATTCGGCGGAGCTGAAATTCAGCTGACGCAGTCTGTGCGCCACCGCACAAAACAATACGGTATAGGGTATAAATCCGCACACCGAGCCGGTAGGAAGACTCACTCAGGCCCATGTAGGCACACCCGGAAAGCATCCATAAGCATGCAAAGAGTCAAGACTTTTTTCAGTACTTTGACGTCGATCCTTTCGTCGAATACGGAGACGACTTCAAAAACGCCCGACCCCCAGGCGATGCTGCTGATTCAGAAGTCCATGTTGCGTGTGCTCGGCGTGCGTGGCGCAGAGCTGAACCCCCAGCTGGAACACCGCATCCGCTTCGCGCCGAGCATCGAAGCGCTCTGGTTCCTGCGCGCCGACCTGGCCCAAGCCCTCTGCCTGCAGCGCGACGAAGCCAGCGCCTTGCTCGCCGTGTCCGACCTCACCCCCTTGTTCGAAGGCAACGTGTCCAAGGCGCAACTGCAGGCCTACCAACACAGCCATCGAGGCCCCCGGCGCATATCCCCAACGCGGCTGCGCAAATAAGCTCAGGCCAGGCCGCCGTTGGCGCGCAGCACCTGGCCATTGACCCAGCTCCCCGCCGGGCTCACCAGAAACCCCACCACCGACGCGATATCGCCGGGTTCACCCAGCCGTTGCAGTGGCGGCATGTTGGCGAAGGTCTGTATCTGCTCGTCGGTCTTGCCTTCAAAAAACAGCGCCGTTGCCACCGGGCCGGGCGCTACCGCGTTGACCGTGATGCGGCGGCCGCGCAGTTCTTTGGCAAACACCTGCGTGAGCGACTCGACCGCGGCCTTGCTCGCGATGTAGACACCGTAGCCGGGCAGGTTCAACGCCACCGTGGTGCTGGAGAAGTTGACGATGCGCCCGCCCTCGTTCAAGCGCGTGGCGGCTTCGCGCAAGGTGTTGAAGGTGCCGCGCACGTTGATGTCAAACGTCTGGTCGTACAGCGCGTCGCTGGTCTGCGCCAGCGGCTGCGTCTTGAGCACGCCGGCGTTGTTGACCAGCACGTCGACCTGGCCGAGTTGCTGCTCCGTGGCGTCGAACAGGGCGCGCACCTCGTCGGGCCTGGACACGTCGGCCCGCACCGCGATGGCGCGCGCGCCACCGGCGCGCAGCTCGGTCACCAGCACCTCGGCGTCGGCCGCGCCCGACATGTAGTTGACGGCCACGGCGCAACCGTCCGCCGCAAGGCGGCGGGCAATGGCCGCGCCGATGCCGCGCGAGGCGCCGGTGACGATGGCGACCGGGGAAGAAGGGATGGAAGGCGTGTTCATGAGGTGTCCTTGTGCGGCAGTGGAGGGATGCAGCGAATCATGAACTGTTCGGATAAAGAGATCATTGACATTAAATTAGAAACATAATTCGAATTTCACAAACAATAGACCGGGACATGGACCGATTTCAGGAAATGCAGGTGTTCGTGCGCATCGCCGAGCGCGGCAGCTTCACACAAGCCGCCGACGACCTGCAGTTGCCGCGCGCCACGGTGAGCAACCTGATCCAGCGGCTGGAAGCGCGTCTGGGTGTGCGGCTGCTGGAGCGCACCACCCGCACGGTGCGGCTCACACCCGACGGCGAGGCCTACCGACAGCGCTGCACGGGCCTGCTGGCGGACCTGGAAGAAGCCGACGGCCTGTTCCGCGAAACCAACCCCAAAGGCCTGCTGCGCGTGAACCTGCAGGGCACGCTGGCGCGCAACTTCGTGGTGCCGGCCCTGCCCGACTTTCTCGCGCGCCACCCACAACTGGAACTGCACCTGGGCGAAGACGATCGGCTGGTCGATCTGGTGCGCGAAGGCGTCGACTGCGTGCTGCGCGCGGGCCCCTTGCGCGACTCCTCGCTGGTCGCGCGGCGCGTGGCGCTGCTGCGGCAGATCACCTGCGCGAGTCCCGCTTATCTGGAGCGGTTTGGCGTGCCCGCCACCTTGGAGGCGCTGTCCGGCCACCGCGCGGTGAACTACCTCTCCAGCGCCACCGGGCAGGCGCTGCCGCTGGAGTTCACCGTAGGCGGCGCGGTGCAGCACCTGGCCTTGGGCAGCGTGGTGTCCGTGACGGGCGCCGACCTGTACGCGGGTGCTGCCGTCGCCGGCCTCGGCCTGGTGCAGGTGCCGCGTTACCGCGTGGCCGACGAACTGGCCCAAGGCCGATTGATCGAGGTGCTGGCCGACAAGCCACCGCCGCCACTGCCCGTGTCGGTGCTGTACCCACACAGCCGGCAACTGTCGGCGCGCGTGCGGGTGTTCACCCAGTGGCTCGGCGAGGTGTTCCGAGGCGTGGACTGAACCACGCGGCGCGACGCACCCCATCGCCGTATGCTCCACCCATTTCAGCAGGAGAAACTATGAACATCGATTGGGCCAACTTCACCCCCTGGGCCTCGTTGGCCGGGGGCATTCTGGTGGGCATCGCCGCGGCGCTGTTCATCTTGTTGAATGGCCGCGTGCTCGGCGTCAGCGGCATCCTGGGGGGCCTGCTGCCGCCCAGGCTGGGCGATGCGGGCTGGCGCATCGCCTTTCTGCTCGGGCTTTTCAGCGCACCGCTGGTCTATCGCGCGCTGGCGCCCGAGAGCCTCGTTCGTGCGCCGCGCATCGACGCCAGCTTCGCCCTGCTGATCGTGGCCGGCCTGCTGGTGGGTTTCGGCACGCGCTACGGCTCGGGTTGCACCAGCGGCCATGGCGTGTGCGGCATCTCGCGCCTCTCACCGCGCTCCATCGTGGCCACCCTGGTCTTCATGGGCGCGGGCATGGTCACCGTGTACGCAGCACGCCAACTGTTCTGAGGAGAGCCCACATGCAACGCATCACCGAATTTCTCATCGGCCTGTTGTTCGGTCTGGGCCTCCTGCTCTCGGGCATGACCGACCCCGCCAAGATCCTGGGCTTTCTTGATCTGTTCGGCCTCTGGGACCCCTCGCTGGCCCTGGTGATGGCCGGCGCCGTGGGCGTGGGCTTCTTCGCTTTCGCGCTCATCCGGAAGCGCACCACCAATCTGTTGGGCGGCGCGCTGCACTTGCCTCGATCGAACCAGATCGACCGGCGTTTGCTGATCGGTGGCCTGGTGTTTGGCGTGGGCTGGGGCCTGGCGGGCTTCTGCCCGGGCCCGGCGCTGGTGTCCACCGCAGCGGGTGAAATCAAGGCCCTGGTGTTCGTCGCCGCGATGGTTGCGGGCATGTTCGTCTACAGCTGGGTCGATCGACGCGCTTGAGCCGCAGGACTGCGAGCGGAAGTCCCGATGCCCGGTCAGGTCGTGCAATTGACACCCGGGTAGGCCAAGCCTAGGATCATTGCCCCGCAAGGCCCGGCGGTCAGAGGGCCTCGGCGTCGACATCGGGCGACACGAACCACAACTTCCCGCCCCGGTGCAGCCGATTTTCACCTCAACCTATCAGGAGAAAAGCATGGCTGTATTCACGGGCAGCGAGTTCGACGACGTCCTCTTCGGCACGGACGAAGACGACAACATCTCGGGGCTGGGCGGCAACGACTTCCTGAGCGGCGAAGGCGGCAATGATGTGGTCGACGGCGGCGATGGCGACGACACACTGCAGGGAGACGGGTTCTTCGTCAAAGGCGCGGACACACTGACCGGCGGCGGCGGTGCCGACACGTTCGCCTTCCTGGTCTTCGACGGCGACTCGACCGCAGTGACGCTGGACACCATCACCGATTTTCAAGGCGCCGGCGTTGCCGGCGGGGATGATCTGTTCCTGATCCCGTCCTTCTTCGTTCCCAGCACCCTCCTCAGCTTCGGTGGCTTGAGCGCCACCCCGACCTCAGGCACGGCGCTCGGCGCCGCCGGAGACGGCGCGACAGCGATCTTCTTCGCCTTCGACAGCGGCAACACCCTCGTCTTCGGCGATACCAATGACGACGGTGCGTATGACGACGGCGACTTCACGGCCCGCATCGCCGGCACGCAGAACCTCACCGCGGCCGATTTCGGCGACACCAACTTCGTGATTGCCGGAACCGAGGGCGACGACACCATCAACGGCACCGAAGGCAACGACAACATCTTCGCGGGCGGCGGCAACGACACCGTCAATGCCCTCGGCGGCTCTGACCGCGTCGACGGCGGCAGTGGGGACGACACCATCAACGGCGGCGAGGGTGACGACCAGGGCGAATTTGCCGGGGGCATCGCCCTGCTCGGCGGCGAAGGGAATGACCAGGTCAACGGCGATGCCGGCAACGACTCGGCCGATGGCGGCGAGGGCAACGACGTCGTGCGCGGGGGGGACGGCGACGACTTCGTTTTCGGGGGATCCGGTGACGACCAGCTGGAGGGCAATGACGGCAACGACGCCCTGAACGGCAACAGCGGCAATGACACGCTCATGGGCGGCGTCGGCGACGACACCCTGAGCGGCGACGACATCTTCGCCGGCGTGATCGGCGCCGACACCCTCACGGGCGGCGCCGGTGCCGACGCCTTCGCCTGGCACGTCGGCAACGACAACTCGACGTCCACGGTGCAGGACCGCGTGACCGATTTCCAGGGGGCCGGCGTGGCGGGCGGCGACCTGCTGCAGCTGAGGCTGCCCTCATTTCCCCAGCTGCAACTCAGCTTCGGTGGCCTCCGCAGCCTGCCGGCCTTCGGCGCGGCCATGGGCACCGCGAGCGACGGACTGGCAGCGCTCCATTACGCATTCGTCGGCAACGACACGGTCATCTTCACCGATTCGGATGACGACGGCGTCTTCGAGGCCGACGATTTCGCGGTCCGGCTCACCGGCAGGCACAACCTGGTGCAATCGGACTTCCGGCTGATCAGCGACGCGGGCGACACCACCTTCGTCATTGCCGGCACCAATGGCGCCGACATCCTCAACGGCACGGGCGGCAATGACATCATTCTCGGCCTGGGCGGCGGCGACACCATCAACGGCAAGGACGGCAATGACCGCATCGATGGCGGCGCCGGCAGCGACACGATCAACGGCGGCGCCGGCGACGACATTCTGATCGGCGGTCTGGGTGGCGACGAGATGAGTGGCGGCCTCGGCAATGACGTCCTCACCGGTGGCGATGGTGGCGACACCCTCAACGGCAACGACGGCATCGACCGCATCACCGGCGGCGCCGGCAACGACATCATCAACGGCGGCGACGGTCGCGACACCGTCCTGGCGGGCGGGGATGGCAACGACACCGTGCGTGGCGGCGACGGCGACGACGACGTCGATGGTGATGCGGGCAACGACACGCTCTACGGCGGCAACCACAACGACGACATGTTCGGCGGCGATGGCAACGACATCATGTACGGTGACGCCGGCGACGACGAACTCTTCGGTGGCCTGGGCGCCGACCAGCTCCATGGTGGCGCGGGCGCCGACGAACTCGAGGCCGAGGAAGGCGCCGACACCGTCACCGGTGGTGCGGGGGACGACCAGTTCAACTTCAACGCTGGCGCCTTCCAGCCGGACTCGGTGTTCGCCGAGCAAGACGTGGTGACCGACTTCCAGGGTGCCGGCGCGGCCGGTGGCGACGTGATCCGGCTGACCAGCGGGACGTTCGCCTTCGTCGGCAATCTCGGTATCAACCCCAGAAGCGGCGCCGCCCTGCCAGGCGCCAATGACGAGCTGACACAGCTCGGGTATGCGCAACGCAATGGCAGCACCTACCTGATCGCCGACACCAACGACGACGGTGTGCTCAACGCCAACGACTTTGTCGTGCGGTTCGAGGGCATCCGCAACTTCACCGTCGACGACTTCGACAACACGGACTTCATCATTGCCGGCACCAACGGCAATGACGTCATCACCGGCACCGAAGGCGATGACCGGATCTTCGCGGCGGGCGGCGACGACCAGGTGTTGGCGCTGGGCGGCGACGATGAGGTGCACGGCGGCGACGGCAATGACACCCTCCATGGCGGGCTCGGCGGCTTCGATCAGTTGTTCGGTGAAGCCGGCGACGACACGCTGACGCTCGGCGGTGGCGGCACCGCCTCGGGCGGCGACGGCAACGACTTCCTGACGGGCAGTGACGACGTGTTCTCCTTCACCTCCCTGGAAGGGGGTGCCGGCAACGACACGCTGCAGGCCGGGGCCGGGAGCACATCGCTGGTCGACTTCGACGGCGGCGACGACATCCTGATCGGCGGGCAGCAGAACGATCAGTATTTCGGCGGCGCGGGCGCCGACCTGTTCGTGTTCGGGCCGCAATGGAACGACGGTGGCTTCGGGGAATTTGTCGAGGATTTCACCCGGGCGGACAACGACAAGATCGACCTCCGAAACTCGGGGCTGACCTTCAATGACCTGACGATCCAGGACAACGAATTTGGCGGCTTCTCGAGCATCGTCACGTCGACGCTGGGCCGGGTCGAAGTGAACGGGATGGGGTCGCAAGGCAACGGCCCACTCGTCGAGTCGGACTTCCTGTTCGCCTGAACCCGAAGCCCCAAGAAAAAACAGCAGCCCGAAAGGCTGCTGTTTTTCCACTGGTAGGCCGTGTTGGACTTGAACCAACGACCAAAGGATTATGAGTCCTCTGCTCTAACCAACTGAGCTAACGGCCCGAAGCGCAGAATTGTAGACGCCGCTTGCCGCCCGCATTCACTTGTGGTGGCTCAGCGCATTGCCCACCAGCTTGGACGTGACGTCCACGATCTGGATCATGCGCTCGTACGACATGCGCTGCGGGCCGATCACGCCCAAGGTGCCGACGACCTGGCCGTCCACCTCGTAGGGCGCGGTCACCACCGAGAGGTCTTCGTACGGCACTACCTGGCTTTCGCCGCCGATGTAGATGCGCACCCCATCGGCCTGCGCCGACACGTCGAGCAGCCGGATCAACTGGGTCTTCTGTTCGAAGAGATCAAACATGCGGCGCAGGTTGCCCATGTCGCTGGAGAACTCGCTGACCGACAGCAGGTTGCGCTCGCCGGAGACCACCACCGCGTCCTGCTCCTCGCTCGCCTCCGCGCCGATGTCCACCGCCGCCTTCATGAGATCGGCGATCTCGCCGCGCAGCGCATCCACTTCGGTCCTGAGGCGCTCGCGCACCGATTCCATGGTGAGCCCCGGGTAGTGCGCGTTGAGAAAGTTCGCGGCCTCGAGCAATTGCGGTTGCGTGAAATTGACCTGCGTGTGGATGATGCGGTTCTGCACCGTGCCGTCGGGCGAGACGATGATCACCAGCACGCGCCGTTCCGACAGGCTTAGAAATTCGATGTGGCGGAACACGGAAGCGCGGCGCGGCGCGGTGACCACCCCGACAAAGTGCGAGAGGTTCGACAACATCTGTGCCGCATTGCTGATCACACGGTGCGCCTGGCCCGCTTCGATGCCGGGGCCGGCCATGTCGTTGACGCTGGCCAGGTTGTCGCGCCGCACGGTGAGCATGGTGTCGACGAACAGGCGGTAGCCGCGCGCGGTCGGAATGCGCCCGGCCGAGGTGTGCGGGCTGGCGATCAGGCCGAGCTCCTCCAGGTCGCTCATCACGTTTCGGATGGTGGCGGGCGAAAGGTCCATGCCACCGGCCTTGGCGAGCGTGCGCGAACCCACGGGTTGACCGTCGGCGATGTATCGCTCGACGAGGGCTTTCAGCAACAGTTTGGCGCGGTCATCCAACATGGCTTCATTCTAAGGATGGACAGGGTCCCGTGCACCGCGCGCTCCACGGGTTTTATGCCATTCCACCACAGGGAAGCTGTGCTGTAATGCCCCGCATGACCCTGACCACGGACACCCGGTCCGCACCCTCCCGCTCGAGCAAGCCGCTGCGTTTTGCGCATGTGGCCATCGTCGGCAAGTACCACGCACCCGGTGCGCGCCATGCCGTCGACGAGATCGCGCACTTTCTGCACGACGAGGGTTGCGACGTGTCCCTGGAGCAGGAAACCGCCGCCAACACCGGCCTGGCCCAGTACCCTGCGCTGGCGGTGGCCGCCATCGGCAAGGCCTGCGATCTGGCACTGGTGGTCGGTGGCGACGGCACCATGCTGGGCATCGGGCGTCAGCTGGCGCGTTATGGCGTGCCCCTGATCGGCATCAACCAGGGCCGTCTGGGCTTCATCACAGACATTCCCTTTGACTGCTACCGGGAAACGTTGCGGCCCATGTTGCGCGGTGAATTCACCGAAGACGCCCGCACGCTGATGGCGGGCGCGGTCTGGCGCGACGGGCATTGCGTGTTCGAGGCCACCGCGCTCAACGACGTGGTGGTCAACCGCGGCGGCGT
This sequence comes from Hydrogenophaga sp. 2FB, assembly GCF_005503365.1. GTDB lineage: Bacteria > Pseudomonadota > Gammaproteobacteria > Burkholderiales > Burkholderiaceae_C > Hydrogenophaga. The sequence goes on from NZ_SCML01000065.1 coordinate 14,553, forward strand.
GGCCAGCATGATCGAGCTGCGGGTGGAAGTGGACGGCCATTTCGTGGCCAACCAGCGCGCCGACGGCCTGATCATCGCCTCACCCACCGGCTCCACCGCCTATGCGCTCTCGGCCGGCGGCCCTTTGCTGCACCCGGGCATTGACGGTTTCGTGATGGTGCCGATCGCGCCGCACACGCTGTCCAACCGCCCCGTGGTCATTCCTTCGCACAGCGAGATCGCGCTGGAAATCGTCTCCGGCCGCGATGCGAGCGCCAATTTCGACATGCAGTCCCTCACCAGCCTGCTGCACGGCGACCGCATCGTGGTGCGCCGCTCCGAGCATGCGCTGCGGTTGCTGCATCCCGTGGGATGGAGCTACTTCGACACCCTGCGCAAGAAGCTCCACTGGAACGAAGGCGGCTGAAAGGCCGGTCAAAATACGGCCGTTCCCCTTTTCATCTACCGCACCGCCCACATTCATGAGCCTTCGACGCATCGTTTTGCGCGACTTCGTCATCGTGCAATCCCTGGACCTGGAACTCGAGCAGGGCTTTGGCGTGCTGACCGGTGAGACCGGCGCCGGCAAATCCATCCTGATCGATGCACTGCAGCTCGCGCTCGGCGCCCGCGCCGACAGCGGCGTGGTGCGCGAAGGCGCGGCGCGCTGCGATATCGCCGCCGAGTTCGACGTGCCCGACTCGCTCACACCATGGCTGGAAGAGCAGGGTTTTGCGGCGGAAGACAGCCTGCTGCTGCGCCGCACGGTCGACACGGATGGCCGCAGCCGCGCCTGGATCAACGGCAGCGCGGCCACCGTCACCCAGCTCAAGGCCCTGGCCGATGGACTGGTGGACATCCATGGCCAGCATGCCTGGCAAAGCCTCACCCGCGCCGACGCGGTGCGCGACCTGCTCGACGCCTACGCCGGTATCGACACCGCGCCCGCCGCACAGGCCTGGGCGCAATGGCGGCAACGGCGCAAGGCGCTGGACGTTGCCACCGAAAAACAGAACACGCTGAAACAGGAGAGCGAGCGCCTGTCGTGGCAGATCGCCGACCTCGACAAGCTCGCGCCCCAGGCCGGCGAATGGGAAGAGCTCAACGCGCAGCACGGCCGCCTGGCCAATGCCCAGGCCCTGCTCGATGCGGCGCAGACGGCGGCGACCGCGCTGGACGAAGACGACGCCAACGCCGCTGCGCTGATCCACCGCGCGCTGAGCGCCTTGCAGGCCCAGGCGCACATCGAGCCGCAGTTTGCCAGCGCCATCGAAGCGCTCGAGGCGGCGCTCGCACAGGTGCAGGACACCGTGCATGTGCTACACCAATACGGCCGCCACACCGAGCAGGACCCCGCCAGCCTGGAAGCACTCGACCAGCGCCTCTCGCTGTGGATGTCGCTCGCACGGCGCTACCGCCGCACGCCCGAGGAATTGGCCGAGGTGCATGCGCAGTGGAAGACCGAGCTGGCCCAGGTGGACCAGGCGCTGGATCTGGACGCGCTGCAGAAAGCCGAGCGCGCCGACTGGAAAATCTTCACCGCGGCACTGCAAGCCGTCACCAAGGAACGCCAGAAGGCCGCGCCCAAACTCTCCAGGTCCGTCACCGCCACCATGCAGACGCTGGGCATGAAAGGCGGCGCGTTCGAAGTGGCGCTCTTGCCGCTGGACGAGCCGCAGGCCCATGGCGCGGAGCAGGTCGAGTTTCGTGTGGCGGGCCATGCGGGCGCCACGCCCAAGCCGGTCGGCAAGGTCGCATCGGGGGGTGAACTCTCGCGCATTGCGCTCGCCATTTCCGTCGTCACCAGCCGCCTGGGCCAGGCCCCCACGCTGATCTTCGACGAAGTGGATTCCGGCATCGGCGGCGCCGTCGCCCACACCGTCGGCCAGTTGCTGCGCCAGCTCGGCAAAGACCGCCAGGTGCTTGCCGTGACCCACCTGCCCCAGGTCGCGGCCTGTGCCGACCACCATTTGCTGGTCAGCAAGCAGGCCAACGGCCGCCAGACGCAGAGCACCGTGTCGCCCATCGCCGAAGACGCGCGCGTGCACGAACTTGCGCGCATGCTTGGCGGTGGCGAGCAATCCGAAATTTCGCTCGCCCATGCCCGCGAGATGCTGGCCGCCTGAGCTTTTTTCACATGAACCCGACAGAAGACACCTCCACCCAACTCGTGCTGATCACCGGCATGTCCGGCTCGGGCAAGTCGGTGGCGCTCACCGCGCTCGAAGACGTGGGTTTCTATTGCGTGGACAACCTGCCGCCCGAATTGCTGGAGTCCTTTGTCGACCTGCAGCAGAGCAACGGCACGCCCAAAATCGCTATCGCCATGGACGTGCGCAGCGCCGCGTCGCTGCCGGGGTTGCCTCGTCGCCTCGAAAAGCTCCGGGATCGCCCCAACGGGCCGGTGCAACTCACCACCGTGTTCCTCGACGCCACCACCGAAACGCTGGTGCGGCGGTTTTCCGAAACGCGGCGCCTGCATCCCTTGTCGCTCAAGCAGGCGCGGGATCAGCACCGTGCCCTCACGGAAGCCATCGAATACGAGCGCGAGTTGCTGGGCGAATTGCGCGAGCAAGCGCTGGTGCTCGACACCAGCCTGATCCGTCCGACCCGCCTGCGCAGCCAGGTCAAGGAACTGATGGGTGCCGTGCAGTCACCGTTGACGCTGGTGTTCGAATCGTTTGCCTACAAGCGGGGCATCCCCATGGACGCCGACTACGTGTTCGACGTGCGCATGCTGCCCAACCCGCACTACGAACCCGAGCTCAAACCCCTCACGGGGCTGGACGGCGCAGTGGCCAAATTCCTCGCCGCCCAGCCTGACGTGCAGCAGATGGAGCAGCAGATCACCGCGTTCCTGCGCCAGTGGCTGCCCCACATGGCGCGCGACCACCGCAGCTACGTCACGGTGGCGATCGGCTGCACCGGTGGGCAGCACCGCTCGGTGTACCTGGTGGAACAACTGTCCTATGCGTTCGCCACCGAGTGGTTCACGCGGGTGCGTCACCGCGAAAGCGACCAATGGCCGGGCCCTGACAGCCGGCTCCACGTCTGACCCGCCTCAGCGCACAGCGGTTAGTGGCTCAGTGATTGCAGCAGCAGCCGCACCGGCGCGGGAAGGCCGTGCGCGGCCAGGTCGGACGCGTTGACCCACTGCCCTGGCGGCAATGGTTGCACACGCCCGGCAGGGAGTTGCAGCAGCAAGGGATGCAAGCGCAACTCGCGGTGCGTGAGGCTGTGGGCCACCGGTTCGAGCGCCTCCAGCCGACCGCGCAAGCTCTCAGGCAATGCCGCCAGCAAGGCCGCCTCGTCGGCGTACACCGGCGGACAGTACAAACCCGCCCAGATGCCGCTGGACGGCCGGCGTTCAAGCCAGAAGCGCGGCTGCGCCGCGTCGCTCGCATCCCGCACCACCAACAGCCACCAGTTCTCGAAACGGCGCACCAGACGCCGCGTCTTGATGGGAAAGCGCTGGGTCTGTTCGGTCGCATGCGCCTGGCAGATGGGCCGCACCGGACAGCGGTCGCACGTCGGCTTGGAGCGCGCGCAGACGGTGGCGCCCAGGTCCATCAGACCCTGGGTGTACGCGGTCATGTCGTCGAGCGTGGGGCCCACTGGCAGCAGCCCCTGCGCCAAGGACCAGAGTTCGCGCTGCGGGCCCTGCTGGGCAAGATCGCCCTCGAACGCCAGCAGGCGGGACAGCACGCGCCGCACGTTGCCATCCAGAATCGAAATGCGCTCACCGTAGCAAAAGGCCGCGATCGCGGCCGCCGTCGAGGCACCGATGCCCGGCAAGGTTTGCAAGCCTTCTGCGGTGCGAGGAAAGACACCACCATGATCGCGCACCACCACTTGCGCGCAACGGTGCAGATTGCGCGCCCGGCTGTAATAGCCCAACCCGCTCCAGAGCGCCATCACCTCGTCGGACGAAGCGCTCGCCAAGGCTTGCACGTCGGGACAGCGCGCCAGGAATCGGGGGTAGTACGACAACACCGAGCTGACCTGGGTCTGCTGCAACATGACCTCGGACAACCACACGAGATAGGGGTCTCGGGTGTGCTGCCAGGGCAGGCCGCTGCGGCCCGCACGGCGTTGCCATTCAATCAGCAGCGGCGCGAAGTCGCTCGGCAGCACTGCATCGCCGGCATCCGCCGGCACAACCACTGCGCGGCTCATGCCACGAGTGCTTCGACGGGTTGTTCCTCTTCGGGAGCGGCCAGCAGGTGGTCGGTCAGTTCGCCGAGTTTGGTATCGAGCAGATTGAGCTCGGCCTGCTGCGACTGCAGTTCGCGGATGCGCTCGTCCAGCCCGCCCGCGGCCTGCTGGATGCGCGAGACCGCCTCGATGCGCCGGCTGAAGTTGCGGCGGCGTTCACGCAATTGCGCGTCCAGCTGCGCGGCCGCCGACTTGTTCCAGAGTTCAACCTCGTTGACGGCGGTGTCGTAAACCACACGCAGACGGCTCATGAGCGCGCGCGCCAGGCGCTCGGCGAACTCGGGCTGTGCCAGGCGCAACGCGTTGCCCAGGCTGAGGTACTGCAGATGGCTCTTCTCGATCAGGTCCAGGTCCCTGGCGTATTGCCCCAGCTTGGGCGACACAGGCGCCTGCAACGAGAAACCGTACTCTGCATTCAGGTTCTTGAAACTGCCTTCCAGCATGGACTGGATCTCGCCCGCCATGCGATCGGCCTTGGCGAGATCGCTGCGCAAGCGGTCGAAGGTGTGGTTGTAGGCGCGGCGCACGCCCAGCTTGATGCCGGGCTGCTTCAGCGTCTTGCCCAGCGTGGCCACCTCGGCCTTGAGGTGCGAGGCGCTGAGCATGGCGAAGAGGTCCTTGAGCAGGCGCAGGTGCACCGAGCGCACGGCCTGAATCTTGGCGCCGCTGGCGTCGAAGTCGGCCTGTTCCTGCTCGATGCGCAGGCGCATCTGCTTGATCACACCGGCGTTCTTGCCGCGCAGGCCTTCCAGTTCCTGAATCTGTTCGACCAGGTCACGCGCCCGCGTGTGCACCAATCGGCCGGTTTCCACCCGCAGCGCTTGAATGCCCTTGGCCACCACGGCGCTCAGGATCTTGCGGCGCTGGCCCAGCAGGTCTTCGCCCAGCGCGGTTTCCAGCTCCAGCAGATTGCTGGCCTCGAGCAGTTGTTTGTCGCGGTGCACCTTGGCCAGCAAACCCTTCTGGGCCGACACCGCCAGCACCTGGCGTGCCGGCACGCCCAGGATTTCGGCCGAGTCGGTGCGCTGCGAGGCAATCTGCAACTGCACCTGCTCGGGCGAACTCAGCGCATCCCACATGGTGTCGATCTTGTTGAGCACCACCAGGCGTGACTCGCGCCCTTCGCCCAGAACCGACAGGTGCTGGCGCCAGATCGTCAGGTCGGACTTGGTCACGCCGGTGTCGGCCGCCAGGATGAACACCACGGCATGGGCCTGAGGCAACAGGCTCACCGTGAGTTCGGGCTCCGCGCCAATGGCGTTGAGGCCCGGTGTGTCCAGAATCACCAGACCTTGCTTGAGCAAGGGGTGCGCCATGTTGACGAGGGCATGGCGCCATTTGGGCACTTCGACCATGCCATCGGGACCGGGCAAGGGGTTGTCGTCGGGCGCTTCGTCGTGCCAGAAACCCAGGGCGGCGGCCTCGGCCTGCGTCACCCGGCGCACCTCGGCCACCTTCTGGATCATGCGCGCCAGTTGCTTGGGGTCGTTCACGTCCAGGTCGACGCGCTCCCATTTGTCGGGCGCGTTGCGCCAGTCCTGCAAGGACTGCGGCTGCAGCCGCGACTCAATCGGCAGCAGGCGCAGGCAAGGCGGAATCTCCGCGTCGTAGCCCAGTTCGGTCGGGCACATGGTGGTGCGGCCCGCACTCGCCGGCATGATGCGCCGGCCATAGCCCGCGAAAAACACCGCATTGATCAGCTCGGACTTGCCCCGAGAGAACTCGGCCACGAAGGCCACCGTGATCTTGTCGTTCTTGACCTGGGCGTGGAGCTGGTCCAGCCGCTCGCGAACACCAGGCTCCATCAGGTCGTGATCCACCAGCCATTCGGATAGAAGTTTCAGACGCAAGGCAAACTGCTTGCGCCATATACCGTGCTGGTCGAATTCCTGATTGAAGCTCATGGGGCCTGATTCTCGGTCAATGGACCAATATAGCATCGGCTTTCGCGAGAAGCCCGGCCGGTGCCTGAGCCCGACAGCCGGCCGCGCACGCCGTTTCCTCGCGTCATTTCTTCTGACATGCCGCGCAGAAAAAGGTGGACCGCTGTCCCTGCCGCATCGCCTTGATCGGCCCACCACAGACCCGACAGAGCTGGCCTTCTCTGCCATAGACCATGGCGTCGAGTTGAAAGTAACCGCTTTGCCCTTCGGCGCTCGAAAAATCGCGCAAGGTACTGCCGCCCAGGGCCACGGCCCGCTGCAGCACCGACACGATGGCGGCATGCAGACGCGCCGCGCGGGGCTTGCTCAGGCGGTCCGCCCGCAGCGCGGGATGGATGCCCGACATGAACAAGGCCTCGGACGCGTAGATATTGCCCACCCCCACCACCACGTCGCCCATCAGCAGCACCTGTTTGATGGCCGAGCGCCGCAGCTTCAACGCGCGGTGGAAATGCAGCGGATCGAAACCGGCCTCCAGCGGCTCCACGCCCAGACCGCTCAGCAACTTGATGGCGCGCGCATCGTCGAGCGACGGCGCATACACCACGGCACCGAAGCGCCGGGGATCGTGCAGGCGCAGCACACCCTGGCTGGTCGACAACTCGAAATGGTCGTGCACGCCGCGCGGCGGCAGACTGGGCGCAAACTGCAAACTGCCCGACATTCCCAGGTGCAACAGCAGCAAGCCCTCGTCCAGGTGCACCAACAGGTACTTGCCGCGCCGCGCGACCGAACGCACCTGCCGACCCGCCAGCATCGCCGGCTCACAACCCAGCGGCCAGCGCAGGGGTTTGCCCATGAACACGGCATGCACCCGCGCGCCAGCGATGCGGTCGGCAAAGCTGAGCCGGGTCACTTCCACTTCGGGTAGTTCGGGCATGAATCGGGTCTTTCTGAAGATGGCCGGAACACCTGTGCGATCTTGCGATCACACCCGGATGCCATCCGACCCTTCCCATTATCATGAGCCGATGGTGCGACTCGAAGTCGCTTCATAGTCGTCTACATGACGACATATAACGATAGCCCGTTTCCTCTATGGAGAAAGCGGGAAACGTCCCCTGAAATGGGGGCGATTTGTGCAGCCGAAAGGCCCTCTCTCGGCTGCAACAGACGGACCCTCACAAGGGCATCCGAACGTTCAATCTGGCTCCCTCGGGACCAGATTCGTAGCTGAAAAGAGACACAAATCTCCGCTCGGAGGTTGAGTTGCGCCTGTTTTACAAACCGTTGCAACTGACCAAAGACCGGGGTACCGACTGAGCGACACCGCTCAAGGTGTCTTGTTCTCAACCAGAACCACGTCTGGAACGACGTGTCCTCGTCCGCACATGCGTCTGGAGTAATCCGGGGGTGTGAAGCTGCGGATAAACATCCTGAGCCGCAAAGCTCACAGGCCATGCGCGAGCATGGTCCGACCCTCGAAGCAAGCCAGAGGGAGGATGACGAGGAAGAGGGTATGGGAAGCGTAATGTCAACTCACGCTTGAACCGCCGTAATCATGAAACAGCTAACGCTTGTCTCCACCCGCTTGCGGGTGGGAGCTGTGGCCAAAAGGCATGACGCTCGGGAGCCGAAGATCATCGACGGAGGCTCGTTCCCCGATGAGCATCCGGCGGATAGTGAGTCCCTAACCCCATCTGTCGGTCTGCCGACCGACTGGGCACCTTGGGAAACGAGGTAAACCCGATGCACCGCCACAACCCATCCGGGTCGTGGCAACCCGAGCGCAAGCGAGGGCCGTGGTGCAGCGGGCAGAGGACGTGACAAAAAGCGAACGGCTGCCTGTAATGGGTGGCATAGGGGTTCAAGATTTGCCCCGGGGTGAAAGCCCGCTGACTTGTCATAGGCATCTGAGACCGCGCGAGCCGCTCGCGTCTTTCAACAACCGACCCGGAGGGCATCGCCCCTTCGGGGAAGGTGCCTTCAACCGGGTTCTAACCGAACCGGAGAAGGTATGGATTACACCGAAAGCGATTTCGATGCTGCGTCCCCGGACGAGGTGAGCGAATGGCACTCCATTGATTGGAAGGCTGTTCAATACTTCGTAGGGAAAGCGCAAACGAGAATCGCGCAGGCAGAACTGGAGAAGGACTTCCGCAGGGTCAAACGACTCCAACGAAGCCTGATCCGATCCTGGCAAGCCAAGGCATTGGCCGTCAGGAAAGTGACCGACAACCAAGGGAAGCGGACCAGTGGCGTGGACCGCGAACTTTGGGATACGCCGCAGAAGAAGTGGAACGCAATCAGTCGATTGAATCTCGTCGGGTACCGGGCCAAACCGCTGAGGCGGACCTGGATCCCGAAGGCGGATGGAAGGGAACGCCCCCTGGGCATCCCGACCATGCACGACCGAGCCATGCAGGCCTTGTTCCTGCTGGCGCTGGAGCCGGCCGCGGAATGCCACGCCGACCCGAACTCATATGGGTTCAGAAAGGGTCGGTCGACGCACGATGCGCGGCAACAGTTGTTCGTGTCCCTTGCCAAGCAAGCTTCGGCGCGCTGGGTGCTGGATGCGGACATCACGGGGTTCTTCGACCACATCAACCATGACTGGTTGCTCGCCAACGTTCGCATGAACAAGCGGGTGCTCGGGCAGTGGTTGCGCTGCGGAGTGGTGGACAAACAGCAGCTCCAGAAAACGGAAGCGGGAACGCCCCAAGGGGGGATCATCTCGCCGCTGCTGGCGAACCTGACGCTGGACGGGCTCGAAGCGGGTCTCATGCGGTTCTTACAGGACCAAATGGGAACCGTCAAAGTCAAAAAGGCCAAGGTGCACCTGGTGCGGTACGCCGATGATTTCGTGGTGACGAGCGACTCGAAAGAGGTGCTTGAAACCATGGTCCGACCCTGGGTGGAAGCATTCCTGCGCGAGCGGGGATTGCAACTGCACACAGGGAAGACGCGCATCGTGCATATCGACGAAGGGTTTGATTTCCTCGGGTGGAACTTCCGGAAATACTCGGAGAAACTGCTCATCAAGCCGAGCCAGAAGAACGTGAAAGCGTTCTATGGCAAGGTCAGGGAAGTCATCGCAAGACACCTCTCGAAAAAGAAGGCGGTACTGATCGCGAAGCTGAACCCAATCCTGCGGGGCTGGGCTCGATACCATCAAGGCGTAGTGGCCAAGGCGACGTTCACCAAGCTCGACCACCTGATCTTCTGGCGGTTGTGGCGATGGGGGATGCGCCGGCACCCCCGGTGGACCCGAGGCAAAGTATTCCGGCACTACTGGAATCACGACTCGGGTCGCTGGGAATTTGAGGCCACAGTGCTCAACCGATGGAAAGAGGAGATGCGGCTGCGGCTGTACACGCTGGCGGACACGAAAATTGTCCGCCACAAGAAGGTCAAGGGGGAATACAACCCCTTTGATCCTGCATGGGAAGCCTATGGAGAAGGCCTCAAACGCGACAGAATGGTGCAAGCCATCTGGAGCGGTCAGCGGCTGGAACTGTGGATGAACCAGAACGGCAAATGTGCGCACTGTGGAACAGAGATGGACCACGAAGATAGCGGGCTCGACAACCACCACATCGTCCCAGTACGGTTGGGTGGCACGGACAGCTTGCAGAATCGTGTGTTACTACACCCATGGTGTCACCGGCGTATCCACGCCCTAGGTTTGGAGGTAGCCAAGCCGGTCCCAGTACGGGGACTTTAATCTGACAGAAACAGGTAAGGACCGATGCAGTCCTGTGATCCTGCGGAGTTAGAGGTCGTGCATGAGCCGTATGCGTTGAAAGGCGCACGTACGGTTCTCAGGGGGGGATATAGTGGAAACACTATGTCCCTACCCTCCAACACATTGCACCGAACCGCGGCCCTGGTCTTGCTGAGCTTGGCCTTCGGAGCGGCAGCGCAGCCGACCGTGCCAGGCCCCGCCACGGCGACCGAAGCCAAACCCGCTGGCGAACCGGCCTTTATCAACTCCGACCTGAACGCCCCGCTCTTCTACCAACTGCTGCTGGGCGAACTCAACGTGAGCGCGGGCGAGCCGGGTACCGGCTACTCGCTGATCCTGGATGCGGCGCGCAAGCAAAAAAGCCCCGATCTCTACCGCCGTGCGATCGATGTGGCCTTGCAGGCGCGCTCGGGCGACGCCGCGCTGACCGCCGCACGCGCCTGGGCAGACGAAATGCCCAACAGCCCGGAAGCCAAACGCTTCGTGTTGCAGATTCTGCTGGCGCTCAACCGCGTGACGGAGAGCGGCCCGGTTCTGCAAGGCATCCTGCAAAACACATCGGCCATCGAGCGCAACGACGTCATCAACGCCATTCCACAGACCTATGCCCGCGTCACGGACAAAGCCGCGACCGGGACGGTGGTGCGCGAAGCCCTGGAGCCTTGGCTCAAACAACCCGCCCACGCCGCGGCGGCCTGGACCACATTGGGTCGAATGGACCTGGAGCAAAACCGCTTGCCGCAAGCGCTGACCGCGGCACGCGAGGGACACACCATCGACCCCGCCTCGCCCTTCCCCGCCTTGCTGGCGCTGGAGCTGGTGGAACGGGGACAGGCCGACGCGGAAGTGCTGGTGCGCCAGCAACTGGAGGCCAACAAGACGCCTTCCGCCAGCAGTACTGCCGTGGCGCTGGCCTATGCCCGCATCCTGATCGACCAGGAACGCAACAGCGAAGCGCGCACGCAACTCCAGACCCTCACCACGCGCCAACCCGAACTGGCCGACCCCTGGCTGCTGCTAGGGTCCCTTCAAGCGCAAGAAAACGATCTGCCGGGCGCGACCACCTCTCTGGGAAAGTACATGGCGCTGGCGCGAAAGAGTGGCGACGAGCGCACCGCCCGCGGCCTCACCCAGGCCTATCTGTTGATGGCGCAGATCGCTGAAAAGCAGAAGGACTTTCCCGCCGCCAACGCCTGGCTGGACCGCATCGAAAACGCCGAGGACATCATGGCCGCCCAGCTGCGGCGCGCATCGCTGCTGGCCCGCCAGGGGCAGATGCCCCAGGCCCGCGCCTTGCTGCGCAGCCAACCCGAGCGCCGGGTCGAAGACGCTCGCCTCAAGCTCGTGGCAGAAGCCCAGCTGTTGCGCGACTTCAAACAATGGCAACAGTCCTACGAGGTGTACAGCGAGGCGTCCGCCCGCTTTCCGGAAGACACCGACCTGCTCTACGACCAGGCGATGATGGCCGAGAAGGCGGGCAAACTGACCGACATGGAAAGGTTGCTGCGGCGCCTCATCGCAGCCAAGCCCGACTACCACCACGCGTACAACGCCCTGGGCTACTCCCTGGCCGAGCGCAACCTTCGGCTGCCTGAAGCCAAACAATTGATCGAGAAAGCCGTCTCGCTGGCGCCGGGCGACGCCTACATTCAGGACAGCCTGGGCTGGGTGGAGTTCCGCATGGGCAATGCCGCGCGCGCACTGTCCATCCTGCAAGCGGCCTACAACAAGCGCCCGGACCCGGAAATTGCGGCCCATCTGGGCGAGGTGCTCTGGGCGCAAGGTCAGCGCGAACAGGCCCTCAAGATCTGGCGCGAAGGCCTGCTGCTGTCGGCCGACAACGAGACCTTGCAGGGGACCCTGAAGCGCCTGCAAGTCAAGCCATGATGCGGCAGACCCTGGGGCGGCTCCACGCCAGGTGGGCCGTGCTGGTGCTGGCCACCGTGCTCGCGGCCTGTGCAACCACACAGCGCCCCGCGCAGGTGGGCGAAGACGTCTGGAGTGGTCGCCTGGCCCTGCAGATCGACAGCACGCCGCCACAGTCGTTTTCCGCCGCCTTTGACCTGCGCGGCGCACCGGCGGCCGGCGAACTGCAACTGACTTCGCCGCTGGGCAACACGCTCGCCACCGTTGTCTGGACACCCGAGAGTGCCGAACTGCGACAAGGGGGCCGCGTCACCCGGCGTGGCAGCCTGGACGAACTCACGACCGAACTCAGCGGCACGGCCGTGCCCGTCGCCGCTCTGTTCGGCTGGCTGCGCGGCGAGCACGGCGACGTGCCCGGATGGCAAGCCGACCTGTCGCGCCAGGCGGACGGGCGCGTCACGGCCCGGCGCACGGCGCCACTGCCCACCGCCGAACTGCGCGTCGTCTTTCAGCCATGAACGCTGCCCCGCTGAAGCACCTGCTGGACGTGCCGGCGCCCGCCAAGCTCAATCTGTTTCTGCACATCACAGGGCGCCGCGCCGACGGCTACCACCTGCTGCAGTCGATCTTCATGCTGGTCGACTGGTGCGATCACCTGCATTTCGATCTGCGCAGCGACGGGAGCATCAGCCGCGAAGACCTCACGGCCGGCGATCTGCCCGCCGAAGACCTGACCGTGCGCGCCGCCCGGGCCCTGCAACAAGCCACCCACTGCCCGCATGGCGTGCACATCGGGCTGGAAAAGCACCTCCCCGCCGAAGCCGGCATGGGCGGCGGCTCATCGGACTCGGCCACCACTTTGCTGGCGCTCAACCGGCTCTGGGGCCTGGGTTTGAGCCGTGCGCAACTGGCCGCCATCGGCCTGCAACTCGGTGCGGATGTGCCGTTTTTCATCGGCGGGCGCAATGCCTGGGTCGAAGGCGTGGGCGAACAACTCACCCCCGTGGCCATACCATCGGCGCGCTTCGTCGTGGTCAAGCCACCCACCGGCGCATCGACCCAACGCATCTTTGGCTCCGCAGAGCTCAAACGGGACACGAAAACTGCTACAATCCAAGGCTTTGCTGCAAACGATTCGTGTGAAGGCGCAGTGATCGATCTCCAGAAAATTCTGGCCGTCGGACACAACGATCTTCAACCCGTGGCGCAGGCGCTTTGTCCCGATATGGGGCACTGCATTCGGTGGCTCAACAGCCACGGTTTGCAAGGGCGCATGACCGGCTCGGGAACCGCGGTGTTTGCACAATTGCCGCACGCAATGAGTCTGACAGACGCCCCTGGCGAATGGATGGTTCGGAAATGCGGCAACATGGATGCACATCCATTGCTCGACTGGTGCACCGATTAGAATCGGCGGCGCACAGCCCAGGCAGTGGTTGCGCAACCTGCGACGTTTTTTGGTGGTTTGTTCGGCATCACGTTGAACAAGCCTCCTGCGTAGGGGAGTCGCCAAGTTGGTAAAGGCACTGGATTTTGATTCCAGCATGCGAGGGTTCGAGTCCTTCCTCCCCTGCCACCCGTTCACACACAACACGTACTGGAACGGCCATCCCCGGATGGCCTTTTTTGACGGCAATCCCCCGGGGTTGTCGTTCAGATCGCTGGGAACACCATGCAAGTTCAGCCCCCGGATTTCATGATCTTCACCGGCAACGCCAATCCGGTGCTGGCATCCGAGATTGCCCAACACCTGGGCACGCAACTCGGCGCGGCCAATGTGGGTCGTTTTTCTGACGGTGAAGTCACGGTCGAGATCACGCAAAACGTGCGCGCGCGCCACGTGTTCGTGATCCAGTCGACCTGCGCGCCAACCAACGAAAACCTGATGGAGTTGCTCATCATGGTCGACGCGCTCAAGCGCGCTTCGGCCGAGCGCATCTCCGCCGTGATCCCCTACTTCGGCTACGCCCGCCAGGACCGCCGTCCGCGCTCGGCCCGCGTGCCCATCTCGGCCAAGGTCGTGGCCAACCTGTTGCAGACCGTCGGTGTGAGCCGCGTGCTGACCATGGACCTGCACGCCGACCAGATCCAGGGCTTCTTCGACATCCCGGTCGACAACATCTACGCATCGCCGGTGCTGCTCGGCGATCTGCGCCAGAAGAACTACCCCGACGTGCTGATCGTGTCGCCCGACGTGGGTGGTGTGGTGCGCGCCCGTGCATTGGCCAAGCAGCTCAACTGCGACATGGCCATCATCGACAAGCGCCGCCCCAAGGCCAACGTGTCGGAAGTGATGCACGTGATCGGCGACATCGAAGGCCGCAACTGCGTGATCATGGACGACATGATCGACACCGCCGGCACGCTGGTCAAAGCCGCCGAGGTGCTCAAGGAGCGCGGTGCCAAGAACGTGTATGCGTATTGCACGCACCCGATCTTCTCGGGCCCGGCCATTGAACGCATCGCCAAGGGTGACGCCCTCGACGAGGTGGTCGTGACCAACACCATTCCTCTTTCGCAGGCCGCCCAGGCCTGCGGCAAGATTCGCCAACTCTCCGTAGCACCGCTGATGGCCGAAACCATCGCGCGCATTGCTTCGGGCGAGTCGGTCATGAGTTTGTTTGCCGATCAGGACAACCTCTTCTAAGAGGCTGAAGGCAGCAAAAAGTGGGCGGTCTCCATGGTGGGGACGGCTCTTTTGAAACAGAGGCGTTCTGGTCGCGGAACCCCTCCACAGGAGTAAGTCATGCAATTCGTCGCTTTTGAGCGCGCCAAGCAGGGTACGGGTGCGAGCCGCCGTCTGCGCAACACCGGTCGCGCGCCCGGTATCGTTTTCGGCGGTGAAACGCCGGCTTCGACGATCGAACTCGATCACAACGCCCTGTGGCACGCCCTGAAGAAGGAAGCGTTCCACTCGTCCATCCTCGACATGGAACTCGCTGGCACGGTGCACAAAGTGCTGCTGCGCGATGTGCAATACCACCCGTACAAGCCGCAAGTGCTGCACGTGGACTTCCAGCGCGTGGACGACAAGACCCGCCTGCGCAAGAAGGTGCCGCTGCACTTCGTGAACGCCGAGAACTCGCCTGCGGTCAAGACCGACAAGTGCGTGATCAGCCACGTGATGAACGACATCGAAATCGAGTGCCTGGCCACCCAGTTGCCCGAGTTCGTTGAAGTGGACCTGGGCGAAGTCGTCAAGGGTGGCACGATCCACACCGGCGACATCAAGCTGGCCAAGGGCGTGAAGCTCGTCATGCATGGCCGCAAGTCCCTCACCCTGGCGACCGTGGTCGAGCCGGTGGAAGAAGTGGTTGCCGCCGCTCCCGTGGCCGCTGCCGACGACAAGAAGGCCGCCAAGGGCAAGGGCAAGAAATAAGCTGTCCCGGACGCTTGTCTGCCTGAAACGGCCCGCTTCGGCGGGCCGTTTTGCGTTCCGCCCTCCATCCGATAATTCGCCTCATGATCAAACTCATTGCCGGACTGGGCAACCCGGGACCCGAATACGAACACACGCGCCACAACGCCGGCTTCTGGTGGGTGGACGAGGCCGCTCGCCTGCTCAAGGTTTCGTTGCAGATGGAGCGTGGGCATTTTGGTCTCGTCGCCCGCGCCAGCGTGGCGGGTCAGAACGTCTGGCTGCTGGAGCCCCAGACCTTCATGAACGTCTCGGGAAAATCGGTCGCATCGCTCGCGCGCTTTTTCAAGATCGCGCCCGAAGAGGTGCTGGTGGTTCACGACGAACTGGACTTGCCACCCGGCGAGGCCAAGCTCAAGAAGGGCGGCGGGCACGCGGGCAACAACGGCTTGCGCGATATCCACGCGCAACTGGGCAGCGCGGACTATTGGCGCCTGCGCCTGGGCATCGGGCACCCGGGCAACAAGAACGAGGTGGCCAACTGGGTGCTGAAGAAGCCTTCACCGGACGATCGCATCGCCATTGCACAAGCCATGGACCGATCGCTCAAAGCCCTGCCCCACCTGATCGCTGGCGAGATGGACAAGGCGACCGCGCTGATCCACACCAGCAAGCCCCCGCGTCCGAAACCGCCTCGGCCCGCTGCGGCAGCGCCTCAGGTCGAGGTTGGGGGTGTTGAAGCGTCGCCGGCCGACGACAAGGGCTGACCCGCGCTCTGCAGGCGCTGGTACTTCTGCCACAGGGTCTCGCGCGATTCGATGTGGTCCGGGTTGACCGGGATGCACTCTACCGGGCAGACCTGCACGCACTGCGGCTCGTCAAAGTGCCCGACGCATTCGGTGCAACGTGCCGGGTCGATCTCGTAGATCGACTCGCCCATATAGATAGCCTGATTCGGACACTCGGGCTCGCACACATCGCAGTTGATGCATTCGTCGGTGATCAGCAGAGCCATCGCAGCCGCTCCTAGGCTTGCAAGGGCCGGGGCTTGAGTTGCTGTGCCACAACCCCACTCACCATTTGCGAAATGTCACCACCGAGCTGCGAGATTTCACGCACCAGCGTGCTGGAAATGCACTGCAACTCGGCCTGCGGCAGCAGAAACACCGTTTCCACCATCGCGTTCAACTTGCGGTTCATCGCCGCCATCTGGGCTTCGTAGTCGAAGTCGGTGAGGTTGCGGATGCCGCGCACGACAGCGGTGGCGCCGTGCTGGCGGCAGAAGTCCATGATGAGGCCGTCGAACGGCAGCACACGCACCCGCCCCGGCAGGCGCGATGCGGTTTCGGCGGCCATGTCCAGCCGCTCCTGCAGCGTGAAGCGGGTCTTCTTGTGGTGCGCGATGGCCACCGCGATGATCACTTCATCGAACAGCAACGCGGCGCGGCGCGCCACGTCCTCGTGGCCCAGGGTGATGGGGTCGAAGGTGCCGCTGTAGACCGCCACGCGGCCTTGGTCGCCGGTTGAAGCAAGGGCTGAATTCATGCCGAAGATTATGCGCGAGGGGCCCCGCGCCGCGCTTCACTGCACCGGCAATGGCCGCAACAGATGAAAGGCCACCACACCGGCCTTGCCTTGGCGGTGCACTTGCAGGCCAATCTGGGCGAGTTCGTCTTCGTTCCACACACGTGGGGCTTCCAGGTAGATCCAGCCATCGCCTCGCACCGCCTGGCGCGCGGCGCTCAGTGCGGCCACGTACAACGTCTCGTTCTGACCATCACCAAACGGCGGGTCCAGGAACACCACATCCAGCCCCTGCCCACCCCGCTGGCGCAGCGCGGCCACACCGTCGCCCCGTTCCACGCGCACGCTCGTGGCCTTGAGCTGGGTGGTGATGCGGCTCAGGTTGGCCAGCAAGGCGCCATCCTGCTCCACCAGCACCACCTCGGCCGCGCCACGGGAGGCGGCTTCCAGGCCCAGCGCGCCGGTGCCGGCGAAGGCGTCCATGCAGCGCCAGCCGCCCAGGTCCTGCCCCAGCCAGTTGAACAAGGTTTCGCGCACGCGCGATGGCGTGGGGCGCAGGCCCGGGCTGTCGGCCACGGGCAACCGGGTGCGCTTCCACTGGCCGCCGATGATGCGCACCTCGTGCGGTGCGCTTGCGCTGGAGCGCGGGACTTTGGGGGTTGGTTTCTTCATGGAAGCCGCGAGCTTACGCGCTCACACATTCTCAGGGCTGAGCGCCCACGACCACCGTGACCATGCGCTCGGGCTGCAGCACGCGGGCGAAGGCGCGCCGGATGTCCTCGACGCGCAAGCGCTCCACCTCCTGCGTCCAGGTCTCCAGGTAGTTCAGGGGCAGGTCGTTCCAGGCGATGTTGGCCACGTTGTCGAGCAACTTGCGGTTGCTGTCCAGGCGCAGGGCTTCGCCATTGATGAGAAAGTCCTTGGCGGCCTGCAGCTCGGCCTCGGTCGGACCCTGTGCGACAAAGGCGCGCACCACGTCACGCACCACATCCACTGCCTGCGCGGCCTGGT
This sequence comes from Hydrogenophaga sp. 2FB, assembly GCF_005503365.1. Classification (GTDB taxonomy): domain Bacteria; phylum Pseudomonadota; class Gammaproteobacteria; order Burkholderiales; family Burkholderiaceae_C; genus Hydrogenophaga. Next base: position 32,134 of record NZ_SCML01000065.1, read on the forward strand.
CGGGGCGCGTGCTCATGCTGATCTGGAACGACCCGGCCTGGCGACCCGTCATGAAGAAGCTGGAGATGCCGTAGGTGAGGCCGCGCTTCTCTCTCACTTCATTCATCAGGCGCGAGACGAACCCGCCCCCGCCGAGCACGTAGTTGCCGACGTACAGGGCCAGGAAGTCGGGGTCGGTGCGCGGCACGCCGGGCTGGCCGATCAGCACCTGCGCCTGTGCGGCGGTGAAGGGAACACGTTCGTTCACGGCTTTCGTCAGCGGTTGCACCAGGGGCAGTTCCGGCAGCGCGGGGCACCCGTGGTCCTGCACCGCGGCCATGAGCTGGCCGACGATGCGATCGGCCTGGGCGCGATCAATGGCGCCCACCATCGACACCTGCGCGCGGCAGCTCGCCACGTGGCGGCGGTAGAAGGCGCGCATGTCGGCCACGGAGATCGCGTTGTACGTCACGGCCTCGGGCCGCAGACCGTAGGGATGCGCGCCGTACACGGCCTTGGAGAACGCGCGGCTGGCGTGGGTCCCGGGGCGGTTTTCCGATTCCTTGAGCGCCGCGAGCAGGCGTTCGCGGTCGCGCTGCCACACGCGCTCGGGCCAGGCCGGCCCGGCCAGCTGGCGCGCCGCCAGGGCCACGGCCCGCTGCAGCAGATCGGGCTCGGTGAGGCTGCGCAAGCTCACGCTGAAACGGTCGGCGGTGGTCTGCGCACCGAACTGCGCGCCGAGGTCGGCCCAGGCTTCGCTGAGCTGGTTTTCGTCCAGGGCGGGCAGCCCGGGTTGCGCGGTCACGCCGGCGGACAGCAAGCCCGCCGTGACGCCGGCCAGCCCGGCGCGATCCACCGTCTCGCGGCGGCGACCGCCATCGAAATCGATCTGCACGTCGAGCATCGGAATCGACGGGCTCGGCACGAGGTGCACGCGCGCGCCACTGCTGTGCGTCCAGCGTTCGATGGGAATCGTGGCGTGGGCCGCCGTGACCACCACAACGGCAAGCGGCCATGCCAGCAGAACGGGGCGGGCAATGTGTTTGAACAAGGCGAACAAGTGCTTCATGGGGTGTGGCCGCATCAGTGGCGCGTGATCGCAGGGCGCGGGCCCGTGCTGGGGGCCGGCGCAGCTTCACGGCGCGAAGGATCGGGCACGAGCACGCCAGTGGTGAGTTGCTCGTCGGAAAAATAGCGCTGCGCCACCGACTGCACCTGCGCGGCGGTGACGGCGCGCAAACGCGCGATGAGCCGGTCGCCCGTGTCCAGGCCCAGGCCCTGGATCCAGTAGCCGCCGAGTTCGCGCGCCTGGTAGGCCACCGAATCGAGTTTGTAGATTTCGCCCGCGGTCCACTGCGTTTTCACCCGCCGCAGCTCCGCCTCGCTGATGCCCTCTCGGGCAATGCGGTCCACCTCGGCCTTGAGGGCGGCCGAGACCGCATCGGTCGTCGCGCCGGCCGCGGGCACGCCCGTGAGCATGAACAACTGCGGCCCTCGCCCCATGAGGCCGTAGGAAGAGCCGGCGCTGTCGGCAATGCGTTTGCCGCCCGCCGTGCCTTGCACCAGCGCGCGGTCCAGCCGCGCGCCGTCGTAGCCATCCAGCACGGCCGAGAGCACGGACAGCGCGAGCGCATCGCGGTCGGTGTCGTTGTCTTCGTCCGCACCACGCCACTGGGGCACCTTGTACGCCAGCGCGACCATGGCCTGGTCGGCCACGGCGCGGTAGTCGAGGCGGCGCGGCCCGACCTGGGCAGGTTCCTCGCGCGGTTTGCGCGCGGGCACCGCGCGCGAGGGGATCGACCCGAAATGTTTTTCGGCGAGCGCGCGCGTCTGCTCGACGTCCACATCGCCGGCTATCACCAGCGCCGCGTTCGCCGGCACGTACCAGCGCTGGTAGAAGGCGCGCACGTCGTCGGGTGTCATGGCATCGAGGTCGCTCATCCAGCCGACGTTCGGCCTGCGGTACGGGCTGGCCTGGTAGACCATGGCACTGAGCGCCTCGAACATGCGCGCGCGTGGCGATTCTTCGGTGCGCTGGCGCCGCTCTTCCTTGATGACCTCGATCTCGCGCTTGAATTCGTCGTCGGGCCACTGGTTGCGCGCAAAGCGGTCGGCCTCCAGCTGCATCGCCGCGTCCAGGCGGCGCGACGGCACCTGCATGTGGTACGCCGTGGCATCGCGCATGGTGAACGCATTGTCGATGCCGCCGATGGCGGCCACGCGGCGCGAGAACTCGCCGGGGAGCACATCGGGCGTTCCTTTGAACATCATGTGCTCGAGCGCGTGCGCCACGCCGGTGGTGCCGTCGACCTCGTCCATCGAGCCCACACGCACCCACAGCATCTGCACCGCGGTGGGTGCGCGCCGGTCGGGCCGCACGATGAGCGTCATGCCATTGCGCAGCGTGAAGCTGCGGGCCTGGTTGTCCTGGGTGGGGG
>NZ_SCML01000066.1 GCF_005503365.1 Hydrogenophaga sp. 2FB
AATGGATGAAACCGACCACGGTTTGACGCCACGAATCGCAGATTTGAAAGTGAACAGGAAAGTCAATGAAATCAACGATCTACCAACACCACCTCCGCGCCAGTGCTAGCTTTTCGTACCGTCACTTATTGCACTGAAAACGAGGAGACCCCGTGGAGCACTACCTCAATCACGATCGATGCATCGCTGCCACGATGAGGGCGCTGGGCTACCCTGGTCGTGGGACGTTGACCGCCTGGGTTCGTGACGCGCTTCCTGAGACCAGGAAAGCCATGGTTTGGAGGGCTGGCCGCCCAAGGTATCCCGAGGCATTGAAGCAGGCTGGAGTCATAGAGCTTTGCACTCGCCGCGAAAGTGCGCAAGCCGTGGCCGAAAAATTAGGTGTGTGCAGGCCGACGTTGTACAACTGGAAAAACCAGCTACTCGGCCGCGAGGCCCCCGCGTCCATGAAGCACAGCAACAACTCACCGCCTGCGCCAGAGTGGGCGGAGCTCGAGCGCCAGCTCCAAGCGCTCCAGACCTAGTGCGGACCAACCAATGAGTCGAGAAGCAGCAGCCTTGAGCCGACCTTTCGGGATTACTGTCCTTGATCGGAAATGCCCTCGGTAGCAACGGTCGGATCAGATCCCGGCCAGTCCGCCACCGCATAGGACGACCTGCCCGCTGACGTAATCCGATTCTGGGATGCAGAACAGGTAGACAGCGCCGGCGCCTTCTTCGGGCGTTCCCGCGCGCCCGAGGGGAATCTGCTGCTGCAACCGCTCGAATAGATCTGCATTGACGCCGATGCGCAGATCGTGGCCGTCGATGGACTGCACTACATGCTCGGCAGTGCTGACCAGTAGCCGCGTCTTGATAAGCCCGAAGGCAACGCAGTTCACGGTGACATTCATGCGTCCCCACTCCTTGGCAAGTGTGCGGGTCATCCCATGGATGCCGGCCTTCGCCGCGGAGTACGCACTTTGCCCGGCATTCCCGGACATGCCCGCCGCGGAGGAGATGTTCACCACCTTGCGGACTTTGCGTTGTCCCGCCACAGATTCCTGCTTTACGAAGTCGCGGATGACGGGTTGAGCCGCGCGCAGGATTCGGAAAGGCGCGGTGAGGTGAACATCCAACATCGTTGCCCACTGCTCGTCCGAGACCTTCTGTATCACGTTGTCCCACGCATATCCTGCGTTGTTGACCACTATGTCGAGGCCAGAAAACTCGCGCACAGCTGTGCCGACGAAGCGTCCGGCGAATTCATCCGACGTCACGCTGCCTATGCATGCCACAGCCCGTCCCCCTGCGGCGCGAATCTGTTCGGCTACCTCTTGCGCCGGTTCTTCGTCAACGTCGTTAACGACCACCGATGCACCGTCAGCGGCAAGCTTCAATGCAATTTCTCGCCCGATCCCGCGCCCCGAGCCGGTGACCAGGGCCACCTTTCCATCCAATCTGCCGATCATTTCGATTCCTCACTACTTGTTGAATTTACGTATCAAGCCTGCAACAGGCATAGACCTCGGCGAGTTCGCCCTTGACAACCTTGCCGAGGGTATTGCGAGGAAATTCGCCTACCAGGACCACATCGTGAACGCGCTGGTGGCGCCCAACACGTTCGTTGATCCACGTCTTCAGTTCGTCGGCCCCGACCTCCCCCGAGGGCTTGAGCTTGACGAATGCGACGGGCGTTTCGCCCCACTTGGGATGCGACACGCCGACCACGGAACAATCCTGTACCGCCTGGTGTTCAAGCCCGACCGCCTCGATGTCGGCGGGATAGATGTTGAGGCCGCCGGAGATCAGCATGTCTTTTGAACGACCCTTTATCGTTACCCAGCCGTCTGCGTCAATGCTCCCCAGATCGCCAGTGCGCATGAATACATGGCCATCCGGAGATTTCCAAGCGACGGCCTCGTTCGACGCGGGGCGAGCTAGATAGCCCGTCATTGCAATGGCACATCGCCCGACCAGTTCCCCGATTTCGCCTTTGGGAAGCTCCTTGCCACACTCATCGACAACGCGAATCTCGCACGTCGGAATCGCGCGCCCCACAGAGCCGGGGTGGTCCTTCACCTGGTGCGGCTGTATCGCTGTGGCGACACCTTCTGTGAAGCCCCATAGCTCGCCCAGTCGTTCGCCGGTCATCTCCCGGGTGCGTCGCTTCAACTCCGAAGACATCGGCGCACCCGCGGTCACGATGAAGTCAAAGCATGACCAATCCGTCTCGCGCGCTGCCGGCAAGTCGATGAGCGCCTGCGCCATGGTCGGCACCATGAAGGCGAGCGTTGGACGGAAGCGCCGGATTTCCTCCAGGTAGCGCTGCGGATTGAAGCTCCCGGCAAGGTAAACAGCGCCTCCGGTAGCCAGTGCAGGAAGCAGCACCATGAAAGAACCGTTCGTGTGCGGGGGCGTCGTCAGCAGTAGCCGGCAACTTGACGAGCAACGAAAGACCGAAGCCAGGATCAGGGCCATTTGCGCCCGCGCCCGGTGGGAGTGCACGATGCCCTTTGGGGTGCCCGTCGTTCCAGACGAGTAAATGATCGTCGCGGGATCGTCAGGCCGCAGAACCACAGTCGACCTATCCGCTGAAGCGGCTGCGGCAGCCGCACCGATGTCCACGGTCCCTGCGAGAACGCCGTCCTCGCTACACACAATGCGGCATGGTTCGTTGGGGCCGATGCGCGGGATCACTGCTGCTGCAAGGTCGCCGTACGTCCTGCTTACCAGCAGGTGCGTCGCACGCGCATCGGCCAGCTGCGCATGAATGGCTTCAGGCCCGAGCATCGTGTTCAACGGCGCCGCCACCCCACCGGCCCGCAGCACACCGAATAGATGAATCCATGACCACCGCGACGAATCGATCAGCATCGCAACTGGCTGAGCCCTGCCGAGGCCCTGTGCGATCCAGGCGTTTGCCGAGGCGGTCACCAGGCCATCCAAGCTGCGCCATGAAACTTCGCCTGCGGAGTCGATGAGCGCCGGTTCGTTTGGTCGCGCCCTGGCGTTCAACTCGATCATCTCGGCGACCGACAGGAATTCCTGCTCCAGCATTTTCTGTACTCCTTTCGTCCTCGATGCGACGGGTGCGTTTCACACACTCATCAAACGGTTCACTTTTTCTTCGTCGCGCAGGAACGCTTCACGGTTTCCCTTCCATGCCACGCACCCGGAGTCGAGCACGTAGAAACGGCGGGCCAACTGCAGCGGAATCCGCGCGTTCTGCTCCACGATGACGATTCCAATCTGTTCCGACGCAACAGTCCTGATGGCTTCCAAGACCGCTTGCGCCATGATCGGAGACAGCCCTTCTGTGGGCTCGTCAAGCAGCAGCACGGCCGGTTGACAAAGCAGCGCGCGCGCGATTGCGAGCATCTGCTGCTCGCCGCCAGACAGGGCCGCACCCGCGGCTGTCCGTCTTTCAGCCAGCCGCGGAAAGAGCGAAAAAGCTGATTCAATCGTCCAACGAGACGCCTTGTGCGCGACTGAGGACATCCGAAGGTTCTCCTCGACGCTGAGCAGTGGAAACACTTGCCGGCTATCCGGAACGAGTGCAATTCCAAGCCGGCTCATCTGCTCGGCTGACACCGCGCGCAGTGCACTTCCGTTCCAGCGGATAGTGCCTTCACGCAGCGGCTCCCAGCCGGCAAGCGCCTTGAGAGCCGTAGACTTTCCCGCCCCGTTCCGGCCGACCAGCGCCACGACCTCACCAGGTTCGATCTCCATTGACACTTCGAAGAGCGCTTGGGCGCCTCCGTAGAACACCTGTGCACGTTCAAGCTCAAGCATCAGCAGTCCCCAGGTAGGCTGCCCGAACCTGCTCGTTTGCCTGGATCTCTCCAGGCGAGCCCTTTGCAAGCACGTTACCGCCAGCCAAGCACACAATCTCATCCGCAAGATCCATGACGACATCCATGTTGTGCTCAACCACCACCGTGGTTCGGCTCGCTGCGACGCGGCGAAGCAGATCCACGTACTGGGCCATCTCGCCATGGCCCACCCCAGCCAGTGGCTCGTCCAGCAGAAGAACCACGGGGTCGGCAATGACGCTCAATGCAATCTCCAGACCGCGTTGCTCTCCATGCGAAAGTTGACCCGCAGGTAACTCGGCCCGATCGGTCAAATTGAACTCCTGCAGTCTTTCGTCAACGTCCTGGACGATCTTGCGCATGGAGTCGACGGTGCGCCACGGCACCAGGCGTTTAAGCTCCGTGCGCTGGACTGCCAAGCGCAGGTTCTCGCGCACGGTCATTCGCGGAAAGACATTGACGATCTGGAACGAGCGCGCCATGCCTTGCTGTGCCCGCTGCCAGGGGGCGCTGCGGGTGATGTCGCGGCCCTCAAGCCGCACGATGCCGGCGCTTGGTGTCTGCAACCCGGAGAGGACGTTGAGCAGGGTCGTCTTACCGGCGCCGTTGGGCCCGATCAAGGCCGTCGTCTTGCCGGGAAGGAACGTCAGGCTCACATCGCGTAGCGCCTGGAACGAACCGAACCGGACGGCGATGGACTCGCACGAGAGCTGGGCGGCCCGCTTCATGCCTGCCTCGAGCGCCAGAAACCAGCCGCCCTGCGGCGCAGAAAGCGCGCACGCAGTTGGGCGAGGATGCCCACTAGTCCAGCTGGTGCAAACAGGGTGATCAGGATAAATAGCAGGCCGACGAATCCGAGCCAGTGCGGCGTTATGCCGTTGATCACCTCGCGGGCGCCTTCGAAGAAGGTGACGCCCAACAACGGCCCGAACAGGGTTCCTGAGCCGCCCAGAATCGCCATGATCAGAACTTCACCCGACAGCATGAAGCGCAGCATGTCCGGACCGACGAACATGGTGAGCATCCCGAATAGCGCGCCGCTAAGACCGGAAATTGCGCCTGAAAGACCGAGGGCGGTGATGCGGTAGAAGCCTACGTGGTAGCCCAGTTGTTCGGCCCGCACGGGATTGTCCCGCACGGCCGCGAGAGCATGCCCGTAGGGCGAGCGTCGCACCAGCGCGATTAGCGCGAGGATGGCGCTGAACACGAAGCAGGTGAACCAGAGGTAACGCAGGGTGTCGCTGAAGTCAATCCCCAGGACCATCGGGCGCGGGATGCCCGGGATTCCGTCGGAGCCCCCGCTGAAACGACGCATCTTCACCTCGATCAGTATGCTGACAAGCTGACCCAGCGCGAGGGTTGCGAGCGCGAAGTAAATGCCCGTTGCGCGTCGTCCCAGCACGCCGAAGAGCAGGGCCAGCAGGCCACCGGCAACGACTGATGCGGCAAGGGCGGGGAAGACTCCCCAGCCGGTGCCAATAGCGACCCAGGCGAACGCATAGGCCCCAATGCCGAAGAAGGCGGCATGCCCGACCGAAAAGATGCCGGTCCGCCCAAATGCCAAGTCAAATGCCGATGCGAAGATGGCCATGATCAGCACCTGGGCAATGAAGTGCTGTGCGCCTTCAGAAACCAGTCGCCCGAGTGCGGCGCAAGCAAGCCCGATCACGACGGCCGCAATCAGTTCTAACCTTAAGTTTTTCATGCTTTGCGCGCTCCTGGCGAGTTGAACAGTCCCTGAGGACGCAAAAGCAGCACGATGACAAGAAGCACGTACGTCAGCAGGTCGACGTATTCGACTGCATATTGCTGCCCGAACGCGCGCAGCAAACCCAGGGCGAATGCGGCCGCAACAGCACCTCGGACGTTGCCAAGGCCGCCCACGATGACGACCATAAAACTGTCCAGGATCACCGTCCCTCCCATATTGACCTGCACAGGGCTGAGAGGGGCGGCGATGACCCCTCCGAGGCCAGCGAGAGCGCCGCCCAGCGCGAACACCGTGGTGCGATAGCGCGCGATGCTGATGCCAAGGCCACGCACCATCTGCGCATGTGTCATGGCGGCACGCAACACCATGCCGATACGGGTGCGATCGATCATCAGGACAAGCACGGCCGCGACCAGCGCACCTGCAGCGATCACGAAGACGCGGTAGACCGGCAGCTTCTCGCCGAGGACCTCCATTTGTCCGGAGAGAAAGCCGGGGATCTGGATGTGTCGGTAATTCAAGCCCCAGATTGCGCGAGCGACTTCCTCCAACAAAATGAGTAGCCCGAAAGTCAGTAGCAGTTGCTTCTCGTGCGACTGTTCGTAGAGAGGCCGCAGCAGAAGGGCCTCTATCGCGACGGCCAATGCGGCAATCACGAGAGGGGCGATCAGCAGACCGGCGACAAAACTCCCGCTACGAGCCACCACCTCGGCAGCTACGAAAGCACCTAGCATGTAGAGCGTGCCGTGAGCGAAGTTCACGACTCCCAGCATGCCGAATGCCAAGGCAAGGCCTGCGGCGACCAGCAGCAGCACGGCGCCGATACTCAGGCCAATCAAGACAGTGGTCAGCACGTCTGCGCTCCTGCCACGGGCCTACTAGCGGCAGGCCGTAAACAGTTCGGCCGCCGAGAAGGTGTTTGTCACTTGCATGACCACCGGCGGCATCGGCGGCGTCGCAGCGACGGCGCGACCGAAGTAGCCGCTTTGTTCCGCCTGCTGGTCGCATGAACGCATCTTCTTGGCGCCTTCCACCGAGTTGGGCCGGGCGCTGGTCTTGAGCGACTTCACCCACACGGCCTTATCCCACGACTTCGTCGCGTCGATGACGTCCAGGAACCAAGCCATTCCGTCGAACGCTTCGCCGGCGTACTGGTCTGGCACGTCGTTGTATTTGGCCTGATAGGCCGCGACAAAGGCCTTGTTGGCCGGGTTGTCTATGCTGAAGTGGTAGCGCAGCGTCGAGTAGACGCCGCTGCTTCCGGACCCCACCGCCTTGGCGATGGACTCATCCATCGTGGTGGTGCCGAACAGCTTCTTCTTTTCCTGCAGCTTGAACTGCTCACCCTGCTTGAGCAGCGTGATCATGTCGCTTCCGGAGACGAACAGCGCGACGGCTTCGGCATCGCTCTGAAGGATCTTGTTGATGATGATCGAGAAGTCGCGTGTGCCGATGGCGGGAAACTCTTGGCCGACCACCGTCGCGCTGCGGGCCTGGAGCATCGCCCTGAATTTCGCTTCGGCGTCCCGCGACGCGCCTGCGTCGGAGGCGACTGTGAACACTTTTTTGAACTCACTATGGGCGGCAAAGCGGTCCAGCATGCGCATCTCCATGTCTATCGAGTTCGACGTGCGGAATGTGTAGGGATTTCCCTCCTTGGCCGTGATGTCGTCCGCCGCCGACATAGTCACGAGCAGGGGCGTTTGCGCGCGTTCAGCGACCTTCATCACCGCAAGCGTTGCGCCGGACGCGACAGGCGCGAACAGCAGGTGCGACTGGGCCGACACCATGCGAGTGGCCTTCTGCACCGCCACCTGCGGCTTTGTTTCGTCGTCTTCCCAGATGAACTTAACAGGCGCACCCAGCACTTTTCGGCCGCGCATTTCGGCAGCCAGTTCAGCGCCCTTGCGCATCGATTCGCCCATCACCCCGAACGGACCGGAGAACGTGCCGATACCGCCAATCCGGAATTCGGTTTCCTGGGCGAGCGCGGGAACCGCACACAGCGCCGCAGCTAGTGCGAAAAGGTTCAACATGCGGACCCGCTTCGGCGTACAGTGCAGCGGGGTTTTCATGGCCTGATAGTCGCGATTCATTCCTATCTCCTTGGTTGGTTTTTCCGTGTGAATCCCGCAAGGGATGTGTTCAGTTGCGTTCCAGGATGACGACCGAGCAAGCCGCCTCTTCAAGTCCCAGCAAGCCGCCACCGTTTTCCTGCAGTGCAAGACGCGCATTCACTACCTGCCGCTCGCCGGCTTCGCCCCGTAGTTGGGTCGCGAGTTCCGCCAGCATCGACAGCCCCGTTGCGCCAAGCGGGTGGCCCTTGGAAACCAAGCCGCCAGACGTATTGACTGGGATGGCACCACCAAGGCGCGTCGCGCCCGACGCGACGAACGGGCCGCCCTCGCCGTCGCGACAGAAGCCAAGCATTTCCATCTGGTAGATTTCGCCGAAAGAGGTCGCATCGTGGACCTCTGCTACATCAATGTCGGAGGGTTTCACATCTGCCTTCCTGTAGGCCTTCTCCGCGGCGACGCGTGAGAGCGAAGGCTCGTCCTCGCTTCTCATCTTGCCGCCGGTAAATACACTGGCACGGATCTTCACGGCCCTCGCACGCACCTCGGGTGCGACGCTTTGCAGGTGGCGCTCCGAACAAAGTAGCGCAGCGGCCGCACCATCACCGATGGGTGAGCACATCGCGCGCGTAAGCGGGTCGATAACCTTCCGGTCGGCGAGCACTTCCTCGGGCGTCATCTGGAATCGGTACTGCGCTTTCGGGTTGAGCGAGCCGTGGAAATGGTTCTTCGAGGCGCAGTACGCAATCTGCTCACGTGTGGTTCCCCACCGATGCATGTGATAGGCGGCCTGCATGGCATAGGTGTCCATCGGTAGCGTGCGTCCAGGCCCCGGCGCGAAAGACCGGCCAATTTTTCCAGCGATCCTGCGGTATTCCCCGAACAGCTCCTCGCGATCGAATGGAGCGCGCCCACCACTGAAGCGCGTCAACATTTCCTCGCCGCCTTCGGGGTCGTACAGCTTCTCGACGCCTATGGCCAGCGAGAGGTCGGACTGGCCGGAAAGGATGTCCTTCCATGCGCCGTGGAACGCCATCGATGCGGTGGCGCAACCGCCTTCCACATTGATCATGGGCACCCGATCCGGAAACAATCCTTCCTGTACCAGCGGGACGAAGGAGATCTGGCCCCGGACCACCGCTTGCCCCCAGTAGTCAGCCATGCAGTTGCCGAACCACGCGAACTCGATGCCATCGCCCTTGGCCATTCCAGCATCCGCGAGCACGCCCATGTAGGCTTCGCGCGATAAGTCCCGGATGGACTTGTCGATGTGCCGCTTGAACGGCGTCGTATAGGCGCCAACGATGTAAACATCTTGCATGCTTTTTCCCTAGTTCTGCCGCAGCAGACCTTGCCAGAAGCGATCGCAGATCTCGCGCTTCGACGTCTTGCCAACAGCTGTGTGGGGCAGCTCACCCCAGAATTCGACGGACTTGGGTGCTGTCGTGCCACCAAGTCGCTCGTGACCGTACTTCTGCAAGTCTTCGCGCGGAGCCTCGGAGCCGCAAGCTCGAGTTCCTCTTTGACGGTCTCTTCCCACTTGCTTCTCAGAAAGCTGATCACGGCACTCTCCCGAGCCACTCTGAGGCGCCAACCCTCGATGAACCGCCGGCAAGGCCTCGGGGACGTGCATCAATCCTGCCGAGTGCAACTCGGCGCGGCATTCGAAAAAGCCAATCAGGTTCACGGTCGTCGTCTCCGGACAATCTGGCGTCAGTACAGTGCAAGGCCATTTAATATAGCAATATTACTGATACATTAATCATTGTTTTATTAGTAGTTACCCTGAATGAATCAACTACGAGTAGCATTGACGCCGGCTGCCGCTGCGGCGCCACATTTCAGGAAGCAACGAGGACCATGAACGCGACACGACGCAGCGCCAAAGCCCCTGCCTCAAGCAGTGCGAGCTCCGAATTCGACAGCGCCTTCTGGAACGTTATCCAGTCCCACTTTTTCTCTCACGCGCACCTGCGCCAAGCGGCCGAAGCTGCACTGGTCCCACTACAGCTTGGATTGGCACACCATCGTGCGATGGCTTTCATCTATAAGAACCCGGGCATCACCGTGGGGCAGTTGCGATGTGAACTCCGCGTGTCGAGCCAGGCGCTCAATACGGTCCTCGGACAGCTGATACGTCGTGAGTTGGTGGAACAAAAAGCTGGGCAGGAAGATAGGCGGATCAAGCATCTCTTCCTCACGCGGGAAGGAAAGGATGTGCTGGAAACGGCCTTAGGCCGCCAACGCGATGTAGTCAGGAAGGCGGCACATGCGTGCGGACCCGATGCAGTAAAGGGCTTCATTGCATTGGCTCGCGCAATGGCTGACGAGGAGGCGCGACAGTCAATCGGCCCGGTTGATGAGGCTGCGGTAGTTATGCTGTGCAAAGCCGGCCGGGCCAGCTGAAATTGCTCATAACGACAGCTTGGCCTTGCCATAAGCGTTTCAACGGTAGTGCCGACAGTCCACAGGTTCTAGACTGGGACCGTCGGCTACCGGCGCATCAGGCGATGGGAGCATGAGGAAGTCATGGGGACCGGATGCCCAATGCCATGACGGTGCGCAAAAGCACCATCGAGCATGTCTTCGGCACCCTCAAACACTGGATGGGTGGGACGCACTTCCTGACCCGAGGCATAGAGAACGTGGCAACCGAGATGAACCTGAGCGTGTTGGCATACAACTTCAAACGCGTCCTCCGCATCCTGGGTTTCGAGCGGGCCAAGAAAGCGATGCAGTTGTTGGGCGCATGGGCACCCTTTGCAGCCGCCTGCAGGCCCGATCTACAACCCCGAGCGGGCACCAGCATCACCATTGCAGGCCTCAGACGGGGTCAATTCGCACAAACAAACAAGGCTGCGAGCTGCGTCTGACTCGCGCGGGCTCCCCGCGAGTTGTCACACGGCCTCGCCGCGAAGCAGACATTTGCAACGGCTGGACGGATGACAGCTGTTGGCCGGGAGTGTCATTCCGCGCCTTTGCCGTAAAGCAGCCGCTCAAGTCGTGCAGCCTAGTTCATGACAAGGGCAGCACGACCGTAAGCTTGCTTCAAATTTCGGTTTGCTCGGAAATCTCCAACGCATCGTCAACCTCTATGCCGAGATACCGGATGGTCGACTCCAGCTTGGAGTGCCCAAGCAGCAACTGAACGGCACGCAGGTTTTTGGTTCGTCGATAGATCAGCGTGGGCTTGGTTCTTCGTATCGAATGGGTACCATAGCTTGCGCGCTCCAGCCCTAGCTCATCCACCCAGTGGGCTAGGATACGGGCGTACTGACGTGTTCCCAGATGAGGGGATCTGTGGATCCTGCTTGGGAACAAAAAGCTATCGGATTTCAGCTCCGCATGCTTGATCCATGCCTGCAGGGCATCTCGTGTCGTTGATGTGATTTCAAATTGCACAGGCCGCTGCGTTTTGTGTTGCATAACGATGGCGCGTGTCGCCATCTGATCGCCGTGGCAAACGTCTCTGACCTTCAACGCCACGAGGTCACAGCCCCGCAATTTGCTGTCGATACCCAGGTTGAAAAGTGCAAGCTCCCGGATTCGGTGCTCCATCTGTAGTCGCACACGCAGTGCCCAGATGTCTTTGACCTTGAACGGGGACTTTTGGCCCACGATTTTCCCCTTGTTCCACGGCTCGCGATGGATAGCGCTGGTGACGGATTCCATGATGGTCTCCCATTGAGTTGAGGGAGTACCACAATGCGCTTGATTGGCCAGAAAGTCGATGCACTGGCAGAGCATCAGCTCAATGAATTCGCTGGCGAACGACTGCTAACTGGTCGTCCCTGAAGAATCCCCAGAGCCCGCGTAGGCACTGGACTTTGGGGTGATTGCGGATGGCCGGAACTCCCGGTTTGAATTCCAATAGAGGCTGTTTTCTGGGAGTTCTGCCGTGCTGTTTGCCTGCCCCGCCACCGATGATTTCTTCCGTTCGCGCATCGATCACATGATCGACCTGCGCCATCCGCTGGCCGTGCTGGCCTCGCGCATGCCCTGGCAGGAGATCGAAGCACGGGTGGCGCAGGTCTTCTCTCGCAGAGGCCGCGCCGGTGTGGCCATGCCCGACCTGGATCTCTTCGGCGAGCAGGTGCAGCGTGCCGCTGTTCCCAGCAATGCAGGGCGCCCCCGTGTGCCGCTGCGCATCATGATCGCGCTGCTGTACCTCAAGCACGCCTTCAACGAGTCCGACGAGGGCGTCGTTGAGCGCTGGGGCGAGACGCCAACGTGGCAGTTCTTCTCGGGCCAGGCGTACTTTGAACACCGCCGCCCCTGCGATGCCACCACCCTGATCAAGTTCCGTCAGCTCCTGGCTGAGGAAGGCGTGGAGGAACTGTTGGCGCAAACCATCAACGTGGCCGTGAACCTCAAGCTGATCAAACCGCAGGAGCTCGCCCGCGTGATCGTGGACAGCACGGTGCAACACAAGGCGATTGCCCACCCCACCGACAGCCGCTTGCTGGAGACTGCGCGCGCCAAGCTGGTGGAGGCGGCCAAGGACGCCGGGGTCGATCTGAAGCAGACCTTTGCCAAAGAGGGCAAGGAGCTGGGCCGCAAGGCTGGAAGATACGCACATGCCCGCCAGTTCAAGCGCATGCGCCGGGCCATCAAGCGCCAGCGCACCATCGTCGCTCGCCTGCAGCGCGAGATTGACCGCAAGGCCACTGCCATCGGGCAAGCTGTGCGGGAGGCGCTCGCTGAGACTTTGAACAAGGCCCGGCGCATCGTGTGCCAGAGCGGCCAACGCAAAGCGGCGGATGGACAGCCCAAGCTCTACGCCTGGCACGCGCCCGAGGTGGACTGCATCAGCAAGGGCAAGGCGAGAACGCCTTACGAGTTCGGGGTGAAGGTGGGCATTGCCAGCACGCTGCACGGCAACCTGATCGTGGGCGCACGGGCCTTCCACGGCAACCCGTATGACGGGCACACCTTGGCCGAGCAGCTCGAGCAGGCCACGATCCTGATGCAGGACAGTGCGACAAAACCGGCGACGGCCTTCGTGGATCTGGGTTACCGGGGCGTGGATGCGGACTTGCCTGGCGTGCACATCGTGCACCGGGGCAAGGCCAAGCGGATCAGCGAACGGGAGAGAAAGCTGCTCAAGCGGCGCCAGGCCATCGAACCCATCATTGGCCACCTCAAGGCCGACCATCGGATGGATCGCTGCCACCTCAAGGGTGAAACTGGCGACCGGCTGCACGCGGTGCTGTGCGCGGCGGGCTACAACATCCGTTGGCTGCTGCGCATGATCGCAAGGAAGGGGGTGGCCTTCCTGCAACTGGTCTATTTGCGCCTGTGCGAGGTCGCGAGCCTATCGCCGAACTGGTCTCGGATGCTGCGCAAGCCGCTTGACCATGCACTCAGCAGGTCAGCCCCTCGCTTGGCCTGGGCGTCAATCTGAATAAATCAGGGCCGACCAAGTAGATATTCAAGACGCTGCTTTGTATCGGCCCTTGAACGATGAATCTGCAAAGGTGCTTACTGCTGAGCTTGGTGATGGAGCTGGTCGCCTGCGGCCCTTCTGAGGAAAAACGCTCGGTGGGCTTCCCCCAGTTTCCGGGACAGACCGGTGGCAACCAAAGCCCTACGCTGTGCACCAGCATGAAGATCGCAACCTACAACATCAACGGTGTCAAGGGCCGGCTCCCTGCGCTGATCGGCTGGCTTGAAACGACTGCGCCCGATGTGGTCTGCCTGCGGGAGATCAAGACGACATCGGCGACCTTCCCGCTCGCGGCAATAGAACGCTCAGGCTGCCATTGGGCGAACAGCCGATCAGTGCCAAAAAGCAGTCGCTCAGCTTGGTTTCGATCAGAACAGGTTGTCGCCAATTGCCGGGGCCGCCGACCAGCCATGGGCCCTAGCAGTCGACTATGGCGCCGCCACAGCCTTCTTCTTTTTAACGACCGAGGGCAGCGACGGCAAGCACTCGAAGAGACGCTCAGCGTACGCGAAGCCAATGCGCTTCACGGCGTCGGCATCGAAATAGAAGAGCCAACTCGCCAGCAGCGCCACGGAGATCACCAATGTCATCGCAGCAGCTAACCCGGGCCGCGCAAGGTTGACCAGGTTCACAGCGAGTGGATCTAGCTCAACCACACCCGCCAGCACCAGGCCGTAGAACAGCCCGAGCAGGCAGGTCACGATGCCGATGGGCTTCATGGCCAGCATGTTGCGGTGGAAGCCATATGCGATGTTTTCCTTCAGCAGCAGGCTCTTGTTGCTTCGCGTCAGCTCTCGCAGACGCTTAGTGGCGCCCACGTAGGTGTCGTCGGCCTTTGCTGGGTCCTCCGCCTCTTCTTCGGCTGTCGGCATAGCGATGCCGAGCTTGGAGACGATGGCGTCGTGATAGCGACGCTTGCTGACGCTGTCCAGGGTCTGGTCACGATGACGCAGTGCCAGGGTGGTGGGCATGCCGCCCCACCCTTGGACCAGCCTGTCCTCCAGCTTCTTGCCGCGCACGCGGGCGACGCTTGCCAGTGTGTACGTCGCGCCGCAGCCCGCCAGCAAGGCCACCAACCCGGTCAAGATTGGGTGCCGCGCGCCGTAAACGCACACCAGCGGCACCAGCAACGGCAGCGTGGCAAGGAGGCCGGGCGCGAGCCGCGCCTTGCGTTCATAGGGGTCCTTGGCGAGTTCGACCAGAGCGAGCATTCGAGGTCCTTAGTTGGATGCGGTGAGCGCGTCGATGTAGGGTTGCAACTCCGTGCGATTTCTGAGGCTGATCTGCTGAGCAGCGGGGTCGCTCGGCGTCTCCGTGTGGAGTCCGAGGCGGCGCATGGTGTAGTACAGAAAGGCTTGCCGGCACTCCAGAGCGACCTGCCCGTCCTCCATGCAGTAGTCCAGCTCGATCACTCGCTTCTTCGCGGCAGAAAGATCCGGATGAGGCACGAGAACCAAAGTGAGGATGGTGTGCCAGAAGGTGTCGGTGCCAGGGTCGACGCTGCTAGGCCCCGCACCTTTGAGGTCCAGGATGCGCGCCAGCACGAAGTCGCTGAACCGGCCCCTCTTGTGGCAGTACGCCCGTACGTGCCAGCGAAACCCGTCGAAGCCGAGCGCATGGGGCGAGATCGTGCGGCTGCTTGCATCGACCGATGTCATCGACTGGTAGAGGACCTCGACAGCGGCCTTGTTTTGGATTGCGCGAACCACTGCATGCACGACCTCGTCGCTGACTGCACGCCAAGGAGACGGGGCGGTATCGACGGCGGGTGCGTGACCGATGAAGCTGGCACCGTGCTCCAGCAGGCCGGTGGTCTTTGCGTGAAGCTCCGCCAGATAGCGCCGGGCCGAGCTTCGGGGAAACAGCGGCTTGAAACTTGCACCCGCCACATAGGTCCGTGAACTCCGGTCGTACTCCAGGTTGCCTGGGGCCAGTTCCAGGTACCGCGCGATGTCCAGGGATGCCTGTGGCGTCGAGATGCTGAAGTGCTCGATGAGGTCGGTTCGGTTCAATCGCCCCTCCCATCGCAGCCGGAAATCTATGAATTGAAGACGGCGGTCCAGCCCCCAGCTCACGCCGGGTGCGCCGATCGCGCCGGCGTCAGATGAAGGTATCTGGTCATCCATGGCCATAGTCTACTTTATAGACTCGCATAAACTATAAGCGTATCATTTAAATACGCGTCCAACACTTCCGGGCATGCCAAGGAACTCGAAATGCCGACCACCGTTACCTTCTTCCCCGTCGACAACGGCGATATGACTCTGATTCGCCTGGGCGACGTCGACGCCACCACCATCCTGATCGACGTGAACATCCGCATGGATGCGGACGACCCGAACAGCAAGGTTCGGGACGTCGCGAAGGATCTGCGCGGGCAGCTGAAGAAGGACGCCAACGGCCGCCCGTATGTGGATGCGTTCTTGCTGAGCCACCCTGACCAAGACCACTGCCGCGGCCTGAACCGCCACTTCCACCTGGGCCCCCTGTCGGACTACCCGGACGACGACAAGGAATACAAGGTCAAGAAGATCGTCATACGCGAGCTGTGGTCGTCCCCGATCGTGTTTCGTCGTACCAGCAAGAACCACACGCTGTGCGACGACGCTAAGGCCTTCAGCAAGGAGGCCCGCCGCCGCGTCCAGGTGAACAAGGACCACTATTTCGCCGTATCGGACGGCGACCGCATCCAGCTCATGGGCAAGGACATCGACGGCAAGACGGACGATCTGGTGCCCATCGTTCGCCCGGTGGACGAGGCGTTCAACACCATCTGCGGCCGCACCTCGAAGTTCTTCAGCGCCTTCCTCTTGGCGCCCATTGATGCCAGCACCGACGAGGTGGTCGAAGAGTGCCTCGTGAAGAACCAGTCGAGCGTCATCATCAACTTCACGCTGGCCGCCGACGACAACACGCCGGACGGCGCCAAGTTTCTCAGTGGCGGCGATGCGGAAGTCTTCATCTGGAACCTTCAGTGGGACCGCCACAAGAAGGACCCGTCGGTCCTCCAGTACGACCTGATGCAGACACCCCATCACTGCTCTTGGCACTCGTTGTCGTACGACAGTTGGTCGGACAAGGGTGAGGACGCGAAGCTGGATGCGGACGCGCGCAAGGCGTTGTCCCAGACGCGCAGCGGCGCTGTCATCGTGGCCAGTTGCAAGCCCATCAAGGATGACGACAGCGACCCGCCGTGCATCCGTGCCGAGCGCGAGTACGTGGCAATCGTGGACGATGCCGAGGGCAAGTTCTACTGCACCGGCGAGTACCCCAAGGCCGGTGAGGAGGAGCCCATGGTATTCACCGTTACGTCGCAGGGCGTGGCCCTGGCGCAGCGCCGCGAGGCCGGCTCCAAGGCTGCAGCCTTCACCTCGACCACGCTCACGCCGCTGCCCCACGGCGCGGCATGACCGCGCTCGACGACGCCATCGATCAGTTGCGTCGGCACCGCGGGATCTCGCGGGTCGGCGACCCGGAGATCGTCGAAGATGGCGGTTGGCTCGTGGAGATCGATATCCCAGTGGAACTGCCCAGCCGAGCGCGCGCGGAAGGGATTTCTGCCACGGGCGTCAAGGCCATCGAGACCTGCACGCTGGCCTTCAACCGCTGGCCGCTGAGGGCGCCTAGGCCCTACTTGCGGCCCGATTTCCCGCGGGATCTGCCGCACATCAACCCCCACCGCGGGGGCAGCCCAGTGCCGCCCTGCGTATTTGAAGGGTCGTTGGACGAGTTGCTTCACCGTCTCGGCCTGGATGCGGTCATCGATCAGATCATCGACTGGCTGGGCAAGGCTGCCAGCGGCACGCTCATCGAGCTAAGCCAAGGGTGGGAGCCCACACGCCGCGATTTCTGCCCTTCCACGGTCGAATTCCGTGCCGAGCGCCTCATCGCTGCAACGCCGGGCGACGGCACGGTCCTGAAGACCAGCGCAAGCTACATGACGGTTGGCGACGGCGTGTACTGTCGTGTGCTGCCCGACCTGAAGCCCCAGCCGAATGTCACCTTCACGCAAGAGCTGCGTGGCAAGCCAGAAAGGCAGTTTGGGTCGGGCGTTTTCCCCGCCTTCATCGCCCGAGCCGCTGCCGCCGACGGCCAGTTTCCGGTGATCGGCCAGTATCAGCCCGACACGGTCGTTGACCTGCCTACTCTCCTCGATTTGACGGCCGCTTTGGGCATCGACCGGACGGCACTGGAAACGGCTCTGTCTGACTATTACCGTGCCTCCGTCATCGGCCTGCAGAACTACAGGGACTGGAAGAAGGGCTTGATGGCCCTGGTCGTGCTCGTGGTGAGGCGACCGGCCCGGCTCGTGGGTTCTGAAGGCCGTGACGTGGAGGTCCTACCGTATGTGGTCAGGTACAACATCGACCCGACGTCGGCCTTCAACTTCACGAGCGATGTGCACGCGGCGTTTCATTCGCACACCGTATCGCCTGAGTTGCTCGCTCGCACGTCAGGGTTGCCACATGACGTCACGCAGGCGAAGACTGTGCTGATCGGCTGCGGCAGCCTGGGCTCCAAGATTGGCATGCACCTGGCGCGCGCTGGCATCGGACAGCAGACGTTCGTGGACAACGAAGTCATGTCGCCGCACAACTTTGCCCGACACGCCTTGTTGGAAGACGAATCCACGCTGGTTCCTTACAAGGCCGAGCAAATGAGGGTCGCGCTTGGACGCCTCTCTCACGTCGACGCCAAGGCGTATGACCTCGACGCCGTCGATCTTTTCAGTAGCAATGAAAAATTTTCTGAGGTGGTGCCTGCCGATGCGGCACTGATCATCGAGACCACGGCGTCGCTGCAGGTTCTCATCGCCGCATCAGTTTCCGCTGGACTGACCGCGAGCCCAGTTCGGCTTGCGCGGGCTGCGCTGTTCGGGCAAGGGCGATGCACCGTGCTGATGCTGGAAGCGGAGGGGCGGAAGGCCCGTGTGGACGACATCACAGCCTTCCTCTTTGAGTTGTGCCGTTGGTTCCCCGATCTACGCGCGGGGATGGCAGGCACATCCTCTGACCCCAGGAGGATCTTCGTCGGCGACAACTGCAGATCCCTCACGACGCCCATGGCAGACGCGCTGATCTCTCGGTCGGCTTCCATGGTGGCGATGCAGGCGCAGAAATGGATTTCGGAGGGCAAGCCACCAAGCGGCCAGCTTTGCGTGGGCGTCGGTGACCCGTCAAATATCGGCAGCAGTTGGAACGTGTTTGAAGCAGGCGAGACGACCGTTCTCGATATCCCTGACGATGGCGGCTGGCAGATCCGTGTGCTGGCCCACACCGCGCACGCCATCGACGAAGACGCGTGTCGTTGGGGTCGTCTTGAAACCGGCGGCGCGTTGGTGGGACGCGTGTCCTATGAGGCACGCACGATCACTATCGCCGGCATGGTGGCGGCGCCACCCGATAGCGTTCGTAGCGAAGCGGCCTTCATCCTGGGCACCCAAGGCCTGGCTCAGACCCTGACGGAAGCGCATGCGGCGAGTGTGGGGCATCTGATGTTTGTAGGCACCTGGCACAGTCACCCCATGGGCGGCAATCACTCAGGGGTCGACAAAGACACGCTGAGGAAGATTGCCACTGACGGCCGAGGGTTGCCCGCGGTATCGCTGGTGTGGACGCCCCAAGGCCTCATCTGCGCGGTCGATCGCTGGTAGCCGCACTTCCTGCGGCTCGATGGCGAGCGCGGTGCTCTGTCCGCTGTCCGCTTTCCCCTGTCCGCTGGACCGATTGACTGGGCAAGCACTGGTTCCCGGCGATCTGCGAGTGACTGGTTGGCACCGGAAATTTGTCGAATTGGACGGTAGGGTCTGCTGACCGCTCTCAGTCTCCGTCTACCAGACAATGGCTGACCATGGTCTCATGTCCACTCGGGTTCGATACTCTCATGAGTCAAGGCCAGAGCCATCACGCGCGCGGACTGACACGGTCTCGGGTTTGGAAGACACTGGAGTCGTGGGCTGAAACACCAGATCCACCCGACATTGACGGGTGGTCGTCCACGAGCGAGGGGAGCGCAATGAGCGACTGGGATTTCCTACATGAGATGCGAGAACGAGGCTACAGCGCTGACGACATCGCGCTGGCAGCCGGCGTCGGCTATGCGCCATGGGAAGAGGTCCACATCAGCAGGCAGTGGATCGAAGAAGAACTGAAAGACCAGCCACCGGACCCCGCCAAATTGCTGAAGCCGAAGGAACGGTTCAAGAGCAGAGATGGCTTCCCGTTCTACGTCCTGGAACAGGCCGATATCCTCACGGACCTGGTCGATTGCGCTGACCGCCACTTCAGGAACACGGGCAGGTACCTGCACGCGCAGGACGAGCGCTACCTCTCAAACTTCCTTGCACCACAGAGTGTCGTTGCCAGGCCCCTGTTCAGCTTTCGTTCCTCACCTGCTTTGGCGTAACACACGACGGTGTTCTCTGCGTTCGTCGAGCCCGCACAGAGATCAATGGCTATGACGCGAGGTATGCCCGTGTCGACTTTAGAAATGACCGCATAGCACTTCGATGGCTCTGGTGTCCACGTTGCGGCGCAAAGCCTTGTTGCCAACCCAACGGAAATGTCAGGATCAACTTTCGATACGTCGTCCAAGCATTCCAGTGGATCGTAGGTGAGGGCAGCAGGTGCCCAGCAAACAGCAAGAGTGGCGACGGCAGCCTTAGTGAACTGATTCAACCGGATGAACTTGGTGCGCATCTGCTATCCCCTTTCCATCCCATTTGAAGTTCCCACCGTAGCCCCGCTTGAACGAAGGAGCTAGACGCGGCGGGTATCCGGCTTGGGAACAGGAAACCTTCTGGCCTCAGCCCAGCTTGCCTGATCCATACCTGCACAGCCTCCCGGGTGGCTGGTGTGATTTCAAACTGAACCGGGCGCTGGGTCTTGAGTTGCATTGCGGTGGCTAGAGTGGCGATCTGGTCGCCGTGACACACATCTCGAACCTTGAGGTTCACGAGATCGCAACCGCGCAGCTTGCTGTCAATGCCCAGGTTGGAGAGGGCAACCGATACTGGACATGAGTCCCACGTCACGCGCGTCGTCGCCTGTTCGATGTCCAAGCAACCCACCGAGCAGGCATCCCGCGGTCACAGTCAACAACGCGAGCTGAAAAGAGGTCACGCTGGTTGTCCCTTGCTACGAGACTGCACCCGTTGCGGTTTGGATGCATCACGAGGTGGTCCGACCAACGTATTGACCATTTTCCAAGACCGCTCTGTGGCTCGCCTAAGTAACGCTCCCAACTTGCGCTGACGTTCAGAGACGGTTGCAACTTGTCCGTTGGGCAGATGCACTTCCACCATGCACTCCCTCAAGGTCGAGCCCGATCGTGGTGTCTCACTCACGCGCACAACGATCCGCACGATTCTGTGTGCCAGCTTTGCAAAGATTGTTCTTAAGCGCTGAGCCATCTCCAGACTGTGAGCGCGGGACAGCTTGGTGTTCGGGGTACGAATATCGATATGCATACTGCTCTCCTTGATGAATGAATCAACTGAAATGAGAGCCGGGTTTGACCAGACGCCAGTGTTCGGCAAGCGTGTTGACCAGGTTCTCTTCGGAATCTGCACTGTGAAAATCGGCTCGAATCACCGCAACACAGAGTTCAAGAGTTGTTTGCTGAAGTATTGGATCGGTGACTTCAGCCATGACCGATCGAAGTGCCTCTTTGTCAATCTGGCACGTTGATCCCCAGACGGCGTAGGACGAGGTCATGAGGTCTTCAGACAGAAGTCGAACCACTTCATTGAACTGTTCGCGAGTCAAACCCAGACGACTTGCCGCGTTCATCCGCTCTAGCAAGCCGAGCTCGCTGGTACTTAAATGGCCATCGGCCAGAACAGCTAGTGCGATCAACCGGGCTGCAGCCTGCGGGCTGTTCACGGGATAACTACGCATCATGGGTCCCCCTTGGCTGCTGTGGGTCGCGCGTCAGTCGAAAATGTTGCTCAGCCAGGACTTCTTGCGGGTGCCATCCTGGCCTCTGCCATGCTCGTAGTCGGAGTCTGCGAATTGCGGTTGTGATTGCACTGCCGCACGGGCGGCAGGGGCTGGCGTCATCGTTGCCGATCGCTCAATAAGTTTGTCGAGTTCGCCGCGGTCCAGCCAGACCCCGCGGCATTGCGGGCAGTAGTCGATCTCGACGCCCTGGCGATCGCTCATCACGAGTGCGGTGTCGGTGCAGGTGGGGCATTTCATGAGGTGTTCCTGGTGCGGGTTCATTCATCCGAGCTGCCGAAGCCGAACAGGCTGAGCAGGCTCGTGAACAGGTTGAAGATCGAAACGTAAAGACCGACGGTGGCCAGCACGTAGTTGGTTTGGCCGCCGCTCACGATGCGACTGGTTTCGAAAAGGATCAGTCCAGCAGAGAGCAGCGCGAGCATCGCAGCCACGGCCAGGCCCAGCGCCGGCATCTGCAAGAACACCGCGCCCAGGCCCGCGATCAGCGCGATGACCATGCCGGCAAACAGAAAGCCGCCCATGAAGCTGAAGTCGCGTCGCGTCGTCAGCACCCAGGCAGACAACGCCAGGAAAGTGGCGCCTGTGGCCGCAAGAGCCAGGGTCACGACTTGCGCACCGCCGGGCAATGCCAGCGATTTGGCCAGCACCGGCCCCAGCGAGTAGCCCATGAAGCCCGTCAGTGCGAACACCGCCGGCAGCGCCCAGCCGCTGTTCTTGAACCTGTAGACGGCGAAGAGCAGGCCGAAATAGCCGCCCAGGGTCAGCAAGATGCCCGGCGCCGGCAGTTGGAACGCCACGCTGGCAGCGGCTATGGCTGCACTGAAGAGCAGCGTCATCGACAGCAAGGCGTAGGTGTTGCGCAGCACACGGCGCGTTGCGGCGCCATCTGTGGGTGTGGTGCTGCCTGCGCCGCTCGGGGCCGAGTGTGCGGCTCCCGGGCGAGCGGTGGCGGGGATGGGCGTCATGGAGTTCATGGTGTCGATTCCTCGGGTCGTTCGAGATCAGGGTTCGTGGCTGATGAAGCGTTGGCGCAGCCGGCGGGAGTCATCGCCTCGGCGCCACAGGCGCATGAGGAACCGTGCAGCGCGTGCGAGCGCGTTCTCCAGCGCGGTGCGCCAGTCGCCGGCCACGGAGGAAACGACCACCGAGCCTGCACCGTCGGTCCGAAGTTCTACTTGACAACGCTTGTCGATCCCGCCGCGAGGGCCGTTCACGTCTGACATCTGCACCTCGGCGCGCGGCACCAGCCAAACCAGGCGACGCAGCACGAACCGAACTCGCTGCTGCGTGAGATTGCGAAGGTCGACGGCCTGGGGGTGGCGGGACTTGAAGAGCACTTGCATCACGGGTCTCCTTTGGTTGGTAAGCGACCAAAGTGTGTGGCTGGTGACGATTCCGGAAAAGCAGCATTTGGAGAACGCAAACATCGGATAAACCTGAACGCAGGATCAGATTTCAGCCGCAAACTCCTACGTTCACTTGTTACGGCCGGCGCGCATTGCGGAGCGTGAGATTTCCTGCCAACCCATGTTTGGAGAAATGCGATGCCCAAAACTCGAACCGCCAATGCCGTCCGTCTGGAGTTCGCTCCTGACTCGCTGGTTCAATCCAATCTATCCGGCGCGGCCTTCACCGGCGACTGGCTCTGGGTGGCGGGCGACGAAGCCTGCGGACTGGACCGCCTGCGCCGGCTTGATCCCGTCGGGCGCGAGGCGTTGCGCTTTGGCGAAGTGCGCGACTTCCCACTCGCAGATCTGCTGGACCTGCCCGGCGCACCCGACGAAGAGGCCGACCTGGAAGGCATGGCCGTCACAGACGGCTTCCTGTGGGTTGTGGGCTCGCATGGCCTGAAGCGCAAGAACGCCAAACCGGACCGGGACCACGCCGACAACGCCAAACGGCTGGCGAAGGTGGCACTGGACGGCAATCGGGGTCTGCTGGCCTGTCTGCCCATCGAGCCCGACGCCAAGGGCGAGCCCTGCCTGGTAGCGCAGGCCCAGGACGGCCGACGGGCTCTGCGCCTGAAGGGCGATGCGCAAACAAACCTGCTCACCCATGCGCTCGCCAGTGATGTCCACTTCGGGCCGTACATGGCCATCCCCGGCAAGGACAACGGCTTCGACATCGAAGGCTTGGCAGTGGACGGCCGCCGGTTGCTGCTGGGCCTCCGCGGCCCGGTGCTGCGGGGTTGGTCGGCGCTGCTCGAGATCGCGGTAGAGCCCCGTGGTGACCAATTGCGCCTGGTGCCTCTGGACGAAAGCGGAACCTTGATCCGCAAGCACTTTCTGCAGTTGGACGGCCTCGGTGTGAGGGACCTGCACTTCTCCGGCGATGACCTTTACATTCTGGCCGGCCCTACGATGGTGCTCAACGGGGATATCCGCGTCTTCAAATGGCCTGCTGCCCGGAACTTCCTAGCCGCCAACCGCGAGCCAGTGCGTTTCGAGAAGGCATTGACCGAGTCGGTACCACTCCCGCACGGGCGCGGCACCAACCGCGCCGAAGCTATCTGCGACCTGCCGCCCGCGCTGTCGGGCGGCACGGCGAGCTGGCTCGTCCTGTACGAAGCCCCCGGTGCCGACCGCAAGGAAGGCGAGCACACCGTCTTCGGTGACCTCCTGCGCCACGATTGAGATCGCTTAACGCCGGTTGTCGCGTCCGGTCCATGGCTGCCGAGAGCAGCTCAGCTGATCCACCCTCTGACGGTCGATTCACCGCAGTCAGGCTGTATCCGCCCCACAAGCTGTAGACAATTGCCCTGAGCCCGGCGAGGGCGCTGTTCGGCAAAGCGCCGAGCGCGGAGCGCGAATTGATGTGAGTGGTTGAATTTCTTCGAGGAAAAAAATGGAAAAGCTTCTTTCAGGGGTCGGGTCACTGCTGTACGGCATGCGGTTCACCATGCTGTTCTTTTATGTTGGTCTGGTCGCAATCATCTTCGGCATTCTGGGCAAGTTCCTGCTGGAAACCTACAAGCTGATGACCACCTTGCTGTTTGGTGACCTGGAAAAGATTGACCTGATCATCAAGGTACTTGAACTGGTGGACATGACGATGGTGGCGCAGCTCGTTTGGGTCGTGGCGCTGGCGGGCGTGTCGCTGTTTGTGACGACCGGACACTTTGACAAGAAGGACATGAAAAAGCCGGACTGGCTGGACCACGTCAATACCTACAACCTCAAGTTGAAACTGGCATTCGCCATCATCTCCATTTCGGGCGTTCATGCGTTGAAAACCTATTTGAGTGGCGACCTGACTCTGGAGAACATTCAGGTAGTGACGATGGTGGCTGTCATTCACTTCACGTTCGTACTTTCTGCGATAGGAATCTCTTTTGCGGAGAGACTGACACGGGAAAAGATGTAGAGCCGGACCAAAGGGTCAGCCAAGAGCGAGTCGGCGTCTGTTGACGTGCCGACCGACCGAGACGGTCCGGGCGACCTGTGGATGCGGGAACCGATGCACCACGAGTTGTCTTGCTCAGTGATGGCCGATTGCCCCGAGCTCGATCCTTCTGCACCAATTCAGTTTGTCATCAATGCAGCGGCGCCGCGGACGCGAAGCGCAAAGCCATCGAGTCCGTGCTTCGGGCAGAAAGACGGTGCGGTGACTTGCACTTCTGCACACCCGTCCAACTGGCTGCCACGGCGCGTGAATCGGCGCAGCGGGCTATGTCGACCCGCGCGGCCGTGGTCGCCGTCGGCGGCGACGGCACCCTCAACACGGTAGCGCAGGCCGCTCACGCCGTGGGCTGCGCCATGGGGGTGGTACCGCAGGGCACGTTCAACTACTTCGCCCGCACCCATGGCATCCCCGCTGATCCTGCCGCGGCGACACGCCTGCTGCTGCGTTCGGCGCCAGCGCCGGTTCAAGTCGCCGGTATCAATGACCGCGTGTTTCTGGTCAACGCCAGCCTCGGGCTCTATCCCGACCTGCTGGAAGACAGGGAAACCTACAAAGCCCGCTTCGGCCGCAGTCGCTGGGTCGCGTTCGTGGCAGCTTGTGCAACGCTGTTGCGCGCCCAGCGCCGGCTGCGACTGCACATCGAGATGGGGAGCGTGGTTCGAGACGTGGAGACCTTGACGCTCTTCGTTGGCAACAACCGGCTGCAGCTGCAGCAGTTCGGTGCGGAGCCGGAGGACACCCTGGCCGGCACGCCTGGCCACGGCAGCATGGCCGCACTGATGCTGCGGCCCATCGGCACGCTGTCGATGATCGGGCTGATGCTGCATGGAGCCATGGGCAGGCTGGGTGAAGCCGCCGGCGTGGAGGGCTTCGAGTTCCAGCACATGCTGGTGCGGCCCACCCTCGCTCCCGGCCGCAGGGAGATCGTCGTGGCGTTCGACGGTGAAGTGGCACGCATGCGCGCACCGATTGACATTCGTGTGCTGGACAAGCCCTTGTACCTGCTGATGCCGCAGCCCGACGAATCCGCCATCGACACCAGCGCCGGGGTCACAGACGTGCAGCTGACCAGGACATGAGTGGGGCGCCAGCCTCCGGCGAACGGCGGAGCGCGACCCTGACGCGATCTGCGCTCTTCGCACCGGCTCACGCTGCATCCGCGGGTCCGGTCCGGGTTGAGGTCAGTCCTGAAGGATCGGGGGCAACGGCTGCAAACATGACGACGCCACGGCGCGCTCGCCAGTCCCCCAGGAACAGCAGGATCGGCGCCGCGATGAAGATCGACGTACACGCTGCGATGACAATGCCGAATGCCATCGGCACGGCGAAGCTGGCCACCGCCGAACCACCCCAGACGGCCAGCGGCAACACGGCCAGGAATGCAGTGACCGAGGTGTAGAGGCTGCGCGTCAGCGTCTGGTTGATGGACAGGTCGATCACCTCGCGCAGCGAGCGCTTGCGATGGCTGCGCAGGTTCTCGCGCATGCGGTCATAGACCACCACCTTGTCGTTCACCGAGTAGCCCACCAGCGTCAGCAAGGCGGCAATCGCCGTCAGGCTGAAGTCCAGGCCTGTGAGCGCAAACACGCCCAGCGTCAGGATCACGTCCAGCACCAGCGTCAGGATGGAGCCCACCGCAAAGGGCCACTCGAAGCGCACCCAGATGTAGATGAGCATGGCGATGCTGGCCAGTATGACGGCCAGCACACCGGCGGCGGCCAGTTCTCCGCTCACCTTGGGCCCCACCACCTCGGTGCGGTCGAAGGTGGCTTGTGGGTCGATTGCAAGCACGGCGCTCTTGAGCCGTTCGACGGCCGCAGTCTGCTGTGTCTCGCCGCCGGGCTGCAGCTCCACCCGCACCAGCAGGCGGCCTTCGCCACCGATGGCTTGCAGCGAGACCTCACCCAGCCCCAGCCCGGCCAGTTGCGCGCGGTAGGGCGCCAGGTCGGCCGGCGCAGTGGCCGCTACCTCCATCTGGATGCCACCCCGGAAATCAATGCCGAAGTTCAGGCCGGGCTTGAACATCAGCAGCACACAGCCCACCACCAGCATCGCCGACAAGCCCAGGCTGACGAAGCGCGCTTTCATGAAGTTGAACTGCGTGCCGTCGGGTACCGGGCGAAAGCCGAACAGCGGCCGGATCTGCATGGTCTTCAAGCGGCGGCGCCGTGCAATGGACAGCATGATCACCTTGACCACCGACACGGCTGTGAACATCGAGATCACGATGCCCAGCGCCATGGTGATCGCGAAGCCCCGCACCGGCCCCGAGCCGAACATGAACAGCAGCAGCGTGGCGATCAGCGCGGTGACGTTGCTGTCCATGATGGTGGCGTACGCGCGCTGGAAGCCCGCATCGATGGCCGTGATGGCCGCCTTGCCTTTCAGCGTTTCTTCGCGAATGCGCTCGTTGATGAGCACGTTGGCGTCCACCGCCAGCCCGATCCCCAGCACGATGCCCGCAATGCCCGGCAAGGTGAGGGTGGCGCCCAGCAAACTCATACCCGCCACTGTGAGCACCACGTTCAGCGCCAGGGCAATGTTGGCCACCAGGCCCCAGCCGCCATACAGCACAAACATGAACAGGAACACCAGCACGAAGGCGCCGATGCCGGCGTAGACGCCTTTCTGGATCACGTCGCTGCCCAGGTCGGCGCCCACACTGCGCTCTTCGATCACCGTCAGCTTGGCCGGCAGCGCGCCCGCGCGCAGCAGCGCCGACAGCGTGCCCGCTTCCTGCACGGTGAAGCTGCCGGAGATCTGGCCCGACCCGCCGGTGATGGGTTCGCGGATCACAGGCGCGCTCAGCACCTTGCCGTCGAGCACGATGGCAAAGGGCCGGCCCACGTTGGCTTGTGTGATGGCGCCAAACTCGCGCGCGCCGGTGCGATCGAACCGGAAGTTGACGACGGGTTCGCGCGTCTGGGGATCGAAGCCTGCACTGGCATCGGACAAGCGGTCGCCGCTCAGCACAACGCTGTTTCGGACTGGATAGCTGTTGCCCTGGCTGTCCTCCAGCGTCCGGATACCGTCCGGGCTGGACGTATTGCCCAGCAGATGAAAACTCATCTTCGCCGTCGACCCGAGCAACGCGCGCAGCTGAGCCGGGTCTTGCAAACCGGGCAGCTGCACCAGAATACGGTCGGCGCCGATACGCTGGATGGTGGGGTCGGCCACCCCGACCTGATCGACCCGTTTGCGGATGACCTCCAGGCTCTGCTCCACGGCGCGGGTGATGGATTGGCGCTGCCCTTCGGCCGTCAACGTGAGCTCGACGCCGTCGCTGCCATCGATCTGGCGGCCCGCCACGTCCAGGTCTGCGCGCGCTGCACCCACGGGGGTGGCCAGCGCGGAAAGCACGTCGATGGCGCGCGCTTGTTGGCCGGCATCGCGCAGCACAATCGACACGCCGCGCTCGCCCGCTTTAACACTGCGCCAAGGAACATCCGCTTCGCGCAAGGTGCGCCGTGCCTCTTCGCCGAGGGTGCGTACGCGCTCACGTTGCAGCTCGGTGCCGTCCACTTCCAGCACCAGGTGCGAGCCGCCGCGAAGGTCCAGGCCGAGTGACACGGGTTTGTTGGGCAGAACACTGGGCCAGCGTTCGAGCACGGAGGCGGGGAGCACATTGGGCAAAGCGAACAGCAGGCCCGCCACGACGATGGCCAGGTACAGGGCCACCAGGTAGGGTGAATTCTTCATGGAGCAGTCTTGACGGCGCGCGCAGCACTTCGGCGTGCGCACGCGGGCTACAGGAGGGGAAGGGCTGCGCGCAGCAGGTGCGCGCACGGCGTCAAGCCACGAAGGGTGGCGCGCGGCTTGGGTGCGCACGGCGGAGCTGCTTCAGGTTCGGCTCGGTGGCCGAAAGCGATGGCTCGTTCGCCCGCTGCGTATCGATCTGAAGTCCTACCTCACCTGCCGGCGGTGTCCCGTCTGTGAAATCCCAGCCCAGGGCCTGCGAGTCGCCCGCAACGTGCTGGACCGACATTGCCGCAGCTTGATCGCGCCGCACAGCTCGCGATGTGAGCGAAGTTCCACCATGCCGCTGCACATGCTGCACATTGGCCGTGAGCTTGCTGGAAAGGGACTGAGACGCGAGGCCCACAGTGCCGCCGATACCGGTGCACACCACCGTTGCCCAGACCAACAAGGTGAAGAGGACCGCCCGAAGCCACGGACCCGTACTGGGGGTACCGCTCGACAATGCGAGCGGTACCCCGAGCACTGGCGTGGTGCCGGCAGGGCAAAAGGAGGTTGTGGTCACAGCTTGCGACTTTATGCCCTTGCAGGTTCGTATTTTCCTGAGTTCGAGTCTCGAAAGAACCCCTTCCTCCGAAGTTGTTACGGATCCACATTTCGCTACTCCAACACTGTCAATCTATCTGTCATGAAGCTTTCTTCACATTCAGCGTTTCTCGTACTCGCCCGGGTCGGAAAAAACCTGCAGTCGCTGCAGGAGTCAATCAGGGAATGGACGCCACAGCCTGCGCCAGTGCTCGTACCCATCCCGATCCAGACCGAGCGTCGCACACGCGAGCGAGTCGGCCGGCACCGTTGAAGGCTCGTCGATGCTGAGGAGCCCGGCTCCGAGACGCCGCTTGACGGGAGTCGGTCAGGCAGCGATCAACGCCGCCCCGCAGCCACCACCTGCGCCACCAATGGGTGATGCTGTCCACGACGAGAGCGAATGGCGTGGATTTCCTCCTTCACGCCTTCGCTGCTGCCCAGCAAGCGAAGTCCGCGCATCAGGCCGACGTCGTCCGCCCCAAGCTGGCTGACCGGGAACACGCCCAGCCCGCGGGCGGCGAAGACCGCCAGCAGCGCACTGTCTTCAAATTCGCCAACGATGCGGGGCCGCAGGCCCTGTGACTCGAACCAGTGGTCCAGCGTCGGTCGCAGGGCCGAGTGTCCCGTGGGCAGCAGCACCGGTAGATCGTTCAAGCTTTGCGGAAAGCGGTCGCGCTCGGTCTTGCCGACCAGACGGGCGGGGCCGTACCACTCGACCGGCGAATCGACGAGTCGCTCGCTGGTGAGGCGCAGGTTCGGATTGCGCGGAGCAGCCTGACCGGCCAGCACGAGGTCCAGGTGATGCAGCGCCAGTTCGCTGAGCAGCTGTTCGAACTCGCCCTCGTGGCATATGAGCCGAAGGTTGGGTGTGCTCAGCACGGGTTCCAGCAGCGCATGGGCGGCCAGCTTGGAGATTCCGTCGGAGAGCCCGACCGCCAGGCGGGCCACCTTGCCGCTACCGGCTTCACGCACCTCATCGGGGATGCCCTGGCCCAGCTGAAAAATCTCCTCGGCGCGCGCGAAGGCGGCTTGGCCTGCCTCGGTGAGGGCTACGCCACGCCCCGAAGGTTTGAGGAGCTGGTGGCCCAACGCCTTCTCCAGTTCGCGTACCTGCGCGCTGATGGTTTGCACCGCCATGTCCAGACGTTCGGCTGCACGGGCGAAACCGCCCTCCTTGGTGACGACCCAAAAGTAATGGAGATGGCGGTAGTTCAGCATGTTTGCTCCAGTGCGGAAAAACCGAAGTTTAAGTGTGTTTCAAGCTGGTTTGTTCGAAACGCATTGATCCTGACACTTCTCGGTATCCAAACAACAAGGAAAGTTCGTTCATGATCTGCGCGCCAAGTGGTTTTTTATCTCCCGCTCTGCTGTCTCGGCACTTGTGTTCCGCAGATTGATGAGTACGCGCGCGGTTGTTTCAACGATCCTCCCAACTTGAGAACAAGACATGGACTTCCTGATTCCCTTCTTCACGGCCGACTTCCTGGGCAAGCCCGCCTGGGTCTGGCTCACCTTCGTCGGTATCGTCATCGCGCTGTTGGCATTCGACCTGGGCGTCCTGCACAAGGACGACAAGGAAATCGGCGTTCGCGAGAGCCTGCTGCTGTCGGCCGGCTACATCAGCGTGGCGCTGCTCTTCGGCGCTTGGGTGTGGTGGTTCCTGGGCGCGCAAAGCGGCATGGACTACTACACCAGCTTCATGATCGAGAAGTCGCTGTCGATGGACAACGTGTTCGTCATCGCGCTGATATTCAGCTTCTTCGCCATCCCACGGCAGTACCAGCACCGGGTGCTGTTCTGGGGCATCCTGGGCGTGATCGTGTTGCGCGCAATCATGATCGGCCTGGGTGCGACATTGGTGAGCCAATTCAGCTGGGTGCTGTACCTGTTCGGCGCCTTCCTGATCTTCACCGGCATCAAGATGTGGATCATTGCCGACCACATGCCCGACATCGCGAACAACCCGCTGCTGAAGTTCCTGAAGCGGCACATGCGCGTGACCGATGGCCTGCGCGGCAACGCCTTCTGGGTGCGCGAGACCGACCCAAAGACGGGTAAGCTGGAACGCTTCGCGACGCCCCTGTTCCTGGCGTTGGTGCTGGTGGAGTTCGTCGACCTCGTTTTCGCGGTCGATTCGGTGCCGGCCATCTTCGCGATCACCACCGACCCCTTCATCGTCTACACCAGCAACATCTTTGCGATCCTGGGCCTGCGAGCGCTCTACTTTGCGCTTGCCGCAATGATCCATCGCTTCAAGTACCTTAAATACGCGCTGGCCCTGGTGCTTGTATTCATCGGCTCTAAGATTTTCCTGGTGGGCATCATCGGCAAGATCCCAGCGGTGATCTCGCTGAGCGTGACCTTCGGTCTGATCGCCGGTGGTGTGCTGGTGTCGCTGTGGAAGACCCGCGGGCAGCCTCCTGTCGCCGAGTCCACATGACGCTGCCGATCGTGCAGCGCCTGCGAGACGCAGCCGCTGTCGTCCGGGACGAGCGGTGGTAGGTGCAGGCCAAAGCACAAGCCCACAGCTAGGCTGGGTTTGAAATTGATTGGGAATAATCGATGATCTATGCGACCCTCAAGACTGTTCATGTGCTGTCCATCATCGTGTGGGTCGGTGGAATGGTGTTTGTCCACTTCTTCCTGCGGCCGGCAGGTGCTCAGTTGGATCCACCGGTACGGCTGCGCTTCATGCACGATGTGCTTGGCCGCTTCTTCAAGGCGGTTCTGGTGGCGTCATTGCTGACACTGGTCAGCGGTGTCTGGATGCTGGGACGCTTCGCCAAGCAGTTGGTGCAGTCGGGTGGTAGCTTCGAGATGCCGCTGGCTTGGACCATCATGGCGATTCTTGGGGTCGCGATGGTTGCGATCTTCATGCACCTCCGCTTTGCGCTCTTTAGGAGGCTCGGCCGGGCCGTGGCGGCGTCCGAGTGGAACGCCGGGAGTACGATCCTAGTGCAGATTCGCACATGGGTAGCGATCAACCTCGGCCTGGGTGTCTTGGTGCTGCTTGTGACGCTGATGCGGTGGACAACTTGAGTCTGGACCCTGCAAACCATTGTCCTGGGCCGTAGAAGGTGCTGATGCGGTCGGCCTAACCAAGCTGCCTGGCCAATTTCAATTACGGCGAAGGCATCCATGGTGACGTTCTTGAAGACGGCAGCCCGTAGCCGCAGCGCAAGCTATCCCCACGCCGCAGGCCTGGACTGCGGTGCCTGCGGTGGACAGACCGGCGAGGTAAACGCCCGCGTTCTGGCCGACCTGCTCAACACCCCCGCGGTGCGCACGCACTTGCGTATCCGGGCAGTGGATGTACCGCAGCGCACCCATTACCGAGAGTTTTTGAAAGGGTCCAACGTTGAGCAGAATCAGCCAGCCAGCCGTGTTCGCCCAACGGGATAGCTCTGGGTCTCATTCCATGCAAAGCGCGTGTCCATATGTACATGGCTCTCAACCCGGCTGGGTGTGTTTAAGGCGCCGCAGACCAACGGGAGCTTGGGCGCAACACAGCGGATCACCTTCGTCCGTTTATTCTGAAAGCTGAATGTGGAAACCACAATGCTTTGGGTACTGAGTAGTGCGTTGATTTTGCTGGGCTTGGCGGGCACCGTGCTGCCTTTGTTGCCAGGCACCTTGCTGGTCTGGGGCGGGATCTTGCTGGGGGCGTGGATTGACGACTTCGCCCGCGTGGGTACGACCACGGTGGTGATGGTCACTGTGTTGGCAGTGCTTGCCTGGAGCCTGGACTATGTGGCTGGGCTGCTGGGCGCCCGAAGGGTCGGTGCCAGCAAGAAAGCGCTTCTGGGTGCAGCAGTGGGGACTGTAGCGGGACTCTTCATGGGTTTGGTCGGCGTGCTTTTCATGCCCTTGGTAGGTGCCGCCATTGGGGAGTACATGGTTCAGAAAGACCAGCGGCACGCCGTCAGGGTGGGCGTTGCAACCTGGGTCGGGATCATGGTTGGTCTGATTGCCAAGGTCGTACTGTCTTTCATCATGGTGGGGATCTTTGTGTTGGCATTGCTGATCTGAGCTTTCTTCGCCAGGCAATTTCTATTGAATGAATGAAAGGTTTGCGAGATGAGTGCACAAAAAATGCTCGAGCAGCTGCTGAAGTCCGGTTTGTCTGGGATGGACAACAGCAAGAGTCGAAACAGCAGAGGCGATCGCTCATCCGATCGCTATGAAAACGCTGATTGGGGGAAGTCGGTATCGGGTACATCCGCCGGAGGACTGCTGGGCATGTTGCTTGGCAGCAAGAGGAGCCGCAGCATGGGTGGCTCGGCACTGAAAGTTGGCAGCGCCGCTGCTCTAGGGGCTGCAGCGTTCAAAGCCTACACCTACTGGCAATCGCAGCAGGAGCCGCAGAAAGCACCTCCAGCGTCACCGGCGCGGACACTACATCCTGAACTAGGCGCAGGCTTGAAGGGAGAGGAAGTGCAGAGCCAGGCGGTCCTCAAGGCCATGATCGCAGCCGCCAAGTCGGATGGTCATCTCGATGAACGTGAGCGCGGGCTCATCCATGATGAGCTTGAGCGAATTGACGCAGACCCCCCTCTGCGGCAGTGGATGGAAGATGAACTGCGCAAGCCCTTGGATCCTGCAGAGGTTGCAAGTGCAGCCAGCACTCAGGAGCTTGGCGCCGAGATGTACCTTGCCAGCTTGCTGATGGCCGATGACACTTCCTTCATGGAGCGGGCTTATCTGGATGAGCTGGCACGCCAGCTGCGGCTTGCACCCACGCTCAAGGCAGAACTGGAAAGAAGTATCCGGCCCTTTTGAGGCCCTTGGAAAACAAGTGGCGCAAGACCGGCAATTCATACCCTGAGCGCGCTGCGGCTCGCTGCCATAGTCGCGAGAGAGTCGACGCGATACAGTTCCTCACTTGTCCCTGCCATTTGCGGGGTTCGGCAACCTGGTTTGATGCACGCGGCTCCATGGCTGAATTCAAAAAGCGCCTTCGCCGCTGGTTTCCCACCGCTCAAACTCTGGAGCAAATGCAAGGCTTTGCCTGGCTGGGTCACTACCTGCGGGTGCACCCGCGCCTTTGGGTTTTGCACCGGCGCGGTGTAGCCCTAGGTGTGGCGCTGGGGGTCGGCATTGGTGTGTTTCCGCTGCCCCTGCAGATGCCGGCTGCCATGCTGGTGGCCGTTTTTCTTCGGGCCAATGTGGCAGCAGCGGCAGCGGCAACTTGGTTGACCAACCCCTTAACCATGGCCCCCATCTGGGGCCTCTCAGCTTTTCTGGGGTCTTTTGTCGTTCCTCGACAAGTAGCTATCAAGTCCTCAGAAGTGACGACCCAATGGACCTGGAGCTCACCTCAGACGTGGCCCGACGCCTTTTGGGAACAAGTGACGTCGTGGGGACCTGCGTTGCTGGTCGGTTTTCCCATGGCTGCCGCTGTGATGGGCCTTGGCGCCTACGCAATCGTCTATTGGTAAGCGTCCAGCCATCCCATCTTGAATCTGCGTTAGGCGCATAGGACGCTCGTGTCCACCTTCAACTTTTTGGTGGACACGTGAGCACTATTCCTGAACAAGCCGTCGGCAC
>NZ_SCML01000067.1 GCF_005503365.1 Hydrogenophaga sp. 2FB
CCGCTCCCGCGCCTGGCTTGCCAGAGCCCCCTGTATCCGTCCCCGAGGCTCCAGCGCCGCCCGTCGCCGTTGCACCCGTGGTCGCGCCGCCTGCGCGCGAGGGCTGGCTCGACAAACTCAAATCCGGCCTGCGCAAGACGGGCTCCAGCATTGCGACGGTGTTCACCGGCACGCAGATCGACGAAGCGCTCTACGAGGAGCTGGAATCGGCGCTGTTGATGGCCGATACCGGTGTGAAGGCCACGACCCACCTGCTGGCCGACCTCAAGCGCCGCGTGAAAGACAGCAAGACCACCGACCCGGCCGCCGTCAAAGGCCTGCTCGCCGACGCCATTGCCGACCTGCTCGCGCCGCTGCAAAAGCCGCTGGTGATCGGCGAGCACAAGCCCACCGTGGTGATGGTGGCGGGCGTCAATGGCGCGGGCAAGACCACCTCCATCGGCAAACTGACGCGCCACCTGGCCGACGAAGGCGCCACCGTGCTGCTGGCCGCGGCCGACACCTTCCGCGCGGCCGCGCGCGAGCAACTCGCCGTCTGGGCCGACCGCAACACGGTGGAAATCATCACCCAGCAAGGCGGCGACCCGGCCGCGGTGAGCTTTGACGCGGTCACCGCCGGCAAGGCACGCGGGCGCGACGTGGTGCTGGTCGACACCGCCGGTCGCCTGCCTACGCAGTTGCACCTGATGGAAGAGCTGCGCAAGATCAAGCGCGTGGTGCAGAAGGCCGACGCCAGCGCACCGCATGAGGTGCTGCTGGTGATCGACGGCAACACCGGGCAGAACGCGCTCAACCAGGTGAAGGCCTTCGACGACGCGCTGCAGCTCACCGGCCTCATCATCACCAAGCTCGACGGCACGGCCAAAGGCGGCGTGCTCTGCGCGATCGCGCGCGAGAAGCCGGTCCCTGTCTATTTCATCGGCGTGGGCGAAAAGCTCGAAGACCTCGAAACGTTCGACGCACGCGAATTCGCCCAGGCATTGCTCTCATGAACACCACCACCCTCTGGCTGGAAGCCGCGTTTCTGGGCCTGATCCAGGGCCTGACCGAATTCCTCCCCATCTCGTCCAGCGCGCACCTGCGCATCATCGGCCCGCTGTTGCCTTCGGGCGGTGACCCGGGCGCCGCCTTCACCGCCATCACGCAGATCGGCACCGAAGCGGCCGTGCTGCTCTATTTCCGGCACGACATCGTGCGCATCTTCCTGGCCTGGTGGGCCTCGCTCACGCAGCCGGCGAAACGGCAGGACCCGGACGCGCGCATGGGCTGGCTGATCATCATTGGCTCGGTGCCGATCGTGGTGCTGGGCCTGCTGTTCAAGGACGCCATCGAAGGCTCGCTGCGCAACCTCTACATCACGGCCACCATGCTGATCGTGTTCGGGGTCATCCTGGGCGTGGCCGATCGCTACGGCCGGCGCGAGCGCCCACTGAGCCAGCTCACCTGGGGCCACGGTCTGCTGTTTGGCCTGGCGCAGGCCATGGCACTGATCCCAGGCGTGTCGCGCTCGGGCGGCACCATCACCGCCGGCCTGATCATGGGCTACACACGCGAGGCCGCGGCGCGCTACTCGTTCCTGCTGGCCATTCCCGCGGTGATGGGTTCGGGCTTTTATCAGCTGCTGCGCAGCTACCAACATGGCAGCCCCATCGCCGCCGGCCCCACCGCCCTGGCCACGCTGATCGCGTTCGGCGTGGGCTACGGCGTGATCGTGGTGTTCCTCAAACTGGTGTCCACGCGCGGCTACATGGCCTTTGTGTACTACCGCATCGCGCTCGGCCTGCTGGTTTTCGGGCTGCTGGGCGCCGGCATTCTGAGCGCCCTTTGACCGCGCCTCCAAGCGGCTTCTGGAGCAGCCGCTGGCACGGGCAGGTGCCATGGCACCGGCTGTTCTGGCGCGACATGCTGGCCGTGGGCAGCGTCATCAACCTGTTCACCGGCTTCGCGGCCTTGATGCTGTTTGCGCAAGACCAGCCCATGGGTTCGGTGCTGGCCGTGCACTTCGCGCCCCTGCCCTACAACGCCTTCTTGCTCGCGTCGCTCTGGCGCCATCCACAATCGCCGGCCGCGGTGAAGTGGGTGGGCCTGGGCTGGTTCGCCGCCATGCTGGTGGTGTGAGCCACCTCAGCGCTGTGTGTCGGCGAACGGCTTTTGGGGCACGGCCGGTGCGCTGCCCATCACGCTGTACCAATCGACCTTTCGCGTCACGACCATGATCGCGGCGAGCACGCCGAAGAGCAGCAGCGAGCCCATCATCAGCGCGTTGTCCTCCGATACCAGGATGCCGTAGAGCACGCCATACAAGGCCACCAGCAGGCCGCTCATGAGCAGGCCCGGCGTCCAGCCACCCAACACATGCCGCAGGTAGTGCGCCAACAGCCCGATGCAGGCCGCGCTGGCCAGCAGGTAGGCCGGCATGAAGCCCAGGTGCTCGGAGATCGAGAGCAACAGCAGGAAGAACAGCACGAGCGCGGCGCCGATCATGAGGTACTGCATGGGGTGGATGCGCCAGCGCTTCACCATCTCCAGCACGAAGAAGGCGGCGAAGGTGAGCAGGATGAACATCGTTCCGTACTTGGTCGCGCGATCGGTCAGGCGGTAGACGTCCACCGGCTCATCGAGCGAGACGGAAAAGCTCTCGGGCGTTTCGCGCCGCTCGCCGGTCTGTGCGAACTGCCGCTGTGCCTGCGTCGACAACGACGGCACGCTCCACGAAGCCTCGAAGCCCTGCGCGCTGATGGCGCGCGTGCGCGGCAGGAAATCGCCGCCGAAGTTGGGGTGCGGCCAGCTCGATTGCAGGTGCACACGGTTCTCGTCGGCCAGGGGCACCCAGCCGATGCGGCCCGTGCCGGCGAGATCGAGTTGCAACGAGAACGACAGCACGGCACCCGCGCGCAGTTGCGCCAGGTTCAAGGGCGCCACCAAGGGCAACGGCAGGCGCTGCGCGGCGCGCGCCGGCGCGACGGCGATCGCGCGGCCGTCCACCTTCAACTGCGGCGCGTTCAACAGCCCGCGCAGGTCGCTCACGCCCATGAGCAGGCTTGGCTGGCCCAGCGTGATCTGGCTGTTCTTCTCCTTCGGCTCCAGGTCGCTCCACACGAACTGACCGGTGCTCTCGTTCACGCTGGTGTAGACCTTGACCGGAAACACACCGCGCCAGCGCGTCTCCGTCTGCAAGCGGCTGCGCGTCTCCATCACGCTCGGAAAACGGATCGCGACGTGCGACTGCGTCACCAGTTCCTCGCGCGTCTGGCCGCCGTCGACCGCGACCTTGCGCAGAAATGTCTCGGTATAGGGCAGATACAGCACCGGCCCGGTGATGGTCTGTTCGCCGGCGTGCGCGCGCGCCACGTCCTGCGTGGCGGCCTCGCGGTTCATGCTGCGCTCCTCGATCGCACCGCGCACCATCAGCAGCGGGATCGCCAGCAAGAGCATCAGCACGCCGATGACCAGCACTTTGCTCAGCAAGGGGTATTTGTTCAAGTTGGGCTCCGTAGTGAGAACCCAGCCAGTCTGCGACCGCGGTGTGCAGCGGGCGTGTGCCGCGGCGGTGTTTTGTGAAGCGGGTGTGAAATCCTCAGAGCGGCAGGCGCCAGCGCGCGAGGCAGCCACCGGGTTGCGCCACGTTCTCCACGCGCAGCTCGGCGCCATGCAAGTGGCTCACCTCCTGCACCAGGCACAGCCCCAGGCCCGACCCCTTGTCTTGCCCCTCGCCGCGCGGCAGCGAATAAAAGCGCTCGAAGATCCGATCGCGTGCGTAGTCGGGAATGCCGGAGCCCTGGTCGCGCACCGACCATTCCAGAAACACACCATCGCGCTGCAAGCGCACGGTGAGCTCGCCGTTCGGTGGTGAAAAATCGATCGCGTTGTCCAGCAGGTTCTGCAACGCCTGGCCGATGAGAAACGGGTCGCCCTGCACCGCCTGCGCATCGCCCAGCTCGTCGCGCACGCGCAGCGACTTCAAGCGCAGGCGCGGCTCCAGCCGCTGCAGCAGCTCGCGCGTGAGGGCGCTCAGGTCCACCCGCTCGCGCGTGCCCAGACCCTGCATCTGCTCCACATGGGCGAGATTGAGCAGCTTGTCCACCAACTGGTGCAGGCGCTCGGCCTGGCGCTGGATGTTGCCGGCAAAACGCTGTTGGTCCTGCGCGGGCAGGTCTTCCTGCAACAGCTCGGCCGCGCCGCGGATCGCCGCCAATGGGCTCTTGAGTTCGTGTGTGAGCGTGTGCACGTAACTCTCGACATAGGCCTTGTCTTCGAGCTTGAGCCGCATGCGCTCCAGCGCGTTGGCCAGATCGCTGAACTCGGTGCTGCCGCTCATGCGCCCGAGCACCGGCAGTGGCGCGCGCTCGCCGCGCGCCACTGCGTTGGCATAACCCCGCAAGCGCGACAGCGAACTGGCGATCCACCAGCTGAACAGCAGGCCGATCAGCAGCGACAGGCCCAGCAAACCCCACGACCAGCGCAGGATGCGCGACTCGCTGCGCTGGATGTACGGCTCCAGGCGCAGGTTGGGCCGCGAGACGGTCAACACGCCGATGACGCGTTCGCCGTCGCGGATGGGCGCGGCCACGTGCATGACGGTGCTGTCGGGCTCGTACGGGCTTGCCGGGCTGGAGCGCGCGCCGTACTCGCCGCGCAGGGTGCGGGCCACGTCGTTCCAGCGCGAGAAGTCCTGCCCCACGGCTTCGTGTCTGGAATCGAACCGCACGATGCCTTGCGCGTCGGTGACGGTGATGCGGTAGTCGACGCTGTCCTTGCGAAAGCCCGAGATGTTGGCGCCCAGCCGAGCGTCGTTCAGGCCTTGCAGGGAGCGCGCGAAACCGCCGTCGGCGATCACGCCGGCCTTCATGTCGGGCGTGGCCAGTTGTGCCAGGGTGTAGGCCGCGTCGACCAGGCTGTCTTCCATGGCCAGGCGGGTGCCGGGCTTGACCTCGTCGAGCAACACGCGCAGCACGACGAACAGCGCCAGGCCCAGAACCAGGAAGAACCCCAACAACAGGCGCAGGCCGATGCGCATGAACTCAAACGCCTGGCAAACGCAGCGAATAACCCATGTGACGGTGCGTCTGGATCACCTCGGCCTGCACGCCACGCTCGCGCAGCTTGGCGCGCAGCAGCTTCACATGGGCATCGACCGTGCGGTCCGCGGTGTGCGGCGCGTCACCCCACACCAGCGACATGAGTTCGGTGCGCGAGAAGATGCGCTCGGGCCGGCGCAGCAGCGTGGCGAGTAACAGAAATTCGTATCGGGTGAGCGCCAGCAACTCGCCCGCGTAGGTGATGCGCTGCGCCTGGTCGTCCAGCGCGAGCACGCCGGTGGCGGCGGCCGGCAGCGTGGCAGGCACGGCGCCCGCGCTGCGGCGCAGGATCGCGCGCACGCGGGCGCACACCTCGCGCGGCGAAAATGGTTTGACGACGTAGTCGTCCGCGCCCAGCTCCAGACCCAGCACGCGGTCGATTTCTTCACTGCGCGCGGTCAGGAAAATGATCGGCAACTCGCTCGACTTGCGCATGGCGCGGCACACGTCGAAACCATTGCCATCGGGTACGCCGATGTCCAGGATGGCGAGATCGGGCGGGCTGTCGTGAAATGCCTCCAGCGCCTGCCGGGCCAAAGACACGTGCCGCACCTCAAAACCCTCGCTCTGCAGCGCATACAGCAAGGTGTCGGCGATGGCCTGTTCGTCTTCGAGCAGCAGGATGCGCTTGCGCATGGAGGTTCCGGGGATCGGATGGAGCGGCCCATCTTACCCGTGAGGACCGTGAAAACAGGGCTCCCAGGCGGTCACAGCTGGTTACGTGGACGACGTCTGGCCACACGCCCGCTTCACACGGGGGCGGGATAATTCACCCCCATGCTTCATCAGCCCCTCCTGCGCCGTTCGGCGCTCGCCCTGGCGTTCACCGCCGCGGTGGTCGTGGCGCTTCCCGTGCCGGCATCGACTTTCGATCTGCCGTCGCTCGACCGCATCGTCCGCTACCAACCCAAGCTCCCGCTGCAGGTCTTCACGACCGACGGCGTGGAGATTGCCCAGTTCGGCACCGAGCGGCGCGAGTACGTGCCGCTCTCGCGCATTCCGCTGCCCATGCAGCAGGCCGTGCTGGCGGTGGAAGACGCGCGCTTTCGCGAACATTCGGGCGTCGATCCCAAGGGCATGGCGCGTGCGGTGTTCGCCGCGATCACCGGCGGGCGCCGCCAGGGTGCCTCGACCATCACGCAACAGCTGGTGCGCACCATGCTGCTCACGCGCGAGTTCTCGGCCGAGCGCAAGGCCAAGGAAATCTGGCTGGCGCTGAAGCTGGAAGACGAAATCTCCAAGGACCGCATCCTGGAGATCTACATGAACGAGATCTTTCTCGGCCAGCGCGCCTACGGTTTCGCGGCGGCCTCGCAGATCTATTTCGGAAAACCACTGGACAAGCTCTCGCTGGCCGAAACCGCCATGCTCGCCGGGTTGCCGCAGAACCCCTACTACGCCAACCCGGTGGCCAACTTCGAGCGCGCCACGCAGCGGCAGCGCGTGGTGCTCGAACGCATGCGCGCCACCGACGCCATCAACGACCAGCAACTCGCCGCGGCACGCGCCGAGAAGCTCACCATCCGCACGCCCGGCACGCGCAACGTGCACGCCGCCCACGTGGCCGAAATGGCGCGGCTGGCGGTGGTGGAACGCTTTGGCACGGAAGCCTATTCCGCCGGCATCCGCGTCACGACCTCGCTGCGCGCGGCCGACCAGCGCGCGGCCCACACGGCGGTGCAGCGCGGCGTGCTCGCACTCGATCGCCGTGGCGCGTACCGCGGCCCGGAAGACCTCGAATCGCTGCCGGCCGACAACGGCGCCGAACTCGAACGCGCGGCCGCCGAAGCACTGAAAGACCACCGCGACGACGAGGTCCTGCGCGTGGGCATCGTGCTCTCGGCCAACCCGAAGGCGGTGCAGGTGCAGCTGGCTAGCGGCGAACGCGTCACGGTGCAAGGCGAAGGTCTGCGCTGGGCACAGCGCGCGCTCGATGCCAAGGCCAAGGCGCCCGTGAAAATCGCGCGCGGCTCGATCGTGCGCGTGATCACCACCGGCAAAACCAAGGACAAGAAGAGCGACGTGTGGGCCATTTCCCAGTGGCCGGAAATCGAAGCGGCCATGGTGGCGCTGGACCCGCAGACCGGCCGCGTGCGCGCGCTGGTGGGCGGATTCGACTTCTCGAACCAGCCGTTCAACCACGTCACGCAAGGCTGGCGCCAACCCGGCTCGGCCTTGAAGCCCTTGCTCTATTCCGCCGCGCTGGAATCGCGCGTGATGCCGGCCACGATGGTGGACGACCTGCCCTTCACCGCCGCCAACGGCTGGAGTCCCACCAACAGCAACGGCCAGTACGAGGGCCCCATCACCCTGCGCCACGCGCTCACCAAATCGAGCAACCTCGCCAGCGTGCGCGTGCTGCAGCACACCGGCACCCGCCCCGCCCGCGACTGGACCGGCCGCTTCGGCCTGGACGTGGCACGCCAGCCCGACGACCTCTCGCTTGCGCTGGGCACCGGCAGCGTCACCCCGCTGCAGATGGCGCAGGCCTATGCCACGGTGGCCAATGGGGGCTGGCATGTGGCGCCGGTGGTGATCGAAAAAATCACCGACGCGCAAGGCAAGGTGCTGTTTGAAGCTCCGCCACCCGCCGCCCTCGCCGAAGAGACACGCGCCATTCCCGCGCGCAATGCCTTCGTGGTGGGCAGCATGCTCAACGACGTCGCGCGCTCCGGCACCGCCGCACGCGCGCAGGCCTCGCTCAAGCGCCCCGACATCTATGGCAAGACCGGCACCACCAACGACGCGGTGGACGCCTGGTTCGCCGGTTACCAGCCCACGCTGGCGGCGGCCGTGTGGGTGGGCTACGACAAGCCGCGCAGCCTGGGTGGCGGTGAATCGGGTGGGCGCATCGCCCTGCCGATCTGGATCGACTACATGAGCGCCGCGCTCAAGGGCGTGCCCGTGGCGCAACCGCCG
Organism: Hydrogenophaga sp. 2FB; assembly: GCF_005503365.1. Lineage (GTDB taxonomy): Bacteria > Pseudomonadota > Gammaproteobacteria > Burkholderiales > Burkholderiaceae_C > Hydrogenophaga. The sequence continues at coordinate 7,998 of NZ_SCML01000067.1, forward strand.
GCGCCGCCCGATGGCCTCGTGCGCGAAGGCGACGACTGGCTGTATGCCGAATGGCGCGATGGCGGCTGGGTGTCGGAAATCTCGGATGCCACCGGCGTGCAATACAAGACGAACGTCGGCGCCGAGATCGGCAAGGTGTTCAATTCGTTCGGGGCCTGGCTGCGCGGCGAATCCAGGCCCTGACCGCGCGCCTCACGCTGCGCTGCCTGGGCGCCAGCCACGTCAACCGTTGAGCATCCCCTTGAGTCGCTGCTCGATGAGTTCGTACGCCTGCGCCATGATGCGATCGATGAGTTCAGCGCAGGTCGGCACGTCGTGGATCAGACCCGCCACCATGCCGCAGCTCCAGGCGCCCGCGTCCATGTCGCCGTCGGTCATCACCTTGGGGTAGATGCCCGCCACCTGGTCGATGATGTCGTCGATCTTCAGCGCATCGCCCTTCTCCCGCTCGATCGCCATCAGCCGATCCACACCGGCGTTGTTGATGACCCGCTCGGTGTTGCGCAGCGAACGCATGATGAGGCGCGTGTCCAGCTCCGAGGCATTGACGATCGCCTGCTTGACGTTGGCGTGCACCGGGGCCTCCTTCGTGGCGATGAAGCGGGTGCCCATGTTCATGCCGTCGGCGCCCAGCGCGAGCGCCGCGACCAGGCTGCGGCCATCGGCCATGCCGCCCGAGGCAACAAACGGAATCTTCAGTTCTTCCGCGGCGCGCGGCAGCAGGATCATGTTCGGCACATCGTCTTCACCGGGGTGGCCACCGCACTCGAAACCGTCCACGCTCACGGCATCGCAGCCGATGCGCTCGGCCTTGAGCGCGTGGCGCACCGAGGTGCACTTGTGAATGACCTTGATGCCCGCGGCCTTCAACGCGGGCATGTGCGCTTCCGGACTGCGCCCCGCGGTTTCCACCACCCGGATGCCGCCCTCGACGATGGCCGCGATGTACTCGGGGTACGGCGGCGCCGTGAACGCCGGCAGAAAGGTCAGGTTCACGCCGAACGGCTGGTCGGTCATGTCGTGGCAGCGCGCGATTTCCCGGGCCAGGAGCTCCGGCGTCTTCTGGGTCAGGCCGGTGATGATCCCCAGGCCGCCGGCGTTGGAAACAGCGGCCGCCAGCTCGGCGAAACCGACATAGTGCATGCCACCCTGGATGATCGGGTATCGGATGCCGAAGAGTTCGGTGATGCGGGTTTTCAAGACAGTCTCCCTTGGGTCAAGATTTCGGGACACACACGCCGTCAGGCGAGCGACGCATCGCCCGGGGACACGACGCGCAGCACATCTCGCGCAACCGCCTTCATCCATGCCGCGTCGCTCTTTAGCGCCGGCTCCGCGAGGGTTTTGTTGAACGTGGGGCGCACGATCTTCGCGTAGTTCAGGGTGCCGAGAATGACCGTGAGCACGACAACCGCGGGCATCTCCTGGCGGACCAGGCCGCCGGCCTGTGCCTCCTCCAGCAAGGCCAGACTGCCGAGCAGAAAGACCTCGAGCGGTCGGGTGTGTGCCAGCTCGATCCGCTCGGCGTTGTCGAGCAACTCGCGCGTGACGAGTTTGTACCCCGTGGGCCGACGCTGCATCCATTCGACCTGGATTTCCACGAAAGCCTGCAGACGCTTCGGCAGGCTTTTCGCCGATTCGACACGCTGGTGCATGCTCTCCATGAGGTCCTCCGCCTGCCGCTCGAGCACGGCGCGGTACAGCACCTCCTTGCTCGGGAAGTGATGCAGAAGCCCCGGGTTGCCGACCTCGGCATCGCGCGCGATGGCCGACAGCGACGCGCCCTGAAAGCCGTGGTCGGCGAAATGCTGCTCCGCGCGGTCCAGAATGATGTCCTTGCGGGACTTGGGTGGGCTTGGCATCTCGCGATTATGGGTGGGCCAGCGGTGTGGCCGGCATCGCGTCGAGCCGCTGCCGGAGCTGCGCATGAAAGCGTGGCGCGCTGTATTCGAACGTGCCGAAGGTGAGCGCTTCATTCGCACCGGATGCCAAGCCCGCCTGGATCGATTCGGCCAGCCCGTAGTCTTCCGCGAGGGTGCGGCGGTACAGCGCGATGTTGGCCTCCCAGTGCGCCATCGCCTTGTCCGACGCCGGCGCTTGCGGAATCAGGGTGAGCTCGTGCACGCGCGTGCGGGTCGCGCCGAGCGGCTCGAGGCTGCTGAGCTGGGCGTGGTCGGGCTGGACCAGGAGCGTCGTGTTCGGAAAGAAGAAGTAGATCAGGTTGCCGTACCGCCTCGGATCGAAGCCGTTGACCTCGGGTAGGTCTTCCGCGAACGTCGACTTGACGAGGTAGAGACGCCGGTTGAGATCGAATTCGTCGACGATCTGCAGGTTGTCCACGAACATGTGGGCAATGGTTTTGCGGTGCGCCACCTTGAAGTGATAGGCCTCGAAGGAGCCGTCGATCAGCAGCTTCCAGTTGGCTTCCACGTCGTAGGAACGCGGCGCCCACCCCACGGGCGTGCGAAGCCCCGCCAGCGATTCGAGGTTGTCCATCAGCGCGCCGAGGTGCGCGCCAGGATCGCTGGCCGACAGCGCGGGGTCGAGAATCACCCAGACGATCCCCGCGCGCTCGACCGTGGCCAGCTTGCGCAAGCCCGACGCCGCTTGCTGAAGGCACGGAAAGCCGGAGGACCCGGGGACGCCTTGCAGCGCGCCATCCGGCCGGTAGGTCCACGCGTGGTACGGGCAGACGAAGGCGCGCGCCTCACTGCCGCTGCCTTCGGGCACCACGCGGGCGCCACGGTGGCGGCAGACATTCAAGAAGGCCTGGACTTGCCCATCCGCCTGGCGCACCAGGAGAAGCGGAATGTCGAGGTGCGTCAACGACAGCCACGCACCCGGCGATGCCAGCGATGAACTGGCCGCCACCGGTTGCGGGTGCTGGCGCAGCAGGCGCTGTTCCTGGCGGGCAATGGCCTCATCCGTGTAGCGGTTGACATGGACCTGGCCACCCTGTGCATCGGCGTCCCCGCGCCCGGCCTGCAGGGCCGAGGTGGTTCTGCGATAAAGGGTGGCGGCAAAGCTGTCGGTCATCGGATGTTCACAGACCTGGGGTTGCTGCTCGATGGAAGATGCACGGGATCACGGAAAATTTGGCACACTCTACAGACCGACTAGTCAGTCTGTCAATCTGCCAGAAAAGAACCATGACCCACAACCCTTCCCACGAAGAGACATCCTTGCCCACGGCGGTGTACGTTGAAGACGGTGCCACATGGCAGCCCAGCGTGTTGTCGCGCGGCCCCTGGGACGCCCGTGCGCAGCATGGCGGCGCGCCCAGTGCGCTGCTGGTGCATCTGGCAGAACGCGCGCTGCCCGATCCGGCGTGGCAGCTCTCTCGCCTCAGCATCGAGCTGATCAAGCCGGTGCCGGTGGCACCCCTGACCGTGCGCCATGAAACCCACCCCGGCCGTTCCACCACGCGCATGACGATCGATCTGTGCGCCGACGACGTGCTGGTGGCCCGTGGCCATGCGCTTCTGGTGCGTGGGCAGCCGTTCACGTTGCCGACCGGCCTGCCGGGCTGGTCGCCGGAACAACTGCGGCCCCTGCCGGCGGATTGCCAGGAGCGGCTGCGCATTCCTGGCTTGCCGGACGGTGTTTCGTTCTACCAATCCGCCACCGACCACCGGGTCGCTCAGGGGGACATGACGCAGCCGGGACCGGGCGCCGCCTGGTTTCGCATGAACGTTCCCCTGGTGCAGGGCCAGGCCACTTCGCCCGCCATGCTGGCGGCGGCCGCCGCCGATTTCGGCAACGGCCTGAGCTGGGTCTTGCCGGTGGAGCGCTACCTGTTCGCCAACGCCGACCTCAGCCTGCACCTGCACCGCCCGCCCGAGGGCGAGTGGGTCGGCGTGCAGTCGGAAACCCAGGCCCACGGTGGGGGCGTGGGCACCGTGCTGTCACGGCTCTACGATGTGCACGGCCCCGTCGGGGTCGCAATCCAGACCCTGGTGCTGCGCGAGCGCGCCGCGGCCTGAGAGGGCTGGCGTCAGGTCGCGCAGAGGCGCGCCTTGGCCTCGGTGTATTCGCGCTTGAAGCGCGCCACCAGATCGGCCGCCGGCATGACGGTTTGAATCGCGCCGATGCCCTGGCCGCAGCCCCAGATGTCGCGCCAGGCCTTGGCGGCGTTCGCGCCTTCGCCGGTGCCGAAGTTCATCTTGCTCGGGTCGCTCTGCGGCAGGTTGTCCGGGTCCATGCCGGCGTTCTTGATGCTGCCCTTGAGGTAGTTGCCGTGGATGCCGGTGTAGAAGTTGCTGTAGACGATGTCGTCGGAATCCGAGGCCGTGATCATGACCTTGTAATCGTCTGCCGCGCGCGCTTCGTCGGTGGCGATGAAGGCCGAGCCGATGTAGGCCAGGTCCGCGCCCATGGCCTGCGCCGCCAGGATCGCGCCACCGGATGCAATCGCGCCCGAGAGCGCGATCGGGCCGCCGAACCACTGGCGGATTTCCTGCACCATGGCAAACGGGCTCTTCACGCTGGCGTGACCACCGGCACCCGCGGCCACGGGAATCAGGCCGTCGGCACCCTTCTCGATCGCCTTGTGCGCGAACACGTTGTTGATCACATCGTGCATCACGATGCCGCCCCAGCTGTGCACGCCCTGGTTCACGTCTTCACGCGCACCCAGGCTGGTGATGACGATCGGCACCTTGTACTTGGCGCACAGCTGCATGTCGTGCTCCAGCCGGTCGTTGCTCTTGTGCACGATCTGGTTGATGGCAAACGGCGCGGCCTTGTTGTCCGGGTGCGCCTTGTCGTGCGCGGCCAGCGTCTCGGTGATCTCGGCCAGCCATTCGTCGAGTTGCGACGCGGGGCGCGCGTTGAGTGCGGGCATCGCACCCACCACACCGGCCTTGCACTGGGCAATCACGAGCTTGGGGTTGCTGATGATGAACAGCGGCGAGCCAATCACCGGGAACTTCAGGTTCTTGAGAACGGGTGGCAGGCTGCGAACGGGTGCGGTCATGGGGTCTCCGTGTGATAGCGGTTGCGATGGCTCAGAACGATTCGATCGCCAGCGCGGTCACTGCCTCGGCGCCATCGACGATGGCATCGCGCACGCCAGGGGCACGGCTGAGGATGTGGTCCGCGTAGAAGCGCGCGGTGACGATCTTGGCGTCCATGAAAGCTTTGTCCTGTCCCTTGGCGGACAGGTCTTCGGCGACCAACAGCGCGCGCGCCATCTGCCAGCCGGCCACGAGGTTGCCCGCGAGCATCAGGTACGGCACGCTGCCGGCAAAGGCGGCGTTGGGGTTGGTCTTGGTGTTCGCGGCGATGAACTCCACCACGTCCACGAACGCTTCGCGCGCGGCCTTCAGGCGCTGGTGCACGGCCTTGGCGTTGGCGCTGCCGCGTTGAGCCAATTCGGCCTCCGTCTTCTCGATCTGCGCGGCAATCGCCTTGGCGCCCGTGCCACCGTCGCGCGCGGTCTTGCGGCCCACGAGGTCGTTGGCCTGGATGGCGGTCGTGCCTTCGTAGATGGTGAGGATCTTGGCATCGCGGTAGTGCTGCGCCGCGCCGGTTTCTTCGATGAAGCCCATGCCACCGTGCACCTGCACGCCCAGGCTGGTGACTTCCAGGCTCATCTCGGTGCTGTAGCCCTTGACCAGCGGCACGAGAAATTCGTAGAACGCCGCGTTCTGCTGGCGCACCTCGGCATCTGCGTGGTGGTGCGATGCGTCGTAAGCAGCGGCCGCCACGCTGGCCATGGCGCGGCAGCCTTCGGTGAAGGCGCGCATGGTCATGAGCATGCGCTTGACGTCGGGGTGGTGGATGATGGGCGCGGCCGCGCTCAGCGAGCCGTCGACCGGGCGGCTCTGCACACGGTCCTTCGCGTAGCCCACGGCCTTCTGGTAGGCGCGCTCGGCGATCGCGATGCCCTGCACGCCCACGGCGTAGCGCGCGGCGTTCATCATGATGAACATGTACTCGAGGCCCCGGTTTTCCTGGCCCACGAGGTACCCCACGGCGCCACCGTGGTCGCCGTACTGCAGCACCGCGGTCGGGCTGGCCTTGATGCCCATCTTGTGTTCGATGCTCACGCAGTGCACGTCGTTGCGCGCGCCGAGCGAACCGTCCTTGTTCACCATGAACTTCGGCACGACGAACAGGCTGATGCCCTTCACGCCTTCGGGCGCACCCGTCACGCGCGCGAGCACGAGGTGCACGATGTTCTCGGCCATGTCGTGCTCACCATAGGTGATGAAGATCTTGGTGCCGAAGACCTTGTAGCTGCCATCGGGCTGCGGCTCGGCGCGGCTGCGCACCGCCGCCAGGTCCGAGCCGGCCTGTGGCTCGGTGAGGTTCATGGTGCCGGTCCATTGGCCGCTCACCAGCTTTTCCAGGTAGGTCGCCTTGAGGTCGTCGCTGCCAGCGGTCATCAACGCTTCGATGGCGCCATCGGTGAGCATGGGGCAGAGCGCGAAACTCATGTTGGCGCTGTTGATCACTTCGCCACAGGCCGCGCCGATGGTCTTGGGCAGGCCTTGGCCACCAAAGTCCGTCGGGTGTTGCAGGCCCTGCCAGCCGCCTTCGGCGTATTGTTTGTACGCGTCCTTGAAGCCGGGGGTGGTGGTGACCACGCCGTCCTTGAACGACGAGGGGTTCGTGTCACCGGCAAAGTTCAACGGCGCGATCACGCCTTCGTTGAGCCTGGCGCACTCCTCGAGCACGGCCTGCGCGGTTTCCAGACCGGCTTCTTCGAAACCGGGCAGCTGTGCCACCTGATCGATGCGGGCCAGGTGCTCGATGTCGAACAACATGTCTTTGAGGGGTGCGGTGTAGCTCACGGTCTTGTCTCCACGGAATTCAGGGGTACAGATACAACAAGGGCATCGCGAACGATGCCCTTGTGGTGGTCAAAGGGCTCAGAGCGCCTTGATCAGTTCGGGCACGGCCGTGAACAGATCGGCCTCCAGGCCGTAGTCGGCCACCGAGAAGATCGGTGCCTCGGGGTCCTTGTTGATCGCCACGATCACCTTGGAGTCCTTCATGCCGGCCAGGTGCTGGATCGCACCCGAGATACCCGCGGCGATGTAGAGCTGGGGCGCGACGATCTTGCCGGTCTGGCCCACCTGCCAGTCGTTGGGTGCGTAACCCGCATCCACGGCCGCGCGGCTCGCGCCCAGGGCTGCATTGAGCTTGTCGGCCAGCGGCGTCATGACTTCGTTGAACTTCTCGGCGCTGCCCAATGCGCGGCCACCGGAGACGATGATCTTCGCGGCGGTCAGTTCGGGGCGGTCGCTCTTGGCGATCTCGCTGCCCATGAACTTGCTCTTGCCATCGTCCGCTGCGGCCGTGGCGGTCTCCACCGCCGCGCTGCCACCGGTGGCGGCGGCCGGGTCGAAACCGGTCGTGCGCACGGTAATCACGTGTTTGGCATCGGTGCTCTGCACGGTGGCAATCGCGTTGCCGGCGTAGATCGGGCGTTCGAAAGTGTCGGCGCTGATCACCTTGGTGATGTCGCTGACCTGGCCCACGTCCAGCGTGGCGGCCACGCGCGGAGCGACGTTCTTGCCGCTGGCGGTGGCCGGGAACAGGATGTGGCTGTAGTGGCCGGCGATGGCCAGCACTTGCGCGGCCACGTTCTCGGCCAGGCCGTGCTCGAAGCCCGGGGCGTCGGCGTGGATCACCTTGGCCACGCCAGCGATGGCGGCTGCGGCCTTGGCGGCTTCACCGGCGTTGTGCCCGGCGATGAGCACGTGCACATCACCCCCGCATTGAGCGGCGGCGGTCACGGTGTTGAGGGTGGCCGGCTTGATGCTGGCGTTGTCGTGTTCGGCAATAACGAGTGCGGTCATTTGTCAGGTCCTCAGATCACTTTGGCTTCGTTCTTCAGTTTGTCCACCAGGGCGGCCACGTCGGCCACCTTCACGCCCGCACCGCGCTTGGGCGGCTCGCTGACCTTCAAGGTCTTGATGCGCGGCTTCACATCCACGCCGAGGTCTTCGGGCTTGACGATGTCCAGCGTCTTCTTCTTCGCCTTCATGATGTTCGGCAGCGTCACATAACGCGGCTCGTTCAGACGAAGGTCGGTCGTGATAACGGCAGGCAGCGTGATGGAGAGGGTTTCCAGGCCACCGTCGACTTCGCGCGTGACGCTGGCTTTGCCATCGGCCACTTCCACCTTCGACGCGAAGGTCGCCTGGGGCAGGCCCGCCAAGGCAGCCAGCATCTGGCCGGTCTGGTTGCAGTCGTCATCGATCGCCTGCTTGCCCAGGATGATCAGTTGCGGTTGTTCCTTGTCGACCAGGGCCTTGAGCAGCTTGGCCACGGCCAGCGGTTGCAGCTCTTCGTTGGTTTCCACCAGGATGGCGCGGTCTGCACCGATCGCCATGGCCGTGCGCAGCGTTTCCTGGCATTGCGCCACGCCACAAGAGACGGCAATCACTTCGGTCACCACGCCCTTCTCCTTCAGGCGAACCGCCTCTTCCACCGCGATCTCGTCAAACGGGTTCATGCTCATCTTGACGTTGGCGATATCCACACCGCTGCCGTCGCTCTTGACGCGCACCTTGACGTTGTAATCCACCACGCGCTTGACGGGGACGATGACCTTCATGTTGGGTAGCTCCTGCTGTTGGGGAAAAATGGCTTGTCGAATTGACGTGCACGTCAACCTGAGGATTGTATGCCGATGGCCTGCCGCCTCCCGGACGCCGCCGCCAGCAAAGGGCGAACGGCATCATAAACGAACGGTCGTGCTTTTTTGACGATAACCCCCGAGAATCGAGGGTGTTGTTCGGCCAGGGGAACGCCTGTGCGATCTGTCGCGCGCACCGCCCTTCATTTCTTAATAGATTGTCAAATCGACTGCGCTGCGATTGGTACATCGATATATTCGTGCAGATAGTTTTTCTCAACCTCACTCTACGTGCCATACCCGCCCCCTTCCCATGCGCATTGCCGCCATCGATGACGACCCAGCGCAACTGGATCTGATGAAAGCCGTCGTCGCGGCCATGGGGCATGACTGCCACCTGTTCGGCGACGCGAACGCGCTGATGCGCGTGCTGCCCCGCGAGACCTTCGATCTGTTCATCGTGGACTGGGAGCTGCCCGACATTCCCGGCCCCCATGTGATCCGCGCGATCCGCCAGATGGCCTTGGCGCCGGTGCCGATCCTGATGATGACCAACCGCAGCGATGAGCGCGACATCATCGAAGGCCTGACCAGCGGCGCCGACGACTACATGGTGAAATCCGCGCGCGTGGGCGAGTTGCGCGCGCGCCTGATGGCCCTGCTGCGCCGCGGCGGTCACACCCCGCCGGCGTCGGACATCGTCTGGGGCCGCTACCGCTTTCAGGTGCAGGACCGGGGGGTGTGGCGCGATGGTGTCGCGATCACGACCCTCACCACCAAGGAATACGACCTCGCGTTGACGATGTTCCGCAACCTCGGCCGCCTGCTCTCGCGCGCGCACCTGATCGAGGGTGTGTGGGGCATGGACGCGGACATTTCGTCGCGCTCGCTCGATGTCTACATGTCACACGTGCGCAGCAAACTGCGCCTGCGCGCCGACAGCGGCTACAAGCTGGTGTCGGTCTACAACCACGGGTACCGTCTCGAAGACCTGGGACAGGCGCCCTCCGCCACGGGTGAATGAACCGATGAACCGCGCTCTGCTTGGCCCCTCTTCGCGCCTGCTGGCGCTCGCCCTCCTGGGCCTCGGGATGCCGGCCCTGGCGCAGCAACCCGACCGCGTCCATACCGTGCAGCCGGGCGACAACCTCTATGGCCTGGCGCAACGCTATCTGGACGACCCCGACCAGTGGCGCGAGTTGCAACGGCGCAACCAGGTGGCCGATCCCCGCCGGCTGGTCCCGGGCAGTCGCCTGTTGATTCCCGCGGCGCTGTTGCGCGCGGAGCCCGCATCGGCCGACGTGGTCCACGTCGCGGGACAAGCCCAGGTGCGCGGCAGCGCCAAGCCGCTTGCGGTGGGCGAACGCGTCACGGAAGGCGCGCACATCGATGTGGGCGACGACGGCTTCGTCACCTTGCGCCTGGCCGATGGCTCGGTCGTGCGCCTGGCCGCGGGCACGCAAGTGCAACTGCGCGAACTGCGCCATGCGCCCGGCTCGGGCAAGGGGCAGACCGGCATGCAGCTCGAACGCGGCCGCGTGGACGCCACCGCCACCCCGCAGCGGGCCAAAGGCAGTCGCTTCGAGGTGCGCACACCGCTGGCGGTGGGGGGCGTGCGCGGCACCACGTTTGGCGTGGCGGTGGGCGAAGGCGGCGCGTTCATTGGCGATGTGAGCGAGGGCGCCATTCAGGTGCATTCGCTTGCAGCGTCGCGGGAAGAGACGACGGTGAAAGCCGGCGAAGGTGTGCGCCTGGCGGGTGGCCCGGGTTCGCGCATCGCCGTGGCCCCTCTGCTCGCGCCACCCGATCTGTCGGGCGTGCCCGGTGTGCTGGAAAACGTCTCGCTGGTCGAGCTGCCCCTGCCCCGCGATGCCCGCGCGTCGGCCTGGCAGGTGCGCATCGCCAGCGGCGAAACAGCCGAACGCGTGGTGCGCAACGCGACGTTCGCGCAGCCCGTGGCCCGTTTCGCCGGGCTGGACGACGGCAACTACCTTCTGGCGGTGCGCGCCATTGATGGCCAAGGCATTCCGGGCCAGGAGGCCGTGCGCCGCGTGGTCGTCAACGCGCGACCACAAGCGCCGCTGCTGCGCGAACCGCCACCCGGCGCCCGCGTGACGGCGCCGGATGTCCTGCTGCTGTGCACCCAGGGCGGCGGCGGCCTGCGCTACCGCTTCCAGGTGGCGCGCGACGCGGGCTTTGCAGACCTCGTGGCACAGACCCCTGACCTGGCCGAATGCCGCCACACCGTGCAGGCCCTGGCGCCCGGGGCCTATTTCTGGCGCGTGGCGGCGGTCGAAACGGATGCGAAAGGCGAGCGCGACCAGGGACCGTTCAGCGCACCCGTGGCGTTCCAGAAGGTCGCGCTGCCGCCCGTGCCCAGTGCGCCCAGCCTGCGCAGCGGCGACACGACCACCCTGCACATCGCCTGGAGCGCCAGCGCCGGTGGCCCGTGGCGGCACCAGATCCAGTTGGCGCGCGACGCGGCATTCACCCAGCTGGTGGACGACCGGCAACTTGCCGAGCCCGTCTTCACGCGCCCAATGCCGCCCACCGGCACGTACCACGTGCGGGTGCGGCAGACCGCCGCCGATGGCCTGGAAGGCGCGTGGACCGACCCGCAGCGCTTCGAGGTGCACGGGCATATCTCAACCACGGACGCTCAGCCGCTGACCACGTCCGATGGACAGCCCGTGCTGCCGGGCACGCGCTGATGCCCGCTTGAACACACGGCCCGCCGAATCGACCTCGTCCCAGTGGCTGGAGCCGCCGAGACGCGCGCGCCGCCCGCAGAAGCGGTGGTTCGAATGGGGCCTGCTATCGGCTGCTCTGCTGGCCTGCGTCGTGGCGCTGAGCTGTTCGCGCGGCCTGGAACACATCGACCTGGCGCTTACCGACCAGTTGGCGCGGCTGAGCGAACAGCAGGTGTCGCCCGAGATCGTGATCGTCGCCATTGACGACAAGAGCCTTGCAGAAATCGGCCGCTGGCCCTGGCGGCGTGGCTTCCATGCCGCGGTGCTCGACCGCATCACCGCCGCCGGGCCGCGCGCGGTGGGTCTGGACCTGATCCTGGTCGAACCGGACCACGCCGACACGGCGGACGACGCGTTGCTGGCCGAGGCCATCGCGCGCAGCGGCAAAGTGGTATTGCCGCTGATGCTGATGGACCGGCAAGGCACGGGCAGGCTCTCGCGCATGGACCCCGCGCCCGCGCTCGCCGAGCGCGCTGCCGCGATCGGCCACATCCACCTCGAAATCGATAGCGATGGCATCGTGCGCAGCACCTTCCTCCGCGAAGGCTCGGGCGGCTCATGGTGGCAACACTTCGCCGCCGCCACGCTGCGCGTGGGCGGCTTCGCCCTACCCGATCCCTTACCGGGCGAACGCGCGCCCGCCGCCCAGCAAGTGGGCGCGTGGCAGCGCGACCACTGGATGCAGATTCCGTTTGCGGGCCCGCCTGGCAGCTATGAGCGCGTGTCCTACGTCGACCTGCTCAAGGGCAAGGTGCCGCCCGAAAAACTCGCCGGCAAATACGTGCTGGTGGGCGCCACCGCCGCGGGCATGGGCGACGCCTATGCCACGCCGCGTTCGGGCCAGGGCGAGTTGATGCCGGGCGTGGAAATCTCGGCCAACGTGATGAACTCTCTGTTGCTCGACCACCGGCTCGAACGCGCCGCCGCCTGGCAAGACGCGCTGTTCAACATGCTGCCGGTGGCGCTCGCGCTGCTGGCCGTGCTGTTGCTGGCACCCACGGCGTCACTGCTGACCTGTGCCGCGCTGCTGGTGGCCACGCTGACCGCCACCGCGCTCGCCCCGTCGCTGGCGGGCCTGCAATTCGCGCCCACGGCAGGTCTTCTGGGTGTGCTGCTGGCCTACCCGCTGTGGGTGTGGCGGCGCTTGCGCGCGGCCATGGGCTACCTGATCGAAGAATTCCAGCGCATGGAAACGCGCCGCGAGTTGCCGACCATGTTGCCCGCCTCGCGCTCCGGCGACGTGCTCGACCGCCACATCGATGCGCTGGAGAACGCGTCCGAGCAACTGCGCAACCTCAACCGTTTCGTGAGCGAAACGCTCAACAGCCTGCCCGATGCCACGCTCATCGCCGACACCCAGGGCCAGGTGCTGGTGGCCAACCAGGCCGCCTACCGCTACTTCGGCAAACAGAACGTGACGCGGCTGCGTGGCCGCCCTTTGAGCGAGCTGCTCGGAGGTGTGCGGCGCACGGGCACACAGCAGCCGGTGTTCGACGTCGCGCAATTGCGCGAGCACACCCAGCCCTGGGGTTCCGAAGCGCGCGATGCGGCCGGGCGCGACCTGCTCGCGCGTTTCGTGCCGTGCTTCAACACCGACGGCCTGACCACGAGCTGGATCGCCAGCCTGGTCGACATCACTCCCATCCGCGAAGCCGAGCGCCAGCGCGACGTGGCGTTGCGCTTCATCTCGCACGACATGCGCTCGCCACAGTCCTCGATCCTGGCGCTGCTGGAGTTGCAACGCCTGCACCCGGCGCAACCGATGCAGCCCGACACCCTGGGCCGCATCGAGCGGCATGCGCGCCGCACGCTCGATCTGGCCGAAGAGTTCGTGCAGTTGGCCAAGGCCGAGTCCAGCGCGTACCGCCTGCAGACCGTGGATCTCACCGACCTGCTGGACGAAGCCCTGGACGAGGTGTGGCCGCAGGCCCAGGCGCGCCAGGTGGGCCTGGAGGTGCAAAGGCCCGAGGAGCCCGCCCTGTGCGAAGCCGATCGCGGCCTGCTCACCCGCGCCATCGCCAATCTGCTGGGCAATGCCGTGAAGTACGGCGGTGAAAAGACCCAGGTGCGCTGCGCCGTGCGGCGCACGCGGGACGGTTGGCAGGTCAGCGTCACCGACCAGGGCCCGGGCATGACGCTGGAACAGCAGACGGCCTTATTCCAGCCCTTCACGCGGCTCACCCCCGACCAGAGCACCACGCGTGGTGTGGGCCTGGGCCTGGTGTTCGTGCGCACCGTGGTCGAACGGCATGGCGCACGCATCGAGGTTCACAGCCAGCCGGGGCATGGCGCCACGTTCCAGTTCACGCTGGCCGCCAGCCCGTCCCACGCCACGGCGAAGCCACCTGCGCTGGGCTGAAACGAGGTCGATGCGGTGCCCGTGGCAGGCACTGTGTTATCCGACTGTTAAACCGTTTGAACATCGAAAGGCGCGTCGCTAACCTGCCATCACGTTCCGATCCCATTGCAGAAGTCCCATGAGCCTCTCCTCCGTCAGCCGAGCACACCACCGCCTACCGACCGCGCGGTGCATGACGGCCGTTGCGCCAGAACCCGCATGTCCGCCCGACCTTGCACCGCCTGTTCTGACCCACGACGAGTACCGCCGCATGACGACCCCCCGCTCCGCCGAACACCTGATGACCACGATGCGCATGATCGGCCGCGCGGTGCGCCTGCTGTTCAGCCGCCAGGAGCCCGAGCGCGCGCAGGCGCTGGCGATCGAACTGGCCGCATCCACGTCCAGCTTCGGCAGCCTGGACGACCCTGTGCGGGCCTGGGAGCCCGCGCTGCAGACCGATCGTGGCCTGGGCCGCGCGCGTCGGTTGCAACGCCTCACCCACAGCCCCGTCTGGCACAGCGATCACATGGGTTCGCACAGCGGCGGTGCGCCGGGCAACAGCGCCGCCGATTACCTGTTCACCGCCGTGATGAACCTGGCGCACCAGATCCCGCTGACCGATGAGCTGCACATCTTTCGCCTGTGGTACGTCGCCACGCGCGCGGTCAACCCGCCCGACAACGCGCTGCGCCTGTTCGGCGATCTGCGCGACCTGCCCGCCCACCAGCAACTGGCCGCGGGCGCGCGCATGCTGTTCACGCTCGAATCGGGCCTGGCGCCCCGCGGCACCCCGCGCGCCCGGCTCAGCACGCCCCACGCGGTGGCGCTGCCCTTGCGCAAATAAGCCCTCGCGCCCACAACTGTCGTCGAAACGACCATTGGCAAACCACGCGGTCGGCTAATTCGGGTAAGTCTGGGGATCGGTATCGCGGGGAGTTCCTTATATTGGGCCGCGTCTGCATCCCAATACCACGGAGTACCCGCATGAAAACTCGCCATGTGTTCGCTGCTGCCCTGTCCACCGCCGTGCTGGCCTCTGGCGCGGCATCGGCCCAGACCGTGTTCACCGTCTCCAGCTGGCTACCGCCCACCCACACGCTGAGCACGGCGCAAAAGAGCTGGTGCGACCTGCTGGAGAAAGACAGCGCGGGCCGCATGAAGTGCAACACCCTGCCCAAGGGCGTGGTGGCCGCGCCCGGCACCTTCGACGCGGTGCGCGACGGCCTGGCCGACATTTCCTACACCGTGGACGGCTACACCCCCGGGCGTTTCATCAACACCCAAGTGGCCGAATTCCCCTTCCTGGGCGACAGCGCCACCGCCACCTCGCTGGCGTACCAGCGGGTCTACAGCAAATATTTCGCACCGCTGGGCGAACACCGGGGCGTGAAAACGCTGGCCGTGTTCACGCACGGCCCCGGCATCATCTTCACCGTGAAGCAGCCGGTGGCCAGCGCGGCCGACGCGGCCAAGCTCAAGTTCCGCATCGGCGGCGGCAACATCAACGAACTCTCCAAGGCCATGGGCTGGAACACCACGCTCAAGCCCGCACCCGAGTCGTTCGAAATGCTCTCCACCGGCGTGATGGACGGCACCTTCTTCCCCGATGAATCGGTGGTCTCGTTCAAGCTCAGCATGGTCAAGCACGCCACCACCTTCCCCGGCGGCCTGTACAACACCAGCTTCGTCTTCATGATGAACGAGGACAAGTACAAGGCGCTGTCCGCGCAGGACAAGGCCGTGGTCGACAAGATCTCGGGCGAGACCGCCGCGCGCATCTTCGGCGAGGGCTGGGACCGGGTGGACGCCTCCAGCCGCGAGCAGCAGAAAACCCAGGGCGTCACGCGCATCACGGCCGACGCTGCCTTCGTGCAGGCGGTGAAGGACAAGCAGGCCGCGCTCGAAAACAAATGGGCCGAGGCCGCGCAAGCCAAAGGGTTGAAGGACCCGAAAGCCGTGCTCGCCGAGTTCCGTGCCGAAATCGCGAAGGTGAAGTAAACGCCCATCTCCCCAAGGCCGGTCGGGCAGTCGGTTGCACACTGCCCCGCCGGCTTTTTCACATCCGGACGAAGAACCCCCTTCATGCTCAAGACGTTGGAACGCATCCTGCTCTGGTCCACCGGCCTCATGGCGGCCATGGCACTCTTCACCATCATGTGGCTCACCCTGGTCGACGTCACCGGGCGCCGCTTCTTCAACCACTCGGTGCCGGGTGGGCTGGAGCTCACCGAAATCCTCATGGTGATCGTGATCTTCGGCGCGCTGCCCATGGTGTCCTGGCGCAACGAACACGTGGTGTTCGACTCGCTCGACGGCGTCCTGCCCGACTGGGTGCGCGGTATCCAGGCGCGCGTGGTGCACATCGTTTGCGCGGGCGGCTTCGGTTTTCTCGCCTACCTCATGACCACGCGCGCCGACCGGCTCGCTGAATACGGCGACACCACCGTGCACCTGCAACTCTCCATCGCGCCCGTGGCCTGGATGATGGCCACCATGCTGGCGGTCACCGCGCTGGTGCACCTGCTGTTCGTGTTCGTGCCGGTGCCCGTGCCCTCGCCGCACCATCCGCCGCCCGCCCAGTTCGACAACGGGACCACGCCATGATCGAAGCCACCCTGGGCTTCATCGCCGTCTTCGCGCTGGCGCTGTTGCGCATTCCCCTGGCCCTGGCCATGAGCATCGCCGGCCTGGTCGGGCTGGGCCTCATGCGCGGCTGGCACCCGGCCTTCGCCAGCACCAGCCAGGTGATCTTCGAGACCGGCTTTGCCTACGTGCTCTCGGTCATTCCGCTGTTCGTGCTGATGGGCAACTTCGTCGCGCGCGCCGGCATGGCGCGCGAGCTGTACGGCGCGGCCAATGCCTTCGTGGGCCACCGCAAGGGCGGGCTGGCCATGGCCAGCGTCATCGCCTCCGGGGGGTTTGGCTGCATCTGCGGCTCGTCGATCGCCACCGCCGCCACCATGACGCGCGTGGCCTACCCCGAGATGAAGCGCCACGGCTACAAGGACACGTTGTCCACCGGCTCCATCGCCGCGGGCGGCACGTTGGGCATTCTGATCCCGCCATCCACCATCATGGTGATCTACGGGATCATCACCGAGACCGACATCGGCAAGCTGTTCATCGCCGGCGTGTTGCCCGGCCTGGTGGCCATTGCCTGCCTGTGCACCGCCGTGGTCTACATCACCTGGCGCGACCCGCAAGCCGGCCCGCCCGGTCAACGCTTCAGCTGGGCGCAACGGCTGGCGGCCATCCGCGGCATCTGGGCGGTGGTGGTGCTGTTCGCGCTGGTCATCGGCGGCATCTATGGCGGCGTGTTCACCGCCACCGAAGGCGCGGGCGTGGGCGCCTGCGGGGCCTTCTTCTTCGCGCTGTTTCGGGGCGCGCTCACGCCGCGCGTGCTGATGGACATTCTGGTGGAGAGCACGCGCACCACCGCCATGCTGTTCACCATCCTGATCGGCGCGATGATCTTCACCAGCTTCATCAACTTCACCAGCATGCCGGGCGACCTGCGCGACTTTCTGCTGCAGTTCAGCCCGCACCCGATCATGGTGGTGGTCGTGATGATGGCGATCTACGTGGCGCTGGGTCTGGTGATGGAAGAGCTGTCGATGGTGCTGCTGACCATTCCGGTGTTCTTCCCGGTCATCACCGGCCTGGGCTTCGACCCGGTGTGGTTCGGCGTGCTGATCGTCACCATCGTCGAGATCGGCATGATCTCGCCGCCCGTGGGCATGAACCTGTTCGTGATGAACTCGCTACTGCCTCAGGTCAAGCTCAAACACATCTTCCAGGGCGTGTGGCCGTTCGTGGTGGCCGACATCGTGCGCCTGTGCATCCTGATCGCGTTTCCGGCGCTCGCGCTCTGGTTACCCAGCTTCATGACCCACTGAATCCGGCGGCATCGCTGGCGTCGGCATTTCCTTGATGTGCAGCACGCGCTGCGGGTACGGCATCTCCACACCGTTCTCCTGCAGCAGCTGCAGCACGCGGCGGTTGATCTGCGACAGCAGCCTGAGCTGCACCGCGGCATCGCCCGAGTTGATCCAGTAGCCCACGGTGAACTCCAGGCCGTTGGCGCCGAAGGCCGAGAGCGATGCCTGTGGCTCGGGGTCTTTCAACGCAGCCTCCTGTTCACCCACCGCCTGCAACAGCCACTGGCTCACCTGCTCCACGTCGCTGCCGTAGGCCACGGTCACCACCGTGGTCTGCCACACGCGCGTGAGCGCGGAGGACAGGTTCTCCACCCGGTTGATCACCATCAACTCGTTGGGCACGATGGACTCACGCCCCGCCGCCGAACGGATCACGCTGTAGCGCGTGTTGATGTCGAGGATGCGGCCTTCAAAGGTGTCGACCTTCACGTTGTCGCCGATGCGCAGCCGGCGTTCGGCCAGGATCACGAAGCCACTGACGTAGTTGGACGCGAGCTTCTGCAAACCAAAGCCGATGCCCACGCCGATCGCGCCGCTGAACACCGACAGCGCGGTGAGGTCGATGCCCACGGCGGAGAGCGCCACGATCAGGCCCACGAACAGCAGCAGCGCGCGCGTGGCATTGCTCACCGCCTTGCGCATCGACAGGTCACCACCGGTGGCCTTGCGCAGCAAGCGCGTTTCGATGGCGGACGATACCCACAGCGCGAGGATCATCACCGCGCCCGCGGTGATGACGCCTTCGAGCAGGGTGCGCAGGCTCAGTGTGGTCGATCCGATCTTCCAGGTGATGTCTTCCAGCTCGGCCAGCACCACCGGCAGAAGGCCGCTGACCCACAACACCATGGCCAGCCAGGCCACCCAGGAAATGGTGCGCTCCAGCGCGCGCACCCAGGGCGCGGTGGTGAACGCGGCCTGCAACACCTTCACGCCCACGCGGATCACGACCAGCGAGACCAGCACGGGAATGGCGACCTTGAACGCCGCCAGCGGCAGGAACTTGGTGACGATCGCACGCGCGATGTAGCCCAGCGTGAGCAGCACCAACGGGAACATCACGCCATCGATCAGGCGGCGACCGAACAGCACCGAGGTCTTGTCGTCCTGCATGCGCAAGGCGTTGCGCAGCACGTAGCTGAAGCCCCAGGCCACGCCGATGCAGATCAGCAGCGCGGCCAGTTCCACCAGCACCGTGGGTTGCGTGAAACCGGCGAGCCAGGCGCCGAGGTCGTCGATGGGTTTGGGAGAGGCGGAAGGATTCATGTCGGTTCGTATCGGTGCATTGAAGTCAGCCACGCCAGCTCGGCGCGCGCTTGTCGATGAAGGCCTGCACGCCTTCCTGCGCCACGTCGTGCGCCATGTTGCAGGCCATGCTCTGGCCGGCGAGCTGGTAGGCCGACTCCATGCCGGTTTCGAGTTGTCGGTAGAACAGCGCCTTGCCCGTCGCGATGGCCTCGCGCGGTTTGCTGAGGATGCGGTCCACCAGCGCCGCCACTTCCGCGTCCAGCGCATCGGGCGCCACCACGCGGTTCACGAGACCACGCGTGCGGGCCTCGTCGGCCGAGATGAAATCGCCCGTGAGCAGCATCTCCATCGCCTGCTTGGGCAGGATGTTGCGCGAGAGCGCCACGCCCGGCGTGGCGCAGAACAGACCCACGTCGATGCCGTTGACGCCGAAGGTCGCGTTGTCGCTCGCCACCGCGAGGTCGCACTGCGCCACGAGCTGGCAACCGGCGGCCGTGGCCAGGCCCTGCACGCGCGCGACCACCGGCACCTCCAGCTTGCGGATGGCCAGCATGAGGCGCGAACACTGCGCGAACAGCGCCTGGTAGTAGCCCAGCTCGGGCGTGGCGCGCATCTGTTTCAGATCGTGGCCGGCGCAGAAGGCACGGCCGTTCGCGGCGATCACGACCAACCGCGCCTGCGGATCGGCGGCCACCGCGTCCACCGCCGCCTGCAACGCGGACAGCATGGCCTCGGACAACACATTGAAACTGCGCGGCGTGTTCAGCGTGAGGGTGTGCACACCGCGCGCATCGCGCGACTGCAACAACACGGGCTCGTCGGAATGAGGGGGATGGGTCGGCTCGGTCATCGGAACATTATCGGACGCCCTCGCATCTCGAAAGTTCATACCTTTTCAGACCCCGGCCAACACGCGCAGATGCGCCTCCACACTGCGCCCGAGCGCGCTCAACGCATAACCGCCTTCGAGACAGCTCACGATGCGGCCCTTGGCGTGGCGCTGCGCCACTTCCTTGATGCGCTCGGTGATCCAGGCGTAGTCCTGCTCCACCAGGCCCATCTGCGCCATGTCGTCCTCCCGGTGCGCATCGAAGCCCGCGCTCACGAAGAGCATCTGCGGCTTGTGCGCCTCCAGCCGGGGCAGCCACATCATGTCGACCAGTTCGCGGATCTCCATGCCCCTGGTGTAAGCCGGCACCGGCAGGTTGCACAGGTTGCTCGCGGTCGAGTGCTCGCCCAAGGGATAGAACGGGTGCTGGTAGAAGCTGCACATGAGGATGCGCTCGTCCCCGGCGACGATGTCTTCGGTGCCATTGCCGTGGTGCACGTCGAAGTCGACGATGGCCACGCGCTTCAAGCCATGGCGCTCCAGCGCGTACTTGGCGGCCACCGCCACGTTGTTGACGAAGCAGAAGCCCATGGCCTTGTCGCGCATGGCGTGGTGGCCTGGTGGGCGCACGGCGCAGAAGGCATTGGCCAGTTCGCCGGCGATCACCGCGTCGGTCGCGTCGAGGGCCGCGCCCGCGGCCAGCAGGATCGCGTCCCAGCTGTGGGTGTTGATGGAGGTGTCGGGGTCGACCTGCGCGTGGCTCGGGCCGCCGGCGGCCATGTCTTCGCGCAATTGTTCGCTCAGGCCGCGCAGCGCGGCGAGGTGCATGCGGCCGTGGGCGAGTTCGAGGTCGGCCAACGGGGCGGGTGTGGCTTCGCGGCGCTCCAGCGCAATGTCCAGCCCGCTCATGAGCAAGCGGTCTTCGATGGCGTCGAGCCGTTCGGGGCATTCCGGGTGACCGGCGCCCATCTCGTGCCTCCAACATTCCTTGTGGGTGAAGTACCCGGTGGCCTGACCCATGGCGGTTTTACGGTATGGTTCGCGGCATGCACGCCGACACAAGAATTCAACTTCTGCTGAGCCAGCTTAACACGGTGATCGTGGGCAAACCACAGCAGGTTTCGGACTGCGTGGCATGCCTGTTGGCCGGGGGACACCTGCTGATCGAAGACGTCCCTGGTGTGGGCAAAACCACGCTCGCGCACGCGCTGTCGCGCTCCTTCGGCCTGCAGTTCTCGCGCGTGCAGTTCACGGCCGACCTGATGCCCAGCGACCTGGTGGGCGTGTCGATCTACGAACGCGGCCGCGAAGACTTTGTCTTCCACCCCGGCCCGGTGTTCGCCCAGGTGCTGCTGGCCGACGAGATCAACCGCGCCAGCCCCAAGACCCAGAGCGCGCTGCTCGAGGCCATGGAAGAAAAGCAGGTGACCGTGGAAGGCGAGACGCGCGCCCTGCCCCAGCCCTTCTTCGTCATCGCCACGCAGAACCCGCACGACCAGTTGGGCACCTACGCCTTGCCCGAGTCGCAGCTCGACCGTTTTCACATGCGCCTGTCGATCGGCTACCCCGACCGCGCGGCCGAGCGCGAACTGCTGCGCGGCCAGGACCGGCGCGACATGCTCGAACGCATGCCGCCCGCGCTCACCCCGGCCGACCTCGCCGCGTTGCAGCACACCGTGAGCCAGGTGCACACCGCCGACCCGGTGCTCGAATACCTGCAGGACCTCGTGGCCGCCACGCGCAGCGGGCGCTGGTTTGCGCAAGGCCTGTCGCCGCGCGCCGCGCTCGCCGTGGTGCGCTCGGCCAAGGCCCAGGCCTACCTGAGTGGGCGCGACTACGTGGCGCCCGACGACATCGCCGCCATCCTGCCGCAGACGGTGGCACACCGCCTCACGCCGGTGCGCGATGCCGGGCGCGGCCCCGTGGAGCAAGTGCGCGCAATGCTGGAAGCCGTGCCCTTGCCGTGAAGCTCCCGTCCCTCCGCGCCCGCATCCAGACCTGGTGGCACAACCGCCTGCCGCGCCGCGACACCCTCACGCTGACCCAGCGCAACGTCTACATCCTGCCCACCCGCCCGGGCTGGATGCTCGCGCTCACGCTGTTGCTGCTGCTCGTGGCCAGCATCAACTACCAGCTGAATCTGGGCTACCTGCTCACCTTCCTGCTTGCCGGCAGCGCGGTGGTGGGCATGTACGTGTGCCATGGCAACCTGCGCGGCATCACGCTGCACCTGAACCCGCCCGACCCGGTGCACGCCAGCCAGGCCACCGTGCTGGAGATTCGCCTGACCAGCGAACGCAAAAGCATGCGCTACGGCATCGGCATGGGTGTGATCGGCGCGGACCTGGCGCACGCCCCACTGGCCTGGACGGACGTGCCCGCCCAAGCCAGCACCACGCTGCAGGTGAGCTGGCCCGTGCCCGGGCGCGGCTTGCACGCGCTGCCGCCACTCAACGCGCTCACCCTGTTCCCGCTCGGCACCTTCCGCGTCTGGGCGGTGTGGCGTCCCGCTGCCACCGTGCTGGTCTACCCCGAGCCGGAAAGCCACCCACCGCCGCTGCCGCCGGGCGAGCCGCAAGCCGGCAGCTCGGGCAGCGCGCGCGTGCAGAGCACGGGTGAGTTCGACGGCGTGCGCGCCTATCGACGCGGCGACCCGATCAAGGCCGTGGTGTGGAAGAAAGCCGCGCAGGCCTTCGCCGCCGGGCGCGACGAACTCGTGAGCCGCGACGCGCTCTCCACCCAGCGCCAGCAACTCTGGCTCGACCATGCGCAGTGCGGCCACAGCGGTCTGGAAGCGCGGCTCTCTCGATTGACCGCCTGGGTGCTGATGGCCGACCGCCTCGGACTCGACTACGGCCTGCGCGTGCCCGGCCGCGAGATCGCCCCGGACCAAGGCCCGGCGCACCGCGCCCGTTGCCTGGAGGCCTTGGCGCTGTGTTGAGCAAAACCCTTTCTGCCCTGCCACGTGACACGCGCGACACGCTGTTCCTGCTCGCCGTGGTCGGCTGGGTCGTCGCCATGCAAGTCGCCCACATTCCCTGGTGGTGCAGCGCACTCACGGCAGGCGTGCTGGTCTGGCGCACCACGCTGGCCTTGCGCGGCCTGCCGCTGCCGGGCTGGCCGGCGCGCCTGGGCCTGCTGGTGATCACCATGGTGGCGACCTGGGCCACGCACGGCACGGTGCTCGGGCAGGACGCGGGCGTCACGCTCGTCGTCGTGTTGCTCGCGCTCAAGACCCTGGAAATGCGCGCGCGGCGCGACGCCTTCGTGGTGTTCTTCCTCGCCTTCTTCACGCTGCTCACGCACTTCTTCTACTCGCAGTCGCTGCTCACGGCGGCGGGCATCCTGATCGCGCTGCTGGGCCTGCTCACCGCGCTGGTCAACGCCCACATGCCGGTGGGCCGGCCGTCATTGGCGCAGGCGGCGCGCATCGCGGCCGGCATGGCCGCCATGGGCGCGCCGATCATGCTGGTGCTCTTCCTGCTGTTCCCGCGCCTCTCGCCGCTGTGGGGTGTGCCCGGCGACGACCGCGGGCGCAGCGGCCTCTCCAGCACCATGCGCGTGGGCACCATCGCCGAACTCGCGCTGGACGACAGCATCGCCCTGCGCCTGCGCTTCGAAGGCAAGCCACCGCCCCAAAGCGAGCTGTACTTCCGCGGCCCCGTGCTCAGCCATTTCGACGGCGTGGAATGGCGCCCGACCCGCACCGAGTTTCCCGCACGCCTGGCGCTGCAAAGCGAACTGAGCGTGGCGGGCGAGCCCGTCCGCTACGAGGTGACGATGGAGCCGAACCGCCGACCCTGGCTGTTCCTGCTCGAAGCCGCATCGCAAGCGCCCGAGGTGCCCGGCATGCGCGTGCGCATGACGAGCGAACTGCAGTGGCTCACCGACCGTCCCATCGGTCAACTGGTGCGCTACAGCGCGATCAGCCACACCACATTCCGCCACGGTCCGCTCGAGCCGGCGCTGGCGCTGCAAGACCACGTCGCCCTGCCACCCGGCACCAACCCGCGCACACTCGAACTCGCGCAACAACTGCGGCGTGAACACGGCGGCGGCCCCAGCGCCACGCCGCGCCTCGTCAACGCGGTGATGGAACGCCTGCGCACCGGCGGCTACGTCTACACGCTGGAGCCCGGCGTGTACGGCCAGCACACCGCCGACGAATTCTGGTTCGACCGTCGCCAGGGTTTCTGCGAACACATCGCCAGCAGCTTCGTCATCCTCATGCGCGCGCTCGACATCCCGGCGCGCATCGTCACCGGCTACCAGGGCGGTGAGCTCAACGGCGTCGATGGCTACTGGACCGTGCGCCAGCGCGACGCCCACGCTTGGGCCGAGGTGTGGCAACAGGGCCAGGGCTGGGTGCGCGTGGACCCGACCTCCGCCGTCGCCCCCGGGCGCACCGGTTCGCTGCAGCGGCTGAGCGCGCCCGAAGGCGCCTTCGCCGGCGCGATCCGCAACTTCAACCCCACCCTGGCCGCGCAACTGCGCGCCACCTGGGAAGCGATCAACAACAGCTGGAACCAGTGGGTGCTGAACTACACCCAGGGCAGCCAGCTCGACCTGCTCAAGAACCTGGGCTTCAAGTCGCCCAGCTGGACCGACCTGGCGACCGTGCTGATCGGCGTGGTGGTCTTCGTGAGCCTGCTCGGCGCGGCCTGGACGTTGTGGGAGCGCCAGCAGCACGATCCCTGGCTGCGCCTGCTGCAGCGCGCCCGCGCGCGGCTCGCCGCCCTGGGCCTGGACAGCGCCGACCACACACCGCCACGCGAGCTCGCGAAACGCGTGCAACAGCGCTGGGGCAAGGCCGACGCGGCCCAACGCATTGCACAATGGCTGCTGCAACTCGAAGCCCAGCGGTACAGCCGCCCGGGCGCCCCCGACACCCCCACGCTGGCCGCGCTGCAACGCGCGTTCCGGCAACTGGCCTGGCCCCGAAAAGAATCCCGTTGAAAAACGCCCTCGCCTTCCTCTTCACGTCGTCCGCGTTTGCGCTGTGCCTCAACGCCAGTGCGCTGGCACAGTCCAGCGCAAAAACGCGCCCCACACCGGCCAAAGTGCCCGCCTACAGCTACGCGCAAAGCGCGACCGCCATGGCCTTCGCCACCGATCTCGCCGAGCGCCGCAACCTCGACCCGGCCTGGGTGCAGAAACAGATCGGCGCGGCCCAGCGCCTGCCCAGCGTCATCCGCCTCATGCAACCCGCGCCCAGCGGCACGCCCAAGAACTGGGCCGCTTACCGCGCGCGCTTCATCGAACCCGTGCGCCTGCGCGCCGGCCAGCGTTTCTGGGAAGCCAACCGCGACACGCTGGCGCGCGCCGAGGCCGAATACGGCGTGCCCGCCAGCCTGATCGTGGGCGTGATCGGCGTGGAGACGCTCTACGGCCAGCACACCGGCAACTTCCGCGTGATCGATGCGCTCACTACCCTGGCCTTCGACTTTCCCGCCAACCACCCGCGCGCGGCCGCCCGCAGCGAGTTCTTCCGCAGCGAGCTCGAACAATTCCTGAGCCTGGCCGAACGCACCAGCACCGACCCGCTGACCTACCTGGGCAGCTACGCCGGCGCCATGGGCTGGCCGCAGTTCATGCCCAGCAGCTGGGTGAAATACGCCATCGATTTCGACGCCGACGGCAAGGTCGACCTCTTCAACAGCCAGGCCGACGTGATCGGCTCGGTGGCCAACTACTTCAAGTCCTTCGGCTGGCAACCGGGCGTGCCCACGCACTACCCGGTGCGCCTGGACCCGGCGCAGAGCAAGGAAGACTTCGAAACCCTGCTCGCCCCCGACATCCTGCCCAGCTTCGGCGTGGCCAGCTTCACGGCCAAGGGTGCGGTGCTCGAAGGCCCGGCGCTGGAGCACACCGGCAAGTTCGCGCTGGTGGAGTTGCAGAACGCGGGCGCGCCGTCCAGCTACGTGGCCGGCACCGACAACTTCTACGTGGTCACACGCTACAACTGGAGCAGCTACTACGCGCTGGCGGTGATCGAACTGGGCGAGGCGGTGCAGGCGCTGCTGCCCCGGCCACCGTCCACTCAGGGCGTCTCGGTCGCCTCACCGGCGCCGGCCACCGCGGCACCGCCGCCGGCACCCACGCCCAACCCCACCCC
>NZ_SCML01000068.1 GCF_005503365.1 Hydrogenophaga sp. 2FB
CCTCCTCACCGCAGCACCCGTGCCTGCGCCCGCCACCGCCCCGGTGCCCGCCGCGCGACGCATCGGCATGGGCTTCACCTGGCTGGCCCTGCTCATCGCGGCGATCGCGCTGCTGCTCACCGGCATGCTGTGGCAAAAGCTCAGCTTCACGCAGCAGGAGCTGGCGCGCCGCAGCCAGGACACCATCGCACAGGCCGTGGAGGCGCGCACACTCGCTGCGCAAGCCGAAGCGCTGACGCAGGAGCTGCAGGCGCGCCTGGCCGTCGCCGAACTGCGCCTCTCCGAAGTCAGTCTGCAGCGCAGCCAGCTTGAAGAACTCATGCTCTCGCTCTCGCGCTCGCGCGACGACAACCTGGTGCAGGACCTCGAATCCGCATTGCGACTGGCGCAGCAACAGGCGCAACTCACCGGCAGCGCGCAGCCACTGGTGTCGGCCCTGCAAGCGGCCGACCTGCGCATCGCGCGCGCCGCGCAACCGCGGTTGAACCCGGTGCAGCGCGCCATCGGCCGCGACATTCAGCGCATCCGGGGCTCGGCCTTGACCGACATCCCCGCGCTCGTGCTGCAACTCGACGACCTGGCGCGCCAGGTGGACGAATGGCCCTTGTTGAACCAGGTGGGCCAGCCCGTGCTGGCGGCGCCCGCCAAGGCCGCCGCCGCCAAGGCGCGCAAAGGCGGCGTGGCGCCCGAGCCGGCGCCTGCCGCACCCGAGCCCGCACCAGACACCGCAGAGGCCACGAGCGGCCTCGACCGGAGCTGGAACAACGTGGCGGCGTGGTGGTCGTCGGCGTGGTCGCGCATCTGGGCCGACCTCACCCGCAGCGGCCGCGAGCTGGTGCGCGTGAGCCGCATCGACCGGCCCGAGGCGATCCTGCTCGCGCCCGACCAGGCCCTCTTCATGCGTGAGAACCTCAAGCTCAAACTGCTCAACGCACGCCTGGGCCTGCTGGCACGCCACATGCAGGCCAGCCAGGCCGACCTGATGGCCGTCGAAGCCGCGTTGGGGCGCTATTTCGACACGACTTCGCCACGCGTCACCACGGCGCAGGCCGCGCTCGCGCGCCTGCGCAAAGACCTTGTCGACAGCGATCTGCCGCGGCCCGAGGAAACCCTCACGGCGCTGGCCGCTGCCGCAGGGGGACGCTGATGCCCGCGCGTTTTGGTGGTGCCATGCGCAGCGTGTTCTGGTTGCTCGCGCTCGCTGCGCTGGCCGTGGCGCTGGCGCTGCTGGTCGGTCACAACGAGTCCACGCTCACGCTGTTCTGGCCGCCCTACCGTTTCGACGTCTCCTTCAACTTCGTCGTCTTCTGCCTGATCGCTGGCTTCGTGCTGTTGCACGCCGCGCTGCGCGCGCTGTCCTTGCTGCGCGACCTGCCCGCGCAGGCCCAGCGCTGGCGCAGCCAGCAGATGGAGCGCTCGGTGGTGGGCATGGTCATGGACGCGCTGTCGCTCCAGCTGGCGGGCCGTTTCGTGCGCGCGCAGTCGTCGGCGCAGCAGGCCATCGATCAACTCAAGAACGTGCCCCCCGGGCAGTGGCCGCGGCGCGACCAGCTCCAGTTGCTCGCGCACCTGCTGCTCGCAGAGAGCGCCCAGGCTTTGCAGAACCGCGAACGGCGCGATGAAAACCTGCAAGCCGCGCTGAGCCCAAAGCTGTCGAAAAGCGCGCCCGATGCCCACGAAGGTGCGCTGTTGCGCGCGGTGCGCTGGTCCGTGGAGGACCGCGACGCCGACGCCGCGCGCGCGCGCCTGGCCGAGTTGCCGCAGGGTGCGGGCCGGCGCATCCAGGCGCTGCGCCTGCGGTTGCGCGTCGCCCGGCTCGGGGGTGCCACCACCGAAGCCCTCGAAACCGCGCGCCTGCTGGCCAAACACCGCGCCTTCTCGCCCGAGGCCTCGCGCAGCATCGTGCGCGGTCTGGCGCTCGATGCCCTGCGCGAAGCTCATGACCTGGCGCAGCTCGTGGACGTCTGGAACGGTCTGGATGCGACCGAGCGCGCCATGCCCGAGCTGGCGCTGGCCGCGGCGCGCCGCGCCAACCAACTCGCGGTGAGCGAATCGGAACAGGCCGATGCCCACACACGCGTGCGCGCCTGGCTCGAACCCTTGTGGGCCGGACTTGACGCGCTGGACCCGTCCCAGCAGCGCACGCTGGTGATGGCGGCGGAGCCGGGCCTGGTCGAGATCGATGCCGCAGGGCTTGCGCGGCTGGAACACCTGCAACGCCAATGGCCGCAGAACGGGTTTTTGCAGTACCTGACCGGGCAGGCCTGCATGCAACGCCAACTCTGGGGCAAGGCTGCGCAAATGCTGGGCATGGCCAGCCACAGCCTCTCCGACCCTGCGCTGCTGCGCCGCACCTGGCGCGCCCTGGCCTTGCTGGCCGAGGAGCGCGAAGACGTCGAAGCGGCTCAGGCCGCCTGGAAGCGGGCCGCGTTGCTGGACTGAGATCTCTCAGTCTTTTGTCGCGCGGCGTCGCACTGCGTCGATGTAAGCCTGCCCGTCGGGCGGCCGCCCGGCACGCTGGCTCTCCCACAGCATGGTGCCCAGGCACTCCATCACCTCGTGGTGCGCGGCATGCAGGTCACCGCGCCGCGCGGCCAGCAATTCCACGGCCTGGCGAATGCCGGGGGGCTGGTCGATGCTGCACTGCTCGCTGATCGACAGGTGCATGGACAGGTGCAGGAAGGGGTTGTCGCGCGCGGTATCCGCTTCGCCCAGACGCGCCAGGGCCGCGTCGACGTCGGCCAGTTCGGCGTGGTGCTCGGGATGCTCCGCGATCCACTGGCCGGCCAGTGTCTCGATGGCTTCCATGGGTTGCTGTTGCAGGCGTTTGGCGTGTACAGCGCAGAAAAACCGACGCACGTCGGCCTGGGTGGGGTTGAACATGGTGGGGAATTGTCCCGCATGCTGCCCGCCCTTGTGCGGGGCTGGTTACAGTCCTTGGCTGTGCATGCGCTCAAAACTTCCACATCGGCAACTGCCAGTTGCGCCACAGGGCCAGGGCGCGAAGCCCCGCAGTGACCAGAACGCATGCCACCAACGCCAGCCACCCCGGCACCTGCAGGTGCCACAGGCCCACGTACAACCAGCCGCCCGCGAATGCGCACAGCGCGTAGGGCCGGTGGTCGCGAAACGCGGTGGGGATCTGGTTGCACACCACGTCCCGCAGAACCCCGCCGAACACGCCCGTGATCAGGCCCATGAGCACCGCCACCAGCGCGGGCATTTGCAGCAACAGCGCCTGGTGCACGCCCGTGGCGGTGAACAGGCCCAGGCCGAAGGCATCGGGCCACTGGATCGCGCGCTCGGTCAGTCCAACGTGTTGTTGGCGCAGGAACACCATGGCCAGCACGCACAGCCCGAGCACGCCCCACAACATCTCCACATGCTGAACCCAGAAGAAAGGCCGCTGATCGAGCAGCAGATCGCGCAGCGTGCCGCCCCCGAACGCGGCCAGAAAGCCCACCACCGCCACACCCACCGCATCGAGCCGCGTGCGCGCGCCCATGAGGATGCCCGAGAGCGCGAACGCGGCCGTGGCCGCCAGCTCCACCAGCAAGCGCACCGACTCACCCCAGAATTGAACGTTTTGCATCGCCGGATTGTCGTCCCATGTTCCTGATCACCGACCCCACCTTTTATGCCGTCGCGATTCCCGCGGTGCTGCTGCTGGGCATCAGCAAGAGTGGCTTCGGCGCGGGCTTTGGCTCGCTGGCCGTGCCCTTGATGGCGATGGCCGTGACAGTGCCGCAGGCCGCGGCCATTCTCATGCCGGTGTTGTTGCTCATGGACCTGCTGGGCATGGCGGCATTTCGAAAGAACGTGGACCGGCGCTTGCTGATGTTCATGCTGCCGCCGGGCCTGCTGGGCATCGTGGTGGGCGCATTGCTGTTCAGGGAGCTCGACCCGAAGGTGGTGGCGGGGATCGTTGGCGTGGTGACGCTGCTGTTCCTGGCGCAGCGCCTGGTGTTTCCGCCGCGAGCGGACAGCAAGCCGCCCCCGAAGTGGGTGGGTCTGCTGCTCTCGTGCACCTCCGGTTTCACCAGCTTCATCGCCCATGCGGGCGGGCCGCCGATCAATGCCTATGTGATTCCGCTGCGCCTGTCGCCGGTGGTCTTTTCCGGCACCCTGGCCTTCTTCTTTTTCTTCATGAACCTGTCCAAGTGGATTCCGTACGCGTGGTTGGGACTGCTCGACGTGAACAACATGCTGACGTCACTGGCGCTGCTGCCGTTCGCCCCGCTGGGCGTCTGGGCGGGCGTGCGCATTGCCCATCGGATCAAGCCCCAACTGTTCTATCGGCTGCTCTACCTCGGGATGTTCCTCACGGGCTGCAAACTGGTGTGGGACGCGGTGGCGATAACATAGGGGCTCGATCCCGTCCTCCCCCACCGAGCTGTTCTCGTGGGGCGTCCGCACAACAAGGAGCCTCGTATGCCCGTCGTGTTGGTTGCCAATCCCAAAGGAGGCGTGGGCAAGTCCACGCTGTCGACCAACGTGGCAGGGTACTTCGCCCGCAAGGGGCGCTCCGTCATGCTGGGCGACGCGGATCGGCAGCAGTCGTCGGCGCTGTGGCTCAAGCTGCGGCCGCCCGAGGCGCGGCCGATCCAGACCTGGGATGTGTCCGAGGACCTGATCGCGCGCCCGCCCAAGGACGTCACCCACGTCGTGCTCGACACCCCTGCCGGCATGCACGGCACGCGCCTGAAAGAGGTGCTCAAGGTTGCCGACAAGGTCCTGGTGCCGCTGCAGCCCAGCATCTTCGACATCTACGCCACGCGCGCATTCATCGATGAGCTGGCCGAATCCCGCCGAGCCGGCAAGCTGCAGGTCGGCATCGTCGGCATGCGGGTGGACATGCGCACCATTGCCGCCGACAAGCTGGGTGAATTTCTGACCGGCCTGGGCCTGCCGGTGCTCGGCGCCTTGCGCGACACCCAGAACTACGTGCACCTCGCCGCGCGCGGCCTCACGTTGTTCGACGTGGCACCCAGCCGGGTGGAGAAGGACGTGAACCAGTGGCAGGGCATCTGCGACTGGCTCGACCGCTGACCACGCCGCGTTCTGTCGCCGGCCCGACAGGCGTGGCCTTGGGGCCCGCGCTACAGTGAGCCGCATGAAAAAAATCGAATCCCTGGCCGCGCTCGCGGCCTGTGTGGGCCAGGAAGTGGCCGTCAGCGATTGGGTCACCATCACCCAGGAGCAAGTCAACCGCTTTGCCGAGGCCACGGGCGACCACCAATGGATTCATGTGGACGTGGAGCGTGCCAAGGCGGGGCCCTTCGGCGGCCCCATTGCCCACGGCTTTCTGACGTTGTCGTTGTTGCCGGTGTTTTTTGAATCCGCATTCACCATCGGCGATTCGCGCATGGGTGTGAACTACGGCTTGAACCGCGTGCGTTTCACCGCGCCGGTGCCGGTGGGCAGCCGCGTGCGCGCGCGCCTCACGCTGCAAGCCTGCGAGCCCATCGAACAGGGCGGGCAACAGATGACCTGGGCGGTGGTGGTGGAGCGCGAAGGGGCGGAAAAGCCGGTGTGCTTCGCAGAATCGCTGGTGCGTCAGTACCCCTGAGCGAGGGCAGACGACTTATTTGATGCGCACGAGCTGCTTGGGCTCGAGCCAGCCCTCGAAGCTGTGGATGAGGGTGTTGATGCGGCGCGCGGCGACCGATTGATCGTGCCGCTGGGAGATCAGCTGGTAGGCGTCGTTGCGCAGCAGCCAGAGTTCCAGAGGGGTGCGTGCCTCGTCGATCTTCTTGCGCAGGCGTTGCGCGGACTCGCTCGTGCAATCGTCAATGCTGCGCTCCAGCTGGCGCCGGATCTGGGCCAGATCTTTGAGGCTGGCGGTTCGGGCAGACCGCTGCCGGGGTGCGAGGTTCACGCGGAGCATCCGTGTGAGGGCGTTGATCAAGTGGGTCTCCATGCTTCCTTCTGGGGAAAACGCAACGCCCTGGCTTGTGACTGGGGCTTGGATCAGGCGAACAGGGTGATGGTGCGTGCGAACCACAGCGCCTGATTTTCGCTACCCGCCGTCTGCGTGACCTGCATCACGGAAGGGCACGGCAAACTGCAATTGGCGCCAGGCCTCAAACACCGTGACCGCCACGGCGTTGGACAGGTTGAGGCTGCGTTGGCCGGCCACCATGGGCAAGCGCAGGCGCTGGGTGGGCGCAAACGATTCGCGCAAAGGCTCCGACAAGCCGCGCGTTTCCGAGCCGAACACCAGCCAGTCGCCAGCCTGAAAGCGGTTGTCGAACACGCTGTGGCTGCCGCGGGTGGTGAAGGCGAACATGCGTTGCGGATCGGGCGATTCGGCGCGCAGGAAGCTGGGCCAGTCGGCGTGGCGGCGCAGGTCGGCGTACTCGTGGTAGTCGAGTCCGGCCCGGCGCATGTGTTTGTCGTCCATTGAAAACCCCAGCGGCTCGATGAGGTGCAGCGTGCAGCCGGTGTTGGCGCTGAGCCGGATCACGTTGCCCGTGTTGGGCGGAATCTCGGGCTCGACAAGAACGATATGGAACATGGAAGCGGTATAGGTTTGCGCGGGCGACGGAGCTTACGCGGTGTTGGGGGGTGCCGTGCGCGCGAACACCATGGCGCTGACCTGGGCGGCACCGGCCTGCCGAAGCGCGTGGGCCGCCGCGTGCAGGGTAGCGCCTGTGGTCATCACGTCATCCACGAGCAGGACATGGGCCTGTTCGATCAGATGGAGGCGTTGCGGGTGGGGCGCAAACACACCCTGCAGGTTCTGCAGGCGCTGCTCGCGCGCGAGGCTGTGCTGATCGGGGGTTTCCAGCAACCGCACGAGCACGTCGGCCTGAACCGCCACATCGTGAGGGAGCCCGCGGCGCAACGCTTTCACGAGTTCCCAGGCCTGGTTGTATCCGCGATGGGCGAGTCGCGCCGGGGTGAGCGGCACGGGCACCACCAGGTCGCACCGTGAGAGCAACTCGGCCGCTTGCGGTGCGCACAGCATCCGGCGCGCAAAGGGGCCGGCCCAACCGGGTTCGTTGCGAAACTTGAAACGGGCGATCAAGTCGTTCCATGGATAGGCGTAGTCCACCGCCGCCACGCAGGCCTGCAGCGGCGCGGGTTGCTTCAGGCAGGCGCCGCACAGCGGTGTGCCCGTGAGCAAGGGCGCCGCGCAACCGGCGCAGCGCTGGCGTTCGCCCTGAAAGCGCTCGGCGCAGGCGCCGCACACCGCGCTGGACGGCCACGCACCGCACACCTGGCAGATGCCGGGCAGGGAATTCCACAGAGCACGCCAGGGAGTGAACATGGGGCCAATATACTGGGACGCCCCATTGGTCCGGCCCCGCCCGCTTGTTGTTTGAACGCCTCCACTTCCCCTGAAACCCCCGTGCCGGGCATGGACCCCGTGGCCGCCTTGCGCTGGCTGCGGCGTGCGGTGTCCACCAGTCCCTGGCTGCACGAAGAAGTGGCCTCGCGCATGGTCGAGCGCTTGAAATGGTTTCGCGAGCCGCCGTCGAGCTGGATGCATTGGGAACCCGTGAACGGCGGACTGGTGGCACACCGGCAGATTCGCGCGCAGTTGCCCGATGCACCGTGCCATGTCGCGGCGCAGCGCCTGCCGCAAGCGCTGGAGGCCACGCGGGAAGCCGGCGCGTCGGCCTGGAATCCCTTGAGTTGGGGGCGGGGCAAAGGCCCGCAGGCCGCCAACGACAACACGCGTGTGCGCATGTTGTGGGCCAACATGGCCCTGCACATGGAGTCGCGCCCCCAAACCCTGCTCAAACGCTGGAACGCGCACATCGAAACCGACGGCTTTCTGATGTTTTCCTGCCTCGGACCCGACAGCTTGCGCGAATTGCGCGCTGTGTACGCGCAGCAGGGCTGGCCTGCGCCATCCCATGCGTTCACCGACATGCACGACTGGGGCGACATGCTGGTGCACGGCGGCTTTGCCGAACCGGTGATGGACATGGAGCGCATCACCTTGTCGTACAGCGGCGCCGAGCCCCTGCTGGCCGAATTGCGTAGTTTGGGACGCAACCTGTTTGCCGAGCGCTTTCCCGCCTGTCGGTCGCGCCACTGGCGTGCCCAGTTGTGCGAAGCGATTGAAACGGGCCTGCCGCGTGCAGCCGATGGCCGGTTGTTGCTGACCTTCGAAATCATCTACGGCCACGCATTCAAGCCCGTTCCGCGGGTGCCGATGGGGCCGTCCACCGCCGTCCCGATGGAAGACATGCGCGCGATGCTGCGTGGCCGCAGGGGCTGACCCTCGCATTGTTCGAGTCGGATGTGCCGGCTTTATCGGGAGGCGGCGATGCGCTCGCCGCTACAATTGGCGGCGATCCAGATTTCAAGGGTGTTTTCCCTGCGTCAACGCGCGCGCCTCATGTGGCCGAGCGCGGCTTGAACCGGTGGTGGGTGGTGAGCCTGGCCTCCAACGCTTTCCGTTTCGCAACCCCACCTGACCAAGGCAGGGTGTGGTCGCTGAAACGAACCGTTCGGTGGCGCTCGCACAACCGGGATGGCGCTTGCCTCCATGTGTCTGTCTGTTCGCTCGTTGCGTGTCTCGTGACGGTGGGTTTTGGGTGGGTGAGCCCGGAAAATTTGTTCTAATCGGCATTGATATAAATCAATACTTATATTTGAGGCGCTTAAAGTGAGTACGACGAATAAAAAGGTGCATTCCCTACGAAACCGGTGGACCGCAATCCGCGCTGTGGGCACCACGCTGGCGTTGGGCGCAGGCGCCTGGACCACGGTCGCTGCTCAGGCGGTGAAGGATCTGGCCGGTGGCCCTGCGGTCAACCAGCTGAACTTCCATCCGCCGGTGACGCGCATCGCCGAGGAACAGCACTGGCTGCACTGGTTCATGATGATCTTGTGCACCGTCATCTTCCTCATCGTCTTTGGCGTGATGTTCTATTCCATCGTCAAGCACCGCAAGTCGGCCGGGCACAAGGCCGAGGCGCTGCCAGAGCCGATCTGGGTGGAGCTGGGCTGGACCATCATCCCCTTCTTCATCGTCATCGGCATGGCGCTGCCCGCCACCAAGGTGCTGGTGGCCCAGAAAGACACCACCAACAGCGACCTGACCATCAAGGCCACGGGCATGCAGTGGAAGTGGGGCTATGACTACATCAAGGGCGAAGGCGAGGGCATTGGCTTCCTCTCCACCCTGGACAACAACCAGCGCGTGATGTCCAACAGCGGCAAGCCCGAAGCCACCGACGACTACCTGCTCAAGGTCGACAACCCGCTCGTCGTGCCGGTGAACAAGAAGATCCGCATCATCACCACGGCCAACGACGTGATCCACGCCTGGATGGTCCCCGCCTTCGGCGTGAAGCAGGATGCCATCCCCGGTTTCGTGCGCGACACCTGGTTCCGCGCGGAAAAAACCGGCGACTTCTACGGCCAGTGCGCCGAGCTCTGCGGCAAGGAACACGCCTACATGCCGATCCACGTGAAGGTGGTGAGCGCTGAGGAATACACCGCCTGGGTGACCGGACGCCAGAAGGCCATGGCCGCTGCCGCCGATGACCCGAACAAGGTCTGGACGCTGGCCGATCTGGTCAAACGTGGCGAATCCGTGTACGCCGCCAATTGCGCCGCGTGCCACCAGGCCAATGGCAAGGGCGCTGGTCCGATCAAGCCGCTCGATGGTTCCGCGATCGTGACCGACAAGGATCACGCCAAGATGATCAACGTGGTGCTCCATGGCGCCGCCGGCGGTGCCATGCCTTCATGGAAGCAGCTCTCCGATACCGAGCTGGCCGCGGTGATGACCTACGCGAAGAACAACTGGTCGAACAAGACCGAGCAGATCGTGCAACCGGCCGAAGTGCTGGCTGCCCGCAAGTGATCTGTTTGACAGAAAAATATTGAGTCTCAAAGGAATCGACCATGAGTGCAGTTCTTGACCACCACGGTGCACACGGCCACGACGACCACGATCACCACCACGCCCCTGTGGGCTGGCGTCGCTGGGTCTATGCCACCAACCACAAAGACATCGGCACGCTGTACCTGCTGTTCGCCTTCACCATGCTGATGATCGGCGGCGTCCTGGCGCTGCTGATCCGCGCCGAGCTGTTCCAGCCCGGCCTGCAACTGGTCAACCCCGAGCTGTTCAACCAGCTCACCACCATGCACGGCCTGATCATGGTGTTCGGCGCCATCATGCCGGCCTTCGTGGGCTTCGCGAACTGGATGATCCCGCTGCAGATCGGCGCGGGCGACATGGCCTTCGCGCGGATGAACAACTTCAGCTTCTGGCTGATGATCCCCGCGGCCATCATGCTCGTGGCGTCGTTCTTCATGCCTGGTGGCGCACCCGCCGCCGGCTGGACGCTCTACGCGCCGCTGACGCTGCAGATGGGCCCTTCAATGGATGCCGGCATTTTTGCCATGCACATCCTGGGCGCGTCGTCGATCATGGGTTCGATCAACATCATCGTGACCATCCTGAACATGCGCGCGCCCGGCATGACGCTGATGAAGATGCCCATGTTCTGCTGGACCTGGCTCATCACCGCCTACCTGCTGATCGCCGTGATGCCCGTGCTGGCTGGCGCGATCACCATGACGCTGACCGACCGCCACTTCGGCACGAGCTTCTTCAACCCCGCTGGCGGCGGCGACCCGGTGATGTACCAGCACATCTTCTGGTTCTTCGGCCACCCCGAGGTGTACATCATGATCTTGCCGGCCTTCGGCATCGTGAGCCAGGTCGTGCCCGCCTTCGCGCGCAAGAAGCTGTTCGGCTACGCCTCCATGGTGTACGCCACCGGTTCCATCGCCATTCTGTCCTTCGTCGTGTGGGCGCACCACATGTTCACCACCGGCATGCCGGTGACGGGCCAGCTGTTCTTCATGTACTCCACCATGTTGATCGCCGTGCCCACGGGCGTGAAGATCTTCAACTGGGTCGCGACCATGTGGAAGGGCTCGATGACGTTCGAAACCCCCATGCTGTGGGCTGTCGGCTTCATCTTCGTCTTCACCGTGGGCGGGTTCACGGGCCTGATCCTGTCGGTCGCACCGATCGACATCCAGATGCAGGACACCTACTACGTGGTGGCGCACTTCCACTACGTGCTGGTGGCGGGTTCGCTGTTCGCCATGTTCTCCGGCATCTACTACTGGCTGCCCAAATGGACTGGCGTGATGTACAGCGAAACGCGCGGCAAGATCCACTTCTGGTGGTCGATGATCTCGTTCAACATCACCTTCTTCCCGATGCACTTCCTGGGCCTGGCCGGCATGCCACGCCGCTACGCCGACTACCCGATGCAGTTCGCCGACTTCAACGCGATCGCCTCGGTCGGCGCGCTCGGTTTCGGTCTGGCGCAGGTGTACTTCTTTGTGTCCGTGATCATTCCCGCCATGCGTGGCAAGGGCGAGAAGGCCCCGCAGAACCCCTGGGAGGGTGCCGTGGGCCTGGAGTGGGAAGTGCCGTCGCCGGCGCCGTTCCACACCTTCGAAAACCCACCCAAGCTCGACGCCACCGCCACCAAGGTGATTGGCTGAGTTGATGCGAACATTGGTTGAACACGCGATGACACCCGAACAAAAGAAGAGCAACCGCCGCCTGGGTCTGATCCTGGCGTCGGTGGCGATCGTGTTTTTCATCGGGTTCATCGGCAAACGGTTCCTGTTCGGCCTCTGAGGTCGGCAGTCCGACAGACTGGAATATCGACGTGGCACTTCGACGCGACAACCTCAACATGGTGGGCAAGCTCTGCGTGATCGCGCTGGGCATGTTTGCCTTCGGGTATGCGCTGGTGCCGATCTACCGCCACATCTGCGAAGCCCTGGGCATCAATGTGCTGGCGGTCTCGGAGTTGCGTGTGCCCGGCGCCCCGAATCTGCCCGCGAACACGCAGGTGGACCGCACGCGCACCATCAGCGTCGAGTTCGACACCAACACCCGTGGTCCCTGGCACTTCAAGCCTGCCGTGCGTTCGCTGCAGGTGCACCCGGGCGAGCTGACCACGGTGATGTACGAATTCCAGAACATCCAGAACCGCACCATGGCGGCACAGGCGGTGCCCAGTTACGCGCCCAAGCAGGCCGCGGCGCACTTCAACAAGCTGGAGTGTTTTTGCTTCACGCAGTACACGCTGCAACCCGGCGAGAAGAAGGAATGGCCTGTGGCGTTCGTGATCGACCCACGGCTGTCCAAGGACGTGACCACCATCACCCTGTCCTACACCTTCTTCGAAGTGGGTGGCAAGGTGCCGGCCGCGCCGACCACCGACGCCGCGCCGCAAGCCAAAAGCCCTGAACCGCTCAAGCCGACGGGGGACGTATGAACACACCGACACCCTCTGATCCTCAGGATTCCCGGCGCAAAGGTACTTTCATGGACACGGTCAGGGCCGTGGCATGGGGCTTTCTGGGCATCCGTCGCAATGCCGACTACCAGAAGGACATTTCCAAGCTCAACCCCCTGCACCTGATGGCGGTGGGCGTGGGTATGGCGCTCCTCTTCGTGCTGGTGTTGATCCTGGTGGTGAACTGGGTTGTCGGTTGAGACACGGCACAGCAAGACGATTTTTGATTCTTTGATATTAGATACAAGCGAAAGCAAACAGGAGTGAGCATGTCAGCAACAACACAAGGCACGACGCCCTACTACTTTGTTCCCGGTCCGTCGCGCCACCCGGTGATGGCCGCCATCGGTCTCTTCTTCGTCATCCTGGGCGCCGGTCAGTGGGTCAACGGCCACGGCTGGGGTGCTTACTCGCTGGCATTCGGCCTGGTGTTCTGGCTGTTCGTGCTGTTCCAGTGGTTCAGCGAGTCGGTGCACGAAAGCGAGACCGGCATGTACGGCCGCAAGATCGACCTCTCGTTCCGCTGGAGCATGAGCTGGTTCATCTTCTCCGAAGTGATGTTCTTCGGTGCTTTCTTCACCGCCCTGTGGTGGACCCGCACGCACTCGGTGCCGGCGCTGGGCAGCATTGAAAACTCGCTGATCTGGCCCGATTTCACCGCCGTGTGGCCGAGCCTTCAGGCCGGTGCGACCGCGTCGCCGGGTGGCATCGTTGATCCCTTCCAGACGATGGGCCCGTTCTGGCTGCCCACCATCAACACCGCGCTGCTGCTGACCTCGGGCGTCACGCT
Organism: Hydrogenophaga sp. 2FB; assembly: GCF_005503365.1. Classification (GTDB taxonomy): domain Bacteria; phylum Pseudomonadota; class Gammaproteobacteria; order Burkholderiales; family Burkholderiaceae_C; genus Hydrogenophaga. Next base: position 13,093 of record NZ_SCML01000068.1, read on the forward strand.
GACCATTGCCCACCACGCCCTGCAAGTGGGCAACCGCGGCAAGACCATCGCCTTCATGTGGATGACGGTGGTGTTGGGTATCGTGTTCCTGTGCGTTCAAGGCTATGAGTACGCCCATGCCTACGCCGACCTGAACCTCAAGCTCTCGTCGGGCGTGTTCGGTTCCACCTTCTTCATGCTCACTGGCTTCCACGGTTTTCACGTGTTCGTCGGTATGTTGATGCTGCTGTTCATCACCCTGCGCCTGCAGAAGGGCCACTTCACCGCCGAGCGCCACTTCGGCTTCGAAGGCGCTGCCTGGTACTGGCACTTCGTGGACGTGGTGTGGCTGGGCCTGTACATCCTCGTCTACTGGATGTAAACGGTCATGGTGGTTGATCCACCTTGCTCGGGCCTCCAACACAAAAAAGCGCCGAGAGGCGCTTTTTTGCTGACCGGGCCTGATCGACCTAACCGCGCAGCGGCAACCCGGTCGGCTGTATCCAGCCCATCAGGTAGCTGATGAGCACCACCACGAAGAGCAGGATGGAAAACCCGACCCGAAACGCCAGCGCCCGTGCCATGTGGTTCTTGCGCGGCGTGCCGTCTTCCTCGGTGTCGCTGCCGCCGCGCATCATGTACACCAGGGCGGCGGCGAGACTTCCAATGATGGCAACGAATGCCGCGATGACCAGGTACTTCATGCGCCTCATTATCCGCGTCCACGGCACCGCCCGATGCCACGCACGGGCCTGCAAGAAGGGCGAGGCATGAACGTGCAACGCTCGACCTGGCGCTTCTGGATCGTGACGGCCGCGACCGCGCTCACCATGGCCGCAACCGCCTCGCTGGGCCTGTGGCAACTGGACCGCGCGGTGCAGAAGCTGGCCTTGCAGGCGCTGGTCGACGAGCGCGGTGCGCTGGCGGCCTGGAGCACCCGCGATCTGCTGGACGCGGCAGATCCGCAGGTGGGTGTGCACCGCCCGGTGCGCCTGGCGGGCACCTGGGTGCCCGGTCACACCGTGTTTCTCGACAACCGCCAGATGAACACGCGGGTGGGCTTCTTCGTGCTCACCCCGCTGCGGCTGGACGGCAGCGAGCGCGTGGTGCTGGTGCAGCGTGGCTGGGTGCCGCGCGACTTCAACGACCGCACCCAGGTGCCCGATGTCGCTACCCCCGAAGGCCGTATCCAGCTCGAAGGCCGATTGGCCCCGCCCCCCGGCAAGCTATACCAGCTGGGCGACGCCGGCGCGGGAACGATCCGGCAAAATATCGACCTCACAGCCTACGCGCAGGAAACCGGGCTGCCCCTGCTGGGCGTGTCCGTTCTGCAGACCGATGCCACCGCCGATGACGGCCTGTTGCGCGAATGGCCGCGCTTCGCGGTCGACGTGAGCAAGCACCATGGCTACGCCTTCCAGTGGTTTGCGCTCTGTGCCCTCGCGGGCTTGCTCTATCTCTGGTTCCAAATTCTCTCTCCCCGCCGAAAGCGCAGACCCCATGGCACAGACGCCCGATGAACCTCTGACCCTGACCGTGCACAGCCTGCCGCAACTGGACCAGGCCAGCGCCGATGCCGCCGCCAGCACGCGCAAGGGCCGCTGGAAGATGCTGGGCGTGCTGCTGGTGTGTGCCGCGCCCGTCATTGCCTCGTACCTCGCCTACTACGTGATCCGCCCGGAGGGCCGCCGCAACTACGGCGAGCTGATCGACCCGCAGCGCCCGATGCCCGCCTGGACCGGTATCGACGCGCAGGGGCGTACCGTGCCCTTGACCTCGCTGAAAGACCAATGGCTGCTCGTGAGCGTGGCCGACAGCACGTGCAACGATGCCTGCGTGGAACACCTGTACCTGCAGCGCCAGCTGCGTGAAACGCTGGGGCGCGAAAAGGAACGGCTGGACTGGGTCTGGCTGCGCACCGGCGACGCGGCCGTGTCCGAGGCCTTGCAGAAGGCCACCGCGGCCGCGCAGGTGCTGCAGGTGGATGCCCAGGCCGTGGCGGCCTGGTTGCAACCCGCGCCTGGCCAGAAGATCGAAGACCACCTGTACGTGGTCGACCCGCTGGGCAACTGGATGATGCGTTTCCCCGCCAAGCTCGACCCCGCGCAGGCCAAACGCGACCTTGGCCAACTGCTGCGCGCCTCGGCCTTCTGGGACAAAGAAGGACGCGCCGTGGCGCACTGACATGGACGCCCAACCCCTGTACGACCTGACTCCCATCGCCCGCATGATGTTCCTGGGCGTGGTGATCGCGCTCGGGCCGCTGGCCTGGGTCTGGGTGCGCAACCGCCACGCGCCGCCCGCACAGCGCCTGCGTGTGTTGACCCTGGTCACGCTGTTCCTGACCTTCGATCTGGTCCTGTTCGGCGCCTTCACCCGACTGACCGATTCCGGCCTCGGCTGCCCCGACTGGCCGGGGTGCTATGGCAGCCTCAGCCCGGTGGGTGCGAGCACGTCGATCGCCGCCGCACAGGAGGCCATGCCCCACGGCCCGGTCACCTTCTCCAAGGCGTGGATCGAAATGATCCACCGCTACCTCGCCACCTCGGTGGGCGTGCTGATCCTGGTGCTCTCGCTCGTGAGCTGGTTCGAGCGCAAGCGCCTGAGCGTGTCGTACGCCTGGCCCTTGTTCACGCTGGTGTGGGTGTGCCTGCAGGGCGCGTTTGGCGCGCTCACCGTCACCATGAAACTGTTCCCGGCCATCGTCACGCTGCACCTGCTGGGTGGCCTGGTGTTGCTCGCGCTGTTGCGCGCGCAAGCCACGGGTTACGCACTGGCCGCGCCTGGCAACCCCGGCCCTGTGGGCTTGCCGGGCCGCTTGCGCTGGGCGCTGGTGGGCGTGTGTGCCCTGTTGTGGTTGCAGATCGCGCTCGGTGGCTGGGTCAGCACCAACTACGCGGTGCTGGCCTGCAGCGAATTCCCGACCTGCCAGGGCAGTTGGTGGCCGGCCATGAACCTGCGCGAAGGTTTCACGCTCTGGCGCGAACTCGGCATGAACCACCTGGGCGACGCCATCACCTTCCCCGCGCTCACCGCCATCCACTATGTGCACCGGCTCATGGCCTACGCCGTGCTGGCCGCCATGTTGTGGCTCGGTTGGCGTCTGTGGCGTGTGGCGGGCATGCGCCCGACAGCGCGCGCGCTGCTGCTGCTGGCCGCCTGGCAGTTCGCCAGCGGCCTGACCAACGTCGTGCTCGACTGGCCGCTGTTGGCCGCCGTGGGCCACACGGGCGGCGCGGCCGCGCTCGTGATCGTGCTCACCGGCGCACTCTGCGGCACGCGCCGCGCGAGCGAGCGCGACCCGGCTTCTTCCGCTTCTCCCATGCACCTGTCCACCCCGATCCGATGAACCCCGCATCCACCCCACCCGTTGCTGCGGCGCTGCCCCCGGTCTGGCGCCAGTACCACGCGCTGACCAAGCCGCGCGTGATCCAGCTCATCGTGTTCTGCGCGCTGATCGGCATGGTGCTGGCCGTGCCCGGCTTGCCCACCTGGGCGCAAGTGCAGCTCGCAGCCATCGCCTGCTTCGGCATCTGGCTCGTGGCCGGTGCCGCGGCGGCATTCAACTGCGTGGTCGAGCAGCACATCGACGCGAAGATGAAGCGCACAGCCTGGCGCCCCACCGCCAAAGGGCAGCTTTCGAACGCGGGCACGCTCACGTTCTCGGCCGTGCTGTGCGCGACCGGTTCGGCGGTGTTGTACTTCCTTGTCAACCCGCTGACCATGTGGCTGACCTTCGCCACCTTCGTCGGTTACGCGGTGGTCTACACCGTGATCCTCAAGCCGCTGACGCCGCAGAACATCGTGATCGGCGGTGCCTCGGGTGCCATGCCGCCGGTGCTGGGCTGGGCCGCCATGACCGGTGTGGTCGCGCCCGAAGCGCTGATTCTTTTCCTCATCATCTTCCTCTGGACGCCACCGCACTTCTGGGCGCTGGCGCTCTACCGCGTCGAGGACTACCGCAAGTCCGGCCTGCCGATGTTGCCGGTCACGCACGGCTCCGAGTTCACGCGCGTGCAGATCCTGCTCTACACCGTCGTGCTGTTTGCGGCCTGCCTCATGCCTTTCGTGATGCGCATGAGCGGCTACATCTATCTGGTCGTGGCCGTGGTCTTGAGCATCGGCTTCTGCGCTTACGCCTTCGCGCTCTGGCGCAACTATTCCGATGCGCTCGCGCGCAAGACCTTCCGCTTTTCCCTGATCCACCTCGCGGTGCTGTTTGCCGCGCTGCTGGTGGATCACTACCTCTAGGGTCTCCATGAACCGCCGACAACTTCTCGCACTGAGCCTGGGCACGCTGGGTCTGGCCGCCTGCACCGACAAGGCCGACGCCCCTGCCGCGTTCTCCGGCATCGACATCACCGGCGCCGACTACGCCACCGGCTTCTCGCTCACCGACCACAACGGCCAGCCGCGCACGCTGGCCGATTTCAAGGGTAAGGCGGTCGTGATCTTCTTTGGCTTCACGCAGTGCCCTGACGTGTGCCCGACCTCGATGAGCGAGATGGCAGAAGCCAAGCGCCTGCTGGGCGCGGATGGCGATCGCCTGCAAGGCCTGTTTGTCAGCGTCGACCCGGAGCGCGACACGCCCGAGGTGATGAAGCAGTACGTGGCCAACTTCGACCCGACCTTCCTCGCCCTGTACGCCGCGCCCGACGGATTGCCCGCGCTCGCCAAGAGCTTCAAGATCTACTACAAGAAGGTCGATGGTCCCACGCCCTCGAGCTACACCATGGACCACTCGGCTGGCAGCTACGTGTACGACCCGCAGGGCCGCATCCGCCTGTACAACCGTTATGGCAGCGGCGCGGCGGCGCTGGCGGGCGACGTGAAGAAGTTGCTGGCAGGCGCCTAAGATCGACCTAAGCGAAACCCTGCATCATGGATGTGGGGTGCCCCGTCGGGGCATTCGACAACCCTCGGACCTGGAGAGAACATTTCCATGAGGCTGTTGCTGGTCGAAGACGACACCATGATTGGTGAAGCGGTGCTGGACCTGCTGCGCGCCGAGCACTACGCGGTCGACTGGGTGCGCGACGGCGAGATGGCCGCCACCGCGGCGCAAGCCGAAACCTACGACCTCATCCTGCTCGATCTCGGCCTGCCGCGCCGCGATGGCCTGGACGTGCTGCGCGAACTGCGCGCGCGCAAGAACCGTGTGCCGGTGCTCATCGCCACCGCGCGCGACTCGGTGCAGCAGCGTGTGCAAGGGTTGGACGCCGGTGCCGACGACTACATCCTCAAACCCTACGACCTCGACGAACTGCTCGCGCGCATCCGCGCCCTGCTGCGCCGCGCATCGGGCCGCGCCGAGCCGGTGTACGAGCACATGGGCGTGAGCATCAACACCGCCACGCGCGAGGTGACCCTGCAGGGCGAGCCGGTGGTGCTCTCGGCGCGCGAATGGGCCGTGCTCGAACCCTTGATCGCGCGCCCCGGGCGCGTGCTCTCGCGCGCGCAGCTCGAAGAAAAACTCTACGGCTGGAAAGACGACGTGAGCAGCAACGCGGTCGAGGTCTACATCCACGGCGTGCGCAAGAAGCTCGGCGCGGGTCTGATCCAGAACGTGCGCGGCGTCGGCTACATGGTGCCCAAGGCATGAGGCTGCACACGCATTCGCTGCGCGCGCGCCTGATCGGCTTGCTGCTGCTGGCCATCGTGCTCGCGGCGGGCCTGCAGGTGGCGGTGGTCTACCGGCAGGCGAGGGCGGAGGCCGACGGCATCTTCGACTACCACATGGAGCAGATGGCGCAGGCACTGCGCGCCGGTGTCATGCCCCCGGGCGCGCCTTCGCCGATGGACGAGCCCGGGTTGCCGCCCGACGCGTTCGACTTCTTCGTGCAGGTCTGGACCAGCGACGGCCTGCGCGTGTTCCAGTCCGGCACACGCGCCGACCTGCCACAGCGCGCGGTGCTGGGTTTCTCCAACGTCGAGGTCGACGGCACGCCGTACCGCGTGTACTCGATGCAATCGCGCGCGCAAGTGATCCAGGTGGCGCAGGACATGCGGCCGCGACAGACCATGGCGCGCGCGCTGGCCTGGCGCACCGTGCTGCCGATCGCCTGGATGGCACCGCTGCTCATGCTGGTGGCCTGGGCCGTGGTGAGCGTGTCGCTCACGCCAGTGGCGCGCGTGCGGCGGCAGGTGGCCGCGCGCGAGGCCGACGAACTCGCCGAAGTGAGCGAGGCGGGCCTGCCGGACGAGATCCAGCCCCTGGTGCACGAACTCAACCTGCTGTTCGGACGTGTGCGCCAGGCCTTCGATGCGCAGAAGAACTTCGTGGCCGAAGCCGCGCACGAATTGCGCACGCCGCTGGCCGCGCTGCGCTTGCAAGCCCAAGGCCTGCAGCGCGCGCGCGACGACGCCACACGCCAGGTGGCGGTGGAGCGTTTGCTCGCCGGCATCGACCGCGCCACGCACCTGGTGGAACAGCTGCTGATGCTCGCGCGCCAACAGGCGCAACCCTCGAGCGGCGAGCCTGCGCGACCCGTGTCGCTGGCCGAACTCGCGGCGCAGGTGATCGCCGACGCGGTGCCGCGGGCCACCGCGCGCCGCATCGATCTGGGCATGGGGCAGGCCGATGCAGGGCAGGTCAACGGCCACGCGGAGCCGCTGCGCATCCTGCTCGGCAACCTGGTGGACAACGCACTCAAGTACACCCCCGAAGGCGGCACGGTGGACGTGACGGTGCGGCGCGAAGCGGACCAACTCGTGCTGTCGGTGGAAGACAGCGGCCCCGGCATTCCCGATGCCGATCGCGCCCGCGTGCTCGACCGCTTCTACCGCCTGCCGGGCTCGGCCGCCAACGGCAGCGGCCTGGGCCTGGCCATTGCCAATGCCATTGCGCAACTGCACGGCAGCAGCCTGCAGCTCGATCGGTCACCGCGCCTGGGCGGACTGCGCATCGGGCTGGGGTTAAGAACTGTCTAACTCTGAGGGCCCATATTCAAGGACATGTTCAACCTGTCCTTGCTGAAGGAGCTCTCATGAAAACCTTGTCTCTCACCGCGACGCGCCTGGTGCTGTCCCTGGCGGCCGCGGGCATTGTGGGTGGCGCCAGTGTGGGCCTGGTCACGGGCACGCACGCCAGTGCGGCTGCGAACGCGAACGCACCCGTGGCCACCCAACAGGCGCCGATGCTGGCCGGTGCCGCCTTGCCCGACTTCTCGCAGATCGCGCAGCGCCACGGCGCGGCCGTGGTCAACATCAGCGTGATCGGCAAAGCCGGTGCCGACGAGCAGCAACAGGCCTCCAACCAGCTCCCCGGCATCGACCCCAACGACCCGTTTTTCGAATTCTTCAAACGCTTCCAGGGACCGGGCGCACAAGGCGGCCGTGAGGCGCCATCGCGCGGCCAGGGTTCGGGTTTCATCATCAGCGCCGATGGCCTGGTGCTGACCAATGCCCACGTCGTGCGCAACGCGCAGCGCGTGACCGTCAAACTCACCGACCGCCGCGAATTCGTCGCCAAGGTGTTGGGCTCGGACCCCAAGACCGACGTGGCGGTGCTGCGCATCGATGCCAAGGACCTGCCCGTGGTGCCGCTGGGCAACACGAAAGACCTGAAGGTGGGCGAGTGGGTGCTGGCCATCGGCGCGCCGTTTGGTTTCGAGAACAGTGTCACCGCTGGCGTGGTCAGCGCCAAGGGCCGTTCGCTGCCCGACGACAGCTTTGTGCCCTTCATCCAGACCGACGTGGCGGTGAACCCGGGCAACTCCGGTGGCCCGCTGTTCAACGCACGTGGCGAAGTGGTCGGCATCAATTCGCAGATCTACAGCCACACCGGCGGTTACCAGGGGCTGTCGTTCGCGATCCCGATGGAGACCGCGCTCAAGGTGAAAGACCAGATCGTGGCCACCGGCAAGGCCAGCCACGCACGCCTGGGCGTGTCGGTGCAGGAGGTGAACCAGACCCTGGCGGAGTCCTTCAAGCTCGACAAGGCCGCGGGCGCGCTGGTCTCCAGCGTGGAGCCGGGCGGCCCTGCGGACAAGGCCGGTTTGAAGGTGGGCGACGTGATCCGCGAGGTGAACGGCCAGCCCATCGTCGGCTCGGGCGATCTGCCCGCGTTCATTGGCCAGTCCTTGCCGGGCGACAAGGTGCAGCTGGATGTGTGGCGCCAGGGCAAGGCCGTCAACCTGAACGCGCAGCTGGGTGATGCCAGCGCCAAAGCGGAAGCAGTTGCCGCCAACAAGAACGCGACCGACCAGGGCCGACTCGGTCTGGCGCTGCGTCCGCTGGCGCCGCAGGAGCAACGCGCGGTCGGCGTGGACGGCGGCCTGCTGGTGCAGGACGCGCAAGGGCCGGCCGCACTGGCCGGCGTGCAACAGGGCGACGTGTTGCTCGCCGTGAATGGCGAGAAGGTGCAGAGCGTCGAGCAGGTGCGTGCGCTGCTGGGCCGCGCCAAGCAGTCGCTGGCGCTGTTGATCCAGCGCGATGGCGACCAGATCTTCGTGCCGGTGCAACTGGGTTGAGTGCCGCGCCACGCGCCCACGAAAAAGCCCCGCTTCGGCGGGGCTTTTTTACGCCACGAATGCCGCGTGTTCAGTCGACCTTCGCGCCCGAGAGCTTGACCATGCGCTCGTACTTCGCGCGCTCGCGCTTCATGAAGTCGTCGAATTGTTCGGGTGTGTTCGGTGTCGGCTCGGCGAACAGCTGGGCGAAGCGCGTCTTCACCTCGGCCGACTTCAGCGCGTCGTTGAACGCGGTGTTGAGCTTGCGCACGGTGTCCGCCGAGGTGCCGGCCGGGACGACCAGGCCCCACCAGGTGTCGATCTCGAAGCCGGGCAGGGTGGCGGCCACGGTGGGCACGTCGGGCATCACGCTGCTGCGCAGTGCGGTGGTCACGGCCAGGGCCTTGAGCTTGCCCGAGCGGATGTTGGTGGCGGCGGTGGCGAGGTTGTCGATGTTGAAGTCGACCTGGCCCGAGAGCAGGCCCAGCTGCGCCGGGTTGCCGCCGTTGTACGGAATGTGCACGGCGTAGATGCCGGCCTGGTTCTTCAGCAGCTCGCCCGCGAGGTGCCCCGCGCTGCCATTGCCGCCGGAGCCGTAGTTGAGCTTGCCCGGGTTGGCCTTGCCGTACGCGATCAGGTCGGCCACCGTGTTGATCTTCAGGCGCGCGGCGGTCTCGGCGTTCATCACCAGCACGTTGGGCACGCTCAGCATCTGCGTGATGCCGGCGAAGTCCTTGGTCGGGTCGTACGGCAACTGCTTGAACAGCCAGGGGTTGATGCCGTGCGAAGCGGTGGTGGCAATGCCCAGCGTGAGGCCGTCGGCCGGCGCCTTGGCCACCGCGGTCATGCCGATGTTGCCGCCCGCACCTGGCCGGTTCTCCACGATCACCGTGCCGAGCGCTCCCTTGACCGCGTCGGCGACGATGCGCGCCGTCACGTCGATGGGACCACCCGCCGCGAAGGGCACCACGATGCGGGTGACGTTCGTCTGCGCTAGCGCGAAGCCGGGCAGGGCGACGCTGGCCGAGGCCAGGGCGGTGCGGGTGATCAGTTGGCGGCGGTTCAGCATGTCGTTGTCTCCGTTGTTGTGTCGAAAGGGTTCAGTCCACTTTGTCCGCGGCGCTGGTGAACGAATCGGCAAAGAAAGCTTCATCGGGCAAACCGGCCTTCGCCACGTAATCGCGGTGCGCCGATTCGACCACGATGGGCGCGCCGCAGGCATACACCTCATGGCCCGAGAGATCGGGGAAGTCCTGCAGCACGGCCTGGTGCACGAAGCCGGTGCGGCCGCTCCACGCGTCCTCGGGCAGCGCGTCGGACACCACCGGCACGTAGCGCAGGTTCGGCATCTCGGCCACGCGCGCTTCCAGCCAGGCGTTCTGGTACAGGTCGGCCGGGCGGCGGCCTCCCCAGTACACCGTGGTGGGGCGGGTGATGCCCTTGTGCTGCATGTGCTCGATCACCGCCTTGATCGGCGCGAAACCGGTGCCCGAGGCCAGCAGCACGATCGGCTTGTCGCTGTCTTCGCGCAGGAAGAAGCTGCCGTACGGGCCTTCGATGCGCAGGATGTCTTTTTCCTTCATCGCGCTGAACACGTGGTCGGTGAACTTGCCGCCCGGCATGTGGCGCAGGTGCAGCTCCAGGCCCGGTTGCACGGTCTGCGTGTGGGGCGCGTTGGCCATGGAATAGCTGCGGCGGTCGCCGTCGCGCAGCAGGAACTCCACGTACTGGCCGGCGTGGTACTGGAAGGCGTCACTCGCGGGCAGTTGCAGGCGCAGCACGATCACGTCGTGCGAGGCGCGTTCCAGCGCGTTCACGCGCACGGGCATCTTCTTGATCGGGAACGCGCCGGCTTCGGTCACCTGGCGCGATTCGAGCACCACATCGCTGTGGGCCACGCCGCAGCAGGTCAGCACATAGCCGGCGGCTTCTTCGTCGGCACTCAGCGCCTTGGGCTGGTGGTGGCTGTGCGTGACGCTGCCCGACACCAGTTTGCATTTGCAGGAACCGCAGGCCCCGTCCTTGCAGCCATAGGGCAATCCGATGCCCTGGCGGATGCCCGCGGCGAGCATGGCCTCATCGGGCTCGGCGGTGAAGGTGCGCCCACTGGGCTCGACGGTGATCGTGAATGTCATACTGGCACGTTGAAAAATGGAAAGGCCGGCAGCGCACGGGCGCTCACAGCAACCGGCCATTGTCTCAAATTCGGATTTCGCATGAGCCTTCTCGGCGCTTTGCCCGCACGCTTCCGGCGTGAACGGGTCCTGATCGTGGGTTGTGGTGATGTCGGCCAGCGCGCCGCACAGGCCCTGGGTGGTGGCGGGCGCGTGCGTCTGCTGGCGCTCACCTCCAGCCCCGCGCGGGCCCCCGCGTTGCGCGCACAAGGCATCACCCCGCTGCAGGGCGACCTGGACGACGCGCGCAGCCTGCGCCGCCTCGCCGGCCTGGCCACGCGCGTGCTGCACCTGGCGCCGCCGCCGTCTGGCGAGCAGACCGACTGGCGGCTCGATCCGCGCACCCGCACGCTGACCCAGGCGCTGCGGCAACGGTCGCTGCCCGCGGTGGTGGTGTATGGCTCCACCAGCGGTGTGTATGGCGACCGCCAGGGACGCTGGACCAGCGAGGCCACACCGGTGCAGCCGATCACGCCGCGCGCCTGGCGCCGGGTGGATGCCGAGGCGGCGCTGCACTGGTTCGGCCGCGCCAGCGGCGTGCGCACCACGGCCTTGCGCATCCCGGGCATCTATGCGCCCGACCGCGACGGCGGGACACCACGCAACCGCCTGGAACGCGGCACGCCGGTGCTGCGCGCCGAGGACGACGTGTACACCAACCACATCCACGCCGACGACCTGGCCCGCGCCTGCGTGCTCGCGCTCTGGCGTGGCCGCCCACAGCGCAACGTGAACGTGGTGGACGACACCGAACTCAAGATGGGCGACTACTTCGATCTCGCGGCCGATCTGTACGGCCTGCCCCGGCCGCCGCGCGTGGCGCGCGATGCGGCGGGCGACCAGTTGCCGCTGGTGCTGCTGAGCTTCATGAGCGAGTCGCGGCGGCTGTCGAATGAACGCATGAAGCGCGAACTCGGCCTGCGCTTGCGCTACCCCACGGTGGCGGAAGGCTTGGCCTGAACCGAGCGGGCAACAAAAAAGCCGTGCGGCTTACCTGCACGGCTTTATATGTGGTGCCCGGGGTCGGAATCGAACCGACACTCCTTTCGGAACCGGATTTTGAGTCCGGCGCGTCTACCAATTTCACCACCCGGGCATATCGGAAGGGGATCGAAATTATGGCACAGTGACGGAATGAAATATCCGACGATTGAAGACGCCATTGGCAACACGCCGCTGGTGGCGCTGCAGCGCATCGGCGCGGCAGACAACACACAGCGCGGCAACGTGATCCTGGGCAAGCTGGAGGGCAACAACCCCGCGGGCTCGGTGAAGGATCGGCCCGCCGTGTCCATGATCCGCCGGGCCGAAGAGCGCGGCGACATCAAGCCGGGCGACACGCTGATCGAAGCCACTTCGGGCAACACCGGCATCGCGCTGGCGATGGCTGCGGCGATCAAGGGTTACCGCATGGTCCTGATCATGCCGGAGGACCTGTCCATTGAGCGCGCGCAGACCATGAAGGCCTTTGGCGCCGAGCTCATCCTCACGTCCAAGAGCGGCGGCATGGAGTCGGCGCGCGACCTGGCCGAGAAGATGCAGGCCGAGGGCAAGGGCCGCGTGCTCGACCAGTTCGCCAACGCCGACAACCCGCGCGTGCACTACGAAACCACCGGCCCGGAGCTCTGGGAGCAGACGGGCGGGCGCATCACCCATTTCGTGAGCGCCATGGGCACCACCGGCACCATCACTGGCGTGTCGCGTTTCCTCAAGGAAAAGAACCCGGCCATCCGCATCATTGGCGCGCAGCCCAGCGAGGGTTCGCGCATCCCGGGCATCCGCAAGTGGCCCACCGAATACCTGCCCAAGATCTACGACCCGAGCACGGTGGACGAACTGGTGTACGTGAGTCAGGGCGACGCCGAAGCCATGTGCCGCCAACTGGCGCGCGAAGAGGGCATCTTCGGCGGCATCTCGGCGGCGGGTGCCTGCTGGGTCGCGCAGCAGCTGGCCCGCACGGTGGAGAACGCCACCATCGTCTTCGTCGTGTGCGACCGGGGCGACCGTTACCTCTCCACCGGCGTGTTCCCCGCTTGACCGGCGGTGGTTTGAACATGAGCACCGAGTTTCGGTTCTGCCCCCAGTGTGCGACACCGCTGGCCTTGATTGGGCAGCAGGAGGACAGCGGCTTCGTCGAGCGCCTGCGCTGCCCGGCTTGCGGCTACACGCACTGGAACAACCCCACGCCCGTGCTCGGTGCGATCGTGGAGCTCGAAGGCCACATCCTGCTGGCGCGCAACGCGGCATGGCCCGGCAAGATGTATGGCCTCATCACCGGCTTCATGGAAGCGGGCGAGACGCCCGAGGAAGGCATTCGGCGCGAGATCGCCGAAGAAACCTCGTTGTCCGTGGACGCTCTCTCGCTCGTCGCCGTGCACGATTTCCAGCGCATGAACCAGGTCATCATCACCTACCATGCCCGCGCGCATGGCGAAGTGCGGCTCTCGCCCGAACTGGTGGACTACAAGCTGATGAAGCCCGAAGAGGTGCTGTGTTGGCGTGCCGGTACCGGCCTGGCGCTGGCGCAATGGCTGCGCCAGCAAGGGCATGAACCCGTTTTCCGTGAAGATATCGCCCGCTAGACCGATCGAGCGTTTGCGCACCGTGCGGCTTAAAATCACACATTTCCTGACATCCCCCCTCCCATGACTGCTGACAAAGAACTCGATGCCCGCGGCCTGAATTGCCCATTGCCGATCCTCAAGGCGAAGAAGGCCCTGGCCGACATGCTCAGCGGCCAGACGCTGAAAGTGATTTCGACCGACGCCGGCTCCGTGCGCGACTTCCAGGCCTTTGCCAAGCAGACGGGCAATGTGCTGGTGCAGCAGGAAACCGTGGGTGGCGACCACATCAGCCTGCTCAAGCGCCGCTGAACACAGGCAGGCGCATTCCGAAACCCACCCACTTCGAAGCCCTGCCACCATGGAAGTCCTGCTGCTCGATCCTCTTGTGCCCGAGGCGTTGGCCTGGTTGCAGGAGCGCCATGAGGTGACCTTCCGGCCGGAGTTGGCCGACGACCCGCTGGAGCTGCGCAAGCACACCTACAAGAGCCGCGCGCTCGTGTTGCCCCCGCATGTGGTGGTGACCGCGGAGTTTCTGGATTTCGCGCCCAAGCTGGAGATCGTGGCGCGCATGCAGATCTCCAGCGACAACACCGATCTGGACGCCTGCGCACGGCGCCACGTGCGCGTGCTGCAAGCCCGCAGCGCCACCGTGCGGTCCAACGCCGAATACGTGCTCTATGGCCTGCTGATGCTGTACCGCCGGGGCATGGTCAGCGCGCTGCTGGGGCGCACGATTTCCCAGGTGCGCATGGGACGCGAGCTCTCGGGCAGCACCGTGGGCCTGCTGGGCCTTGCGCCGGTGGCCCACACCCTGGCGCCGATGTTGCGCAGCCTGGGCGTGCGCGTGCTGGGTTACGACCCGGCGGTGCACTACGCGGCGGACATCTGGGACAAGCTCAAGGTCGAGCCCGTGACGCTGCAGGAGCTGCTCAGCCATTCCGACGCGATCTCGCTCCAGATGGTCTACGCCTCGCGCTACCGGGGCTGGATCAACGAGCGCCTGCTCAACCATTGCAAGCCCGGTCAGCTGTGGGTCGGCGTGAGCCGCAGTGCCCTGTTCGATGCGGAGGCCTTGGCCCTGGCGCTGTGCGACGGACGCATCGACGCCTGCCTGCTGGACGGCGCCAATCCCAAGTTCGCGGCCGAAGGCACGCCACTGCACGGCATTCCCAATCTGCACCTCACCCCGCGCCTGGGTTCGCACACGCGCGAAGCCAAGTTGCGCGCGAGCTGGTACATCGCGCACCGCATTCACGAAACGCTGTCACCGGAAAACGCGCAGGGCGAGCCACGGGTGAGCGATTTTTCGGTGCTCGACACCCCTGAATTTCAGGAGACGATGAGCGATCCGCAGGCGGTGTCTCCGTCGCAGTGGAGCTCCATCGCCATGCACAGGAGCTAGGAAGCACCCCCGCCGCGCTCCGCGCGACCCCCTCAAGGGGGCGATACCAGCGGCCCGGCAAAGCCGGTTCCGCGATATCTCTCGATGAGACTCCCCCTCGCGCCGGAGAAGTCGTTGGCGAAGGTTTCCTCACCAGCCTCTCTGCCCGCACTTGGCAGGCGTTCCGGCGCTCGCGTCTAAACTCTTATGCGCCCAGGCGTTGCAGTTGCTCGCGCACTTTGACCAACGTGGCGCTGAAATCGGCCACGCGTTTCTTTTCCTGATCGATCACGGCCGGTGGCGCCTTGGCCACGAAGGCTTCGTTGGACAGCTTGCCGTTGGCTTTGGTGATCTCGCCTTCCAGGCGCGTGGCTTCCTTGCCCAAACGGGTCTTTTCAGCCGCCACGTCGATTTCCATGAACAGGCACAGGCGCGCTTCGCCCACCATCGCCACGGGCGCGGCCTGCGCGGCGGCGGCCCAGGCGGCCTCGTCGTCGAACACGCGCACTTCGTTCAGCTTGGCCAATGCTTGCAGCACCGGGCCGGCGGCGCGCATGAAGTCGGTGTCACCCACCACGTACAGCGGCAGCCGCGTGGCCGGTGACACGCTCATTTCACCGCGCAGCGTGCGGCAGGCGTCGACCAGGGACTTGAGCTTGACCACGTGGGCGATGGCCGCTTCGTCGATCTTGTTCGGCTGGCTCTCGGGGTAGCGCGCGATGCTCACCGATTCGCCGGACAGGCCGGCCACGGGCGCGACCTTCTGCCAGAGTTCTTCGGTGATGAAGGGAATGATCGGGTGTGCCAGACGCAGGATGGCCTCGAGCGTGCGGATCAGCGTGCGCCGCGTGGCGCGCTGTTGGGCTTCGTCACCGGTCTGGATCTGCACCTTGGCGATCTCCAGGTACCAGTCGCAGAACTCGTTCCAGACGAAGTCGTAGAGCGCGTTGGCCACGTTGTCCAGGCGGTATTCGGCGAAGCCCTTGGCCACTTCCGCTTCCACCTTCTGCAGCACCGAGCTGATCCAGCGGTCGGCCTGGCTGAAGCGCATGTAGCCGTGGAACGCACCGCCCGGTTCGCATTCGGCCTTGGTGTGTTCCTTCAGTCCACAGTCGTAGCCCTCGCAATTCATCAACGTGAAGCGCGTGGCGTTCCAGAGCTTGTTGCAGAAGTTGCGGTAACCCTCGCAGCGCTTGCTGTCGAAGTTGATGCTGCGCCCCAGCGAGGCCAGCGCCGCGAAGGTGAAGCGCAGTGCGTCCGCGCCGTAGGCGGGAATGCCTTCGGGGAATTCCTTCTCGGTCTGCTTGCGCACCTTGGGCGCGGTCTCGGGCTTGCGCAGGCCGGTGGTGCGTTTTTCCAGCAGCGGCGGGAGTGCGATGCCGTCGATCAAGTCCACCGGGTCGAGCACGTTGCCTTCGCTCTTGCTCATCTTGTGGCCTTGCGCGTCGCGCACCAGGCCGTGGATGTAGACGTGCCTGAACGGCACGCGGCCGGTGAAGTGGCTCGTCAGCATGATCATCCTGGCCACCCAGAAGAAGATGATGTCGTAGCCCGTCACCAGCACGGTGCTGGGCAGGTAGAGGTTGTAGTCGTCGGTGGCGTTGTCGGTCTGGTTCGGCCAGCCCATGGTGCTGAAGGGCACCAGGGCCGAGGAGTACCAGGTGTCGAGCACGTCGGGGTCGCGCGTGAGCGTTTTGCCCGGTGCCTTGGCCTGCGCCTCGGCCTCGTTGCGCGCCACGATCACGTTGCCGTCTTCGTCGTACCAGGCCGGGATCTGGTGGCCCCACCAGAGCTGGCGCGAGATGCACCAGTCCTGGATGTTGTTCATCCACTGGTTGTAGGTGTTGACCCAGTTCTCCGGCACGAAGCTGACCTCGCCCGAGGCCACCGCGTCGATGGCCTTCTGCGCAATCGACTTGCCCGTGGGATCGGACTCGCTCACCTTGGACATGGCGACGAACCACTGGTCCGTCAGCATGGGCTCGATCACCTGCCCGGTGCGCGCGCAACGCGGCACCATGAGCTTGTGCTTCTTGGTTTCCACCAGCAGGCCGGCGGCTTCGAGGTCGGCCACCACGGCCTTGCGCGCCACGAACCGGTCCATGCCCTGGTACTTCGCGGGCGCGTTCTCGTTGATGACCGCATCCAGCGTGAGCACGCCGATGATGGGCAGGTTGTGGCGCTGGCCGACCGCATAGTCGTTGTTGTCGTGCGCGGGCGTGACCTTCACCACGCCGGTGCCGAATTCGCGGTCCACGTAGTCGTCAGCGATCACCGGGATATCGCGGTCGCACAGCGGCAGGCGCACGGTTTTGCCGATGAGCGCGGTGTAGCGCTCGTCTTCCGGGTGCACCATGACCGCCACGTCGCCCAGCATGGTCTCGGGGCGGGTGGTGGCCACGGTGAGCGAGCCGCTGCCATCGCTCAAGGGGTAGGCGATGTGCCAGAGGAAACCGTCCTCCTCTTCGCTTTCCACTTCCAGGTCGGACACGGCGGACTTGAGCACCGGGTCCCAGTTGACGAGGCGCTTGCCGCGGTAGATCAGGCCCTGCTCGTACAGGCGCACGAAGGTTTCGGTGACGATGGGTGAGAGCTTGTCGTCCATCGTGAAGTACTCGCGGCTCCAGTCCACGCTGTCGCCCATGCGGCGCATCTGCGTGGTGATGGTGTTGCCGCTCTGTTCCTTCCACTCCCAGACCTTGGCCACGAAGTTCTTGCGCGCTTCGGCGGGCGTGGGGCCCATGTCGTGCCGGCTGATGCCCTGGCCTTGCAACTGGCGCTCCACCACGATCTGCGTGGCGATGCCGGCGTGGTCGGTGCCGGGCACCCAGAGCGTGTTCGCGCCGGCCATGCGGTGGTAGCGCGTGAGGCTGTCCATGATGGTCTGGTTGAACGCGTGGCCCATGTGCAGCGTGCCGGTCACGTTGGGTGGCGGTAGCTGGATGGCGAAGGCCGGTGCATCCGCCTTGGGGGCGCCGGTGCCGCGATAGCCCGCTACGCCGTAGCCGCGCTGTTCCCACTCGGGGCCCCAGCGGGCTTCGAGCGGGGCGGGTTCGAACGATTTGGCCAGGGATTGCAGGCCAGGCTGGTTCAGGGTGTCGGTCATGGGCGCGCCAAAAGTGAAAACGGCATCCCGCAGGATGCCGTCTGGGAAAGCAGGGAAGCGCTCGATTTTAGCGAGGCAGGCGCTGTGCCGCTGCGATGCACTCCTGAAGCACCTGCGCATCGCCGATCTGGTTGGCCAGCAGCAGGATCAGGCGCGCGTTGAGCAGTTCGGCGTCTTCGCGGCCGAGGCCCGCGTGTGCGTCGAGCAACTGTTCGTAGAACGCGTCGGCGTCCTGGAAATTCAGGGTGGTGTTCATGGTTGGTCTCCCTGCAGGCCGAGCGAGCGTTCGATGGCCGCGACCAATGTGGCGTTGAGGGTGTCACCGGTTGCGGCGAGGTAGCCGTCGGGCCGCAGCAGCGCCCAGCCGGAGTTACTCACCTGGCAAGCGCCTTGCAACTGGCCTTCCCGGTCGCGCACGTGCTCCACCGCTTGCGCGGGCGCATCGCCGCCGAGCACCTGCACGCTGCGCACCGGTGCGTCCTGGCAGAGCCGGCGCAGGCGTTGCAAGGCGGCGGGGGCGAGTGGGCCGAACGCCAGCACCAGCAGGTCGCCCCGGGCCCAGTTCAGCAGGTCGTTGACCTGGCCCGCCGTGCCGTCGGCCCACGCGAACGGCACGTTCTGCACCGACTGGCCGGCCGCGCTGCCATCCCCATAGGTGCAGGCGCGGGAGCGGCTGTAGGGATTGGCCACGGCCATGCGCCCGGTGTTGATGAGGCTGCGCGCGAAGGGGAACTGTTTGGCCAGGCCGATGGCGGCGCAGCGGAACAGGCGTTCGCTGCCGTCGGCGGGGCGCAGAAAACGCGCCGTGCGGTTGGTGACGCACACGTTCTGCTGCGCGGCTTCCAGGCGTTCGTCCTCGTAGCTCTGCAGCAGGGCGGCGTGGGCCTTGCCGCGTTGCACGGCGGCGAGTTTCCAGGCCAGGTTGTCGGCGTCGGCCACGCCGGTGTTGCCACCGCGCGCGCCAAAGGGGCTCACCACCTTGGCGGAATCGCCCATGAGGAACACGCGGCCATGGCGCATGGCGTGCACGCATTCGCTGCGGTAGGCGTAGGGGCCGACCCAGACGATTTCCACGCCCACGTCGGGACCGAACTGGCGCGCCAGGCGCTCGCGCACCACGTCTTCGCGGCTCACGGTGGCGGGGTCGGCGTTGGGGGCCATCTGGTAGTCGATGCGCCAGACGTTGTCGGCCATCAGGTGTTGCCAGACCGCGCGGTTTTCATTGAACGGGGCTTCGATCCAGGTGTGGCGCTCCACCGGCGGGTGTGTGGTGAAGCGCACGTCGGCGATGCACCAGCGGTCGTCGCCGCGGCGCGAGTCGAAGGGCACGTTGAGCCATTTGCGCAGCGGGCTGTTGGAGCCGGTGGCGTCGATCACGTGTTCGGCTTCGACGCGGTAGTGGCCCGCCGGCGTCTCCACGGTGAGCGTGGCGCATTCGGCGCTCTGCTCGAAAGCGGTCAGGCGGTTCTGCCAGCGCAACTCGACCCCGCCCAGTTCCTGGATGCGATCGACCAGGAAGGCCTCGATATAGAACTGCTGGATGTTGATGAAGGGCGGCTGGCTGGAGAGGTGGAAGGCGCCTTGCTGGCGAAGATCGAAGTTGTAGACCTCGTCGTCGCCCGCGAAGGTGCGGCCCACGCTCCACTGCGTGCCCTTGGCCGCGATGCGCTCGAAGATGCCCAGGCGCTCGAAGATTTCCAGCGACTTCTGTGTGTAGCAGATGCCGCGCGAGGACGCACCCTTCACGCCCACGGTGTTGTCTTCGTCGATCAGCACCGCGCGCACGCCCAGGCGCGCCAGGGAACATGCCAGCGTGAGACCGGTGATGCCACCACCCACGATCACGATCGGGTGGCGCACCGTGGGGCCGCCCTGCAGTTCCGGGGGCGCGACGAAGGGGTATTCCGGCAGCACGTAGCCTGCGCCGCTGGTGAACTCGTAGCTGTTGGTGTGGGCGGTCTCTCGATATGCCGTCAATGACATGCGTCGCTCCTCTTCGGGTGTGTTGTCTTCACGTTGTCTTTCTCTCTTCTGTTTCGCTCCACGACCTCGCGGGCTCGAT
Source organism: Hydrogenophaga sp. 2FB (assembly GCF_005503365.1). Classification (GTDB taxonomy): domain Bacteria; phylum Pseudomonadota; class Gammaproteobacteria; order Burkholderiales; family Burkholderiaceae_C; genus Hydrogenophaga. The sequence continues at coordinate 32,809 of NZ_SCML01000068.1, forward strand.
GCCGCGGGGCGCTCTGCTCCGCGGGTGTCCCCCGACGGCTGGTGCCGTCTCCTCCTTTACCCCGCTGCGCAGAACACCCCACACCCCAGGCTTCGCCGACCGGACCGGACCGGACTAGGCCAACGCCAAAACCAAGAAACCTAGGAGCGCACCACCACCTCCGGCCGGTCGTTCTGCTGTGGCTTGAGTGGCGCAGCGGCCTTGCCCCCGGCGCGCTCACGACGCCACTGTTCCTTGCGCGCGGTCCACTCGGCCAGGCGTGCGTGCGTGGTCTTGCTCTCCTGCAGCATCTGGAACTCGTCGGCGAGCTGCGCGGTGAGCTCCAGGCGGATGCCGTTGGGATCGAAGAAGTAGATGCTCTTGAAGATGTGGTGGTCGGTCACGCCCAGCACCTCGATGCCGGCGGCCTCCAGCCGCGCCTTGGTGTTCTCCAGTTCCTGCACCGTGTCCACGCGAAAGCTGATGTGGTTGACCCACTTCGGCGTGTTGGGGCTGGGCTCCGCGGCCACGTCGTCGCCCAGGTCGAAGAAGGCGATGAACGAGCCGTCCTGCAGGCGGAAGAAGAAGTGCGTGTACGGGCAGTACTCGCCGGTGCTGGGCACCACGTCGCTCTGGATGATGTGGTACAGCGGCAGGCCCAGGATGTCCTCGTAGAAACGGCGCGTTTCCTCCGCGTCCTTGGCACGGTACGCATAGTGGTGCAGCTGCTGGATGGGCGCGGGCG
>NZ_SCML01000069.1 GCF_005503365.1 Hydrogenophaga sp. 2FB
AGTCGGCCGTGAGATTGCTGAAAATTCATTCGGCATTTTTGTGCAGCGAACAGTCCGCACGACCATGACCAACGAAGTGCGACAGGCCTCGTTCGCTTTCCTTGGGTCTCGTCTGTTCCTCAAAGCGCGCAATCATTCGGACGTATTCAAAGGCCCCATGAGCGCAGCAATGATAGGGCAAGGAAGCGCCTCTCCCGTGTCTTCGCACCTCTCCAGCATGTCTCTCAGAGCGCCTCGCATGCGCTGAAGGTCGCCGACCTTCTCATCGATCTGGTCAAGGCGCCGCCGTGTCACCGTCTGAATAGCCCGGCGATTCCGCCCATCCTCCAGATCCAAGAGCGACTTCACCTCGTCCAGCGAGAACCCAAGGCTCTGAGCGCGCTTGATGAAGCCGATCCGCTGGATCATCGAAGCGGGGTAGCGCCGGAAGCTGCCGGCGTTCTTCGGGATCGGCAACAGGCCGCGTCCCTGGTAGTAGCGGATTGTCTCCACGCCGACGCCAGCGACCTTCGCCAGCCTGCCAACCGTCATCCAATCACCCAAACCTTCGTTCATCGAGCGATCCACTGTCTATTCACGAGCAACACAGAATAACGCAGTACCGCGTAGTTGACCCTTGCCTCCATTTGATCCAAATCAATTTCCCGCAGCTCAGTTGGGAATAGGATCACAGGTGTCAATGGGTCAATAGGCCGCACATGCGCACACTTCTCAACCACCGCAGGATTCGCGCCATCGCGTGGATGGTGCTCGGGGTATGGCTGTTTGCGCTCGGGGCCGGGGTGGCCAATGCCTGCCTTCTGGAGTCTCCGCAGCAACATCGGCATGCTGTCGGATATGAGCATGTCCCATCGTCCGGGCATGGAAATCATGAAGGCCTCCATGGTGAGCACGAAGAAGGTTCCCACGACCCGTCGAAGGCCCCGTGCCTGAAGCTCTGCGGCGACGTCAACCAGTCCGCCATTCAGAAAGCACCAACCTTCGCGTTCGACCTCGTCGGTTTGGCGCCTCCCGCCTATGGAGACCAGCTGCTGGCTCCGACGTTGGCTCTGCGAGCCATCCCATCGAGGGGTCACCAGCGACCACCTCCCAAGCGGCCGTCGTGGCTGCTGTTCGAGCGTCTCGCGCTGTAGCGCCTCCTTTGAGTTGCCGTGTCGGTCACACCCGGCGCACAACTCATAAGCCTTGACTCTGTACCCGACTACGGAGTTTTCATAGGGCTTTGTCCGCTTGCGGCGACATCGGTTTCGCCCCAATGGCAGGCACCCGCGGCTAAAGGAGAGAGAAATGAAATTCACGCATTCGATCGCGGCCATCGTTGGCGCCGCACTGGTCACCTTGTCTGCGTTCGCGCAGGACAACCATCAGGCCCATCACCCCGCAGGTGCGAGTCCGACCGCGGCCGAGACGCCAAGGGCGCCGACCACCGAGGGCATGGATGCGCAACTGAAGTCGATGCAGGCCATGCACGAACGGATGGTGGCTGCGAAGACGCCTGCGCAGCGCAAGGCGCTCATGGCCGAACACATGCAGGCCATGCGGGCTGGCATGGCGATGATGGGCGCAATGAAGGATGGAGCCGAGTCGGCGCCGACAGCTGAGCGGCAGCAAATGCTCGAAATGCGCATGGACATGTGCCAATCCATGATGCAGATGATAATGGACCGGATGCCTGAGCCGGCGAAGTGAGGAGGACGACCATGACAACTTCTCACCGCACCGGTCCAAGGTTTTCGCGCTCGCGATGGTTCCTGGGCTTTCTGGTCTTCCTGGCCGTGAGCATCTACATGCTGCTGACGGAACACCGCGGGCACTACCTGGCCGCGCTGCCACTGGTCCTCCTGGCGACTTGCGTCATCGCTCATGTGCTGATGCATCGCCATGCCGTACCAGGCGACGGTAGCAAGGCGAATCCACCGTACCCGGGAGAGCGCAAATGAACCACGATGCGCCCGCTTATGGGCTTTGGCTGCTCGTCCTCGTGAACTCGGCGGTCTTCATCATGTTCGCCTTCAGCTTCTTCAAACCGCAGACCTCGCGCGACTGGAGAACCTTCGGGACATTCGCAGCGTTCATTGTTGCCTTGTTCGTCGAGATGTACGGCTTTCCGCTGACGCTGTACGTGCTGTCCGGCTGGCTTCAGACCAAGTATCCTAGTCTGGACTTGCTGTCGCACAACAGCGGCCATCTCTGGTCGACCCTGCTGGGCGAGAGCGGCGACCCTCACTTCAGCCCGCTTCATATCGCAAGCTACATCTTCATCGGGGGCGGCTTCTGGCTTCTGTCGAGCGCCTGGACGGTGCTCTACCACGCGCAACGGCACGCCCAACTTGCCGTGAGCGGCCCATACGCCAGGATTCGGCACCCGCAGTATGTGGCCTTCGTGGCGATCCTTTTCGGCTTTCTGCTGCAGTGGCCGACGCTGTTGACGCTGCTGATGTTCCCCATCCTCGTCGTGATGTATTCGAGGCTGGCAGTCAACGAGGAGAAGGACATGCGCAAGCAGTTCGGCGCCGAGTTCGACGCCTATGCCGCGCGCACGCCGCGCTTCCTTCCCTCCCTTTCGGACACGCGCCAGCGAGGCTGACATGAAGAAGACCCGCTGGCGTCAGCGCATCAATCGACCGTACCTGGCTGCAGCCTACGGACAAGGCGATGGCTGCGGCTCCCGCTCGGATGCGGACATGAGCGCCGCGCCCCGCCGGGCGTCGACACACGCAATGCTGATCGCCTGCGACCAGACCTAACGGAGAACCCATGGCAAAGAACAAGAAGGGTGCCAAAGGCGCCAAGCACAAGGCCGATGTGGACGGCACCGGCACTGCCCACGGCTCAGCGCGCGACGAGACAGCGACACGCTCGATCGGCCGCGAGGACTACGAAGCACAGTTGCACATGCTGCAGATCGAACTGGTGAAACTGCAGCGGCATTTCATCAAATGCAACGACCGTATCCTGATCCTCTTGGAGGGAAGGGACGGCGCAGGCAAGGACGGCAGTATCAAGCGGCTGGTCGAACACCTGAGTCCTCGGGAAACACGGGTCGTCGCGCTAGGAAAGCCCTCCGACCGGGATCGCACGGGCTGGTACTTCCAGCGCTACGTCCCGCACCTGCCGGTTGGCGAAGAGCTCGTGGTGTTCAACCGCAGTTGGTACAACCGTGCGGGCGTGGAACCGGTGATGGGCTTCTGTACCGCCGAGGAGCACGAGGAATTCATGAACTCAGTGCCCAAGTTCGAGGAGATGCTGGTCAACTCCGGCATCAAGCTGCTGAAGTATTACCTCGACATCGGCAAGAAGGAGCAGAGCCGCCGGCTCGGGGAACGCCGCCGTGATCCCCTCAAACAGTGGAAGTCGAGCCCGGTGGATGCCGTCGCGCTGAAGCACTGGGACGGCTATACACGGGCGCGCGACGAGATGTTCATGCGCACCCATACGGCCGCAGCGCCCTGGTCTGTCGTGCACGGCGACAACAAACGGTTGGCGAGGCTCAACCTGATCAGAGACATCCTCTCCCGGCTGCACTACGCCGGCAAGAAGCACAAGGTCATCGCTCCCGACCGGGAGATCGTCTTCGAGTTCTCGCAGGACTGCCTGGACTCGGGCCGACTCGCTCGTTGAGACCACGTACACAGCGAACAGGAAGAACATCCATGAAGTCGATCAACGTTGAAGTCGGAGGGCTCGTATCGAGCCTGAGCGCGGAGGGAGTACGCCGCAAGCTGCTGCAGCTTCCCGGCGTCCATCATGCAGATGTCAACTATGTTGCGGGAAGCGCAACGGTCCATCTCGATGAGGGACAACTCAGTGTCGAGGATCTGCGCCAGCGCATCGCCGAATGCGGCTATCACTGCCGTGGCGAGCAGACGCCCAAGCACGTGTGCGCGCCCGCCGCTGGCGTCTCTGCCGACCCCAGCCATGCGGTGCACGGCCATCACGGCGCACCCGCACGTCAGGCGCAAGAGATGGGGCATGAGGGGCACCACGCGCATGCCCCCGCCACGGCCGCACGCGCGAAGGCTGCGGCCACGACGCCCGCCGCCCATGCTGCGCACCAGGCCCACGCAGGCGACCCTGCGATGGCCGACATGATGCACGACATGGGCCACGGGTCGGGCTCGATGCAGGACATGGCCCGGGACATGCGCAATCGCTTCTTCGTGGCCCTGGTCTTCGCCATTCCCGTGTTCTTCTATTCCCCGATGGGGAAGATGTTCGGCGACTTCCAGACGCCGTTCGGGCTGGACGACAAGCTCTTTCTTTTCTTCCTCGCGAGTGCCGCGATCATCTATCCAGGTTGGCCTTTCTACGTGGCGGCGTGGCGCGCGCTGCGCAACGGCGTCGCCAACATGGCCACGTTGGTCGTGCTGTCGGTGGGCACCGGCTACCTGTTCAGCATCGGCGCGACCTTCTTCTACGAGGGTGAGGTGTTCTATGAAGCGGCATCGGTGCTGCTGGTCTTCATCCTGCTGGGGCACTGGCTGGAGATGCGCGCCCGCGCGGGCGCATCCGACGCGATTCGCGCGTTGATGGATCTCGCCCCGCCCATGGCCACGGTCGTGCGCAACGGGGTGGAGACCAAGGTACCGACCGCCGAGGTTGCAGCCGGGGAACTGGTCGTGATCAAGCCCGGCGACAAGATCCCGGTGGATGGCGAGATCGTCGAGGGCGCGTCGCAAGTGGACGAGTCGATGCTGACGGGCGAGTCCATGCCGGTCAAGAAGGGCGTGGGCAGCACCGTCGTAGGCGCCAGCATCAACAAGAGCGGGAGCTTTCGCTACAAGGCCACGAAGGTCGGCGCGGACACGGCCTTGGCGCAGATCGTCAAGCTGGTCCAGGAGGCCCAGAACTCGAAGGCCCCCGGCCAGCTGCTGGCCGACCACGCATCCCAGTGGCTGGTGCTGGCGGCGATCGTGATTGGCCTGCTGACCTTCAGCGTCTGGTACTGGGTGATGGGACAGACATTGCTGTTCGCACTCACCTTGACCATCACCGTGTTCGTGATCGCATGCCCTGATGCGCTGGGGCTGGCCACCCCGATGGCCATCATGGTCGGGACCGGGCTGGGCGCAATGAACGGCATTCTCTTCAAGAATGCGGCCGCATTGGAGAACGCCACCAAGTTGACGGTCGTGGTGTTCGACAAGACCGGCACCTTGACACTGGGGCAGCCCGATGTCGTCGAGATGGTGGCCGCGCCCGGTGTCGAGGAGACGCGGCTTCTGGCGACGGCCGCGGCGGTGGAGAAGTTCTCCGAGCACCCCCTCGCGCTCGCAGTGCTCAAGCGTGCGGGAGACATGCCGACGGAGGTCACCGAGAACTTCACCAACATCGATGGGCAAGGCGCACGGGCCACTATCGGGGGCGAGACGGTGCTCCTGGGCAACCGGCTGCTGATGCAGTCGGAACAGGTGGATCTGGCCCCCCTTGCCAGCGAGGCGGCGCGGCTGCAAGGCGGGGGGCGCACTGTGGTCCACGTCGCGCGCGGTGGCCGGCTGATCGGCCTCATCGCGATCGCCGATGCCGTGCGGCCGACCTCGCGCGAGACGATCGCCAAGCTGCAGGCACGCGGCGTGAAGGTCGCGATGCTGACCGGGGACAACCAGGCGACCGCCGAGCGCATCGGCAAGGAACTGGGTATCGACATCGTGCTTGCGGATGTGTTGCCCGGGCAGAAGGCTTCCAAGATCAAGGAACTGCAGCAGCAGGGTCACAAGGTCGGCATGGTCGGCGACGGCATCAACGACGCTCCGGCGCTGACGCAGGCCGACGTGGGCTTTGCGATTGGCGCGGGGACGGACGTTGCGATGGAAAGCGCCCAGGTGGTGTTGATGAAGAGTGACCCCTACGACGTGGTCGGGGCCATCGAACTGTCCCGGGCGACGCTGCGCAAGATGCACCAGAACCTCTGGTGGGCCGTGGCCTACAACGTGATCGCCTTCCCGCTGGCGGCCGGGGTGCTGTATCCGTTCACCTTGTCGCCCGAGGTCGCCGCATTGTCCATGTCGGGCAGTTCCGCGATCGTCGCGATCAATGCGCTGATGCTCAAGCGCACGCGCCTGCCGGGGATCAAGCGCGTGACGTCGCGTGCCAGTGTCCCAGCGGCCGCGTCAGCCTGAGCGGCGGGCCACCATGGTAGAGAGCCGCGCCATGCGATCACCGCGCGAATCCGGGCCCACCCGCCAGCAAGACCTCGGCGTCGCGCAGCTGGGTTGGCTCGCTGCGGCCGTATTCGTCGTCTCGGCCGGATATGGGGCACTGATGCCCTTGATCCCCGACTGGCTGCGGCCCTTGATGGGCGACGCGGATCCTGCGGCGCTTGCGCGCCATGTCGGCTACCTCAGCGGCATCTACACGGCGGGCATCCTGCTGGGTGCGCCCCTGTGGGGCATGCTGGCGGACAGGCTGGGGCGTGCCCGCGTGTTGCTGGTGGGCCTGATCGGCTACGTGGCCAGCCTGCTCCCGCTGCTGCGCCCCGAGGCCCTGGGCGTGGTCGGCATCTATGCGCTGCGCGGCGCGACGGGCTTTTTTGTGGCCGCGGTCGTGCCGGTGGTGCCGGCGCTCGTCGCGCAGTACACCCCAGAATCGATTCGCGCCAGGCGCTTTGCATGGCTGGGTGCGATGTCGCTGCTCGGGTTCCTGTTCGGCCCCGGCCTGAACGCCGCTGCAGAACGGCTTGTCGGCCTGGGCTTCTTGAGCGTGCTGGTACAGGGCTCATCGACCACGCTCGTGATCGCACTCTCGGCCGCGCTCGGCGCGCTGATGATGCTGGGCCTGGCCGCAACGCTTCCCGCACCTTCCTCCCTTGGAGAGGCGGACGCAGCCGATCACGACGGAGCACCCCGGAGCCGCTCCCTGGCGCTCTGGATTCTCAACGGTGTGGTCATGTTCGTGCTTGCCGGCTTTGAACTCGGCATCGTGCTGCAGGGCCAGCGCCACCCCGATCTCTCCTCCCGAGAGGTGTCGTTGATGTTCGCCGAGTGCAGTCTGGTGATGCTGGGCGTCAACGCGGTGCTGTTCTTCACCGGCCTGCTGGAGCGCGCCGACCCACGCCGCGTACTGGCCTGCGGCATGGTCCTGGGCATCGCCGGGCTCCTGATGCTGGCCCGCCATGGCAGCGAGATGTGGCTGTACGTCGGCGTGAGTTTCACGGCTGCGGGCACGGGTCTCGTGCTCCCCACCCTGGCCTACCTCGCTGCCGGCACCTCGGCGCGGCGGCTCGGTATCGCGATGGGAGGGCTCGCCGCGGCAGCCGGCCTCGGACAAACACTGGGATCGGCCGCCACCGGATGGCTATTCGGCGCTGTGATGCAGAGCACCTTTGCGTGGCTGTCGATTCCACTGGCCGCCACCCTCGCGCTGCTGCTCATTCCGCGGCATTGGTGGCCAGCCAACCCCGTCCTGGTGAGCGCTTCACCGTCCCGCACTTTTCTCACTTCCACGGAAACCGAACCATGAGACTGATCCTGATGTCCCTGCTCGCAGCGCTTGCCCTGTCGCTGAGCGGATGCGGCTACAACGACTTCCAGCGGCTGGACGAGCAGACCAAGTCCGCCTGGTCCGAGGTGCTGAACCAGTACCAGCGGCGCGCCGACCTGATCCCCAACATCGTCGCGACCGTCAAGGGCGAGACCAACTTCGAGCAGGAGACGCTGACCCGGGTGGTCGAGGCCCGCGCGAAGGCGACCTCGATCCAGGCCACGCCGGAACTCGTCAACAACCCCGAGGCGTTCCAGAAGTTCCAGGCGGCACAGGGCGAACTGTCCGGCGCGCTGAGCCGGCTGCTGGTGGTGAGCGAGAACTACCCGCAACTCAAGGCGAACCAGGCTTTTCAAGACCTGCGTGCCCAACTTGAGGGCACGGAGAACCGCATCACCGTGGCGCGTGGGCGCTACGTGAAGGCGGTGCAGGATTACAACGTGCTCACGCGCAGCTTCCCGACCAACATCACGGCCAAGCTGTTCAGCTACGACGTCAAGCCCAATTTCTCGGTCGCCGACGAGAAGGCCATGGCGGCGCCGCCACAGGTCGATTTCGGCGCCTCGGCGCCGGCGGCGCGCCCCTGACATGAGAACGCCCAGAACAGCAGTGCTCTCTCCGGCGGCCCCTCTTCGGCTGGCCCCCGCTCTGGCCTGGCTGCTGCTGAGCCTGTTCCTTTCGGTCGCGTCCGCGCAGGAGTTGGTCGCCGTTCCCCCGCTGCAGGCGCGCGTCACCGATCTCACGGGAACGCTCGCCGCCGATCGTGTCGCCGCGCTGGATGCGCAGCTTCGGGCCTTCGAGCAACGCAAGGGCGTGCAGATCGCCGTGCTGATGGTCCGCTCGACGCGGCCCGAACCCGTCGAGCAGTACGCCCTGCGGGTGGTAGAGCAATGGAAGCTCGGCCGTCGCAAGGTGGACGACGGCGCGTTGCTCCTGGTGGCCAAGGACGACCGCACCGTGCGCATCGAAGTCGGATACGGCATCGAGGGTGCGCTGAGCGACGTGGTATCGCGGCGAATCATCGACGAGGTGATCACGCCGCGCCTGCGCCAGGGCGATTTCGACGGCGGCATCGCCGCAGGCGCCGAACAGATCATGCGGGTGATCGATGGCGAGGCCCTGCCTGCGGCGGACCCACGGCGGCAGGGGCAGACCAACGACATCGGGCAGGCCTGGCCCTTCCTGTTCGTCGCGGCCCTGATGCTGGGCGGAGTGCTACGCAACGCCCTCGGCCGCCTTCCAGGCTCCCTGGTCACGGCTGGCGTGCTGGGTGCCGCTGCGTGGCTGTTGGTGGGCACCTTCGCGGTGGCCGCGGTGGCTGGACTGGCGGGATTCCTCGTCACGCTGCTGGGCATCGGCATGGGTGGCCACGGCGGCATGCACGGGCGCCACCGGGGAGGCGGCTGGCCGGGCGGAGGATTGGGCGGTGGTGGCGGTGGATTCCGCGGCGGCGGCGGCGGCTTCGGTGGCGGCGGCGCGTCAGGACGGTGGTGAGATGAACATGCAACGACTTCTTCGCCACCTTGCGACCACGGATCGCGCAGTCCGCCGCGCCTTCCCCCCGTGCGCGCTGGATGCGATCGAGCAGGCCATCCGCACGGGAGAGTTCCAGCATGGGGGCCAGCTGCGCTTCGTGGTCGAGGGTGCGCTGGACGGATCGCCACTGTGGCGCAACCAATCGCCGGGCGAGCGGGCGCTGGACCTGTTCGCACGCCTGGGTGTGTGGGATACGGCGCGCAACAGCGGCGTCCTGATCTACGTGCTGCTGGCCGACCGGGCCGTGGAGATCGTGGCCGATCGCGGCATCCATGCCTGTTGCGGTGCCGAAAGGTGGTCGGCTGTGTGCCAGCGCATGGAAGCCCAGTTTGCGCAGGGACGCTTCGAGGCCGGAGCCCTGGAAGGCATCGTGGCCGTCAGCCACCTGCTGGCGCAGCATTTTCCGCGGGGCGCGGACCACGGCAACGAGTTGCCGGATCGGCCGGTCCTTCTTTGAACGACAACATCCTTGGAGACCTACCATGCAACTTCAGTTTCTGGGTGCCACCGGCACCGTGACCGGTTCCAAATACCTGCTGCGCCATGGCGACGCGACCATTCTGGTGGACTGCGGCCTGTTCCAGGGATTCAAGCAGCTGCGCCTGCGCAACTGGGAGCCGCTGCCGGTCGCGCCCAAGACCGTCGACGCGGTCGTGCTCACCCACGCCCACATCGACCACAGCGGCTACCTGCCACTGCTGGCGCGACAAGGCTTTCGCGGCCGGGTTTACTGCACGTCCGCGACGCACGAGCTGTGCAAGATCCTGCTCACCGACAGCGGCCATCTGCAGGAGGAAGAGGCGAAGTTCGCCAACCGGCACGGTTTCTCCAAACACCAGCCCGCGCTGCCGCTGTACACCCGTGAGGACGCCGAGCGCTGCCTGAAGCTGTTCGCGCCACGTCCGTTCTCTCAGGACTTCGAGGCGCTGCCCGGACTCACCGCGCGGTTGACGCCTTCCGGGCACATGCTCGGCTCGGCCTTCGTGCACCTCAACGATGGCCGGCGATCCGTGCTCTTCTCCGGCGACATCGGCCGGCCTAACGACCCGGTGCTGCGCCCGCCGGTGCAGGTCCCCGGCGCCGACTACCTGCTGGTGGAATCCACCTACGGCAACCGCAAGCATGAAGCGTCCGACGCACTGGCGCAGCTGGAGACTGTCATCAACAAGACGGCCGCCCGTGGAGGGGTCGTGGTCATCCCAGCGTTCGCTGTCGGCCGAGCGCAGAGCCTGATGTACGGCATCTACCAACTCAAGAAGCAAGGGCGCATCCACCAGCACCTGCCCGTGTACCTGGACAGCCCGATGGCCATCGATGCCACACGGCTGTACCACGCCCATCGCGACGAGCACCGGCTCTCGCCCGAGGAATGCGAGGGCATGTGCCATGCCGCGAAGATCGTCAACAAGGTCGAGGAGTCCAAGGCGCTCAGCGCCGGTCGTGGACCGATGGTCATCATCTCCGCCAGTGGCATGGCCACGGGAGGCCGCGTGGTGCACCACCTCAAGTCATTCGCGCCCGACCATCGCAACACCATCCTGTTCGCCGGCTACCAGGCGGGCGGCACCCGTGGCGCCGCGATCGTGCACGGCGCGTCCACCGTCCGCATCCATGGCCAGGACGTGCCGATCGGCGCCGAGGTGGCCTCGCTCGACAACCTTTCCGCCCACGCCGATGCCGACGAGATCCTCGCGTGGATGCGCGGCTTCACGCAAACACCGCGCCGAACCTTCGTGACCCACGGCGAGCCGGAGGCGGCCGATGCGCTGCGCGCGCGGATCGACCATGAACTGGGCTGGTCGGTTGCCGTGCCCGAGTACCTGCAGATGGTGGATCTGGTATGACGGCGCACCTGCACGAGACCGGCACCGGCACCGGCACCGGCACCGGAGAGGATGGCGTGAACACGCTGCAGGCGTGGCGCACCGGCATCGACACCCATCAGGAGCCGGTGGTCTACATGCGGCGCGACTGCCCTGTCTGCCGGTCGGAGGGTTTCACGACCCAGGCGCGCGTGCAGCTGACGGCCGGCCGCCGCAGCATCGTGGCGACGCTCAGCGTCGTCGATGGGGATTGGCTGGCCGAGAACGTCGCTGGCCTGTCCGAATCGGCATGGGCGTCGCTGGGGGCGCAGCCGGGCCAGCTGGTCACGGTGACCCATGCACCGCCGCTGGATTCGCTCAGCCATGTCCGGGCCAAGGTCTACGGCAATGCCCTGGGCGATGCCGAGTTCAGCGCCATCATCTCCGACGTCGCGGCGGGCCATTACTCGGACCTGCATCTGGCCACCTTCATCACCGCCTGCGCCGGCGATCGCCTGGACCTCGCGGAGACCGTCTCGCTCACGAAAGCCATGATTGGCGTCGGTGACCGCATCGATTGGGGGCGCCCGCTGGTGGTGGACAAGCATTGCGTCGGCGGCCTGCCCGGCAACCGCACGACCCTGCTCGTGGTGCCCATCGTGGCCGCCTGCGGCCTCACGATGCCCAAGACTTCCTCGCGCGCCATCACCTCGCCGGCCGGGACGGCCGACACGATGGAGGTGCTGGCGCCGGTGAACCTGGATGTGCCGAGCATGCGGCGCGTGGTCGAACGCACGGGCGGCTGCATCGTCTGGGGCGGCTCGGTACGGCTCAGCCCCGCCGACGACATCCTCATCCGCGTCGAGCGGCCGCTGGACCTGGACAGCGAGGGCCAGCTCGTCGCCTCGGTCCTGTCCAAGAAGGCCGCCGCGGGCTCGACCCATGTGCTGATCGACCTGCCCGTGGGTGCCACCGCCAAAGTGCGCAGCGCGCAGGCCGCGGCGGCGCTCGGTCGGCGCCTGCAGGAGGTGGGCAGCGCCATCGGCCTGCACGTGGCCTTGCGCGTCACCGATGGTGAGCAGCCGGTCGGCCGCGGGATCGGCCCGGCACTGGAGGCCCGCGACGTGCTGGCCGTCCTGCAAGGGACGCCCGAGGCCCCGGCCGACCTGCGGGAGCGAGCGTTGCGGCTGGCGGCGGACATCCTCGAAATGGGCGGTGCAGCGCCCGCCGGCGGCGGCCTGACGCTCGCCACGCAGGTGCTGGCCGACGGCCGCGCCTGGGCCACGTTCCAGGCGATCTGCGCTGAGCAGGGCGGCCTGCGCAGCATCCCGGTGGCAACGCATCGGCACACCGTCGCATCGCCGTCCACGGGACGGGTCTCCCGAATCGACAACCGGCTGCTCGCGCGGGCGGCCAAGCTCGCCGGAGCACCGACCGCCGCTGCCGCCGGCATCGACGTGCATGCGCGCCTGGGCGACCAAGTCGAAGCGGGACAGCCGCTCTTCACGCTGCACGCCCAGGCGCCGGGCGAGCTGGCCTATGCGCTGCAGTTCGTCCGCTCGCGCCCACCGATCTTCCAGATTTCGGAGAACCTATGAAACCTCTCGTTTTTCACCTGCCGGGCGACGAAGACTTCGCCGATGGACTGATCCGGGCGTTGGGCGCGCAGCGGGCTGCCCTGCAACTGCACCGGTTCCCGGACGGCGAGTCGCTGGTGCGGCTGGACGCCGACGTCACCGGCCGCACCGTCGTGATCGTGGCCAGCCTGGCACAGCCGGACGCCAAGGCGCTGCCCTTGTTGTTCGCCGCGGACGCAGCGCGCGACCTCGGCGCCACCCGCGTGTTGCTGGCTGCCCCGTACCTGGCGTACCTGCGTCAGGACCGGCGCTTCAACACGGGCGAAGCCATCACGTCCCGCACGTTCGCTGCGCTGGTGTCGACGGTGTTCGACGGTATCGTCACCGTCGATCCCCATCTGCACCGCTACCGCTCGCTCGGCGAGGTCTACCGGGTGCCGACCCGTGTGGTCCAGTCCGCGCCCGCCATCGCGGCCTGGGTCGCAGCCCATGTGGACCGTCCCGTGTTGATCGGACCCGATGCGGAAAGCGAGCAATGGGTCCAGGAAGTCGCGCGCTTGGCTGGCGCGCCGTTCACGGTGTTGCAGAAGATCCGCCGGGGCGACAAGGACGTGGAGGTCAGCCTTCCCGACACCGCGGCCCTGGCAGACCGCGAGCCCGTGCTCATCGATGACATCGTGTCCAGCGCGCGCACGATGATCCAGGCAATCGCCAGTGTGCGCAGCGTGGGATTGCCGCCACCGGTGTGCATCGGGGTGCACGCCCTGTTCGCCGCCGACGCGTACCACGCACTTCTTGCGGCAGGGCCCCAGCGGGTGGTGACCTGCGACACTGTGCCGCATGTTTCCAACGGCATCAGCGTGGTGGCACCGCTGGCGACAGCGGTGCAGGAACTGATGGAAGCCGGCGCGCCATGAGCCGCTGCGCCGCGCTCGCCATGACGCTCACGATCGAGGGGAGATGACTGCCCATGTGCTTTTCCGCACCCGCCAGTTTCACGGCCGCAGCGGTTCTGCTGGGCCTGGGGACCGTCACCGTGCGCCGGGCCGGCTCACGGCGCGAACTGCCGTATGCCGCCATCCCGCTGCTGTTCGGGGTCCAGCAACTGCTCGAAGGCATGCTGTGGCTGACGTTCCCCGACCGCGCGCCCTTGCTGAACGTGGCGCTGACGCATCTCTACTCGTTCTTCTCGCACGTCCTGTGGCCGATCTACGTCCCGCTGGCTGCGCTGGCGCTGGAGAGCGTCCGTTGGCGCCGTCGGGTTCTGGTGGCCATTGCAGTCGCGGGCGCGCTCGTCGGTCTGTACCTGCTGGCGATGCTGGTGAAGCTGCCCATCACGGCCCGCGTGGTCGGCCAGCACATCCTCTACGACTCTCCGCACTTCTACGTGATGACCACGATGGCCCTGTATCTGATCGGCACCTGCGCAAGCCTGATGGTTTCCAGCCACCGGCGCGTGGCGGCTTTTGGGGTGGCCGCCTTTGTCTCCGCAATCGCCGCCTACATGTTCTATGCAACCTGGTTCATCTCGGTGTGGTGCTTCTTTGCCGCTGTGCTCAGCTTCATCGTGCTGTGGCAGTTCCGTGAGCCCCGAGCGAGGCTGGCCGTGCCATGACGAATCCTCCGGCCAGATTCAAGCCCGCACTGGCCTACGCGGACTGCGGCCCCACGCAGGGCCCGATGCGCCGCGCGGCGTTCTTCACGGTTCAGTTGCTCGACGGATTCGAGACCATGCGCGATGCGGTCGCCGGCCGGCTGCCGACGGTATTCGCGCAAGCGGGACTCGCGCAAGGCACCAAGACCGGCCACTTCATCGCCGCGTTCTACATCCTGTCCCTGCACCGGGTAATCGAGGAGGGCTCATGACCGCACAAAGCCGTCTGTCCGTTCTGTTCTCCGACATCGCACCGGCGGACCAGGCCGCGCTGCAGCAACGGCTTCCGACCCACTGGCACGCGCACTTCGTCCAGAACGAACGCCTGGTGGTATCCGATGTCGGCGATGAAGACACCGAGGTGCTGTGCGTCTTCGTGCGCACGCGCGTTGACGAATCGGTGCTCCGGTTGCTGCCGCGCGTGCGGCTCGTGGCAACGCGCTCCGCGGGCTTCGATCACATCGACCTGCAGGCTTGCCGCCGACGCGGCATTGCCGTGTGCCACGTGCCGGACTATGGGTCTGCCAGCGTCGCCGAACATGCCTTCGCGCTGCTGCTGGGCGTGGCTCGCCATCTGACACAAGCCCACGAGCGGGCGCGCCAAGGTTCTTTCGCTTACCGCGGCCTCACCGGCTTCGAGCTGGAAGGAAAGACGCTGGGCATCGTCGGGCTGGGCCGGATCGGGCGCCACGTGGCCCGTATCGCCCTGGGGTTCGGCATGGAAGTTCTCGCTTACGACCCGGCCCTCGCCCCATCGCTCGACATCACGGCAGCACCCATCGCCGGCGTCCGCGTGGTGACGTGGGAGCAGATCCTGCAAAGCAGCGATGTTCTGAGCCTTCATGTTCCGGCCACGCAGGCCACGCACCACCTTCTCGATGGCCAGGCCTTCGCGCGCATGAAACCGGGCATGGTACTGATCAACACGGCACGGGGTGCGCTCATCGACGAGGCCGCCCTGCTGCACGCACTGGAGGCAGGTACCGTCGCCGCAGCAGGTCTGGACGTGCTGGAACAGGAAGGGGATCTGTCTCCCGAAGTGCCCACGGGCTGCGGCGGACTGGGTTGCGATACCGGCTGGTCGGCATCCAGCCCACTGCTGACGCATCCGCGTGTGCTCGTGACACCGCATGTCGGGTTCAATACGTCGGAGGCGATCGCGCGCATCCTCGACGAGACCATCTCGAACATCGCAGCCTGGCATGCGGGCCGCCTGCGCAACAGGTTGGATGAGCCATGACGCGACCGAACCGCCCCGTTTCCACCGTGCGTCTTGCGGGCCGCCCAACGCAACGCTCGGCGCTGCGCCGGGCCACGCAGATCGCTATGGCCCTGAGCGGGTTCCTGCTCTGGGTGGCCTGGCACCGGGGCCTGATGCGCTGCGATACCCACCGGGCGGCCGACCGCTTCGCCGAAGTGCTGCAGCGATTGGGCACGACCTTCGTGAAGCTGGGCCAGCATCTCAGCCTGCGGGCTGACATTCTGGCGCCCGATGCGCAAGAGGCTCTGGCCAGCCTGCAGGCCAATGTGGCGCCGTTTCCTCCCGAGCAGGCGGTCCAGGAGGTCGAGGCGGCGCTCGGCCGCCCATGGCAGCAGGTCTTCGCACGCTTCGACATGCACGCGCTCGCCGCGGCCTCGATCGCCCAGATTCATCGTGCAGCCCTGCCGGACGGGACGGAAGTGGTGGTGAAGATCCGCCGCCCTGGCGCGGCCGAGCAAGCCGAGACCGACATGCGCATCCTGCGCCGAATCGTCCTGGTCATGCAGGGGCTCGTGCCCTCGCTGCGTCGCTGGGGGCTGGCAGCCATCGTGGACGAGGTTGCGGCCAACTTCCGCTACGAGATGGATTTGTCGCGCGAGGCAGCTTCCGTGCGACGTTTCGCCGACGCCTGGCGCGGCTCTGCCGACATCGTGATCCCCGACGTGGTGGACGGCCTGTGCACGCCGACCGTCATGGTCCAGCAGTTCAGCCACGGAGCTCACCTGCACGGTCTGCCTTCGCCCACCGCGGTGGCGGCCGCGGGCAAACTCGTGGACAGCTACGTCGCCCAGATCTTCCGCGATGGCTTCTTCCACGGCGACCCCCATCCCGGCAACGTCTTCGTGATGGACGATGGCCGCATATGCCTGCACGACTTCGGCATCGTGGGCCGGGTCGACGGCAACATGCGGCGGGCGCTGGTGGCGTTCGCCCTGGCCTTCGTCGAGCAGGATGCCGAATGGGTGGTCGATGCCTGGCTCGACCTGGGTCTGCTCGGCGACGGCACCGATCGGGCCGTGTTCGTGCCTGTCGTGCGTGCCCTGGTCGCAGACTGCGCACAGAGGCCGCTGAAGGACTGGTCGCTCTCAGGTGCTCTCGCGCAGCTCGTGGCGGCGGGCCGGACCCAGGAAGTCCGGCTGCCCAGGGACCACCTCGTGCTCACGCGTACCCTGTTGTTGCTCGAAGGGACGGTGCGCCTGCTGGCACCCGAGTTTTCCATCATCGAAGCCATCTCTCGCCACACGACCACGGGCGTCTTCGACGAGCCCAAGTCTGCGGCATCGCAGCGTCTGCCCTATGAACTGGGGAACGCGGCCCACGCCCTGCCCTCCCTGCTGGCCCGGCGTCTGCACAGCGTCTTGCGGCAGGGTGACCTGCTGCAACTGTCGATCAAGCCGGATGCCAGGATGCTGAGCGGGATCGACCGCCTCGGCCGTCGCGTCGCGCTGGCGCTCGTGACGCTCGGCCTGTACATCGCATCGAGCTTGTTGATGCAGCACGGCGTGGGCCCGCGCTGGGGCGACATGCCGGTACTCGCGCTGCTGGGCTATGCGCTGGCGATCCGGTTCACGTTTTCCATCGCGCGCAGCCGCGGCTGAGGCGCCTCATCAAGCAAGGAGTCAGGCATGAACAAGGTCAGAGTGGCGGTGAACGGATACGGTGTGATCGGCAAGCGGGTGGCGGATGCGGTCGCACTCCAGGAGGACATGGCGCTAGCCGGCGTCGCGGATGTGGTGCACGACTATCGCCTGCAGGTGGCCGCGCAGCGCGCTTTCCCGATTTACGCGGCGACCGCTGAAGCCGCACAATCGATGCGTGCTGCGGGGCTTCCCGTCGCGGGCGATCTGGCCGACCTGCTCGCCAACGCGGACGTCGTGGTCGATTGCACACCCAAGAAAGTCGCCGCGGTCAACAAGAGGGCGTACGACGCTGCCGGTGTGAAGTCCATCTTCCATGGCGGCGAGTCCCACGCGTTGACCGGTCATTCGTTCGTCGCGCAGGAGAACTACGCAACCGCGATCGGCCGCACCTCCACCCGGGTGGTGTCCTGCAACACGACGTCGATCGTGCGCACCCTGGGGGCGCTTCGGACAGCGGGCCTGCTCAAGCGAGCCCGCGGGACGCTGATCCGCCGGGCTTCCGACCCGTGGGAGGCGCATGCGGAGGGCATCATCAACACGCTCTTGCCGGAGAAGACGATCCCCAGCCATCAGGGACCGGACGCGCGCACTGTGATCCCGGACCTGGACGTCGTCACGATCGCGGTCAAGGCACCGCACAACAGCAGCCACCTGCACACCTGGTGGGTCGAACTGACGAGGCCGGCCACGCGCGACGAGGTGCTGGCGGCCTTTCGCGCTGCGCCACGGATCGCGTTCGTGCGATCCTCGGATGGTCTCGTGGCCCTCAACAGCACGGTGGAACTCATGGCCGATCTCGGCCGACCGCGCGGCGACCTGTGGGAGGTCGCCTTGTGGGAGGACGTCCTTTCGGTCGATGGCGATCAGGTGTACTACACCTACCAGGTCTTCAACCAGGCGATCGTGATCCCCGAAACCATCGATGCCATTCGCGCCTTGAGCGGCATCGAGACCGATCCCCAGACGTCGATGGCGCGGACCGATGCTTCGCTGGGACTGCAGCGTGATTTCATCCGAGACCGCGTCCAGGTGCGACGATGAGTGAATTCGATGATCCCGCGCTGGTCGGGCTCGCGCTGGCACTCGCTTCGGGACTTCTGATCGGCCTGGAACGGGGTTGGCAGCAACGTGAGCGGCCCGAGGGGCATCGGGTCGCGGGCGTTCGCACCTTCGCGCTGATCGGCCTGCTCGGCGGTCTTGGTGGGCTGATGGCCCAGCGCTGGGGAGCCGGCATGCTCATCGCGCTGCTGGTACTCGTCGGGGTGTATCTGGCGGTCGGTTACCTGGTGACGGCGCATATGCATGCCGTGATGGGACTGACCACATCCGTCGCCGCCCTTGCGACATTCGCCATCGGGGCGCTGGCGACCAGCGGCGCTTGGCAAGTCTCGGCGGCTGCCGCCGTGGTCGTACTGGCACTGCTGCGTTTCAAGCAGTTCTTGCATGCCGGCGTCGGCAAGCTGTCGGAGGCGGAGATCAGCAGCGGCACGCAGTTGCTGTTGATCAGCGTGGTCGTGCTGCCGGTGCTCCCTGACCGTGGCTTTGGCCCCTATGAGGCGCTGAATCCCTATCGCCTTTGGTGGGCCGTTGTCCTGCTGGCTGTGCTGTCGTTCACTGGGTTCGTCCTGATGCGCTCGCTCGGCAGGAAGCGAGGGCTAGTATTCACAGCGCTGCTCGGGGGAATCGTGTCGAGCACCGCCACCACGGCCACGTTGGCTCGGTGGGCCGGGCAGACGCCAGGGTGGCGTCCACTGGCAGCGGCGGGTGCGGCGCTCGCGTGCGCAGCCATGTTTGCCCGCATGGCGGCCCTCGTCGCCATCGCGGCCCCCGGCATCGGCTGGGGCCCGGTGGTCATCTTTGTGGCCATGGCCGCAGTTGGCGGTGTTGTGGGGACGTTCCTGGCGGCGCGGTCGTCAGCCGAAGACTTGCCCGAACTGCAACTTGGAAACCCGTTGCAACTGCGCTCCGCGCTACAGTTCGCGGCGTTCTTGGCCACGGTGATGCTGGCAGGCCGCTTTCTTGCCGATCGCTTCGGGGATGCCGGAGTCATGCTCACCGCCGCCGCCTCGGGTCTTGTGGACGTCGATGCGATCACGCTCTCGATTGGCCGTCTGGTAGACGAAGGCGCCGTCACCGCCGCATCGGCCACCCTGGCGTTGTTCATCGCGGCGTCCGTCAATCAAGCCACCAAACTTGTCCTGTTAACGTCGTTGGACGGAAAATCGCTTGCGTGGAGAGTGTTCCCGTCGTATGCGGCAATGGCTGCGGTTGGCTTCGCAGTCGCCTTGGCCCTGACCTGACGGAATGCCAGGGGCAACGGGACAATGGCGGTCTTGCGACTCCAGCATGGGCCGCCGCGACATCCGACCACACCCATTCCACAAGACGGCGACCCGCGGCAGGGCGGTCTGTCGCTGCAGACCGCCGATAAATCCGGTCGCGCCATGTGACCGAAAGGGGTTCAAGCCGGGGCCATCACCACGCGCGGGTCGCCATGCCCCTGCACGGCCGCCAACTCCTCGACGCTCAGCAAGCTCACCGGATCGACACCGAGCCCTTGAGCCGCCTCGGCCGCCACGTGCGCCCAAGTGCAACGGTTCGCGAACAGCATGCCGGCCACATCGAGTGTCCCGCCGCGCGCCTGGTAGCCCAAGGCACGGGTCTGCCGCGCCCCTGTATCGATCCGACGCATCAGGCCCAGCGTCGGCTCGGGTCGCATGTGCGAGACGATGACGCGCACGGCGGCAGTCTCCGGGAACAGGGCGCGCAAGGCCTGGTCGCCGGCCACAAAGTCCTGCTCGCGTTCGTCGCGGGGTGCTCTGAAGCGGCCCGGCTCGATGACGCAGGTCACTGCGGTCCGATGTCCAGCGGCTTCGAGGCGCCGCGCCGCAAGCAGGGCCTGCTGTAGCTGGTATGCGCCGATGGCAACCAGCAACACGTCGGGGGCGTCGCAGGGCTTCACCACCCAACCACCCTGATCGACCAAGCGTTCGGCCTGCTCGGCACTCAACTGGCTGGCGACGGCCCGCTTGGGAACGACCAGCGTCCAGAACTGGCCATGCGAGGCGTAGGCCGCGCGCAGCGCCGCAACGGCACTGTTGGCATCGACCGGGAACAACACGCGCGAGGTGTCGGACATTTCGCCCAACAGCGCTTCGGCCAGCGTCGGATCCTGGTGCGACTGCTCGTTCTTGCCGTTCTCCCAGGTGTGGGACGTCGCAACCGTGACCACCGACAGCCATCCGGGTGGTGTGCCTGCCTGCGCCTGATGTCGCGCGAACAGGATTTCCTGGCGCAGCGCGCCCAGCATCTTGACGGCAAATGCCTCGTAAGAGACGACCAAGTTGATGCCGCCCTTGTTGCCCAGCGCCGCGCTGACCACCGCTTCTTCGTTGAGCGCCGTGATCACGGCGCCATCGACGGCCTCCGCCAGGCCCGGTTCGGGCGTGAAGACGCGGTGTTTGAGCAGGTCCAATGTCTGGCCCATGCGGTTGCTGCGCAGCTCGTCCGGATTGCCCACCCGCGGACGCAGCTGTGGGTTGGCTTGGACGAGGGCCGCGAAGGCTCCGTCGAGTGCCGCCATTGGCGAGACCTCGCCCTGGCCCGCAACATGCCACTGCGGAACCGGAAGTCTGGGGGCCGCCACCTGGCGGTGCGCCAGGGCATGGTCCCGCTCCAGGGGACGATGCTGCACTTCGTGCCGGCACAGTAGTGCCACCGCTTCGTCGAGTTCGTGCGACGGCACGAAGAGAGCGCGAGCACCCTCGTTGAACTGCTGAAGCGCTATCTGGTCGACCCGGGGGTTCCCCTCCAGCGGCAGGTTGTGCGCGGCATTGGTTCCAGCACCGGGGAAGCCGAATCCCTTGGGCGCTTCGGCGATGGTGTAGTGGAGGGGTACCGGGTACTGAACGGTGCCCTGCGAAACTCCAGCCGCGCAGGCCGACAACCGCTCCTCCATCGCGTGAACGGCCCAGGCGAACGCGGCGGGGTCGGTGCCGTCGATCTCCATCGGGTCGAAGCCGTTCAGCCGCAGATGCTGGTGGAACCATTCTCGGCCCCCCTGCTGCTGCATGGTGCTGCGCTGTTCGATGCGGCGACCGTTGAGGATCATGAACGGAGCCACGAAGCCGCTGTCTTCTGCCCGCCACCAGCGCGGCGCCCAGTCACTGCCACGCTGCTCCTCGAAAGCGCCGTCGCTGAGGAACACCACCAGCCGCTCGCCGGGCAAGGGCATGTGCACGTACTGCAGTTCGGCAAAGCCGAGATAGCCGCCCTCGGACAGACCGCCTGCCGTATTCGGGCCGACGTGGCTGCCCAGCGGCGAGGCGGGACGCCCCTGTGCGTCGATCGCGTAGCTATAGAAATCCCGGGCAAAGCGCGTGAGGCCGCTTTCGCTGCGGTCGTATCTCTCGGCGTGGCGCGGCGTCATGTTGCCCACCAGCAGGTTGCAGGCATCGATGCCCGCGACGCAATGGCCCTGGCCCATCAACCAGCCACGCGTCAACCCACTGAGCGCGTTCGCGGCCAGGTAGCCGACATAGGCCGGCACGATGTTCAGCGACCCACCGGTATGCCCCTCCGGCGTCTCCTTGAAATCCTCGGCTCTCATCCCCCGGCCATCGGGATAGACCCGGTCGGCATAGGTCATGTGAACCGTCAACCACATGCCTGCCACGGCCAGGCGGTCCGCCGCCCACAGCGTGCGATACACCGCGGTTGTGTCGCTCGCCTTGCCTTCGGCAACCAGCACCTGTGCGAGATCGTGGACTCGCAGTTGCGTGAGATCGTTGTGGGTGATGGGGCCGTGGCCGCGCGCCCAGCGGGCGAACTCGGGATCAGACTCGCGGAACACGCGGACGCGCTCGGCGACCCAGGGAAGCTCGTGGTTCATGTGGAAAGTCCTTGAGAGCCGGCACGCAGGTAAGCGCGACGGCGAGATTGGGAAGGCTGGCGTCTGCGATCGTCTTTCGCGCGCCAGCGGCACGGCCATCTAGCGTTCATGGCTGGTGTTCTCCATAAAGATCAGAGCGGGTCAAGGGCACGGGCCAGCTTCCGCCGTCGCGTTTGGACGCGACGATCTGGTAGATCCCAGTCCCCCCGGCCTCGAATTCCAGTGCACACGCCGCCATGTACAAGCGCCAGATGCGGAAGGTCACCTCATCGACCTCCCGCAAGGCCTCCTCCCGGCGCGCTTCGAGCCGCTGGACCCAATGACGCAAGGTCAGCGCGTAGTGGGGTCGAAGACCTTCGACGTCATGGATCTCGAAGCCGGAGCGCTCCATCCCTAGCTGGATATTGCTGACGCAGTCCAATTCGCCGTCGGGGAAGACGTAGCGGTTGATGAACTCGGTCGCGACGGTTCGGCTCCAGCCCTCCTCGTCATGGGTGATCCCATGGTTGAGGAAGAGTCCTCCTGGCCGCAAAACCCGCTGGACCACCGCGTAGTAGGCCGGTAGGTTCGCGAGTCCCACGTGCTCGAACATGCCAATGCTTGACACCTTGTCGAAAACGGCCGTGCCTTCGAGGTCACGGTAGTCGCGCAGTTCAACGGTGACGAGATCCTGCAGGCCCTCCGAGCGGATGCGCTCGCGCGCGTATTCGAGTTGCTGTTGGCTGAGCGTGATGCCGTGCGCACGGACGCCATGTTCTCTTGCCGCCCAGCATACGAGCGCGCCCCAGCCGCAGCCGATGTCGAGCAGGCGTTCGCCTCGCTGCAGACGCAGCTTGCGGCAGATGTGCTCCAGCTTGTTGCACTGAGCCTGGTCCAGCGTGTCATCCGTCGCCTTGAAATAGCCACATGAGTAGACCCTCTCGGCATCGAGCCAGAGTCCATAGAACGCGTTGGACACATCGTAGTGAAAGGAGATCGCGGCCTGATCGGTTTGACGCGAATGGCGATGGGAGAAGCGACGTGCGACGCGCGAGGCCAGACTCCGCGAGGGCTTCAACCCGTCCTGGTCGGACACGCGCAGCAGCAGTGCGTCGCGCAACAGGGCCAGTTTGTCGCGCCAAGAGAGCGAAAACTTCTCGAAATGCGCCTTGAGCCCGAGCGCGGTGTACAGGTCTCCCTCAATGTCGATGGTGCCGCGGAAATAGGCTTCCGCCAGCAGCAGCGGATCCGGGCGCAGGACCAAGCGACGCAGCAGGCCCGGGTCACGGATGATCAGGGTGTATTCCGGGTGCGATTCGAGCTCGTGCAAGAGCATATCGCCCAGACGCAACGCCGGCGGGCGCTCGATGCCGGCCAGCAGCCGGCGCAAGATCCGTAGCGCGGCGGCATATCCGTCGGGCGATACGGTTCGATCCCGTGTCGTGAGGTGGCTCATCGGGGGCGCCTCGCTCGCTCGTGTGCAGCGGATGCTGCGAAGTGGATAGACGACTCACACTTGGCGCTGGCGTGATCGGCACGACCACAACCGCTGCACCGCATGTACGTAGAGCGTCGTGATGCCGGGGAATGTCGACGATGATCAGAGCGATTCATGCGCGTACACGACGGGACTTCGCGCGCACCGAATTGCGCTGAACGTCCGCATCCGCTCCTTCGATCAAGCCGCAGACGGAATGGCCATCCGGGACGCCGTCCGGCAGCCGCTTCCAGTCGCGCTCTGCCTGCTGCATGCGGCGATGCAAATCCGTCGCCTCCTTCAGCCGCCGGGCCTGCTCGTCAAGCCGTTCGCTCAGCAGCGCCCGCGCGCGCGGACAAGGCGATGCACCGCGCTGGCTCATCTCGACAAACTCTGCAGCGTCCTTGAGCGTGAAGCCGAGGGCCAATGCATTGCGTATGAAACGCACCCGGGCGACGCTTCGATCCGAGAATGCGCGGTAGCCGTTCGTGCCCCGGCCATCGGGCACCACAAGCCCCACCCGAAGGTAGTGACGCAACGTGTCCGGTGTGACGCCTGCCGCCTTGGCGCATTCAATGAGTTGCATCACCATCCTCCAGCAAGGTTGTCTTGAATCCCTTCACTTTCGAGAGAGTTTGAACCCAGGTGCTGCACATGGGTCAAGGGCCCGGTGTCTGAACCGCTCCGTTTCTTCCTTCAACGTGCGGTTGGATGGGCAACTGGACCATCTTCGGCGCGAGCATCAACGGGCGTGGCTCCCGGCCCGGAGGAAGACTTATCGTGGTCTTGTCCCAGTTCATTGCCTATACCAAACCACTTGCCTGGTCATTCAGCGCTCGGAACGTCTCACGCGCGATCGCTAACTGCTCGCGTGCTTGAACCACCAGCACGGCGACGGCGGATCGGGATGACTGCAACTGGGCGACTTCAGTGTTGGGCGAGTAGGCGCGATTGCGCTCTTCGTCTAGTTCCAGGCCGATGAACTCCAGGCCATCAACGATGCGCCGACGCAACGCGGCCGAATTTTCTCCAGCTCCGCCAGTGAAGGCCACAGCATCGCAACCGCCCATCGCGGCGGCGTAGGCGCCGATGTACTTGCGCACGCGGTACGCGTGTACCTGCAATGCCAGTTGGGCGGCTGCGACTCCTTCTCCCGCGCGCTTCTCCACAATCCGCAGGTCCGAACTCTCACCCGACAATCCTTTGAGTCCACTGTCGCTGTAAAGTGCCGCCTCGATCTGCGCCAACGTCAAACCCAGTGCGCGTGCGACGAAGCCGGGTACGCCAGGGTCGAGGTCTCCACAGCGCGTGCCCATCACAAGACCTTCAAGCGCGGTCATTCCCATCGATGTATCGATCGACCTTCCGCGATCGATCGCGCAGACGCTGGCGCCGCTTCCAATGTGGCAGCTCACGATACGAAGTTCTGACGGCGGCCGTTTCAGCTCGGTGCTGACGGCGGCCAGTACACCCTGGTGGGACAGGCCATGGAAGCCGTATCTCCGTACCCCTGCCGCGCGCCACGATGGCGGAACAGCATAGGAATGGGCGTATTCGGGCATGTCGTCATGGAAAGCGGTGTCGAAGACCGCGACGTGGCGCACGCCGGGCCAACGCTCACGGGTCAGGCGTATGCCGGCCAATGCGGCAGGATTGTGATGCGGCGCCAGAGCCGAAGCCTTGCCGATCTCGCGTTCGACTTCTTCATCCACGAGCACCGCGTTGCTCAACAGTGGGCCACCGTGTGCGACGCGGTGACCAATGCCATCGATCGTTGTGACACCCGCCCTGTGCAAGTGCCGCTCGATCTCCTCGAAGGTCGCAGCATCCACCGCAGGATGATCAATCGCCGAGTCGATCAATGGCAAGGTACGAGCCGACTCGAAAACTCCGAACTTCAGGGTCGCACTGCCGGCATTGATGGCGAGGACGCGCATGTCGGAGCTCCGTCAGCGCCGGTCAGTGCCGACGTCGCCGCCATTGGCAACGTTCATCAGATCGAATTGCCAAGTTTCGCTCGGCGCTAGCAGCACGCGAGGCCGCCGATCAGGCCCATGCTTCCGATGCTGTAGCGCCGTTGCTGGCGTGGTGATACGGGAGAATCCAACTTTGATCCGTGCCTGGACGACGCTGAAAAGCGGAATCGGCCGTGGCAGGCGCATCGCCTCCGACAAGGAGCGTGCTGCTTGCGACCCGTGAGCGTCTCTTTTTGCAGCCACAGTGGAGGGTCGTTCAGTTGGCATAGGCCTGCTCGAACACAAGCTCAGCCCACAGGTCCCGGCTCTTGCGCCATGATTCCATGGCCTGCCCAATCGCGTCTGCACCAGTTCGCTCAAGCTGATACCAAGGATTTTCGGCCCGATGGGGATCCTGCGCACCCCACTGCTCAAGCCATCGTTGCACCCATGGCAGCAGCGCCAGGGCCGGGGTCACCTGCTCGGACCAGACCTTGCGACTGACGCGCATGGGGTGCAGCGCGCGAAGTTCACGAGCCGAGTCGGGGGTGACGGCGAAGCGGACCCACGGCGACACCCACTGCGAATAGAAGCGCTCGGTGATCTCCGAAAGTGCTTCGACCTTGTCGAACCCCGCCGGGTTGGCGTCGTAAGGCAGGTCTTCCAGCCGCCGCGGCTGGAACTGCGCAGCGGCGGCCGACTCCGAAGAGGCGCTGTCCTCCAGAACCATCTCGTAGAGTCCAGGCTTGAGTGCCTGGATCGATTCGGCATGATGCAAGATGGCGCGGTGCTCGCGTCGCGCCACCCCCGCGGAGACGAAGATGCCAAGGTGGCCAACATGTTGGTGCAGCAGGTACACCACGCGCTGGCCCGCCGCCACCAGGTCTGCGGTCGTCGGATATACCGCTTTGAGCCAGCCGAGCGCCTGGTGGGGCGGTGTGATGTT
This sequence comes from Hydrogenophaga sp. 2FB, assembly GCF_005503365.1. Classification (GTDB taxonomy): domain Bacteria; phylum Pseudomonadota; class Gammaproteobacteria; order Burkholderiales; family Burkholderiaceae_C; genus Hydrogenophaga. Next base: position 26,198 of record NZ_SCML01000069.1, read on the forward strand.
GTCGCCGTTGGAGCAAAAGACTACCAGCGGTGCGCCAATGCGGCTGAGATCCGCGCGGCAGTGGCCATCGACCACGACCTCGCCGCTCTCCAGGTGATTACCTACGAAAAGATCGCCTGCGATCGACAACATTTCCTCGCGTGCAAGCTGGTAGAAGCCATTCCACCAACGCTCGAACTCCAGGAAACGATCGCGCTCAGTCTCCGGCTGCGCGAAGAGCGTGTCGTATTTCTTGAACACGCCCTCGGGCCGCAACGCCTCGAAGTTCTGGACCAGCCAGGCACCGTCGAATCGCCCGGCGCCGAGGTCCGACACCCAGTGCGCCGGCCAGATGCCGCCCGTGAACCCACCGAGCAGCCGCATGGGGTTGACGCCTCTCTCGCCTGCCCAGTACGACAGCGGCGAGCCATTGAGCACTGCCAAGGCGGCACGGTGCTCGCAGTGCGACAGCGCCAGCGTGATCGCCCAACCGCCTTGGCAGTTGCCGTAGACGATCGGGGCCTTGCCTCGGTGGCGCTTGGCCACCATGTCGATGAATGTGGCCAGGGTCTGGACGACTGCGCCCATGGTCTGGCCCTCGACGGGCTCCGGATCGAACACTACGAAGTACACGGGATGGCCTTCGAGCAGTGCCATGCCAACTTCAGAATCGCGTTTGAAGCCGCCAATGCCAGGGCCATGGCCGGCGCGTGGATCGACCACCAGCACCGGCGCGGCGCCTTTGCGCACATGCTTCTCCAAGGCGTCGGTGCCACAGCGAGTGACACGCAGGAGCCGGTAGTTGCTCGCCGGTTGCAAGTCGTGGCCGTCAGCCACCTGCTCTGACTCGAAGTGGAGCAGCGGCGGCATACCCGCCGCTTCGTGTTCGGTCATGTTGTTGGCGCGCTGTCTCAGCGCTTCGCCGGACGCGACGGTCCGCCACAGCATGTCGCCCCAGTAGGCAGCAAAGAGCCCAAGCGGTGCGGCGGCGATACCCTGGGAGTTCGTGCGTGCGTCCATGGCGTCCATCAGCGGCAGCAGCAGCCGCCATGCCCCTTTGAACGGGCAGCGGCCGGCGCATGGGAGGCACCGGCACCCGCCGCAATGCCCGGCGAGGAATCAGCGGATGCCTCGTAGCCCGCGGCAGCTAAGGCCGCGATCAGCTCAGGCGTCTTCTGGGCCGTCTGGTCGCCGGTGACACTCGCTGCGCCGCGAGCGAGATCGACATGCACGTCTTGCACACCAGCTACGCGCTTGAGCGCCTTGCTGACCGAGTTCGCGCAGGAGGCGCAGGTCATGCCGGCAACCTTGAGTTCGATGGTTTCCATGATGATGCTCCGGTGGTTTCAGTGGTGGTGCCCGGACTGGCCGACGGATTTCGGGCGGCTCCGGTCGTCTGATTGGCGCGCAGGCGAACCCTCTTCATCGCCCCGAGGCGGCTGATCTTGATGGTCATGACCGCCATGTGCGCCGTGACTGCCATGGCCGAAGATGTGCATCAACGGACAGGCGAGGATGAAGAGGAAGGGAAGCAGTTGCAGAAGATGGGCGTTGTGGCGGTAGAACATCCAGGCAACGGCGGCGGCGAGGCCGAGCCACAGCAGCCACTGGTTGATGCGAGACCAGTTCGGGCTGTTTCGACCGTTCTGCTTCGGGTCGTATGGCAGGGTCATGACGGTGCTCCTTGGTGAGGATGGGATCTGATGGTTCGTGGAATCTCCCGTGGTCGTGCACGGGTTGCCGTCTTGAGGCCGGGCGCTCGACTGGGGGATGTACGGCGACCAGGCCAACAGCTAAACAGCGTTGCGCTCAGCACCGGGGCAGATGCCCCGATCCCTGGCAGCGGGGGCGCAGACGTCGAGAGAATCTGAGTGGCTATAGAGCCAACCGCTGGAGTGCAATCCGCAGCGGGGGGCCTCGGTGCTGCTGAATCGCGTCGCCCAGCCGCACAAATGTGGCTGCGGGCCAGTCAACCAGATCGGGGGACGCGCTTAAGAGGACGGCCGTCGCGAGAGCCTCCGCATTCGGGTCCAGTTTGCCCTTCAACGGCTGGGCGCTCAACGAGACCTTCTCGCAGAAATCAAGGCAGTTCGCTTGCTCACCTGTATCTGCGTCAGAAACAAGAGCTTGGGCATGCGAATGTGACGTGCGGTCGACAGCCGCCGCTTCGTGATGGGGGTCAGCTGACCCACGCTGGTCATCCACGATCCGTACGGCGCATGCGTGCGCGATCCCCGTCACGATGCCGAACAACCACACCAGGAGCACCTGGATGGCCCAGCGGCGAAGTTGGCGGCGGTTGCGAAGCATGGTTGATGTAAGGCAAGCGTAGTTTGAGGCTCAGAATAGAACCAGATCCACTCCAGTTCTTTGATGTTAGTCAAACTTCCATTCCGTACCTGACTACGGACTACAGAAATAGTCCGGGCGGGGAAAGCCGAAGTTCGGCGCATGGGGAAGGTTGCATTCCATACGCAGGCCGAGCTTGCGCCACCGGTCTGCCAACGTAGGGACTACCAAGACCTCTGCTCCTGACCCCACCGCACCCGCCCGAAGCGCCCGTCACGCGAGATCGCCTGACGCGGCGATGAGGAAGAAGCGAGTCCAGCGCGTCTGTGACGGCGCCCTCTGTTGCCCCCTCTGCAACATTCGTACGGGCACCACCAACGTGTTTGTCTTCAGGCCCCGCCGAACCTCTCGCCCCAATGACCATCCGAGATGCTCGCGGCGCGCAACGCCGGTGGCCTCACAGCCCGTATGTAGACCTATAAGGCTGCGACACAAGCTCAGCCGAGTGCCGCTGAGTCAGCCGCGATGCCCCTTCTGAAGCAAAGAGTAGAGGCGTGCAACTTCATTGCTGGTGATGGCGATGTTCCGGCCGTCCTTCGCAACCACGGACGTACCGATCTTCTGATACGTCGCGCGGCCAAAACGGTCTTCCTGCGCCATGAGGCCGTCTTTGAAGATGTAGAGCGTTCCTCCATCGGCCAACGGAATCATCTCCTTGGCAGCCTGGACTGCGGCATCACCGGCGAACACCGGTGCGGAAAGCGCGCCCAACAGAGTGGCGAGGACTTCATGATCAGCTCCTTTGTGAAACGACGGCAACTTGCGTCGCGTCATCACTGTAGGAGCTTGTCGCTTTCCAAGCGATTGCGCCATGATTACATTGCGTTAATGCGGCGTCCCCAAAGAGACAGGCTCTGCAAGCAGCGAACACACCGAAACGGCATGCTCCCGCCGAAAGCCCTTGGACCACCGGCTCGTCATAGGACTTCCCGCTCGCAGTAAATGGCTCATCCAAGGCGTGTTCACCGAGCAAGCCGGGCGACGTTGGCACACGAGCCCTGGGCCACTCGCACATCAAGCACCTGATTTTGGCCACGCGGACGGGGCTCTGCATGCGTGCCGTCAACCGAAGTAGTACAGCCCGAGCTGTTCCGTGCCCGAGCGCTCAGAGACATCCACGCGGCTGCACCACCTTGGTCGACGACATCGACTGAAATGCCACGGCCATCAGTTCAAGCTCCACCCGCGCTCTTTCAAACGGGGACACGCGGGTCAACGGTGGGCCTTGCGCCGAAGGAACGGTCGGCCAGACCATAGTAGTCCGCCCAGACAGGCTCACGTGAGCGTGCAGGCTCTTGCCCCGCAATCAGTGGCAGGAGCCGCAGCAGCCCCCTCGCTTGACAGCGGATGCCGGCGCAGCAGCCGGCGCGTTCACCTGAGCGGGCGAATACCCAGCGTCGGCAATCGCCTTCTGGACGATGCCCGCGTTCGCATCGGTTGCCACGCTCACCAAATGGCGGCCCAGGTCGACCTGGACATCTGCACCTGGGTCGATGGTCTTGACCGCCTTGGTGATGGTGCTGGCGCAATGGCCGCAGGTCATATCGTTCACTTCGAATGCAAGCATTGGTTCTCTCCGTCAGTGGTTAGGTGCTGCTGACTCTAGACCTTGCCATCGTGGCAATGTCAAGTGTCAGTTTCTGGCCTCCCATCGAGGGCCCACTCCAAGCGGAGCAGACGCTGGGCTTCTCATCGAGCATCTCGTAAAGTGAAGCCGCCGCGGCGCTGCGCGGCGGCTTCATCTTGTACGAGGTTGGATGCTCTTCGGCTCTCCGCCGTTCGCCCTAACCGACAATCAGCCTCCACTGTAGAGCTGCATGCGTGCGTTCCGCTCCGCCGGCGTCTCGCTCAGCAGCTCGCGAACCACTTCTTCGCGCGTCTTGCCCGGTCCGGCACTGGGCACCGGAGGCGGGTAGCTGCCCTCGCCGAAATTGAGGAGTCCCTGCTGTACCGCAGCCTCGGCCTCGGCTCGGACCTGCGCACGGGTTTTCTCGCTCTTGAAGTGATCCGCGTGAACGACCACGCCGACTTCGTCGC